>NZ_BAABDQ010000002.1:0-778564 GCF_039539705.1 Nonomuraea rosea | reverse complement strand
CCGCTCGACTTGCATGTGTTAAGCACGCCGCCAGCGTTCGTCCTGAGCCAGGATCAAACTCTCCAAAAAATGCTTGGAAAAGTGGTTGTATCCCAACCAAAAAGGAATCCATCAAAACAGCCGAAACCGTTTCGACGGGGTTATGCATGGTATTTCATGCACTGGCTTTTAACACACTGTTGAGTTCTCAAGAAACGGACGCGTACACCGTCACCTGAATCGTTCACGATCCCGGCTTGGGGGCGTTCATTTCGTTCTGCGTTCTTTCGTTGTGTCTTAATTCTTTCAGCCGTTCAAGCCTCTGTCAAATTGACCGGACTTGCTCGACCTGCGGGAATTAAGCTCTGTCCTGTTTCCGGGACAACCCCTCTAACTTACCAGCCGCTCGACCGATTTGCGAATCGATCTCCAGACCAGCGAGTCTCAAGGGATTACCGGCGGCAGGGCGGCAACACACCAAAGTCACCGGAGTGAAGGAAGTGGGTTGCGCCGCACCGTGTCGGCTTCTAAAGATTAGCAGCGCTCCTGAGCGCTCGGGACGCGTTCGCCATCTTCCCCGGCCACAGAACGATCACGGCCGAACATAGACTCCCCCCGTGAGCAGCTACACGCCGCCAGTGGCGAAGAAGGTCCCGACTGAGCGCATCCATCACGGCGACACCGTCATCGACGAGTACGCCTGGCTGGCCGACAAGGAAGATCCTGATACGACCGCCTATCTGGAGGCGGAGAACGACTTTCTCAAACAGGAGACCGCTCACCTCTCCGAGCTCCAGGAGCAGGTCTTCCAGGAGATCAAGGGCCGCACGCAGGAGACCGACCTGTCGGTGGCCAGCCGCAAGGGCGCGTGGTGGTACTTCACGCGTACCGAGGAAGGCAAGCAGTACGCGGTCTCCTGCCGTGTCCCCGCCGACAGCGACGCGCCCCCCGAGATCACCCCGGGTCAGCGGCTCGACCGCGAGATGGTGATCCTCGACGGTAACGAGCTCGCGGGCGACAGCGCGTTCTTCTCGGTCGGCACCAGCTCCGTCTCGCCCGACGGCACGATGCTGGCCTACTCCACCGACTACAAGGGCGACGAACGCTTCACCCTGAGGTTCAAGAACCTCGAGACCGGCGAGCTGCTGTCCGACGAGATCGCGGACATCTTCTACGGCGGCGCCTGGTCCGCCGACGGCTCGGCGTTCTTCTACACGCGCGTGGACGACGCCTGGCGCCCGTACCAGGTCTACCGGCACACCCTGGGCACCCAGGAGGACGTGCTCGTCTACGAAGAGAGCGACGAGCGCTACTGGGTCGGCATCGGGCTGACCCGCAGTGAGCGTTACCTCGTGCTGGGCGCGGGCAGCAAGATCACCAGCGAGGTGCGCATCCTCGACGCCAGCGACCCGACGGGTGAGTTCCGGATCGTGCGCCCGCGCACGACGGGCGTCGAGTACGGCGTCGAGCACGCGGGCGACTTCTTCTACGTGCTCCACAACGAGAACGCCGAGAACTTCGAGCTGGCCACGGCCTCGCTCGACGACCCGGGCACGTGGACGCCGCTGATCGCCCACCGGGAGGACACCCGGCTCCTGGAGATCGACGCGTTCTCCGACCACGCCGTGGTGCACTTCCGGCGCGACGGGCTGACCGGGCTGCGCGTGCTCCCCTACCCGAGCGCAGGAGGCGGCTGGCGCGAGCGGGCCGGGGCCGCGGAGCTGAACGCGTACGAGATCGACTTCCCGGAGCCGCTCTACGACGTGGGCCCGGCGGGGAACCCCGAGTTCACGACCACGCGGCTGCGGCTGGCGTACACGAGCATGGTCACCCCGCCCAGCGTGTACGACTACGAGCTGGACACGCACGAGCTCATCCTGCTCAAGCAGCGCCCGGTGCTGGGCGGCTACGACCCGGCGGACTACGAGCAGTTCCGCGAGTGGGCCACGGCCGAGGACGGCACGAAGATCCCGATCTCGATCGTGAAGCGGAAGGGCACCGCGAAGCCGGCCCCCACGCTCCTCTACGGCTACGGCAGCTACGAGACCTCCATCGACCCGGGGTTCTCGATCCCGCGGCTGTCGCTGCTGGATCGCGGGTTCGCGTTCGCGGTCGCGCACGTCAGAGGCGGCGGTGAGATGGGCCGTCACTGGTACGAGGACGGCAAGCTCACCAGGAAGCGCAACACGTTCACCGACTTCGTGGCCGCGGCCAGGCACATGAAGGCGTCCGGCTGGAGCGAGCGGATCATCGCCAGGGGCGGCTCGGCCGGCGGCCTGCTGATGGGCGCGGTGACGAACCTGGCTCCCGAGGAGTTCGCGGGCGTGGTGGCCGAGGTGCCGTTCGTGGACGCTCTGAACACGATCCTCGATCCGTCGCTGCCGCTGACCGTGATCGAATGGGACGAGTGGGGCGACCCGCTGCACAACCCGGACGTCTACGCATATATGAAGAGCTACACGCCGTACGAGAACGTGGACGGCAGGCCGTACCCGCCGATTCTGGCGATCACGAGCCTGAACGACACCCGCGTGCTGTACCACGAGCCGGCGAAGTGGATCGCGCGGCTGCGTGCGACGGCGGGCGGCGGGCCGTTCCTGCTCAAGACGGAGATGGGGGCAGGGCACGGCGGCCGCAGCGGGCGTTACGACGCCTGGCGTGAGGAGGCGTTCGCGCTTTCCTGGATCATCGAAAGGGGCACGTCATGACATATCAGGCCGACGACCAGCGCTACGAGCGCCAGCCGTACAACCGCAGCGGCCGCAGCGGGCTCAAGCTGCCGGCCGTGTCGCTGGGGCTGTGGCACAACTTCGGCGACAACCGGCCGATCGAGAACTCGCGGGCGATCCTGCGCCGCGCGTTCGACCTCGGGGTGACGCACTTCGACCTGGCCAACAACTACGGCGTCCCGTACGGCTCCGCGGAGCGGAGCTTCGGCCGGATGTACCACGAGGATTTCGCGAAATACCGGGATGAGCTGATCATCTCCACCAAGGCCGGATACGACATGTGGCCCGGCCCGTACGGCGAGTGGGGCTCCCGCAAGTATGTGCTGGCCAGCCTCGACCAGTCGCTCCAGCGCATGGGCCTGGACTACGTGGACGTCTTCTACAGCCACCGTCCCGACCCGGAGACGCCGCTGGAGGAGACCATGGGGGCGCTCGACCGGGCGGTGCGCTCGGGCAAGGCGCTCTACGCGGGCGTCTCCAACTACTCCGCCGAGCAGACCGCCCAGGCCGCGCGCATCATGCGCGAGCTGGGCACGCCGCTGCTCATCCACCAGCCGTCCTACTCGATGATCAACAGGTGGATCGAGGACGGGCTGCTGGACGCGCTGGAGGAGGCGGGGATGGGCTGCATCGTGTACTCGCCGCTGGCGCAGGGCCTGCTGACCGACCGCTACCTCGACGGGGTGCCGGCCGACTCGCGGGCGGCGACGAGCCGGTTCCTCAGCGAGGACCGGATCGACCGCGACCTGGCGCGCACGCTCAACGAGATCGCGAAGGGGCGCGGGCAGACATTGGCCCAGATGGCGCTGTCGTGGACGCTCAGGGACCCGCGGGTGACGAGCGTGCTGATCGGCGCGAGCAGCGTCAAGCAGCTTGAGGACAACGTGGCCTGCGTGGACGGCCCGGCCTTCACGGAGGACGAGCTCGCGGCCATCGACAAGATCACCGGCCCGGCCCGATAACGGCTAGAGAGCCTCGTGTCGCTGAAGGTAGCTGGCTCTAGAGGGCCTCGTGCCGCTGAAGGTAGGTGAACGAGGCCCAGCCGGGCAGCACCGGCAGCCAGAACGTCAGCAGCCGGTGCAGCAGCACGGCCGAGGTGGCCAGCTCGGCGGGCAGTCCCGCCACGGTCAGCCCCAGCGTGAGTGCGCCTTCGACCGCGCCCAGACCGCCAGGTGTGGGCGCGGCCGAGCCGATCGCGTTGGCCGTGAGGTAGACGACGGCGACGGCGGTGAAGCTCAGCTCGCCGCCGAACGCCTCCACACAGGCGTCAAGGCAGATCACGAACGTGATGGTGATCATGAGGGTGCCGGCGCAGGCCTCGATCATCTTGCGCGGCGACTGCAGGACGTCGAGCAGGCGCGGCAGCACGTTCGAGAACAGCCTGCGCATCCGCGCCGTGACGAACCTGCGCAGCGGCGGCACCCCGAGCACCACCACGACCAGCAGCGCCACCGCCAGCAGCACCAGGACGAGCCCGCGTGACGGCGCGAACGAGGTGTTGGTGTTGGAGCCGGTGATGTAGGCGAACAGCAGCAGCAGCGCGATGTGGAAGATCAGCATGACGAGCTGCGAGGCCCCCACGCTGGCCACCGCGCTGGTCGGCGAGATGCCGCGTTTCTGCAGGTAGCGGGTGTTGATCGCGACGCCGCCGACCGCCGCGGGCGCGACCAGCTTGACGAACGAGGCCGCGAACTGCACGAGCACCGTGCGCCAGAGCGGCAGGTGCTCGGGCACGAACCCTCTGAGCATCAGCGCGGCGGCCACGAAGCTGACGAACGAGGCCAGCAGCGCCAGCCCCGACCAGGCCCAGTTGGCCGTGGTCACCACCTGGTAGACGTTGACCTGGCTGAGCTGGGAGAGCAGGAAGTACGCGGCCAGCGTGCTGGCGATGATCGTGATGAGGGTGCGCGGCTTGAAGCGTTCGAGGCGTACCTCGTCGACCTTGCCCTGCGGCTTGAGCGCCACGATGTGCTCGCGGATGCCCGGCAGGACGTTCTTGGCCTTGGCCAGCGCGGAGCGGGTCTCCCTGGTCAGCGCGATGCGCTGGAGCAGCGGCATGGCGGCGGCCAGCGCGTCGGGGCCGAGCGCGGCGGACGCGGCCCTGACCGAGCGCTCGGGTCCGACGCGCAGCGACAGGTAGGTCACCAACTGGGCGACGTCGAGCCTGAGCAGCAGGTCTCCTGCGGCGATCTCGCCGCTGCGCGCGTCGGTCAGCACGACGCGGCCGGCGCGGTCGAGGTGGATGCTGTCGCCGGTGAGCCGCCGGTGCGCCAGGCGCTGGATCTGCAGCAGCTCGACCTGCTCCCAGATCTGGGCGAGCAGGTCGTCGTCGATCTCGTCGTCCGGCACCTCGTCGAGCGGGCGGGTCTCGATGTGCTCGTAGGCGAGCAGCGCGGCCTCGGTGCCGATCTCGCTGGTGCCCAGCAGCCTGGGCGTGCTGGCCCCGGCCGCCTGGGCCGCGTACGCCATCAGGGCCTCGCGTTCGAGCTCGGCCCGCAGCGACCTGATCGCCCTGCGCCTGGTCTCCGAGTTGAGCCTGATGCGCCGCCACAGCCGGTAGGGCAGCCCGGCCACCTGCAGGTCGCGGTCGAGCACGGTGACGTCGAGGCTGCTGCCGTCCTTGAGACCGATGGCGTAGCGGCGGCTGCCCTGGTGGTCGTCCTCGATGCGGCGGGCCGAGACCGGCGAGAACGACAGCTTGCGCAGCGCGGCGACCACGGCGCTGCCCGGCGGCCTGGTGTTGGGGCTGCCGACGCCGTAGAGGGTGGCGTAGCCGATGGCCATGCCGACCAGCACGGTGACGATGGCGCTCGGGATCGTGATCTGCCGGCCGGAGAAGAACGCCAGGATGTACAGGGCGATCGTGGTCCACATCAGCATCCGCCACGTGGGCCTGCGTGAGATGCGGACGGCGGTGGCGTAGGCGATGACCGAGGTGAGCAGCGTGTTCAGGGGCTCGATGTCCCGGTCGCCGGTCAGCAGCACGCGCAGGTCGTCGACGTTGCCCCCGACGAGCCACTGCCCGAGCAGGAACGACCCGGCCATGCCGATGATGGCGGCGATCAGCCCTTCGGCGACCCGCAGGCCGTCGCGGTGGAAGACGCGCTCGACCGCGAAGGCCGCGGGCACGATGAGCACGGCCGCGCCGCCGAGGAACGCGGCGATCCTGCTGAGCAGGGGTACGAGCTCCGCGCCCTCCTTGACGTCGGCCTCCAGGCCGATGAGCGTCTGCTTGGCGACCAGGGCCAGCAGGATGACCGCGCCGAGAACGATGAGCGTGGCGAAGAAGCGCAGCAGGTCGGAGGGACGGCGAAGCCGCTGAGGCAACAGCGGCTCTACGACGTAGACGTCGTCCGCGCGTGCGTCAGCCACGGCTGGATCCCCCTCCGAGAGGTCCTCCGTGTCATCTCGTTCCCTGATTTCGGCCACCGACAGCGATTCTGCACCTTCCCGGCCGGACCGTACGATCTCCTGGCTTCCAGTGTCCTCAATCGTCCCCGCAGTCGTCGCACCGGGCAGGCTACACGCTGGGGTTGCGAGCGTTCATCCCGGATTTCCGACTCACCCGTCGTGGCTGGCAGTGGACGTAGGCTGTGTCCCATGTCGGGCGAACTGAGGGTTTTGGGGGCATGTCCACTGGATTGCCCGGATACCTGCTCCTGGGTGGTCACTGTCGAGGACGGCAAGGCCGTCAAACTCCGTGGCAACCCCGACCAGCCCTACACCAGGGGCGCACTCTGCGTGAAGGTCAACCGGTATCTGGAGCACACCCAGGCGGACGACCGCATCCTCCACCCGATGCGCAGGACCGGGCCGAAGGGCTCGGGCCAGTTCGAGCGGATCACGTGGGAGGAGGCGCTCGACGAGATCTCCGTACGGCTGCGGGGCATCGTCGAGGAGCACGGCGGCGAGGCCATCTGGCCCTACCTGGGCACCGGCACGCTCGGCTACCTCCAGGGCTGCGAGGGCGTGGCCGGGCGGCGGTTCTGGAACATGCTCGGCGCCTCCAAGCACTGGCTGAACATCTGCTCGGCGGCCGGCAGCAGCGGCCTGACGCGGGCCAACGGCACCGCGGCCGGCATGGACCCGGAGAATTTCGCGCAGGCCAAGCTGATCCTGCTCTGGGGCACGAACACGCTGACCAGCGGCCACCACCTGTGGAAGTTCATCCAGGACGGCAGGGCGAACGGCGCGCACGTCGTCGCCATCGACCCGATCCGCACCAGGACGGCCGACCAGGCCGACGAGTACCTGGCGATCCGGCCTGGCACGGACGCGGCGCTCGCGCTCGGGCTGCTCAACGTCGTGCTGGCGGAGAACGCGCAGGACGAGGAGTTCCTGGCGGAGCACACCGAGGGGTGGGCGGACTTCCGGCAGGAGATCCTCGACCACCCGGTCGAGAAAGTGGCCGAGATCACCGGCATTCCCGCCGCGGCCGTCCACAGCCTGGGGATGAGGCTCGCGCACACGCGCCCGACCGCGATCCGCGCCACGCAGGGGCTTCAGCGGCACGAGAGCGGCGGCGCCACGCTGCGCACGATCGCCGCGATCCCCGGCGTCACCGGCGACTGGCGGCACCCGGGCGGCGGCGTCGCCTACTCCACCAGCGGCCACGTCCACTTCGACATCGACATGCGCTACGACCTGCTGGAAAAGCCGGTGCGCACGCGCGTCATGACCAAGCTGGCCTCGCAGCTCGACGACGTGAAATGCCTGTGGGTGTACGCGGCCAACCCGGCGGGCTCGACCCCCGACGCGAACGCGATCAGGCGGCAGCTCGCCCGCGAGGACCTGTTCACGGTGGTCATGGAGCAGTTCCCCACCGACACCGTGGACTACGCGGACATCGTCCTGCCCGCGACCATGCAGACCGAGCACCACGACCTGCACGCCGGCTACGGCCACCTGTACCTGCTGTGGAACGAGCCCGCCGTCCAGCCGCCCGGCGAGTGCCTGTCCACGACGGAGACGTTCCGCCGGCTGGCCGCGCACATGGGGATGACCGAGCCGTCGCTGTTCGACTCCGATCTGGAGCTGGCCGAGGAGCTGCTGTCCAGCGGGCATCCCTCACTGGAGGGCGTCACGCTCGACCGGCTGCGCAAGGAGGGCTGGGTGCGGATGAACTATCCCGAGCCCTTCACGCCGTTCGCCGAGGGCTTCCCGACACCGTCAGGACGGTTGCGGTTCCCGCCGGCGGGCAAGGCGTACGTGCCCTCGCACGCCGTCAGGACGGCGGGAGGGTCGGCGTACCCGCTGACGTTGATCACGCCCGCGTCGCACACGTTCCTCAACACGACCTTCGGCAACAACCCCGAGCTGCGGCGGCGCGCGAAGGACCCGGTGGTGCTGGTCAACCCGGCCGACGCGGCGGCGCGTGGCCTGGCCGGCGGTCAGCGGGTACGCGTGCACAACGAGGGTGGCGAGTTCCTGGCCGACGTGGAGATCAGCGACCGGGTGGCGGCCGGGGTGGTGGCCTCGCCGAAGGGGCGCTGGCCGAAGCTCAGCCCCGGGGGCGCCAACCCGAACTCCGTCGTGGCGGAACGGGACGGCGACATGGGCAAGGGGCCGGGCTTCCACGACAACCTGGTGGAGGTCAGCCCTTGTGCCGGGCCATGAACGCCTCGATCCGGTCGAGGATCCGCACCCCGTGAGGAGTGCCGAACAGCGCTGAGGCGTGCCGGCTCTCCCCCGGGATGATCAGCACCTCGTTGTCCGGGGCCTTGACGGCGGCGGCGCTGGCCGCGTTCAGGTCTTCGGCGCCGCCGTAGCCGTCGTGCTCGGAGCCGATCTGGAGCAGCGGGACGGTCAGCCCGGCCGCGTCCTTCGCGTCGATCTCGCCTGACAGGGCGACCACGCCGGCCACCTTCGCGCCGAGCCTGGCCGCCGCGGGGACGGCGGTCGTGGCCCCGATCGAGCCGCCGACCAGGAACAGGCGCTTGACGCCCGGCTCCTTGGCCAGCCGCTTCGCCATGGCGACGGCGGTGTCCTCGGGGAAGTCGCCCGAGCTCCTGACGTAGACGAGCACGCGGTAGCCGGCGCCGGTCAGGCGGTCGAAGAGCGGGCGCCAGGAGCAGACGTTGCCGCGGCGCTCATAGGTGATCACCACGCCCGTGGCGCCGGTGCCGCCGATCACGCCCGGCAGGCCACCGGGCTGCTTGAAGATCTCGCCCGCGCTCTCGTCGTAGCACCCCGAGACGTTGGGGCCGGTCGGGGGCGGCGTGGCAGGCCGTGTGGCGGCCGTGGAGACGCCGGACGGGCTGGGCGCCGCCCTGGTGCCGCCCTGGGTGCTGACCGCGCCCCCGCAGGCCGTCAGCGCCCCACACAGCAACGCCCCAGACAGCAACGCAGCAAGCGCTGAGCCGATGACCCGCATGCCGCCCCCTTTCACCCTATGTCTGAACTGACATAGTGATGAGGGCACAATATCCTTGGCACGCCATGACCTCAACGCTGGGATTCGCGATCCTCGCCGTGCTGGCGCGCGGCGATCGCACGGGATACGACCTCGCCGCGGCGATGCGGCGGCCGGTCGGCTACTTCTGGACGGCCGGGCACAGCCAGATCCACGCCGAGCTGCAGAAGCTGGGGGCGGGCGGGCTGGTGCGGTTCACGACCGCGCACGGGCCGGGGCCGCAGGACAAGAAGCTCTACCATCTGACGGCCGAGGGCCTGGCCGCGCTCAGGGAGTGGGTCACCGAGCCGGCCCGCGAGCGGCCCGAGCGCGATGAGCTGGTGCTGAAGACGTACGCGTCGTGGCTGGCCGAACCGGGGCTGGTCAGGCGGCTGTTCGCCGACCAGCTCGCCGCGCACGAGGAGCGGCTGGCCGAGTACGAGCGGCAGGAGGCGTCATTCGACGGCCCGCCCCCGTTCGGCGACCCCCGGTTCGGCGGTTACGCGACGCTGCGCTGCGGACTGAGCTACGAGCGGCACCGGGCCGACTGGTGCCGCTGGATGCTGGCTCAGCTCAGTGACAGCTTGTAGCCCTCGTGGGAGGCGGTGAAGCCGAGGGAGTCGTAGAAGCGGTGCGCGTCCGTACGCGTCTTGTCGGAGGTGAGCTGCACCACCGAGCAGCCGCGCGCCCGCGCCCTGTCCACCGCCCAGGTGATCATCTTGCGGCCGAGGCCCTGGCCGCGGGTGGTGGCGGACACCCTGACGGCCTCGATCAGGCACCGCTCCGCGCCCAGCCGCGACAGCCCGGCCAGGTACGTGAGCTGCATCGTGCCCACCACCTTGCCCTCGTGCTCTGCCACGATCAGCTCGTCGAAGGGGTTGGCGTCGATCCGGTCGAACGCCGTCAGGTAGCGCTCGTCGCCGGGGTCGCCCTCGCGGGTGGCGCCGAGGGGGTCGTCGGCCAGCATCGCCACGATCGCGGGCACGTCGTCCCTGCGGGCCTGGCGGAAGATCAGTGACAGCACGTAGAACGTCTCCATGAGCTCGGGGTTGGACGGCAGCGCCATCACCTTGCTCGTGGCGGTGAAGCCCTTGCGGGCGTAGAGGCCGCGGGCGGCGTGGTTGCGGTCGACGGCCCAGAGGCCCACCTCCTCGGCCCCGATCTCCCTGGCCCAGGCCACGGCCTCGTCCACGAGCCGGGAGGCCGCGCTCTTGCCTCTGGCCTCCGGCGCGACCCACATGGACAGCAGGTGGGCCTTCTCGCCCTCCCGCATCATGCACACCAGGCCCACGTCGGCGCCGCCGCTCACGGCCACCCACCACCGCGACTCCGGATTTTCCAGTCTTTCCGCCCATTTTTCGGGCGGGAACGCGACCTCACGCTCGTACGAGGAGCCGAACGCTTCCGGCGAATCCGCCAGCGCGCGCAGCCGGATCCCCTTCAGTCGCTCCCCCTCGACGGGCCTGAGTCGCACAATCTCGATTTCCTGCATGTCCGAATGATGTCAGGGACGCCTCAGGGTCCATCCCCGATGCCTCTCGGGTGGCTCAAAAGGCAGCATGGGTGACATGAACGAAATCAGTCGACGCGATGAGGTCTCGCTGTCGGGCGCCGCTCTGCGCGGGGCCCCTTGGAAGGCCGCCGCCGTCGGTGGCGGCGTCGTGACCGCGGCCAGCTACGGGATGGGCATGATCACCGGCGGTGGCGATCTGGTGTGGGCGCTGGGCCTGGGCATCAGCCTGTTCGCCCTGATCGCCGCGATCGGAGCGGTCTCCAAGCCGGAAGAGGGCGACCGGGTGACCCGCCAGGCGCGCCAGTGGTCGCTGCGGCACCCGTGGAAGTTCGCGCTGCTGCCCGCCGGCATCACCGCCGTGCTGGACTACCCGGTGCAGCTCGTGCTCGACGGGGAGGGCGTGTTCGGCTCGGCCTGGCACTCGCTCTGGCACGGCGCGCTGGTCTACGTGATCGCCGGCATCCTGACGCTCTCGATGCGGGGCCGGGCGCGCACCACCCGGTGACCCCCGCACCGACCAGGGGTCAGACCGCCGGCTCCCGCTCCGCCTGGCTCCTGCAGACGCAGAACTCGTTGCCCTCGGGGTCGCGCATCGTGACCCAGCCGGTGCCGTCGGGCTGCCGCCGGTCGTCGAAGACGCTCGCGCCCAGCCCGATCAGCCGCTCGACCTCCTCGTCGCGGGTCCTGCCCTCGGTCCCGTTGACGTCGAGGTGCACCCGGTTCTTGACGGTCTTGCCCTCCGGCACGCGGATGAACAGCAGGAACGGGTCCTGCTTCGTCCGCAGCATGATTTCGTCGTCCCCCGGATTGTCGTCGTCGCCCAGCGGCAGCCCCGTGGCACGGCTCCACCAGCTGGCGATCTCATAAGGGTCTGCGGCGTCAATGGTGACGGCGTGGATTTCGATCACTGAGCCACCCAACCCGACACCACCGAACACGTCAAGCCAGTGTTCGCAGGCCGATGACCCCGGCCAGGATCAGGGCGATCGAGATGATCCGCGGCAGCGAGACGTCGTCGCCCATGGCGATCATCCCGAGGATCGCGGTGCCCGCCGCGCCGACGCCGGTCCAGACGGCGTACGCGGTGCCGACCTCCAGGGTCTTGAGCGCGTACGAGAGCAGCCCGAAGCTCAGGACGGCCGTGACCAGGAACGACAGGGTCCACCACAGATGGGTGAAACCGTCGCTGAGCTTGAGCGAGAGCGCCATGCCGACCTCGAAGACGCCGGCCAGCACGATGAAGATCCACGCCATGATCGGAACTCCCTGTAGACGAGACGGTGTGCCGATGCGTCGTCTTGGCGTTCCGGGTACGGCGCGTCTCGTCCGGGAGCTGTCAGCTCACTTAGCGGAACAAGCCGGTTATGCGGGTCATTCCCACCAGATGGTGACCCACCGGTCTCTGGGCACCGGCCACATGCCGAGCTCCAGCACCGTCGCCGCCACCTCCTCCGCCCTCGACGGATCGAGGCACACCCGCCGGCAGGCGCTGGCGGCCAGCTCCTCCAGCGACGTGAAACGTTCCAGGGGAGCTTCCCGTTCCTCCACGTGGACCGCGAAGCCGAGCGCCGCGGCCAGCGCCACGCAGTCTTCCGCGATCGGCCGCACCGGCCTGTCCACCCCGTGGAAGTGCTGCCACAGCGGCGTCATCCAGCTCATGGGATGGCGGTGCGGCAGCTCGATGACGACCCTGCCCTGCGTCCGGCCGTCGAGCGCGCGCAGGAACGGCGCCAGGTCGGGGACGTTGTAGACCACGTGCGCGGCGACCGTCACGTCGGCCACGGGCACGCGGTCGGCCACGTCGGGCCAGCGCCCCTCGACCGCCGTGACCGGCACCCCCAGCTTGTCGGCCCTGGCCGTCAGCCCCTCCAGCATCGAGGCGGAGGTGTCCACCGCGTAGAGGTGACCGATGCGCCGGCTCAGCGGCAGCGAGGCGGCACCGGGTCCCGAGCCCACGTCGAGCAGCGTGCCCTTGTCGGGCAGCGCCTCGGACAGACGGGTCATGGTCGGCCCGTCGTCGGGCTCGGCCAACGCCCTGTCGGTACGGGTGCCGAACCGCTCCGGCGAGTGACTCCACGGATCGGCGGGAGCCTTGGCCATGATCTCGTCGGGGATGGCCCAGGATTCCAGTCGCGCTCGCCACCGGTCGGCGAGTTCTTCGGCGTCCATGGGGAGAGCATGCCATGCATAACAGGGGTTACCCACGGGTAGCATTGCAGAGTAAGGTTACTGACCAGTAGAAATCCCTCGGTTCAAGGAGATCGGCGCCCATGGGCCACTACAAGAGCAACGTGCGGGACCTGGAGTTCAACCTCTTCGAGGTGCTCGGCAGAGGCGAGATCCTCGGCACAGGGCCATTCGCGGACGTGGACGAGGACGTTGCCCGCACCATTCTGGACGAGGTCAACCGGCTGGCCACCGGCGTGCTGGCGGACTCGTTCGAGGAAGGTGACCGGCATCCGCCCGTGTTCGACCCGGCCACCGGCTCCGTGACCGTGCCCGAGGGCTTCAAGAAGTCGTACAAGGCGCTGGTCGACGGCGGCTGGGCGCACCTGGACCTGCCCGCTGAGCTGGGCGGCCCCGGCATCCCGAGGACGCTGGCCTGGGCCACGGCCGAGATGGTGCTCGGCTCGAACCCGGCGCTCTACATGTACGCCGCGGGCCCCAATTTCGCCTACACGCTGTGGAAGCTGGGCACTCCGGAGCAGAAGCGCTTCGCGGAGCTGGCCATCGAGCGCAACTGGGGCGCCACGATGGTGCTGACGGAGCCCGACGCCGGCTCCGACGTGGGCGCGGGGCGGACGAAGGCGGTGCGGCAGCCCGACGGGACCTGGCACATCGAGGGCGTCAAGCGTTTCATCACCAGCGCCGAGCACGACATGACGGAGAACATCTTCCACCTCGTGCTGGCCAGGCCGGAGGGCCACGGCGCCGGCACCAAGGGGCTGTCGATGTTCCTGGTGCCGAAGTTCCACGTGGACCTGGAGACCGGCGAGCTGGGCGAGCGCAACGGCGCCTACGTCACGAACGTCGAGAAGAAGATGGGCCTGAAGGTCTCCACGACCTGCGAGCTCACGTTCGGCGACAAGCACCCGGCGATCGGCTGGCTGATCGGCGAGGTGCACGAGGGCATCAAGCAGATGTTCATGGTCATCGAGCACGCCCGCATGATGGTCGGCACCAAGGCCATCGCCACGCTCTCCACGGGCTACCTGAACGCCCTTGAGTACGCGAAGGCGCGCGTCCAGGGCGCGGACCTGACCAGGATGACCGACAAGACCGCCCCGCGCGTGAGCGTGACGCACCACCCCGACGTGCGGCGCGAGCTGATGCTGCAGAAGTCGTACGCCGAGGGCATGCGGGCGCTGGTGCTCTACACGGCCACGTTCCAGGACGCGATCCTCATCGACCCGGACGACCGGCACGCCCACGCGATGAACGACCTGTTGCTCCCGCTCGTCAAGGGCGTCGGCTCCGAGCGGTCGTACGAGCTGCTGTCGCGCTCGCTACAGACCCTCGGCGGCTCCGGCTACCTCCAGGACTACCCGATCGAGCAGTACATCCGCGACGCCAAGATCGACTCCCTGTACGAGGGCACCACCGCGATCCAGGGGCTCGACCTGTTCTTCAGGAAGATCCTGCGCAACCAGGGCGCCGCGATCGGCGCGCTGCTGACCGAGATCGGCGAGTTCGCCGCGTCGGAGGCCGGCAACGGCCGGCTCAAGGAGGAGCGCAAGCTGCTCGCCGAGGCCGCCGGCGAGGTCAAGGCCATGGGCGACACGATGGCGGGCTGGGCGCTCGGATCGCTGGAGTCGCCTGAGGAGGTCTACAAGGTCGGGCTGAACACCACCAGGCTGCTGCTCTCGCTGGGCGACCTGGTGATCGGCTGGCTGTTGCTGCGGCAGGCGGAGGTGGCGCTGGCCCGGCTGACCGAGGCGGAGGACCCGTTCTATCTCGGCAAGGTCGCCTCGGCGTCCTTCTTCGCCAAGACCGTGCTGCCCCGGCTGTCCGCCGAGCGGCGCGTGCTCGACTCCACCGGGCAGGAGCTCATGGAGCTGCCCGAGGAGGCTTTCTAAAGCCCCAAGCCCTGCCACCCGCGGCAGTCGCCCGGCAGGACGCCCGTCTGATCTCAGGCGGGCGTTCTGTCATAGAAGACACAGCCGGCCAGGGGCTCGGCGAGTACGTTCGCGGGCATGAGCTCGTCTTCGCACGATCATCCCCTGCCCCCGCCGCGCATCGAAGAGGTGTCGGACGGCGTCTACGCCTACGTGCAGCCCGACGGGAGCTGGTGGATCAACAACACCGGTTTCCTGGCCGGCAAGCGCGGCGTCGTCTGCATCGACGCCTGCTCGACCGAGCGCAGGACCAGGGCGTTCAGGGAGGCGATCGGCAAGGTCAGCAACCGGCCGATCACCACGCTCATCAACACCCATCACCACGGGGACCACACGTTCGGGAACTGGCTGTTCCCCGAGGCGACGATCGTCGGGCACGAGAAGGTGCGCGAGCAGATCCTGGCCGACGGCATCCCCACCTACCGGGCCGCGTGGTCGCCCGACGTGGTGTGGGGCGCGATGGAGGTGGCGCCGCCGTTCCTGACCTTCACCGACCGGGTCACCCTGCACTCCGACGACCTGCGCTGCGAGGTCAGGCACGTCGGCCACGCCGCGCACACGACCAACGACTCGTACGTGTGGATCCCGGAGCGGCGGCTGCTGTTCGCCGGCGACCTCGTCTTCAACGGCGGCACCCCGTTCGTGCTCATGGGCTCCGTGGCCGGGGCGCTGAACGCCCTCGCCCAGCTCAGGGAGCTCGGCGCGGCGACCGTCGTCCCCGGGCACGGCGAGGTGTGCGGGCCCGAGGTGTACGACGGGGTGGAGGGCTATCTGCGGTTCGTCCAGCGGACCGCCGAGCGCGGCCGGGCCGCCGGGCTGTCACCGCTGGACGCGGCCAGGGAGACCGACCTAGGTGAGTGGGGCGGGCTGCTCGACGCCGAACGCATCGTGGGCAACCTGCACCGCGCGTACGCGGAGCTCGACGGGCAACCTCTCGGCTCCCCGATCGACCTGGTCACCGCCGTACTGGACATGATCACCTACAATGGCGGCCAGCCGCTGTCCTGTCTCGCCTGAGATGTCACGGGTGTGATCACCGATAGCCGGGTATGACCGTGGCTGTACTCGCCATTTGCCTGGAGGTCGTCATGGGTGTCGGGGTAAGCATCTTCTTCCTCACGCTTGGCGCCATCCTGAGGTTCGCGATCGAGCCCGACGTGTTCGGCCAGAGCGTCCACATGGACGTGATCGGCCTGATCTTCATGATCGTCGGCGGCGTGGGCGTGGTGCTGAGCATCGTGCTGGCCCCCAGGCGGGGGCGCACGTCAGACGACCGGCTCATGCACCGTGAGAACAACCCGCCGGAGCTTTAGAGCTCGATCTGCACCGCGGCGCGGCTGGCGACGATCGGCTTGATGTGCTCGGCGATCACGGCCTGGTGCTGCGCGTGGTCGCGGTAGACCAGGTAGTCCTCGACGCTGTCGAAGTCGGCCACCACCGCGTATGCGTAGTTGCCCTGGTTGATGCCCGCGTCGTCGCCGACCGTGTAGGAGCGCAGCTGCGGGATGGCGCCGGGCAGCTTGCGCAGCTCGGTCGTCACCGTGGCCTTCTGCTCGTCGGTGGCGGTCTCGGTCCAGGTGAACAGCACGATGTGGCGAATCATGCGGACCACAATATCGATGTATCTGATCGGGGGGCCGGCGACTCTGACGTGGTTGGGTGCGGGAGTCCGGGCCTACGGCGGCCGCCGGGGGAGGGGTCCTCCCGGCGGCCGCCGTATTCGTCAGCCCAGGTTCGTCAGCGCAGTTTCGACAGCTCCAGTTTCGTCAGCTCCAGGCCAGCATGCGGAGGGGGTCCTCCAGCATGGCGCCGATGTCGCGCAGGAACAGCGAGCCCAGCTCGCCGTCCACGATCCGGTGGTCGAACGAGAGCGCCAGGGTCGTCACCTTGCGCACGGCCAGCTGGCCGTCCACCACCCACGGCATGTCCCTGATCTGGCCGACGGCGAGGATGGCGCTCTCGCCGGGGTTGAGGATCGGGGTGCCCGCGTCCACGCCGAACACGCCCACGTTCGTGATCGTGAGCGTGCCTCCGGCCATCTCGGCCGGCTGCGTGCGGCCCGCCCTGGCCGTCTCCGTGAGCTGGGCCAGCTCCTTGGCCAGATCGGGAAGTGACAGCTCGTGGGCACCCTTGATGTTGGGCACCACGAGGCCGCGCGGGGTGGCGGCGGCGATGCCCAGGTTCACGTAGTGCTTGACCACGATCTCCTGTGCCGCCTCGTCCCACGTGGAGTTGACCATGGGGTGCCGCCTGGCCGCCGTGAGCACGGCCTTGGCGACCAGGAGCAGCGGGGAGACCTTGACCTCCGCGAAGTCCTGGAGGGCGCGCAGCCGGCCGACCGCCTCCATCGTCCCCGTCACGTCCACCTGGAGGAACTCGGTGACGTGGGGGGCGGTGAACGCGCTGGCGACCATGGCCTGGGCGGTCATCTTGCGCACGCCCTTGACGGGGATCCGCTCTTCGCGCCGCTCCCCCGCCGGTTCGCGCTGCTTCGGTACGGGCTGCGGGCCCTCCGCCGCCGCGTGGACGTCGTCCCGGGTGATCGAGCCCTCGGGGCCCGTGCCGCTGATGCCCGTCAGGTCCACGCCCAGGTCCTTGGCCAGCTTGCGGACCGGCGGCTTGGCCAGGACCGCCACACGAGGCATCTGGGCCGTCTCAGGGGGCGCCTGGGTCGTCCCGGGGGGCGCCTGGGTCGTCCCGGAAGGCGCTTGGGCGGGCTCCGCGGCCGGGGGGCCGCCCACCTCCACGCGGGAGGGGTTGGCCACCGGGTTGGCCGGGATGCCGGTCGCGGGCTGCTTGCGGGTGCGCCGCTTGGTCGCGCCCGTCTTGACGCCGTAGCCGACCAGGACCGCCTGGCGCTCCTCCTTGGGCGCCGGGCTGCCGTGGGCCCCCGGCTCGACCGCGCCTTCCGCCGGCGGCCTGGGGACCATGTCGTCCGCCAGGGCCTCGATGTCCTCGGTCCGCCCGCCGTCGCCGGTTTGCCCGCCTGCTTCGGTCCGACCACCGACTTCGGTTGGCCCGCCGGTTTCCACGGCGATGATCGGGCTGCCCACGTCGACCGTCTGGCCCTCCTCGGCCATCAGGCCCGCCACCACCCCGTCCCACGGGATCGGCAGCTCGACGATGGACTTGGCCGTCTCGATCTCCACCACGATCTGGTTGACCTTGACGTCGTCGCCCGCCTTGACGTGCCAGCGGACGATCTCCGCCTCGGTCAGGCCCTCGCCGACGTCAGGGAGCTTGAACTCGCGTCGCATGAACCCCCCTCTCAGTACCCGAAGGCCCGGTCGACCGCGTCGAGCACCCTGTCCAGGTCGGGCAGGTAGTGCTCCTCCAGCTTCGACGGGGGGTAGGGGGTGGAGAAACCGCCGACCCGCAGCACGGGCGACTCCAGGTGGTAGAAGCACCGCTCGGTGATCCTGGCCGCGAGCTCCGCGCCGAGCCCGTTGTAGACGGGAGCCTCGTGCACGACCACGACCCGGCCGGTCCTGCGTACCGAATCCATGATCACCGGCTCGTCGAGCGGGTTGAGCGACCGAAGGTCGATCACCTCCAGCGAGCGCCCGTCGTCCTCGGCGGCCGTGGCGGCCTCCAGGCAGGTCTTGACCATCGGACCGTAGGCCAGCAGGGTCAGGTCGGCGCCGGGGCGTACGACCTTGGCCGCGTGCAGCGGCGGCCACCAGTCGGTGGCGACGGTGTCGATGTCGGCCTTCTCCCAGTAGCGGCGCTTGGGCTCGAAGAAGAGCACCGGGTCGTCGCTGCGGATGGCCTGCTGGATCATGGTGTAGGCGTCGGCCGGGTTGGAGCAGGCGACGACGCGCAGCCCGGCGGTGTGGGTGAAGTACGCCTCGGGCGACTCGCTGTGGTGCTCGACCGCGCCGATGCCGCCGCCGCACGGGATGCGTACGACGACAGGAAGCTTGATCGCGCCGAGCGAGCGCATCGGCATCTTGGCGAGCTGCGTGATGATCTGGTCGGCGGCCGGGAAGACGAACCCGTCGAACTGGATCTCGCACACCGGCCGGTAACCGCGCAGCGCCAGCCCGATCGCGGTGCCGATGATGCCCGACTCGGCCAGCGGCGTGTCGATGACGCGGTCTTCGCCGAAGTCCTTCTGCAGGCCGTCGGTGACACGGAAGACGCCGCCCAGCTTGCCGACGTCCTCGCCCATGATGAGGACCTTGGAGTCGTCCTCCATGGCCTTGCGCATGCCCTCGTTGAGCGCCTTGGACAGGCTCAGAATGGTCATGACGCCTCCTCTGTCGGCGCCATGAGGCTCACGCTGTGTCTGACGGTGCCTTCGCTTCGCTCAGTCACGGAACCCCTCCAAGTACGCGGCGAACTGGGCGCGCTCCTGGTCGATCAGGGCGTGGGGCTCGCGGTAGACGTGGTCGAAGATGTCGAGCGGCTCGGGGTCGGGCATGGCCAGGCAGCGCCTGCGCAGGTCGGCGCCGAGCTGGTCGGCCTCGGCGTCCACGGAGTCGAAGAACGCCTGGTCGGCAAGCTCGTTCTTGAACATGTACGCCTTGACCCGCTCGATCGGGTCCTTGAGCTTCCACGCCTCGAGCTCGCTGGCGACCCGGTAGCGCGTCGGGTCGTCGGTGGTGGTGTGGGCGCCCATCCGGTACGTGAACGCCTCGATGAGCGTCGGCCCCTGACCGGTGCGCGCGGCCTCCAGGGCCTTCTTCGTCACCGCCAGGCAGGCGAACACATCGTTGCCGTCCACCCTGATGCCGGGGAAGCCGAAACCCGAAGCACGGCGATAAAGGGGGATGCGGGTCTGCTTCTCCAGCGGCTCGGAGATGGCCCACTGGTTGTTCTGGCAGAAGAACACGATCGGCGCGTTGAACACGCTGGCCCAGATGAACGACTCGTTCACGTCGCCCTGCGAGGTGGCGCCGTCGCCGAAATAGACGATGGTCGCGGCGTTGGCGTCGTCGCGCTGGATGCCCATCGCGTAGCCCACCGCGTGGAGCGTCTGGCTGCCGATCACGATCGTGTAGAGGTGGAAATTGTGCTCCTGAGGGTCCCACCCGCCGTGGTTGACGCCTCTGAACAGGCCGAGCAGCTTCACCGGGTCCACGTCACGGCACCACGCCACGCCGTGCTCGCGGTAGGTGGGGAAGGCCATGTCGGAGTCGGTCAGCGCGCGGCCCGAGCCGATCTGGGCCGCCTCCTGGCCCAGCAGCGAGGCCCAGATGCCCAGCTCGCCCTGACGCTGCAGCGCCACGGCCTCCAGGTCGATGCGCCGGACGAGCATCAGGTCGCGGTAGAGCGACCGGATCTCCTCCGGAGTCAGATCGATGTCGTAGTCGGGGTGCTCGACCCGCTCCCCCTCGGGGGTGAGCAGCTGGACGAGCTCCGGGGGTGCGTCTGCACCACGAGAGGCGTCGACTGTCACGTGCCACTCCTGTGCGATCGGGGCCGGCGTGCAGATGGGGTCGCCACCGGGACCGGCCTTCTGTGCGACAAACCATGTGGTGGTGGTTCGTACGCGTTTGGGGCCATGGTGGCAGACGTCACAGCCCTCCGCGCAAGCCCCATGTCCTCCCCGTTCCCGTTGTGTCGGCAGCCACACACGCCGGTAGGCTGTCCTTCCCATTCACCCACCGCTCCCAGGAGGAACGCAGTGGCGCGCGTCATCGTAGACGTCATGCTGAAGCCCGAGATCCTCGACCCCCAAGGTCAGGCGATCGCCAGGGCGCTGCCCAGGCTCGGCTTCTCCGGCGTCTCGGCCGTACGGCAGGGCAAGCGTTTCGAGATCGAGCTCGAAGGCCCGGCCGGCGAGGCGGCTCTGGAAGAGGTACGCAAGATGGCCGAGACACTGCTGGCCAACACGGTGATCGAGGACTACAGCGTCCGGGTTGAGGAGTAGAAGGCACTTTTGCGGCCCCGATTTACCCCTGACCGGTTAAAGCGGGGTTCCGACGTGCCACAATGCCACGGGCTTGCCAACACTAAATAACAACAACGTGATTTTGCGGTTAGCCCCGATTTCACAGGGAAACCTACTCCAGGTGACATTCCGGAGCCCGGAGGAGTCCGGTGGATATTGAGTTCTCGTTGGCACTGCCTCGGGATGCGATCGGCATACCGATGGTCAGGCGAGTGCTAGGCGACGCCATGCGTTCACTCAACGTGAGCGAGGCGTGCATCGCCGACATGCTGCTCGCTGTCTCCGAGGCGTGCTCCAATGCGGTGCGGCACGGAGGACCCGCCAACCGCTACGAGGTGACGGCCGCGATCGGCTTCGGCCACTGCGACGTACGCGTCGCCGACAACGGTGACGGCCCGCCGTCGATGCCGCCCTGCTTCCCCCCTCCCGACACCGAGAACGGCCGCGGCATGCTGATCATGCGCTCCGTGGTCGACGAGATCACCTTCGGCATCACGCCCGGCCGTGGCACCACGGTCCACCTGCGCAAGCTGCTCGCCTGGGACGACGAGGCCGAGGCCCGTCCCCGCCAGCTCGCCGCCGTCTGAGCTGGGCATCCCCCTCACGCGCGAGCCGATGCAGAACATGTGACAGCACCCGATAACCTGAAGTGACCGCCGCAGACCGCCGTCCGCCCCGAAGAGACGGTGGCGCGTGCGCGCGCATTCTCCGGAGGGGACGACTGTCATGAGCGCTGCCCGTGTGGGCGTAGTCACGTTTCCAGGAACTCTCGACGACCAGGACGCCGCCAGAGCCGTGAGCCTCGTGGGCGCACAGGCGGTTCCGCTGTGGCACGCCGACCACGACCTGAAGGGAGTCGACGCCGTCTTCCTGCCCGGCGGCTTCTCCTACGGCGACTACCTGCGCTGCGGCGCCATCTCGCGGTTCGCGCCGCTGATGGAGGAGCTCATCCCGGCCGCCAGGGCGGGCCTGCCCGTGCTCGGCACGTGCAACGGCTTCCAGATCCTGTGCGAGGCGCACCTGCTGCCCGGCGCGCTGACCCGCAACGGCTCGCTCCACTACGTCTGCCGCGACCAGCGGGTCCGGATCGAGCAGACGAACACCGCCTGGACCAGCTCCTTCGAGCAAGGCCAGGAGATCGTGCTGCCGGTCAAGCACGGCGAGGGCCGCTACGTCGCGGCCGACGACACCCTGGCCGCGCTGGAGGCGAACGGCCAGGTGGTCGTGCGTTATCTCGGCAACCCCAACGGCTCGCTCAACGACATCGCGGGCATCCGCAACGAGGCGGGCAACGTGGTCGGCCTCATGCCGCACCCCGAGCACGCCGTCGAGGAGCTGGTCGGCGCGCCGAGCACCGACGGGCTCGGCTTCTTCACCTCCATTCTCAAGAAGCTGGTGGACGCATGAGCGAGCGGAGCGAGCGACCAATGAGCACAGTGGACATGTCCGTCATTCGACCGACGGAGGAGGACGAATGACGGACAGCGTGAAGCGGGCGGCGGAGACTCCAGAGGAGCCGATGCCCTTCGCCGAGCTGGGGATGAAGCAGGACGAGTACGACCGGGTCAAGGAGATCCTCGGTCGCCGTCCCACCGGCTCTGAGCTGGCCATCTACAGCGTCATGTGGTCCGAGCACTGCTCGTACAAGTCGTCCAAGGTGCATCTGAAGCAGTTCGCCACCAAGGCGCCCAAGTCGGAGGCGCTGCTGGTGGGCATGGGCGAGAACGCCGGCGTGGTGGACATCGGCGACGGCTGGGCGGCCACGTTCAAGATCGAGTCGCACAACCACCCGTCCTACGTCGAGCCGCACCAGGGCGCCGCCACCGGCGTCGGCGGGATCGTACGCGACATCATGTCGATGGGCGCGCGCCCGATCGCGGTCATGGACGCGCTGCGCTTCGGCGGCGCCGACGCCGTCGACACCCGCAGGGTGCTGCCCGGCGTGGTCGAGGGCATCAGCCACTACGGGAACTGCCTGGGCCTGCCGAACATCGGCGGCGAGGTCGTCTTCGACCCCTGCTACATCGGCAACCCCCTGGTCAACGCGCTGTGCGTGGGCCTGCTGCGCAAGGACCAGATCAAGCTGGCCACCGCGCCGGGCCCCGGCAACAAGGTCGTGCTGTTCGGCGCGTCCACCGGCCCCGACGGCATCGGCGGCGCGTCGGTGCTGGCCAGCGCCACGTTCGAGGACGAGTCGCAGGCCAAGCGGCCCGCCGTGCAGGTGGGCGACCCGTTCATGGAGAAGCTGCTCATCGAGTGCTGCCTGGAGCTGTACGCGGCCGACGTGGTCGTCGGCATCCAGGACCTCGGCGCGGCCGGCGTCTCGTGCGCCACGACCGAGCTGGCCGCCAAGGGCACCGGCGGGATGAGCGTCGACCTCAACCTGGTCCCGCTCCGCGACCCCTCGCTCAGGCCCGAGGAGATCCTCATGAGCGAGTCGCAGGAGCGGATGATGGCCGTCGTCCGCCCCGACGACATCGCCGCCTTCATGGCGATCTGCGCCAGGTGGGACGTGCCCGCCACGGTCATCGGCGAGGTCACCGACACCGGCCGCCTGGTCATGACCTGGGACGGCCAGGTCATCGTGGACATCCCGCCGGGCACCGCCGCCGACGACGGTCCCGTCTACGAGCGGCCCTTCCACGAGCCCTCCGGGCAGGCCGCGCTCAACGCCGACACCCCCGACCGGCTCGAACGGCCGGCGGACCTGCGCGAGACCCTGCTCAAGCTGCTCGGCTCGCCGAACCTGGCCTCCAAGGAGTGGGTGACCTCCCAGTACGACCGTTACGTGCGCTCCAACACCGTGCTGGCCCAGCCGGCCGACGCGGGCATGCTGCGGATCTCCGAGGTCATGGAGGGCGCCGAGCCGACGACCCGGGGCATCGCGCTGGCCACCGACGGCAACGGCCGCTACGCCAAGCTCGACCCGTACGCGGGGGCGCAGCTCGCGCTGGCGGAGGCGTACCGGAACGTGGCCGTGACCGGCGCCGAGCCGCTCGCCGTCACCAACTGCCTCAACTTCGGCTCGCCCGAGGACCCCGAGGTCATGTGGCAGTTCGCCGAGGCCGTGCGCGGTCTGGCGGACGCCTGCAAGACGCTGGGCGTGCCGGTCACCGGCGGCAACGTCTCCTTCTACAACCAGACCGGCTCGACGGCCATCCACCCCACGCCGGTCGTGGGCGTGCTCGGCGTCATCGAGGACGTGGCCAAGCGGGTGCCGTCCGGGTTCGTGGCGGAGGGGCTGCGGGTCGTGCTGCTCGGCGACACGCGCGAGGAGTTCGGCGGCTCGGAGTGGGCGCACGTCGCGCATCGCCACCTGGGCGGGCTGCCGCCGCAGGCGGACCTGGAGGCGGAGCGGGCGCTGGCCACCGTGCTGGTGGAGGCGGCGCGCCGGGGGCTGCTCGAAGGCTCGCACGACCTGTCGGACGGCGGGCTGGCGGTCGCGCTGGCCGAGGCCTGCCTGGCGCGGGGGGTCGGGGCGTCGGTGGCGCTCAGCGGTGACGCGTTCACCGACCTGTTCGCCGAGTCGGCGTCGCGGGCGCTGGTCGTGGTGCGGCCCGAGGCTTATGAGGAGTTCGCCTCGTTGTGCGGGCGGCACGAGGTGCCTTGCTACGGACTCGGGGTGACGGGCGGGGCCTCGCTCGTTGTCGAGGACGTGTTCGAGGTCTCCGTGGAGGAGCTGCGGGAAACGCACTCGGCTGCGCTTCCCGCGCTGTTCGGCTGAGTTTGTCACTGAGGGCTGGCACGGGTTTCCGCGCCAGCCCTTCGTGCTGGTGCTACTTCTTCACGCCCATGCAGACCGCGTACACGAAGCCGCTGACGCTCGTGCCGTGGTTGCCGGTGGTGGTCGACTTCGGGTCCTCGGTCTTCGAGGTGTCGGTCGTGGTGGAGGAGTAGGTGTTGGAGCCGTTGTCGTCCTTGGCGACGGAGACGGTCCAGCCGTTGTCGTCGGGCGCGCTCTCCATGACGATGGCGTTCTTGAGCGTGCCGAAGGAGAAGCCGCCGCCGGTCACCATGCCGCCCTGACCGCAGGAGGCCGTCTTCGAGCCGGTCGAGTTGATGGACTCGTGCTTGACGTAGGTCGTGTACGCCGCGCCGGTGCCGTCCTTGCCGTCCTGGCCGGGCTTGCCGGGGAGGCCGTCCTTGCCGTCCAAGCCGGGCTTGCCGGGGAGGCCGTCCTTGCCGTCCAAGCCGGGCTTGCCGGGGAGGCCGTCCTTGCCGTCCAAGCCGGGCTTGCCGGGGAGGCCGTCCTTGCCGTCCAAGCCGGGCTTGCCCGGGAGGCCGTCCTTGCCGTCCAAGCCCTTGGGGCCCTGCGGGCCTGTCGCGCCCGTCGCGCCCGTCGCGCCCGGCTTGCCCTGCGCGCCCGTGTCGCCCTTCGGGCCCTGCACGCCGCCCTGGACGTTCGTCGTGGACGTCCCGCCGCCGATGAGGATGCGCTCTTCGGTCTTCCTGCACTTCGTCGCCGGGTTGACGATGCGGGCGTACCGCGTCTTCTTGTGCACGCAGGCGTGCACCTCCGCGGCGGCGGACGAGGCGGTGGCGACGCCGCCGACGGTGAGAAGCGAGGCGGCCAGCGCTCCGACAGCGGCGAGAGTGAGCGTGCGCCCACCGCGAACCTTGATAGCCACGGGTTTCCTTCCAACGAACCAGTGATGCTCATGTTGTGCATGAGAATCACGTTTCAAACGTTCCAAAGGATGACAGAAACTACATAACGTATCTGTCACGAAACGGAGGGTTACTGACCAGATTGACTGATTGTTGGCGACTAACGTGAGTAAAACGACGCTTTGGCAACCGCGCTCCGCGTGGATAATCGGTCTGTGCCAACCCCTGGTCCCGCGCCCTACCTGCCTCCGGCCACCCAGCCCGTACGAGGGGTGGTTTGGGGCATCCACCTGGCCCTGCCGCTGCTCGGCCTGTGGGTGCTGCTGGCCGAGCCCACCTTCAACATCGAGTGGCACCACAACCCGAGCCACTTCTGGCTGATCATCACGGTGGCCGGCGTCAACGTGGCGCTCGGCACGCTGATCAGCGAGGCGTCACGGCGGCGTCAGGACGCACGGCTGTTCCTGGTCTCCATGGTCTTCCTGAGCAGCGCCGGGTTCTTCTTCCTGCACGGCCTGGCCACGCCGCAGATCATCCTGCCGCTGGGCTCCCTGGGCTTCGACCTGGGCCAGCAGGTGGGGCTCACGATCGCGGCCGTCTTCGCGTTCACCTCCGCGCTGCCGCTGGGCGAGCGGGCGGCCAAGTCCGTGCTGAACTCGCAGCACTTCATCCGCGGGTCGTTGTTCGGCTTCATGGCCCTCTGGGGGCTCGTGTCGCTGATCCCCGGCCTGACGCCGCTCAGCGAACCGCCGATGACCACCCCGGTCAGCTGGCTGACCTGGGCCTCCATTCCCGGCGTCCTGCTGTACGCCGTGGCCGCCGTGATGATGTTCCTGCTGCACCGCAGGCGGCCGTCGGCCATGCTGATCAGCCTGATCACGGCGTACGCGCTGCTGGCCGAGACCATGATCGCGGGGATGTCGCAGCACAACTGGCATCTGTCGTGGTGGGAGTGGCACATCCTGCTCACGCTGGCCTTCGTGTTCGTGGCCTACAGCGCGTACCTGCAGTTCAGGCGGGAGGGGTCGAGCGCGGGCCTGTTCGACTCGGTGGCGCTGTCGGCGACCGTGGCCAGGATCCAGCGGGATTACGACCAGGCGCTGGAAGAGCTGGTCGAGCACGTACGGCGGGGCGAGCCCCTGGCCGCGACCCGGCTGTCGGGCAAGTTCCGGCTCAACGAGGGCCAGGCCGCGGTGCTCGACCGGGCGGGCGAGGCGCTGGCCAACGAGCGGGAGCTGTCCGAGCGCCTGGGCGCCCTGGTGGCGGTGAGCACACAGACGAGAATCGGCCTGCCGGAGAACGAGCTGCTGGCCACCTCCCTGGAGCGGGTACGCCAGGCGTACGGGGACGTCAAGATCGGCCTCGTCGACGACGGCAGGGTGGAGATCGGCTCGCGCGAGTACGAGTTCCCCGACGGCAACCCGGTCAAGCGCGACCAGCTGATCGCCTTCCCCCTGACCGTCAAGGGCCGGCTCGCGGGCGTGCTGGAGGTGCCCATCGGCCGGACGACCCAGGACGAGGCGCTGGCCGCCACGCTGGCCGGCCAGCTGTCCATCTCCCTGGAGAACGCCCGCCTCTACCAGGAGCTGCACACCCTGTTCCACCAGTACATGTCGCCCGACGTGGCGCACGCCCTGCTCGCCGACCCGGGGCAGGCGGCGCTCGGCGGCGAGCTGAAGGAGCTGACCGCGCTCTTCGCCGACCTCAAGGGCTTCACGACGTTCTCCGAGCGGGTCACGCCGGGCGAGATCGTCGAGATGCTCAACCGCTACCACACGGCCGCCGTCCCCTGCATCCTGAACAACGGCGGCACGATCGTGCAGTTCGTCGGCGACGCGCTGCTGGCGCTGTTCAACGCGCCCGCCACGCAGGCGGGTCACGCCAAGGCCGCCTGCCGGGCCGCGCTCGACATGCAGCGGGCCGCCGCCGAGGTGGCCGAGGAGATGGCCTGGAAGCGGGTGGACGACGTCGAGTGGCCGACGTTCAGGGTGGGCGTCAACACCGGTCCCGCCCTGGTCGGCAACATCGGCAGCCCTGAGCTGCGCGGATTCAACGCGATGGGCGACTGCGTGAACGTGGCCGCCAGGCTCCAGGGCGTCGCCGAGCCCGGGACGGTGGTGATCGGCGAGACGACGCTCAAGCAGCTGAGCCACGGCGTGTCGGTGAACCCGCTGGGCCGGCTCAGCCTCAAGGGCAAGGAGGAGCTCGTAGCGGCCTACGTTCTGACCGAAATGCCATAGATGGACGGTGCCGGTACCGACATAATCGGGCGCATGGATCCAGACCCCGGTGAGTTCCTGTCCATGCTCACCGAAGAGGACGCCGCGGCGCTGCGCGCGGCCGGGCGGCCGCGGCGCTGGGATCGCGGCACGACCGTAATAAGCGAGGGCGACACATCCGACTGGGTGCTCGTGCTGATGGAGGGCCGGGTCAAGGTCTCCTCGCACACGAGCAGCGGCACGGAGGTCGTGCTGGCCGTACGCGGTCCCGGCGGGCTGCTCGGCGAGCTGTCGGCCATCGACGGGACGCCGCGCTCGGCCACCGTGACCGCGCTGGAGCCGATCGCCGGCATCGTGGTGCGGGACTTCCCCACGTTCCTGGAGAATCACGGACGCATCGCCGTCCTGCTCATGCAGCTCGTCAGCCTGCGGCTGCGCGACTCCGACAGGAAGCGGATCGAGTACGGCGCGTTCGACACCACGGGCAGGGTGGCGACCCGGCTGCTCGAACTGGCCGAACGGTACGGCGAGAAGACCAACAGCGGGGTACGCGTGGCGCTCCCCCTGTCGCAGGACGAGCTGGCGGGCTGGACCGGCGCCTCTCGCGAGGCCGTCAGCAAGGCGTTGCGCACGCTGCGCGACCGCGGCCTGATCGAGACCGGCAGGCGGCGCGTGGTGATCCACGACATCGAGGGGTTGCGCAAGCGAGCCAGGTGACTCCTGGGACAAAACGGACGTACGTCGTACGTCATAGTGGGAGACATGGTCGCGGTCACCCCCCATGACGACAGCCGTCTGCGCTACGCGTGGCGGGTGTGCTCGGTCACCAGCCTCGGGCTCGTCCTCATCGGCATCGCCGGCAGCACGCTCAACGTCGCGCTGCCCACGGTGGTGCGGCACTTCCACGCCAGCGCGCTGGAGTCGGGCTGGATCCTGTTATCGTTCCTGCTGGTCAACACCGCGAGCCTGGTGTTCTTCGGCCGGGTGGCCGACCTGCTGGGCAGGCGGGAGGTGTATCTGGCGGGGTTCGCCCTGTTCACGGTGGCCTCGCTGCTGGCGGGGCTGTCGCCGGACGTGTGGTTCCTGATCGCGATGCGCGTGGTGCAGGCGATCGGCGCGGCGATGATCCTGGCGAACGGCACCGTGATCATCACGGACGCCTTCCCGCCCGAACGGCTCAGCCAGGGCATGGGCGTCTACATCGGCACCCTGTCGGTGGCCCAACTCGCCGGGCCCACGCTGGGCGGCCTGATCGCGGAGACCGCCGGCTGGCAGTGGATCTTCTGGGTGAACGTGCCCGCCGGCCTGCTCGCGCTCGGCGTGGGCGCGTCGATCTTACGCAAGATGCCCAGGCGGCCGAAGGAGCCGGTGGACGCGCTGGGCAACGTGCTGGTGTTCGCGGCCTTGTCGGCGATGCTGCTGGCGCTGTCGGAGGCGGGGTCCGGCGGGCTGTCGAGCCCGGTCGTGCTCACCGGGGCGGCCGTGTTCGTGGCGCTGCTGCCGCTGATCGTGCTGGCCGAGCGGCGATCCGCAAATCCGGTGCTGGACCTGCGGCTGTTCGGGGGGCGGCTGCTGGCGTACGCGAACGCGGCGTCCTTCTGCAACGCGCTGGCCCGCTCGGCGCTGATCCTGGTGGTGGCGCTCTACTTCCAGGCGGCGAGGGGGGTGGACGGGCTCGCGGCCGGGCTGAGCGTGCTGCCGGTGCCCATCGGGATCGGGCTGGCCTCGCCGATCACGGGGCTGCTGGGGCGCAGGGTGTCGCCGTACGCGCTGTCCATCGGGGGCGCGGCGATGAGCGCGGCGGGGCTCGGCACGCTGATGCTGACGGCGGATCCCGCCACGCCGTACTGGGTGATCGGGATCGGGCTGTTCGTGGCGGGCTGCGGCAGCGGGACGTTCCTGACCGGCAACACCACGCAGGTCATGCGCGCCCTGCCGGCCGGGAGCCTGGGGGTGGTCAACGGTTTCCGCGTCATGATCATGAACGTCGGCATCGTGATCAGCGTCGGCCTCTCGCTCAGCGTGCTGACCGGCTCGGTGGGGCCGCAACTGCGGGCGCAGGTGTACGCGGGCACGCTCTCCACGCTGTCGCCGGTGGGGGTGGGACAGCTGATGGACGGGTTCCAGCGGGCGTACGCGGTCCTCTTCGCGGTTGCCCTGGCCGGCACCTTCCTGGCCGCCCTCGCCCGCCCACGCCCCCGCTAGCGCTTACCGGACGTGCTACACATCCTCCATGGGCACGTTCACCGATGAGCCGCTGGAAACGGCGCTTCGCGCGCTGTCAGGAAGGACGCGAAGCCGCTCCGAGACGGTCCGCCACGCCTACAAGGAGATGCTGGTCGAGCAGGCCGCAGCGGATGCGGTGCGCCTGCGGGACGACGCTGACGACCAGGCCGAGATGCTGGCGATCCAGCGCTTCATGGGCGTGAGCGAGTGACCGTCCGGTATCAGGCGAGGGCCGACGAAAGGGCTGACTCGACGTCGCGGTAGCGGGAGACCGGGACGAGGTGGACGCCGGCGAAGGCGCCCGAGTCGCGGAGGGCGAGCACCTGCTCGCAGGCCGCCGCCACGCCCGCCATCCGGTCCGCGGCCACCCGCTCGATGAGCTCCTCCGGCAGGTCGATGTCCGGGATCGCGGCCGCCAGGGTGCGCGCGTGGCGCTCGCTGGCCAGCACCATGACGCCCGCGTAGACCGGCACGTCCACCGGGTGGGACTCGCGCCAGCGGAGCTGAGCCTCCACCGAGAAGCTGACCTGGGAGAACAGGAAGTCGGCCGAACGCTTCCAGGCCGGCAGCGCGCGCAGCCCGGCGGCGGCGCCGAGGCGGAGGTCCGGCGAGAACTCCCTGGCCTCCTCGATCATCGAGCGGACGGTGAGGTCGCTCGTCCTGTTGCCCACCGTGGGCTTGTCGCCGTAGACGAACAGGAACTGGTCCACCCCGTACGCGGCGGCCGTCAGCAGGTCGCGGCGGAAGCCGAGCAGGTTGCGGTCGCGGGAGTTGAGGCAGGCGATGCCGCGCCCGCCCATGGCCTCGACCTCGTGCGCCACGGCCACGCTCGACACCGTCGCGCGGCCGATGTGGTTGTCGGGGATGAGGAACCCGTGAGCGATCTTGCTCATGGTGCCGATCTGGTGCCTGACGTGCTTCAGATCGGGCTTGGTCGGGGGTTCGATCTCGCAGATCAGCTCGAAAGACATGATCATCACTTTATCGTCTGGCCGCCAGCGCCTCGATGCCGCCCAGCACGAGATCGACGCCGAAGGTGTCGTACATGGCCGGGTCCACCCCGCCCGCCATCGGCTCGGCCATCTCCACGAGGTGCGGGTATCGCTCGGCGGACAGTGACTGCAGGCCGAACCGCTTGGCCCTGGCCAGCTGCTCGATCTCCTCGCTGGACTTTCCCGCGGTGAAGTGGACGGGCGCGTCGGCGATGGCGATCGCGCTCTGCAGCAGATATTTGGTGAGCAGGCAGCTCTCCTCGACGCTGAACCCGGCCGAGCGGGCCAGCGCGAGCGCGCGGTCCCAGACCTGAAGGAAGTTCGGGGCCGCGACGGGGTCGATCTGCTCGAGCACGTTCTTCGCGCAGGGGTGCGCGCGCAACGTCCTGATCAGGCCCTCCGTGAGGTCGCGCAACTGCGCCTGCCAGGGGCGCTCGTCTGCCGGCCTGGGCGCGAAGCCGCCGATCAGGTGGTCGGCCATGCCGAGCAGGAGCAGCTCCTTGTTCTTGTAGTGCCAGTAGAGGGCCATCGGGGTCACGCCGAGGTCCGTGGCCAGGCGGCGGATCGTCACGGCGTCGAGCCCTTCGGCGTCGCCGATCTCCAGAGCCCGCTCCGCGATCGCCTGCGCGGTCAGTTTTCCCATCACGGTTGACAACTATACGCCGTACAAGTTGAACTGTACGACGTACAAGTACGGCGTATAGGAGGAAATATCGTGCGATGGTGGGCGCTGGGTGCGGTGACGTTGGGCACCTTCATGACGTACTTGGATAACAACGTGGGCAACGTCGCGTTGCCGACGATCCAGCGGGAGCTCGGGCTGACGATCTCCGGGCTGGAGTGGATCGTGAGCTCGTACATCCTGGTCTTCGCCGGGCTGATGCTGGCCGGCGGCCGGCTCGCGGACGTGTTCGGGGCGCGGCGGGTGTTCCTCGCCGGGCTGGCCGTCTTCACGGCGTCCTCGCTGGCCGCGGGGCTGGCCACCAGCGGCACGATGCTGATCGCCGCACGGGCCGTGCAGGGGGTCGGCGCGGCCCTGCTCACGCCCACCGCGCTGGCGCTGATCAGCCAGATCTTCCCCGAGCCCGGCGAGCGCGGCAGGGCCGTGGGCATCTGGAGCGCCGCGGGGGCGCTCTCCATGGCGCTCGGGCCCTTCGCCGGCGGCTTCATCAGCGAGAACCTGCACTGGGGCTGGATCTACCTGATCAACGTCCCGCTCGGGCTGGTGACGTTCGGCCTCGCGCTCTGGGCGATCAGGCCCGACTTCACCCGGGTACGCCGCAGCCTCGACCTGCCCGGCCTGGCCACCTCGGCGATCGCCCTGTTCGCCCTGACCTACGCGCTCATCGAAGGCGGCGGCGCGGGCTGGACCTCCCCGGAGATCCTGGCGTCGTTCGGCGTGTTCGCGGCGGCGGGAGTCGCGTTCGTGCTGGTCGAGTCGCGGGCCGCGGAGCCGATGATCGTGGTGTCGCTGTTCAGGTCCAGGGTGTTCACCGGCGGGCTGCTCACCAGCGGGATCTGGTCGTTCGGCGTGTTCGGCATCTACTTCTTCAGCGCGCTCTGGCTGCAGAACGTGCTCGGCTTCTCCCCCACCGAGGCGGGCGCCGCGTTCGTGCCGATGGCGCTGGTCATGGGCGTGGTCGCGATCCTGTCGCAGCGGGTCAGCGCGGCGATCGGCATCGGCCGCACGGTCGCGCTCGGGATGGCGCTGATGGGGACGGCCGTCTACCTGATCTCCGGCGTGGGCGCCGACGGCGGCTATGCGGACGTGGCCCCCTGGTTCGTGCTGTACGGCCTGGGCGGCGGCCTGCTCGTGCCGCTGACCGCCGCGGTGCTCAACGGGATGCCCAAGGGCAGGACAGGTGTGGCCTCGGGCATGCTCAACGTCTCACGCGAGGTGTTCGGGCTGCTCGGCATCACGGTGCTGGGCGCGATCCTGAGCTCCAGCCAGAGCGGCAGCGACCGGCCGCCGCTGCTCGCCTTCCTCGACGCCTACCAGTTCACGCTGGTCATCGCGGCCGTCGTGGTGGTCGCGGCGATCCCGGTCGCCCTCTACTCGCTGCGCGTGAGCCGTACCCCTGACGAGGTTCAGGCGGCCACGCCCGAGACCGTGGGGTCCTCGAACTGAGTGCGGTACAGCTCCTCGTAGCGTCCGCCCGCCGCGAGCAGCTCGGCGTGCGTGCCGCGCTCGGCCACCTGCCCGTCCTCGATCACCAGGATGAGGTCGGCGGCGCGGATGGTGGACAGCCGGTGGGCGATCACCACGGCGGTCCTGCCTTCGAGCGCCTCGCCGAGCGCCGCCTGCACGGCCGCCTCGGAGGTGGAGTCGAGCGCCGCGGTGGCCTCGTCGAGGATCACCACCCGCGGCTTGGCCAGCAGCAGCCTGGCGATCGTCAGGCGCTGGCGCTCGCCGCCCGACAGCCGGTAGCCGCGCTCGCCCACCACCGTGTCGAGCCCGTCGGTCAGCGACTCGATCAGGGTGGCCAGCCTGGCCCTGGTGAGCGCGTCCCAGATGTCCTCCTCGCTCGCCTCGGGCCTGGCCAGCAGCAGGTTCGACCTGATCGACTCGTGGAACAGGTGGCCGTCCTGGGTGACCATGCCGAGCGTGTCGCGGATCGAGTCGGCCGTCAGGTCGCGCACGTCCACGCCGCCGAGCCGGACGGATCCTGAGTCGACGTCGTACAGGCGCGGCAGGAGCTGGGCGATCGTGGACTTGCCCGCTCCGGACGAGCCGACCAGCGCCACCATCTGACCGGGGGCGGCGGTGAACGAGACCCCGTGCAGCACCTCTTCGCCGCCGCGCGAATCGAGGGTGGCGACCTCCTCCAGCGAGGCCAGCGAGACCTTGTCGGCCGCGGGGTAGGCGAAGCGCACGTCGTCGAACTCGACCGACACCGGCCCGTCGGGGACCTGGCGGGCGCCGGGACGCTCCCGGATGAGCGGCTCCAGGTCGAGCACCTCGAAGACGCGCTCGAAGCTGACGACCGCGCTCATCACGTCCATCCTGGCGCTGGCCAGGGCGGTGAGGGGCGCGTACAGGCGGGTGAGGAGCATGGCCATGGCGACCAGCGAGCCGGGCGCGAGCTGGCCGCGCAGCGCGTAGAAGCCGCCGAGCCCGTACACCAGGGCCAGGGCCAGCGCGGAGACCAGGGTCAGCGCGGCGACGAAGGCCGACTGGGTCATCGCGGAGCGCACCCCGATGTCACGCACCCGCCTGGCCCTGCTCGCGAACTCGGACGACTCGTGCGCGGGCCGCCCGAACAGCTTGACCAGCGTCGCGCCCGGCGCGGAGAAGCGCTCGGTCATCTGGGTGCCCATGGCCGCGTTGTGGTCGGCCGCCTCACGCCGCAGCCTGGCGATCCGCGTGCCCATCCGGCGGGCGGGCAGCATGAACACCGGCAGCAACAGCAGCGCAAGCAGCGTGATCTGCCAGGAGATGCCGATCATCGCGGTGAGCGTGAGCACGAGCATCACGACGTTCCCGACCACGCCCGACAGGGTGTCGGTGAACGCCCGCTGCGCCCCGATCACGTCGTTGTTCAGCCGGCTGACCAGCGCGCCCGTGCGGGTCCTGGTGAAGAACGCGATCGGCATCTTCTGCACGTGGTCGAAGACGGCCGTGCGCAGGTCGAGGATCAGGCTCTCCCCGAGCCCCGCCGACAGCCAGCGGTTGAGCAGCCCGATCCCCGCTTCGGCGATCGCCAGACCGGCGATCAGCACCGCCACCCCGACCACCACGTCGATCGGCTGGGCGTTGAAGATGGCGTCGACCACCCGGCCCGCCAGCAGCGGAGAGGCCACCGCCAGGCCCGCCAGCACCACGCTGAGGACCATGAAGAACGTCAGCCTGCGGCGGTGCGGCCGGGCGAAGGCGGCGATGCGCCGGAGCGTCACCCTGGACAGCGGGCGACGCTCCAGCTGGTTGTTCATCGAGTAAAGCTGATGCCAAGCGGTCATCTCCATGCTCATGGCATGGACGCTATTGCCTCAAGTTAACTTGAGGTCAAGCACCGACCTTCTTGCCCTTGCCGTGCCAGACCACCGCGACCGACGGGCGCGGCTGGTCGCCGTCGGGCCAGTGGCTGGAGGGGTTGTCGGGGCTGGCGCCGTCGGTCTCACCCGGGTGCTGCACCGCGACGAACACGCTGAGCTGGTCCTGGCTGACCAGCGGGCCGCAGGTCTCGGCGCCGACCGGGACCGTGAGGAACTGGCGCAGGTGGCCGCGCTCCTTGCCGCGTACGGGCATCACGAACATGCCGTCGTTGCTGCCGAGCTGGTTGCCGTCGGTGGAGATCCACAGGTTGCCGTCGCGGTCGAACGTCACGTTGTCCGGGCACGAGATCGGCGAGACCTTGGTCTTGTCGTAGCCGCCGAAGTAGGTGGCGGGGTCGGCGGGGTCGCCGCAGACCAGCGGGAGCGACCAGGCGAACGTCTTCTCGCCCGCGTCGTCGCGCCGCTCGACGATCTCCAGGACGTGGCCGTGCTTGTTGGAGGGACGCGGGTTGGCCTCGTCCACCTGGGCCGCGGTGCGGTTGGTGTTGTTGGTCAGCGCCACGTACACGCCGCCCGTGACCGGGTTGCGCTCCATGTCCTCCGGGCGGTCCATCTTGGTCGCCCCCACCTTGTCGGCGGCGGTGCGGGTGTAGATGAGGACCTCCGCGGCGGTCATGCCGTCCACGTACGACTTGTCGCCCGAGACCAGCGGGATCCACTCGCCGGAGCCGTCGAACAGACCGTCGGAGGGCAGCTTGCCAGACCCGTCGATCTCGGCCGCCGGGCTGTCGCCGGTGAACTTGGCCACGTACAGGGTGCCCTCGTCGAGCAGCTCCCGGTTGTGCCGGTCGAATCCCGGGATGTAGCGGCCCTTCGAGACGAACTTGTAGATGTACTCGAAGCGCGAGTCGTCACCCATGTACACGACCAGGCGGCCGTCGCGGGCCAGCGTCGTGGTGGCGGCCTCGTGCTTGAAGCGGCCGAGCGCGGTGCGCTTGATCGGCGTGGAGTCGGGGTCGAACGGGTCGATCTCCACGATCCACCCGAACCTGTTGGCCTCGTTCGGGTGCTTGGCCAGGTCGAAGCGCTCCTCGACCCGGTCGAACCTGCGGCTGCTCGACGGCGTGCCGGTCGTGATCGTGTAACGGGAGATGTACGGCTTCTGCGCCTCTGGCACCTTGTCGCCGTTGACGAAGTACTGGTCGAAGTTCTCCTCGGCGGTCAGCACGGTCGCCCACGGGGTGGTGCCGCCCGAGCAGTTGTTCAGCATGCCGACGGGGGCGGTGCCCTTGGGGTCGGCGGCCGTCTTGAGCAGGTCGTGACCCGCGGCCGGGCCGCTGAACTTCATGGTGGTCTGAGCGGTGACGCGCCGGTTGTAGCGGCGGCGTCCCTTGGTGACCAGCTTCCACTCGCCGGTGCGGCCGGCCCGCTCGATCTCCACGACCGACCCGCCGTGCGCGGCCAGCGCGATCTTGATCTGCTCCTCGGTGGCCGCCGCGCCACCGGTGTAGCCGCGGAACATCAGGCTCTCGTCGGTGTACTCGTGGTTCACCCAGAGCAGACCCCGGTCGCGGCCCATCGGGAAGACCGTGACGTAGTCGCAGTTGTAGCCGAACTGCTTGTTCTGGGCGTCGGCGCTCTGGTTGTCGAAGTCGAACGCCGGCGCGTCGGGCAGCACCGGGTCGCCCCACCGCACGACCACGGAGGAGCTGTAGCCGTCAGGGATGCGCAACGCGTCGTCCTTGTTCGGCGGCACCGCGGTGAACTGGATGTCCCCGCCGCCGTGCCTGGCGTCGGCGCTCGCCGCGGCCTCGGGCTCGTCGGCCAGCGCCGGCGCCGCCCCCGCCACGCCGACACCCGCCACGAGGGCGCCGAGCGCGCCCGCGCGCAGCATGCCCCGGCGGGAGACCGCCTCCTTCACCACGTCGCCGAAGTAGGCGTTGCCGGTGGTGTTGGCCACGTCATGCGCGCACGCGTTGCCGCAGCGGAACTGACAGGTCAGCGCGGAACGTCCACCTTTGTGCGGGGTGGAAAGCAGCGGTAGCAGCCGACCTCCCGCGTTGGGGTTCGCCACAGGTCCTCCATAAATGTGCGCGGTTGTACGGCGGGGACGCTACGGTCGCCGTCGAAACGAAAGGTGAACGACGACCTCCGTCTCGATGAACGCTTCCCGGGAGACAATGGTGAGGTGGCAGCACGCAAGATGGACCGGGAAAAGCTGAGGTCGGCTCTCGACGGCCAGCTCGTCGCCCTCGACGAGCCTTCCTACGACGGGCCCGAGTCGGCCCTGCCCGACGCGCTCGTGGCGGCCGTGCTGTCCGCGTACGACCGCGGGCTCACGCCGGAGCGCGACGCGGCCAGGCAGGCCGTGCGTCATCTGCTCGACCGGCTCGCCGCCGCCGCGCCTGGGCGCACGGTCGAGGTGCGGGTGCCGCCCTACGCGGCCGTCCAGGCCATCGCCGGGCCCCGCCACACGCGCGGCACCCCGCCGAACGTGGTCGAGATGGACGGGCGCACCTGGATCGAGCTGGCGCTCGGCCGGCTCACGTGGGCCGAGGCCATGGCGAAGGGCGCCGTCTCAGCGAGCGGCGCCCGTGCCGATCTGTCGGAGCATCTGCCGCTCTAGCGGCGGCCGCTCATCCAGGGGAATTTCGCCTCGAAGCAGCGGTCGGCGAGCTGTCCCGGCAGGTGGGCGCATTCCTGGACCACGTTCCAGAACCAGATGGCCACGATCGCGAACAGGACCAGCGAGAGCGCGCTGATCACGATGCCGGCGATGGCGCGGCCCTTGCCCGCGCGCTTGGCCAGCGCGACGCAGCCGAAGACGATCGACAGGATGGCGGTGATCAGCCCGGTGAAGCAGACGAACACCAGGAAGGGGCTCGCCACGCCGAGCACCAGGGACGCCGTGGCCAGGCCGCTGCCCGGTGGCCGCGCCGCGGGCTGGTAGGGGCCGCCGTAGGGGCCGCCCGTCTGCGGTGGCGGGCCGTATCCTGGCGGGCCGCCGTACGGGCTGGAGGGCGAGGTGCCCGGGATGGTCGGCTCCTGGTCGCGCGGGGTTGCGGGCGCGCCTTGGTACGGCGTGCCGGGACTGGCCTGGTACGGCTCGTTCCGGTACGGCGTGCCGGGCTCGCCCTCGCCGCCCTGGTACGACCGGGCCGGCTCGCCCCAGACGCCCGGGGCCGGGATCCTTTCGCCGGGCAGCGTCGTTTCGGCCGGCGGAGTCTCTTCGGGGCCTTCGCCCGGCGGGGTCCCTCCCTGTGGCGGGGTCCCTGCCCCGGGCGGCGTCCCCGCTCCCGGCGGTGTTCCCGCTCCGGGTGGCGCGAAGCTGGGCTGGTCGCCCTGCTCGTAGCGCGACGGGGTCTGCCTGGGCGGCGGCTCGTCCTCGGGCTGCGTGCCCTCCCAGCCGGGATATGACGGGGTGGCACCGGGAATCGGGAACACCTGGGTCGCCTCCGCGTCGCCACCTGTCGGTTGTGGGGTCTCCGGTGAGGTAGGCAGGTCCGGATGCCTGGGCTCACCGGTCGGCCTGGGCTCGTGGGTCGGCGGCACGTCGGGCCGCGGCACCACGGGCGGCGCGGGCACGATCGGCTCCTCCCCCTGTGACGGGGCCCGTGACGGCTCCTGTGAGGGGGCCCGTGACGGCTCCTGTGACGGCTCCTGAGGCTCGTACGAAGGCTCGCCCTGGGAGCCGCCGTGCGACTCGCCCTGGGAGCCGCCCTGGGACTCCCAGCGGGACTCGTCCTCCGCGTCGCCGGGAACACCCGGCTGCGGCTCGGGCGCGCGTTCGTTGCCCTCGCGGCCCTGAGGGCCCGCCGGCAGGTCCTCCTCCAGCGTGCCCTCGCTCCACCATTCAGGCGTGTGCTGCGCCGGCGCGTGGCCGGGCTCGCCCTCTTCTGTACGGCCTTGGCGCGGATCCTGCCCCGGGCGGGGCTCGTCCGGGTTCCCAGGTGTGCTCACGTCTGCGTCTCCCGACGGGTCTGCATGCCGGATACTTCACCCTTTCGCGGATGCCGTCCGTTAAACCGCGCGACACGGTAAGAGCGGCCCCATCCTTGGGTCACCATGCGCCAAAGCGGCAGGCGGCGGGCAAGATGAGTGCATGCTGGACGAGACCCTGACGTACGCGCTGATCAAGGTTGTGAAGTCGCACCGCAACCAGCTGGCCGCGGCGCTGGCGCCGCTCGGCCTGCACGTCGGTCAGGAGCTGCTGCTCAACCAGCTCTGGAAGCAGGACGGCCTCACCCAGGGCGAGCTCATCGCCAGGCTGGGCGTCGAGCCCCCGACCGTCACCAAGACCCTGCAGCGCCTGGAGCGCGCGGGCATCGTCTTCCGCGCCCCCGACCCCGACCGGCCGCGCGTCGGCCGCGTCCACCTCACCGACGTGGGCAAGGCGCTGCGCGAGCCGGTGGAGGCGATCTGGGCCACGATGGACGAAGACCTGCTGAGCGGCTTCGACGCCGCGGAACGCGACCTGCTCGCCCGCCTCCTGCGCTCCTTCCCCCGCTGACCCACCCGTTCACTGCAAGCGAAACCACCTTGCCCGCCGGGGCACTTCTAGAGTTAGCTGGCTAATTAGTCGGCTAATTACGGAGGAAACCATGCATGTACTGGTCACTGGCGGCTCGTCGGGCATAGGCGCCGCGACCGCGCTCGCCTACGCCGCGACCGGCGCCCGCGTCACGATCACGTACAACACGGGCGCGGACCGGGCGGCGGAGGTCGTCAAGCGGATCGAGGAGGCCGGCGGCGAGGCCGCGGCCGTACACCTGGATCTTGCGGACCATGAGACCATCGCGCCCGCCTCGGCCGCGGCGGGACCGGTGGACGCGCTCGTGGCGAACGCCGTCCGCTGGGGGAACCTGATGCCGGGCAGCGTCGCGTTCGAGGACGTGCCGGCGGCGGAGTGGTCGGCCGCCCTGCACGCCAACGTGGTCGGCAACGCCCTGCTCGTCCAGGCCGTGCTCCCCGGGATGCGGCGCGCGGGATGGGGCCGGATCGTGTTCGTCTCCTCCGGGATCGCCGAGGAGGGCGTGCCAGGTCCTGGGCCGTACGGGACCGCCAAGATGGCGCTGCACGGCATGGCCCGCGCCCTGGCCTGGGAGGCGGGCAAGGACGGCATCCTGGTCAACGTGGCCGTGGCCGGGCTCACCATCACCGGCGCCCAGCGGCCGATCCCGCAGGAGGTCCTGGACGGGCTCGCCGCCCGCACGCCCAGCCGCCGGCTCTCGACCGCGGAGGACATGGCGGCGTTGATCGTCTTCCTCGGCTCGGAGGCGAATCGCAACCTCACCGGAGAGATCATCCGCGACGGTTCGAATGCGGGCAGGTCAGCCCACGCCCTTTGATTCGCCCCCGGGTGCGCGAGCACGGAAGCCGTCAACCTAGACTGAGCCATGTGCTGAAGGGCGACGGCCGGCTCGGCCATGATCTGGACCCCCACGACCGCGCACCTAAAGACGCCTGTGGCGTCTTCGGCGTCTGGGCCCCAGGCGAGGAAGTTTCCAAACTCACCTACTACGGGCTGTACGCGTTGCAGCACCGCGGCCAAGAGTCCGCGGGCATCGCGGTCAGCGAGGGGAGCCGCATTCTCGTCTACAAGGACATGGGCCTGGTGGCCCAGGTCTTCGACGAGTCGGTGCTCGGCACGTTGCGCGGCCACCTGGCCGTCGGCCACTGCCGCTACTCCACGACCGGGTCGAGTGTGTGGGAGAACGCGCAGCCGACGCTCAGCTCCACCGACGTCGGTGGCCTCGCGCTGGCCCACAACGGCAACCTGATCAACACCCCGGAGCTGGCCCAGCGCCTGGCCCCGGGCTCCACCAGGGCGACCACCGACACCGAGGTGCTCACCACACTCCTGGCCCAAGACCGCACCCGCTCCATCGAAGACTCGGCCGCTGAGCTGCTTCCGCAGGTCAAGGGCGCCTATTCGCTGGTCTTCATGGACGAGAAGACGCTCTACGCCGCCCGCGACCCGCAGGGCATCCGCCCGATGGTCCTCGGCCGCCTGGAGCGCGGCTGGGTGGTGGCCTCGGAGACGGCCGCGCTCGACATCGTGGGCGCCACGTTCGTCCGCGAGATCGAGCCGGGCGAGCTCCTCACCATCGACGAGCGCGGCGTCAGGTCGCGCAGGTTCGCGCTGGCCGAGCCCAAGGGTTGCCTGTTCGAGTACGTCTACCTCGCCCGCCCCGACACCACCATCGCGGGGCGCGGCGTGCAGGTCACCAGGGTCGAGGTCGGCCGCGAGCTGGCCCGCGAGCACCCGGTGGACGCCGACCTGGTCATCCCCACCCCCGAGTCGGGCACCCCCGCCGCCGTCGGCTACGCCCAGGAGAGCGGGATCCCCTACGGGCAGGGGCTGGTGAAAAACTCCTACGTGGGCCGCACGTTCATCCAGCCCTCGCAGACCATCCGCCAGCTCGGCATCCGGCTCAAGCTCAACCCGCTGCGGGAGGTCGTCGAGGGCAAGCGCCTGGTCGTGGTGGACGACTCGATCGTGCGCGGCAACACGCAGCGCGCCATCGTCAAGATGCTGCGCGAGGCCGGGGCGCGCGAGGTGCACGTACGCATCTCCTCGCCGCCCGTGGCCTGGCCGTGCTTCTACGGCATCGACTTCGCCACCAGGGCGGAGCTGATCGCGGGCTCGCTGACGGTCGAGGAGATCCGGGCCTCGCTGGGCGCCGACTCCCTCGGCTACATCTCGCTGGAGGGCCTCACCAAGGCCACCACCATCCCCGGCGACCGCCTCTGCAGGGCCTGCTTCACCGGCACCTATCCCATCCCGATCGACCAGGACAACGTCGGCAAGTTCGTGTTGGAGACCAAGGCGTGAGCACCTATGAGGCGGCCGGAGTCGACATCGAGGCCGGCGAGCGCGCCGTCGCCCTGATGAAGGACAAGGTGGCGCGCTCGCGCCGGCCCGAGGTGGTGGACGACGCCAGCGGGTTCGCCGGCCTGTTCGACGCCTCGGCCCTGCTGCGCTTCAAGCGTCCGCTGCTCGCCTCCTCCACGGACGGCGTCGGCACCAAGGTCATGATCGCCCAGCAGTACGGCAAGCACGACACGATCGGCATCGACCTGGTCGGCATGGTCCTCGACGACCTCGTGGTGTGCGGCGCCGAGCCGCTGTTCATGACCGACTACATCGCCTGCGGCAAGGTCGTGCCCGAGCGCGTCGCCGAGATCGTCGGCGGCATCGCGGAGGGCTGCCGCCTGGCCGGGGCCGCGCTGGTGGGCGGCGAGACGGCCGAACACCCTGGGGCCATGGGAGCGGACGAATACGACCTCGCGGGGGCCGGCACCGGCGTCGTGGAGGCCGCCGACATGCTCGGGCCGTCCCGGGTCGCGGCCGGGGACGTGGTCCTGGGCCTGGCGTCCTCGGGCGTCCACTCCAACGGCTACTCGCTGGTGCGGCACGTGCTGCGCGGGGCCTCGCTGTCCCTCGACGCCGTGCTGCCCGAGCTGGGGCGGCCGCTCGGCGAGGAGCTGCTGGAGCCCACGCGCATCTACTCGCTCGACTGCCTGGAGCTGGCCCGCACGGTGGAGGTGCACGCCTTCGCGCACGTCACCGGCGGCGGGCTGGAGGGCAACCTGTCCAGGTCGTTGCCCGGCCACCTGGACGCGCTGCTGGACCGCGCGTCGTGGACCCCGCCCGCGATCTTCGGCGTGCTGGCGGGCTACGGCGAGATCGCCCAGCAGGACATGGACCGCACGTTCAACCTCGGGGTCGGGATGGTGGCCGTGGTGCCGCCGGAGTCGGCCGACGCGGCGATCCGGCTGCTGGGCGGCCGGGGGCTGGACGCTTGGGCGCTGGGCGAGGTCGTCCCCGGTCGCGGCGAGGCCCGCTACCGGTGACCGGCGCTCAGGCCGTGGGCTTGTGGCCCTGGTAATACCGGTGCTCAGGCCGTGGGCTTGTGGCGCTGGTAATAGCGGGCCACGCGGATCCGGTTGCCGCAGAGCTCGGGTGAGCACCAGCGGCGCCGGGGATGCGCGGGCAGGAAGAGCGTCCGGCACTGCGGGGCCTCGCACTGGCGCACCTTGCCCACGCCCGGGTCGGTGAGCAGGGCCAGGGCGGCCTCGGCCAGCTGGGTGAGCAGGCGCTCCAGGTCGCTGCCGTCCCTGCGGGTGCCGCCCACCAGGACCGCGCCCCTGGCCTCCAGGTACGCGTAGGGCGGCGCGACCCTGAGCGCCTCGTTGAGCGCGGCGAGCGCCTCAGGCGGCGCCGGCACGGCCTGGCGTACCGCGTCCAGGGCCGTCTCCACGTGACCGCGCAGCTCGCGGAGGGCGGCCAGATCGCGGGCGGTGAGCGGGCGCCCGGGCGCGCCGAGGCGGCCTGACTGCTTCACCAGCCAGGGCTGGAACGTGCCGGGCGTGGCGAGCACGTCGTATTCCGCCCCTGAGGGGGTGCGGGCGCGCGTGTTCACCAGATCCAGCGCTAAGGGCTCTCCCGTCAGTAACTCCATGGCCCTAACGGTACATCCCACGATTGCGGCATTAGGTGCGTTTCGCACTGGAGCCCAGCTCGCACGCCTGCGCGCGCGACGCCGAGGTACGCGTGCGCGCTCGACGAGAAGCCGCCCGAGATCACGGCTCTTCACGAAAAAGCCGTGCACGTGACGAAAGCCCCACGGTTGCCCGTGGGGCCCGACGATCGTGAACGAGGAGCCGGCGCAGGCACCGGGCCCTCGGCCACATCAACCAGGAGAGCGGCTATCGACGGCCGGATGTGCTGCCATCGTCGTCGTCTCCCGTGCCATAGTCATCGGCGTAATCCGCATAGCGATCCGCCAGCCCATCGTTGAGGTCGTCGGCATCGTCCTCAAGGCGGCCGGGGTCTCCGACCCCGAGCTCGTCGCGAAGACGTTCAAGATCCGTGCCACCGCTGTTGTACTTCAGCTGGCGAGCAACCTTGACCTGCTTGGCCTTTGCTCGGCCGCGCCCCATTGGCTCGACCCCCTCGTGTGGGGTCGTCCCCGACCCCTCGTCGCTAACGCACCACACACCGACGCCGCCTGACTTTGGGCGTCAGCCTATCGTTCGCCTATTACCGTACCTGTTTTGTGCCCAGCTCGGTACGTCGTATGGGCGCGGGGCGTCAGTGGCCCAGCCAAATGGCCCGAATCCGCCCGACTTCCGACATTCTGCGCTCGGCCAGCCTATCTGCTGCGACGGCCGGAGGAACGCCCTCGTCAGCGGCGATTCCGAAGATCTTCAGAGTCGTGTCGTAGATCTGGGCCGCCTTGGCCCTGGCTCGTTCCATGTCGAAACCGCCGATCTCGTCGGCCACCTGGATCACGCCGCCGGAATTGACCACATAGTCGGGCGCGTACAGGATCCCGCGCTCGGCGAGTTGCTTCTCGACCCCGGTGTGGGCGAGCTGGTTGTTGGCCGCGCCGCAGACGATTTTCGCTCTCAGCGTGGCGGCCGTCGTGTCGTCGAGAGCGCCGCCCAGGGCACAGGGGGCGAACACGTCGATGTCAGCGGAAGTCAGCGCCCGCGCGTCGGCCACCACGTCCACCTCCGGATGGCGCAGGCGTACGCGGTCCACCGCCCGGGGATCGACGTCGCAGATCACGACCTCGGCGCCGTCTTCGCGCAGGAGCTCGACCAGGCGGTGGCCCACCTTGCCGACCCCCTCGACGCCGACTCTCCTGCCGTGCAGCGACGGCGTGCCGAAGACCCGCTCGGCCGAGGCCCGCATGCCCTGGAACACGCCGAACGACGTCAGGATGGACGAATCGCCCGCCCCGCCGTTGGCCAGCGTGCGCCCGGTCACGAAGCGTGACTCGCGGCCGACGACGTCCATGTCCTCGCTGTAGGTGCCCACGTCGCAGGCGGTGATGTAGCGCCCGCCGAGCGACTGCACGAACCTGCCGTAGGCGCGCAGCAGCGCCTCGCTCTTGTCGCGGGCCGGGTCGCCGATGATGACGGCCTTGCCGCCGCCCAGGTCGAGGCCGGCCAGCGCGTTCTTGTAGGCCATGCCCTTGGCCAGGTTGAGCACGTCGGCTAGGGCCGCCTGCTCGCTCTCGTACGGATAGAAACGGGTGCCGCCCAGCGCCGGCCCCAGGGCCGTGTTGTGGATGGCGATGATGGCGCGCAGGCCGCTCTGCTCGTCTGCGCAGAACACGACTTGCTCGTGGACGTCCTTGTGGGACGCTCCGAAGACGTCGGTCACGGTAGTGACTCCCTGTCCGGTCGGCCGCACCTTTGCGGCGGAGATCACGTCACAGCGTAGTAAGCCACAACGGTGCATGCAGGTGCTCTTCGTGACACGATGCCTCCGTGCTGCCCTATGCCGCCTACCTCCGCGTCTATGAGCCACTGACCGCGTTCGCCGAGTCCGAGCGCAAGGTGTGGGCCGATTACGCCGACTCCCGTGACCGCCCGCGCCGCGCGAACGCGCTCAATGCGGAGCACGGCGAGTCCGTCATGCGCCTCCTCGGCATGCCCCCTCAACCCGTTCCCGCCCAGGAGAGCCCCAACGCCTATCTGCGGCGTGTTGAGGATCGCCTGTACGTGTGTCCCTGGCAAACCCGATTGCGCTCGTGGCTGGCCTTCTCAAGGCTTCGTGGCACCACTCCCGTCAAGGTGATGGATCATCTCGTGCCCAAGGCCGTCGCCGAGCAGACCGCCGACGACTTCGACAAGTTCAAGCGGAAGGCCGGTTCGTCCGCGTTGCGCACGCACATTCGCACCACGGCGTGGCATGTGCCGCCATCGTGGTTCGTGCCGTTTGATGGAAACGAGCGCTGGCTGGTGCTCGGCTCCTCCACTCCAGGACAGGATGTGACGACGGCTACCGGACGCAACCTCATCTACGTCACCTCCATGGCACAGGCCAGGAGGCGGGCCGCGCGGGCACTCAACGTGCTGCGCAGGCATCTGGGCGACGTGTCGTCCAACTTCGACGTGGAGGACGTCGCCAGGTGGCTGGAGGAGTTCCATCCGCACTCGCTGGTCGAGCTCGACTACGGCGGTCTCGTGCACCTCATGAACGACGACGCGCTGCAGGCCGACCAGTCCGTGGCGGAGCTCGCGGCGGCTCTGACGGGGCTGGACACGGGTCAAGAAGAACTTGCCTACGCCATGTACCAGAGGGTGATCCTCCGGTGGAAGTCAATGCAACAGTTGGAATCTGCCAACTGAACCCCAATACGGCCGTCTGACCTGCATGAGTAGGTCACGACTCGCGGCTGCTCTCTTTCGCGAACTGAGTAGTTTGCCGTTTTCACTGCGATACCACGAACCGTGTCGCTAGAATCACCGAGCGTGACATCGCCATGAGGGCGGGCAGTTGGGTCGAAGAAGGGGCTCGCCAATCGCTCTGCGTGGCGGTATGGTCACATCGGGTGATGCCGCATATGGCTCAGAAAAGCCGCACGCTCTGCGCCATAGGGGGACATCCGTGACACGCGCAAAAGCAGTCACAGGATCGCTAAGCCGGTCCACACGGAGGAGAGGCCGCACAAATGTCAGCTCGTACACCCGAGGCCGAGCCACTGCTCACGCCCGCTGAGGTCGCGACCATGTTCAGGGTCGACCCCAAGACCGTTACGCGGTGGGCCAAGGCGGGCAAGTTGACGTCGATTCGTACCCTCGGCGGTCATCGGCGTTACCGGGAGACCGAGGTCCGGGCACTGCTCGCGGGGATTCCGCAGCAGCGCTCGGAGTAGTCGGAGGGTCGTCACCGACCTCAGGGGGGTTGAAGGGGTGGACCAGGCGCACTGGGCCCGGTCCACCACTTGTGACGACGTGAAGTCGTGAGGGAAAGTTGGCGTCGCCCGCCCGGCGCCATCCTTCCCCTTCGTCATGCCGGTCGGCTCCCGCCGGCCGTCGGTTACGCCAGTTGCTCCAGCAGCCTGGCCACGTCGCGGTCGTAGGTCGCGGCGACGCCGAGCAGCGCGACCATGTGGTCGACGAGCATCTTCTCGAGTGTCGATCGCTCCACGTCGCGATGCTCCAGCCAGTCGAGGCCCGCCGTCTCCACGGAGGCGATCCACGACCGCAGGGTCGTGCGCAGCACCGGGCTGGGATCCTCGACGCGCATCTGCTTCTGGATGAGGCGGAAGAGCCGCCGGCGTACGCCGTCGACGATCTCGCCGACCTCGCCCGCCCTGTTGGCGGGGCCGCCGCGCAGCAGCGCGGCGAATCCGGCCGCGTGCTCCTCGACGAAGTCGAAATACCGCTTGAGCCCGGAGGCCAGCTCGTCGAGCGGCCTGCCGCCCTCATGGGGCCGCAGCCGGGACTCCAGCTGCTCCGCCGCGCTCTTCAGCGCGGCCACGTAGAGCTCCTGCTTGCCGCCGAAGTAGTGGTAGACCAGGGCCCGCGAAGCGCCGGCCGCCGAGGCCACGTCGTCGATCGAGACATCTTCCGCGTCGCGGGTGCTGAACAGCTCCAGGGCGGCCGCCATCAGCTCTTCCCGACGACGATCCACGCTGAGCCTGCGCCGTGCCGGCCGTGCCGTCTCGGCTGACTTCCCGGGTGTCACACCTGCACAGTATCCGACGGTGTAGCCGGTGGTTGACGTGTGACGATCCCGTCAGCGTCGCCCTTCTCGGGCGATCTGCTCAGTTGATCAGTTACAAACCCGTACCCTGCGGCTGACTCGATCGTTTGGTGAGACAGGTGCCCATTTCCGCATCGCGGGGGAGACACATGTCAGGACCGCCCGTCAACACTTCAACCATCGCTGAGCTCAGAGAGGTGGATGCAGCACTGCCTCGGCCCAGACCGACCATCCGCAACGTCGCCGAGCGAGCCGGCGTCTCGAAATCGCTGGTCTCTCTCGTGCTCCGCGGATCCCCGCACGTGAGCGAGCACCGGCGCCAGGCCGTGCTGCAGGCGGCCCGCGAGCTCGGCTACCGGCCGAACGCGGTCGCGAGAAGCCTGGTCGAAGGCCGGACACACCTGGTGGGCGCACTCGTCGCCGACCTGCACAACCCGTTCTACGCCGAGTTCCTCGACGGTCTGCAGGAAAGCCTGCACGGCGACGGCCTGCGCATGCTGATCGGGAACAGCCAGTGGGACCCGGCGTTCGAGGACGAGGCCGTGGAGGCCTTCCTTGAGCTCAGGGTCGACGGGCTGGTCCTGCTGGGCATCGCACCGACCAGCGAGACGCTGATCGAGGCCACCGCCTACACCCCGACCGTCGTCGTAGGGGAACGTGACATCGAGCTCGACGGCGTCGACATCGTGGTCGACGACGACCAGCTCGGCGCCCGCCTGGCCATCGACCACCTGGTCGAACGCGGCCACAAGCGGATCGCGCACATCGAGGGCGCCAGGTCCTCGCGCTGCGAGGGTTACCTCGTGGCGATGCGCAGGCACTCGCTGGCGCCGTACATCATGGTCGAGGCCGCGGAGTCGACGGAAGAGGGCGGCAGGGAGGCGGCGCTCGCGCTGCTGACCCGCGACCCGAGGCCCACGGCGATCTTCGCCGCCAACGACCTGGTGGGGCTGGGCGTGCTGTCCGCCGCAGCCGAGCTGGACCTGCGCGTGCCGGAGGACCTCTCGGTGATCGGCTACGACAACACCCATCTGTCGGCCTCTCGCCACATCTCGCTGACCTCCGTCGACCAGCCTCGCCGCGCCATGGGCAGGTCGGCGGCCGCGCTGCTCAGCGACCGGATCGGGGATCCCGCCAAGCTCGCGCGCCTGCGGGAGATCCGTCCCGAGCTGATCGTGCGGCGCAGCACGGGTCCCGCCTAAGAGAGCGCCAAACCTGAGTCAAGCCGTGAGGCGGCGCGGCCTCACGGCGGTTTACTCGTCAGGGTCATGCTAATTGTGGCCGGTTCGGTCCGGTCACGATCTGATCCGGGGGGAACAGTCATGCGTGATCCGGAACTGGTGTCGTGCGCGCAGCGCGCCGCAGCCGAGCTAGAGCGCGCTTGGGGGCACTGGCGAGCGAACAGGGGACGGGGCACCGACGGCGGCGCAGAGTCCGTCGCCAGCTATGTCGCCCACTCGCTCGACCATCCGTGGGGCCGTCCCCGCGTCGTTCTCGGGCTCGACGCCGAGGACGCGCGGGAGCTGGCCGCCCTGCTCGAACGGCAGGAGGTCGGCGAGCACGTCTGGTGAGAGGCCCAGGTGAGGGCGTACGGCGCGGCGCACGCGCCGTACTTGGCATAAGACGGGCTTGAGCTCCTGCTTTGCCGTAAGTTGGATGGCATGCGTGCTCTACCCGCCTCAGTCCTCGCCGTCTGCGGCCTGATCGCCTCCGCGTGTGGCGGCACCGGCTCCGGTGACGCCGCGGCAGGTCAGGCCGCCCCTGCGACCTCGGCGGGGCAGGCGTCGGCGTCCAGCGCTCCCGCGCAGCAGCAGCAGGCGCCGCCGGAGGCCAAGCCGCTCGACGGCAAGGTCATCGTCATCGACCCCGGCCACAACGGCGGCAACTACCGCAACCCGAAGGCCATCAACCGCAAGGTCAACGTGCTGACCCAGTGGAAGGCCTGCGACACGACCGGCACGTCCACGAACAACGGCTACAGCGAAGCGGCCTTCACCTGGGACGTCTCCAACCGGCTGGTCAAGATCCTCGAACGCCGCGGCGCCACGGTCAAGCTGACCAGGCACGACAACGACAGCGTCGGCCCCTGCATCACCCAGCGGGCCGCGATCGGCAACAAGGCGGACGCCGACGCCGCGCTCTCCGTGCACGCCGACGGCTCCGCGCCGGCCAACCACGGCTTCCACGTCATCATGCCCAAGAAGATCAACGGGCCGGTCGACAAGGTCGTGGGCGCGTCCAGCAAGCTGGGGATCTCCATCCGCGACTCCTACGCCAAGGGCACCGGTCTCCCCTACTCCACCTACATCGGCCGCAAGGCGCTCGACTACCGCAGCGACCTCGGCGGGCTCAACCTGTCGACGGTGCCGAAGGTCTTCCTGGAGTCCGGCAACATGCGCAACGCCGCCGAGGCGGCCAAGTTCCGTGACCCCAAGTTCCGGCAGAAGATCGCGGTGGCGCTGGCGAACGGATTGCAGCACTATCTCGAAACATGATTCCTCGCCCCGCACTGCTCAGTGATCTTTCCGGCTCCTGCGAGCTGACCTCGGGCGCGACGGTGTCCGGCGATCTGGCCGACGCCGTACGCCTCGCGCTTCCCACACTCGACCTGCGTCCTGGCGATTCCGGTGACATCGACGTGCGCCGGGATCCCGCGCTCGGCGCGGAGGCCTACCGCTTGACGACCGGGTCGCGGGGCGTCGAGATCGTGGCCGGCGGGCGGGCCGGGGCGTTCTACGCGGCGCAGTCGCTGCACCAGCTGCTGCCCGACGCCTCCTACCGGTTCTCCGCCGGCTCGGCCTGGCCCGTTCCAGGGGTACGGATCGAGGACGCGCCCCGGTTCTCCTGGCGCGGGCTGCACCTGGACGTGGCGCGGCACTTCTTCCCCAAGCGGGAGGTCCTGCGCCTGATCGACCTCATGGCCATGCACAAGCTCAACCGCCTGCATCTGCACCTGGTGGACGACCAGGGCTGGCGGGTGGAGAGCAGGGCGTACCCGCTGCTGCACGAGGTCTCCTCGCACCGGCCGCGGACGGCGACCAACTACTACAAGGAGCCGGACGCCTACGACGATCTCCCGCACGGCGGCTACTACACGCTCGACGACCTGGCGGAGATCGGCGCCTACGCCCGCTCCCGCTGCGTCACGGTCGTCCCCGAGATCGACGTGCCGGGGCACGCGTCGGCGATCCTGGCGGCGTACCCGGCGCTCGGGGCCACCGGGGAGCGCTACGACGTGCTGGACCGCTGGGGCATCTCCCCCGCGATCCTGTCGCCGCTGCCGGCGACCGTCGAGTTCCTGACCACGATCTTCGACGAGGTCATCGGGGCGCTGGGCGAGACCCCTTACGTGCACATCGGCGGCGACGAGGTGGTCCTCGACCACTGGGCGGACTCGGCGGAGATCACCTCGTACCGTGACTCGCTCGGCCTGGCCACCACGAACGACCTGCAGGCGTGGTTCCTGCGGCGGCTCGCGGACGCGCTGGCCGAGCGCGGCTCCAGGGCCGTGGTGTGGGACGAGGCGTTCGTCAGCGGCGGGCTGCGGCAGGACACGCTGGTGATGCCGTGGCGGGGCATGGGCGTGGGCCGCCGCGCCGCCGCCGCCGGGCACGACGTGATCGCGACGCCGGTGTTCCCGCTGTACTTCGACTACGCGGAGGCGGCCTCGGCCGACGAGCCGATGGCGATCGGCGACGCGACCACGGTCGACGACGTGGCCGCGTTCAGTCCCGCCCCCGAGGACTGGGCCGAGGAGGAGCGCGACCGCGTGGTGGGCGTACAGGCGCAGCTCTGGACCGAGCGCGTCCCTGACGCGCGCACGGTGGACTACCGGCTGTGGCCGCGGGCCTGCGCGCTCGCCGAGGTGGCCTGGTCAGGTGCGGCCTGCGCGGACTTCAGCGGGCGGCTGCGCGAGCACCTGGGCCGGCTGGACGCGATCGGCGTGGAGTACCGGCCGCTCGCCGGGCCCCACCCCTGGCAGCGGCGGCGCCCGCACCGGCCGAGCGGCGTGCAGGTCAGGGACGTGATGGACCGCATCGACGCCATGACGCACTCCGCGGAGTCCACCAGGCCGAGCGTGTAGGGGTCAGAAGGCGGGCCGCTCGTTGAGCAGGCGCTGGAACATCCGGTGGTCCTGCCACCGGCCGTCGATCTCCAGATAGCGGGGGGCGATCCCGTACGGCTCGAACCCCGCCCTCGTCAGCACGGCCTGTGAGGCCTCGTTGTCGAGCAGGGTGCCGGCCGCCAGCCGGTGCAGGCGCAGGTCCTCGTCGGCGATCCGGCACACCGCCAGCACCGCCGTGGTGGCCAGCCCGCGGCCGGTGTAGCCGGCGTCCAGCCAGTAGCCGACGCGGGCGCTGAGCGACGGGCCGCGGACGATGTTGTTGAGCGTCAGGCGGCCCACGACGAGGTCGCCGTCGGCGAGGACCCACGGCAGCACCCGGCCCTGCGCCGTCTGCTCCGCCAGGTCCTTGAGCCGCTCGGCCTGACCCGCGGCGGTGAAGAAGTCCGCGGGCCTGCGCGGCTCCCAGCGCCGCAGGTGGTCACGGTTGCGGACATAGGCCTGCGCCAGGGCCTCCGCGTCCTGCTCCGTCACGGGTCGCAGGACGACTCCGTCGGTGAGCGACGTCTCTTTGATCACCGATCCCACGATAGGGGCTACCCGGCTCGTGATGCCGGGTCAGGCGGTGCGGCCGATGGCGTCGGCGATGGACTTGAGCCCGTGGCGGCGTACGCGGCGGGACAGCCCGCGGTGGATGCGCGAGGCCCACAGCGGGCCGCCGTAGATCCAGCCCGTGTAGCCCTGCACCAGCGTCGCGCCCGCGAGGATGCGCTCCCAGACGTCGTCCACGTCCTCCACCCCGCCCGCCGACACCAGCGTGAGGCGGTCGCCGGTCTTGGCGCGCAGGCGGCGCAGCACCTCCAGCGAGCGGGACTTGAGCGGCCGGCCCGACAGGCCGCCGGTCTCGCCGTCGTGCTTGATCGTGGTGTTGGTCGCGATGATCCCGTCGAGGCCCAGCTCGACCGCCAGGTCCGCGACGGCGTCGACGTCCTCGTCCGCGAGGTCGGGCGCGATCTTGACCAGCAGCGGCGTGCGGCGAGGCGTGCCGTCGGCGATCTCCTTGACCGCGGTGAGCAGCGGCCGCAGCAGCGAGACCGCCTGCAGGTTGCGCAGCCCCGGCGTGTTGGGCGAGCTGACGTTGACCACCAGGTAGTCGGCCAGCGGCGCGAGCGTCCTGGCACTGGCCACGTAGTCGGCCACGGCCTCGGACTCGGGCACGACCTTGGTCTTGCCGATGTTCACCCCGACCACGACGGGCACGCCCCTGGTACGGCGCAGCCTGCGGGCGGCGGCGACGGCCCCGGCGTTGTTGAAGCCCATCCTGTTGATCACCGCCCGCTCCCGCACCAGCCTGAACAGGCGCGGCCGGGGGTTGCCCGGCTGGGCGTGCGCGGTGATGGTGCCGACCTCGACGTGGCCGAAGCCGAGCGCGGCGATGCCCTCGGCACAGGCGGCGTCCTTGTCGAACCCGGCGGCCAGCCCGAGCGGCCCGGGGAAGTGCACCCCGAACGCGCTGACCCGCAGCGCCGGGTCGCGTGGCGCGAGCGCCCGGTGCAGCAGCCGCTTGAGCAGCGGGAGCCGCGCGAGGAGCGCGAGGGCGCTCACGGTCAGGTGGTGCACGGCCTCGGCGTCGAAACGCCGCAAGACCTGCATGAACACGAGGCGATACATCACGGGTCAGGCTACCAACCCGGCCTCGTGGGCGACGATCGCGGCCTGCACGCGGTTGCGTACGCCGAGCCGGGTGAGAATGGCGCTCACGTACGCCTTCACCGTGCCCTCCACGATGTGCATGTTTCGCGCGATCTCCGCGTTGGACAGCCCGGCGCCGACCAGGGCGAGCACCTCCCGCTCGCGCTCGGTGAGCACCCCGACCCGGTCGCGGGCGTGCGCGCCCTTGGCCATCCTGCCGCCGGAGAGCTGGGCGATGACCCGCTGGGCGACCTTGGGCGACAGGTAGGCGGCCCCGTCGGCCACCGCGTGGATCCCGGCGATGAGCTCGCGCGGATCGCCCGACTTGAGCAGGAACCCGCTGGCCCCGACGTCGAGCGCCTTGGCGATGTAGTCGTCCTCCCCGAATGTGGTGAGCATCACCACCGCCGTGCCGGGCGCGACCCTGCGCAGCTCGGCCGCCGCGCCCAGGCCGTCGAGCCTGGGCATGCGGATGTCGAGCAGCGCCACGTCCGGCCGGTGCGCGATGGCCAGGTCGACGGCCTGTCTGCCGTCGCCGGCCTCGGCCACCACCTCCAGCGACGGGTCGGAGGCGAGGATCGCGCGGACCCCCGCCCTGATCATGGCCTCGTCGTCGGCCAGGAGTATGCGGATCACGCCTTCTATCTTGGCCTCCTATATTGACGGGCATGGCACAGGTGAAGGTGTACGGGCGCAGGGACGTGTGGGCGGGGCGGCAGCGGGAGGTCTCGGATCTGCTGCAGTCATGCCTGGTGAGCGCGTGGGGATTGCCGGAGGCCAAGCGGTTCCACCGGTTCTTGCTGCTGGAGGCCGACGACTTCGTCTGCCCTCAGCGGAGCGACGATTATCTGATCATCGAGGTGCTCTGTTTCACCGGGCGCAGCGACGACGCCAAGCGGGCATTGATCCGGGAAATCTACGATAAATCGGGATATGACCCGGAGAACGTGGAGATCACGATCATCGAGATGCCCAAGGTGAACTGGGGAATTCGCGGGGTTCCCGCCGACGAACTCGCACTGTCGTACAAGGTGGAGGTCTAGCGTCAAGGGTGACCATGGCCGGGCGGTATCGTCCGAGGCATGAGCACTCACTATGACGTCGTCGTTCTCGGCGCGGGTCCGGGAGGATACACGGCCGCGGTCCGCGCCGCCCAGCTCGGGCTGCGCACCGCGGTCATCGAGGAGAAGTACTGGGGTGGCGTCTGCCTGAACGTGGGCTGCATCCCGTCGAAGGCGCTGCTGCGCAATGCCGAGCTGGCGCACATCTTCCACAACGAGGCCAAGACCTTCGGCATCAGCGGCGAGGTGAGCTTCGACTACGGCGCGGCCTTCTCGCGCAGCCGTAAGGTGGCCGACGGGCGGGTCAAGGGCGTTCACTACCTGATGAAGAAGAACGCCATCACGGAGTACGACGGCCGCGGGACGTTCCTGGACGCGAACACGATCCAGGTCAACGACGAGACGATCACGTTCTCCCACTGCATCATCGCCGCCGGGGCCACCACGAGGCTGATCCCTGGCACGCAGCTTTCCGAGCGGGTGGTGACGTACGAGGAGCAGATCCTGACGGAGGAGCTGCCCAGGAGCATCGTCATCGCGGGCGCCGGCGCGATCGGCGTGGAGTTCGCGTACGTGCTGCACAACTACGGCGTCAAGGTGACGATCGTGGAGTTCCTCGACCGGGTCGTGCCGCTGGAGGACGAAGAGGTGTCGGCCGAGCTGGCCAAGCGTTACAAGCGGCTCGGCATCGAGGTGCTGACCTCGACCCGCGTGGACGGCATCGAGGACACCGGCTCCTCCGTCAAGGTCACGGTCACCAGGGGCGACCAGACGCAGGTGCTCGAGGCCGACAAGGTCATGCAGGCGATCGGCTTCCAGCCGCGGGTCGACGGCTACGGGCTGGAGAAGACCGGCGTGGAGCTGACCGAGCGCGGCGCCATCGCGGTGGACGGCCGCTGCCGGACGAACGTCCCGCACATCTTCGCCATCGGCGACGTCACCGCCAAGCTGATGCTGGCCCACGCCGCGGAGTCCATGGGGATCATCGCCGCCGAGACGATCGGCAACGCGGAGACCATGGAGCTCGACTACGTGATGATCCCGCGGGCCACCTACTGCCAGCCGCAGGTGGCGAGCTTCGGCTACACCGAGGCGCAGGCGCGCGACCTGGGCTACGACGTGAAGGTGGCGAAGTTCCCGTTCACCGCGAACGGCAAGGCGCACGGGCTCGGCGACACCGCCGGCTTCGTCAAGATCATCAGCGACAACACGCACGGCGAGCTGCTCGGCGCCCACCTGATCGGGCCCGAGGTCACCGAGCTGCTGCCCGAGCTGACGCTGGCCCAGCAGTGGGACCTGACCGTGCACGAGGTCGCCCGCAACGTCCACGCACACCCGACGCTCGGCGAAGCGGTCAAGGAGGCCGTCCACGGCCTGGCCGGGCACATGATCAACATGTGACGACCCGGCGGCCGCGCACCCCTGGCGGCGCCGTGCCGCGCTCAGTCGCGCGTGTTCGAGGCCGGTCTGGGCGACTCCAGGGTCTGGCCCGCTTCGACGGCCTCGCGCAGGCTCTCGGTGAGGACGTCGGCCTGGTCGGTCAGGTCCCGCAGCCCCTCGACGTCGCCGGTCTGCGCCAGCAGGTCCCGATAGCGGTCGTTGCTCTTCTGCAGCTCGTGGGCGCGCAGCGCCGAGTCGGCCGCCCGGACCCGGCCGGCGTACACCTCCAGCTCCCACACGCGCTCGGTGACGGCCGCCACCGAGCGCTCCAGGGCCTGTCGCTGCGGTTCGAGCACGGCCGCGAGCTCGGGTGTCATCAGCTCGCGCATCGCCTCGGCCTGCTCGGCGCGCAGGGCCGCCTGGGTGCTCAAGAGGCGGGCGATGTCCCACAGCCGGCCGGGCAGCACCACGTCGTTGGCGATGGCGTCGAGCATGCCCAGCCGGTGCACCCGGGAGCCCGACACGTCCTCGATGGCCTGCCGTGCCCTGGTCAGCAGGCCGATGCCGGTGGGGTCGAGGCTCGCGGGGACGACGTAGCGGCCGGCGTATCTCCGGGCCAGCCGTTCGCCCCTGCCGCCGCTCGCGACGCCGGAGAAGAGGGCGGCGACGAGGAAGACGAGCACGGCGGCGATCCCGACGGACTCGTGCCCGCTCTCGAACGCCAGCACGGCGAGCACGGGCGCGCTCACCCCCGCGGCGGCCGCGAACCCCCCGAACAGGCGTCTCACCCAAGGGGACGGCACGGGGTCGGGGCGGCCGAGCAGCGCCGAGGCCGCGCCGAACATGCGCCAGCGGTCCCGGTCGGGAATCGTCGGATCCACGATCGGCTCATCGATCCAGTCCCCCACGCGCGGCACCTCCCGCCCCTGTCCCACCGCCATCCTGACCGTGCGGCACCCGGCCCGCCAGCCCTTTCCGGACAGTTCCTCCCACCTTGCGGCTTTCGCTGCTTATGAGCACATCGTGCGCGGGGGCGCCGATCCAGCAGGGTCGTGTGCGAATGTCGTGCAGATGTGGTGCAGCCGGGCCCTGAACTGAAATGCGTGGTGCCGGGCCGGGGCCTGCGCCTATCCTTTCGGCCGTGTCCCGACTTCCCGAGCTGTACGTCGCCGTCGATGTGGAGGCCGACGGGCCCATACCCGGCCCGTACAGCATGATCTCCCTCGGCATGGCCGTCGCGGGGCGGCCGGACCTGACGTTCTACTCGGAGCTGCGGCCGATCTCCGACGAGTTCATGCCCGCGGCGCTGGCCGTGTCGGGGCTCGATCGCGGGCGGCTGTGCCGCGAGGCGCCGGCGCCCGAGCAGGCGATGGGCGCGGCCGCGCGCTGGATCAACGGCCTGCGGGCGATCGGCCGGCTGCGAGTGGGCCGAGACGCGCAAGGGGATCATCAAGCACCGGCTCGGGCTCGAAGGGGTGCCGCACACGCACCATGCCGGTGAGGACGCCGCCGAACTGGCGCAGGTCTTCGAGGCGGTGCTCGGCCACCGGAGCACCACCATTTGAGCGGCTGGGTGGGCATTCTCACCAGATCTTCAGAATCCGCTGAGGTTTCTCTGAGGCTCGCCGGAAACCTTGGAGTCGACTGAACGCTCGCATCGGACGGTGGTCCCGCATGACCTCAACGCCCCCTGAAACCCTTGAGCAGCCGACCGGATTGCGGCGGCTCGCCCGGAACGGTCCCTCGACGCTGCGCCTCGGACTCCTCGCGCTGGTCGCGATCGGGATCCTCGGCGCGGCGTCCGAGCTGGCCTTCGAACGCCACTGGCAGAGCCCGGTGCAGCTGATCCCCTGGGTCGCGCTGGCGCTCCTCGTGGCCGCGCTGGTGCTGATCGCCCTGCGCGACTCCGGTGGCGCCCTCACCGCCGCCCGCGTGCTCGCGGTGATCGTGCTGCTCGCCTCGGTGTACGGCGTCTTCACGCACGTCTCCGTCAACCACGGGTCCGGCGCGTTCGACCCGTCCTGGGACACGCTCTCGCCGCTCACCCAATGGTGGTACGCGCTCACCAAGTCGGTCGGCAACGCACCGCCGCTCGCGCCCGGCATGCTGGCCCAGAGCGCGCTCCTCCTGCTCCTGGCCGGCCTCACCCGGAAGCGCTGATCCGCTTTATGTCTGCATCACCCCGAGGCTGAGCCGCAGGCGCGCTACCTCGGGGCTGGGCCGCGGGAGCGCTATCCCGAGGCTGCGCCGCAGGCGGTGCGTACTTCGGCGATGAGCCGCTCGGCGCCGGCGACGGCGTGCTCGATCTCCTCAGGCGTCTGCCCGACGGACGCGAGCAGCGCCTGAGCCCGGTCGGCGAACCCATCGGGCGCCGACGGCAGCCGGCCCGCCGCCGCGACCATCCCCTTCTCGTTGATCAGCCAGGCTCCGTCGGCGGCGTGCAGCGCGTGGCACGCGACGCCGATCGCGCGGAACAGGCAGCCGGCCGCGTACGCGGGGTCGCGGCCGGCCGCTCCGTACCGGGCGATCTGCAGCGCGAACCCGGCCTCCCACAGCCCGCGGACCAGCGCGTCACGCAGCGCGGGCGGGTATGCGACGACCTGCGCCCGCAACGCCGCCAGCTCGCCGGTGGGATCGTTCAGTATCCGGCACGTCGCGACCTCGCCCGCGTAGGCGTGCGAGTAGAACCCCAGCGGATGCCCCGCCTGGATGCCCGTCTCGTAACGGCCCGCCAGGCATTCCCGCCAGATCGCGTGCACCCGGTCGAGCTCGCGGTAGATCCAGTCCACCCGCCACCCGTCCACGGTGAGCCACCCGCCGCCGTCCGCCCAAGGACCCCAGCCGCCCGGCTCCGTCACCTCGGTGGGTGTGCCGGTGAGCTCCTGCGCGAGCGCACGCAGGTCGGCCACGGCGAGCGGGCCCCGGTAGTAGAGGCCGAGGTCGATGTCGGAGTCGGGGCGGTGGGTGCCGCGGGCTCTGCTGCCGCCCAGCACGACCGCGACCACGCCGGGCACCTCGGCCAGGCGGGCGGCGATGGTCAGAAGCGCCTCATCCTGCATGGAAAAAGAGCCTAAGGCCGCCGGACGGTGAACGACCTCTAACCAGAATCTGTACGAGCCGGAACTTCTCTCTCCTTTTGCGCGTCACACCCAGGCAACGAAAGTGTGGCTCTTGAGGTTAGTGAGGTTCAAGTGTCGTTAGGTCGCAAACTTGTGGCGGCGGTCGTGATGACGGCCGCCGTGTTCAATGCCGATGGAGCCGCGGCGAAGATCGACCTCCGCCCGGCCGCGCTGCCGCCCGCCGCGCTGCCGACGACCACGGTCACCCCCTCCTCCGCCGAAGACACCGACGACGCGGCCGACGACGCGGCCGAGCCCGAGTGCGTACGGGTCAGGGGCGCGGAGGCCTGCGTCGGCCCCGACGGCAGCGACCGGCCGGGGATCACCATCGAGGACACGGCGAGCGACAAGATGCACCCCGCCGTCGAGTACTACCTCAACGGCTACCTGGGCACCAAGTACGTCATCCACAACCTGGCCAGCGAGGGTGAGGTACGCGGCAGCCGCGAGATCGGCAAGATCGTGACCTTCAGGGCCGCCGTGTACAGGGGTAACCACCGGGTCAAGTACGGCCGATGGAAGACCGTACGCAACATCGCGAAATATCCGGTCAAGCGGGACACCCGCGTCACCCCGGCCGGCGCGCGGGCCAGGTCCGAGATCTGCACCTCGACCAAGGGCGCGGCCCTGACCTGCTTCGGCCAGAGCAAGTCGTTCGTCTTCGCCTGCGACACGAGCGCCGACGAGTACCAGGCCCGCGCCGAGTATTTCGTCGCCGGCGACCCGACGGCGCGCTACGAGATCCACCAGCTCGCCGGAACGAACACCTGCGGCAAGGCCGAGCACGGCGACCTGGCGATCAGCATGTACCGGGCGTCGGTGTTCGACCACAACCGCCGGGTCGAGACGAGGCTGTACAAGTACCACTAGACGCCTGCGTTCCCGCCCCCGTCGCCCGGCCCGGGAATTGTCGGTCTCGCGGGTGACAATCGGCGCATGGAGAAACCCGAGGTTGTTTCCGCGGAAGAGTGGCAGCGGGCCCGCGACGACTTGATGGTGGCCGAGAAGGAGGCCACTCGCGCGCTCGACGCGCTGGCCGCGCGCCGCCGCCGGCTGCCGATGGTGCGCTTCGACGGCGGCTACGTGTTCGACGCGCCGACCGGCAAGCGGACGCTGCTCGATCTGTTCGAGGGCCGGGGGCAGCTGGTCGTCTACCAATTCATGGACAACGGGCCTGAGCATTTCTGCCCGGGGTGCACCTGGTTCACGAACAACGTCCCGGTGACGGGCCTCGCCGGGCTGGCCGATCGCGGGGTGTCGTGGGCAACGGTGTCCGACATGCCGCTCGTCCAGATCGAGGCGTACAAGGCGCGGATGGGCTGGACGCTGCCGTTCGTCTCGTCGCGCGGCACGACGTTCGCGCAGGACTGCGGGGTGGGCGGCGGCTTCATGCTCAGCGTGTTCCTGCGCGACGGCGATGACGTCTACCGGACCTACAACACCACCTCGCGTGGCGTCGACCGGCTCGTCTTCACCAACCATCTTCTCGACCACACGCCCTATGGCCGGCAGGAGGACTGGGAGGACTCGCCGCCCGGCTGGCCGCAGCACCCGACGTACGGGTAGTGGATACGCGAAGGTTATCCGTGTCGTGATTGCCTGGGCAGGTGTCGTGTTCATGACATGTCCCTGTTTGGCCAGGCACAGAGCGCCCTACCGGGCGAAGTGATCCTTCATTCTCATGAGCGAGTAAAGCAACGAGTCAGAGTACAAACAGATCGGTTCGCTCATGGGATGGATCACGCGCGTCGTCGCTGTCGGCGCGGGCCTGGCGACGCTGGCCGTACCGGTGCCTGCCCAGGCCACCGCGCCCGAGCCCGCGACCGGCGCAGACCTGCATCGGGTCACGCTGATCACGGGTGACGTGGTGACGGTACACGAGTTCGCCGGCGGAAAGCGCGCGGCGAGCGTGGAGCCCGGGAAGGGCCGGGCGGACATCAGGTTCTTCACCAGGGAGGAGAACGGCGACCTGGTGATCACGCCCGCCGACATGGTGCCCTACCTGTCCCGCGGGCTCGTGGACGAGCGGTTGTTCTCGGTCGGCGACCTGATCGAGCAGGGTTACGACGACGAGAGAAGCGACGTACTGCCGCTCATCCTGTCCTACAAGGAGAGCGGCGAACGGGCCATCACGCTGCCCAGCGTCAACGCGCGCACCGTGCGGGCCGACAAGGACGCACTCCCCGTGCTGTGGGCGGCCGAGCGGGCCGGCGGCGAGCCGCGGTTGCGGGACGGGCTGGCCAAGATCTGGCTCGACGGCAAGGTCACCGCGTCGCTGGAGCACAGCGTCCCGCAGGTGGGCGCGCCGCAGGCGTGGCAGGACGGCTACGACGGCAAGGGCGTGAAGGTCGCCGTCCTGGACACCGGGATCGACGCGACCCACCCCGACGTGGCCGGCAAGATCGCCGAAACCCGGAACTTCACCGACGACCCCTCGGTCAAGGACGAGCACGGGCACGGCACCCACGTCGCCGCCACCGTGGCGGGCACCGGCGCCGCGTCGAACGGCCTGCGCAAGGGCGTCGCGCCCGGCGCCGGCCTGGCGATCGGCAAGGTGCTGAACGCCGCGGGCAGCGGCACGGAGTCCCAGGTGCTCGCGGGCATGGAGTGGGCGGCCCAGGAGAGCGGCGCCGACGTCATCAACATGAGCCTCGGCGGCGGTCCGACGGACGGCACCGACCCGCTCAGCGTCGCGGTGGACGTGCTGACGGAGAAGACCGGCAGCCTGTTCGTCATCGCCGCGGGCAACGAGGGCGACGACTACGCGGTCGGCTCCCCCGGGGCCGCCACCTCCGCGCTGACCGTCGGCGCGGTGGACTCGAACGACGCCCTCGCCTCCTTCTCCAGCCGCGGCCCGCGCCTGGACGAGGCCGTCAAGCCGGACCTCACCGCGCCGGGCTTCGGCATCACGGCCGCCCGCGCGGCGGGCACCAGCCTCGGCACGCCGGTCGACGACCTGCACACCAAGCTCTCCGGGACGTCCATGGCCACGCCGCACGTGGCGGGCGCGGCGGCGATCCTGGCCCAGCGCCACCCGGAGTGGAAGGCGGGGCAGCTGAAGGACGCCCTGGTCTCGACCGCGAAGACGATCGACGGCCAGACGCCGTACGAGCAGGGCGGCGGCCGCCTGGACGTGGCCAGGGCCGTACGGCAGAGCGTCACCGCCACCGCCTCGCTCAGCATGGGCGTCCACGAGGACGGCGCCACCGACGTCCCCGGCGGGACCGTCACCTACACCAACACGAGTGACCAGCCCGTCTCGCTGACGCTCACCCCCACCCTGACCAACCTGGACGGCGCCGCCCCCGGGGCGGGCGCGGTCGTCCTGTCCGCGACGACGCTCACGGTGGCGGCGGGAGCCACGGCGACCCTCCAGGTCAGCGTGGACCTCACGAAGCTGACGCACGGCCGGCACGCCGGCTACCTCACCGCGGCCACGGCCGACGGCACGGCGGTCGCCCACACCACGCTCGGGCTGACCAGGCGCGGGAAGATGCACAAGATCCACTTCACCGGTGTCGAGCGGGACGGCAGCGCCGCCCGGGTGCCGTTCATCGCCCTGTACGGCGCCGCCGCCAGGGACGACGTCTACGGCTACATCCTCAAGGAGAACGAGGGCTGGACGGTGGAGGTGCCTGAAGGCACGTACCACACGCAGGCGATCATCGGTGAGACGGCCGACGAGCTGCCCGTCGACACCCTCGTCGTCATCCCGGAGCTGCAGGTCACGGCGGACACGGAGGTCGTGCTCGACGCCAGGACCGCCGTGCCCGTCGAGATCAGGACCTCTCAGCCGGTCATGCAGGAGGGCATCTCCACCTATTTCACCCACCGCACGTACGGCTCGCGCAAGATCTCCCTGGGCTCCATGAACTTCCCCTCGGTCGAAGGCCTCATGGTCACGCCCACCAAGCCGGTCAGCAACGGCACCTTCGAGTTCGCCTCCCGCTGGCAGCTCGCCGCACCCCGGGTGACGGCCAAGCTGGGCCGCGACACGCTGGTGGTCCGCCCCACGATCAGGTCGCCCGAGTTCGAGGGCAGGAAACGGTGGCCGCTCATCGAGGACGGCGCGGGCGACCCGGCGGGCAAGGCCGTGGTGGTCACGAGCGAGGTGTTCGGCGACTGGACGGACAAGCAGGAGTCCCTCGGCGCGGCCGGCGCGACGGCGATGATCGTGGTCGGTCCCGACGGCCGGGCCATGTGGCAGCCGTGGTCACCCTCGGGCGACCGCGAGCCGCTGCCCACCCTGATGATCACGCATGACCGTGGCCAGGTGCTCCTGGACAAGGCCAGGGCCGGCGGCGCGGTGCTCGACGTGACCGGCGCCTGGGCGACCCCGTACCTGTACGAGGTCATGCAGGTCTCGGCCGGACGCGTACCCGAGCGGATCGTGCACGAGGTGAGCTGGCGCAACACCGCCCTGGTCGACTCCGGCTACCAGGAGTCCGGCGGCCTGGGCTACGGCAAGGACCAGCGCTACGGCTGGCGGCCGTGGCAGACGTACGACCTGGACCTGCAGATGGAGACGCAGCGCGTGGTGCGCACGCCGCTGCGCAGGGCCGAGTACGTCAGCTCGGGCGACACCCAGTGGCAGCACGTGGTCCAGCACATGCTCACCTGGGAGTCCATGAACCGGCTGCGCGGCGGCCTGACCGGCGCTCCCGCGACGTACCGGGCGGGGCAGGTCGTCAAGGAGCGCTGGTTCGCTCCCGTCGTACGCCCGGCCGCGCTCGCCTCGACCCGTACCGGCGACGTGCTGTCCATCCAGGTGCCCGAGTTCGTGGACGCCGACGGGCACTACGGCTACACGGGCGGCAGCGGCGACAAGGACACCAGCGCCGCCCGCTTCTACCGGAACGGGCAGCTGCTGGAGGAGCGCAAGAACCTCCGGGGCGACTTCCCCGCCGTCCAGGAGGACGCCGAGTACCGCATGGAGCTGGCCACGACGCGGACCTCGGAGGAGTGGCGGCACGCCACGGCCACCCGGACCGCGTGGACCTTCAGGTCCGCCAGGCCGTCGGGCACCCAGCCGCTGCCGCTGCTCGGCGTGGACTACGACGTGCCCGCCGACCTGGAGGGGAAGGTGCACAGGACGCTGCCCGTCGCACTCGGCTTCACCGCCAAGGGCGCGAAGACGATGACCGCCGAGCTCTCCTACGACGACGGGACCACCTGGCGGCGGCTGCCGCTCATCCCGCTCGGGCAGGGCAGGTACAAGGCCCTCGTCTCGCACCGCTCGACGGACACCGGTGTGTCCCTGCGGGTCACCGCGACCGGTGCGGCGGGTAACCGCTTCGAGCAGACCGTCACCCGCGCGTACGGGGTGAAGTCCTAGCGAAGCGGCTACAGCCAGCGCTCGCGGGCCGCATGCCAGGCAAGTTGCATCCTGGTCTGCGCGCCCGCGAGCTGCATCAGGTGGTAGACGCGCCGCTGCACGGTACGCAGGCTGAGCCCGAGCTGGCTGGCGATCGACTTCTCCGGCACGCCGGCGACCAGCAGCGACAGCAGGTACAGCTCGTCTGCGTCCAGCGGGCAGGCGGGCGAGGTGTCGATGACCTGCCCGTCCTCCAGCGACCTGATCGGCGTGGCGCGCTCCCACTGCGCCTCGAACAGCGCGATCAGCGCCTCCAGCAGGCTGCTCTCCCGCACCAGCGCCGCCGTGGGCTCGGTCATCCCGCCCGCGTGCTGCACCAGCGGCAGCACCGCCGTGGTGCGGTCCACGATCATCATCCGCACCGGCAGGAACCGTACGGCCCGTGCCTGCTCGCCCAGCTTGATCCCGTACGCCACGTTGGCCACCATCCCGGGCTGCTCCAGCAGGGCCCGCTCGTAGATGACCCGGTAGCCCACGCCGCGGCCGAGCGCCTCCAGCTCCTCGGTGTTGTCCTCGGACGGCATCACCACGTGCCCCGCGCGGCAGAAGCAGATGACCTCCTCGCGGGCGCTGTCCTGGAGATGGCGTACCTGCTCACGCAGCGCGGCCCGGCTCGGCAGCACCTCGATCAGCCCGTCGGCGCTGCCGCGGCGCTGGGTCGCGCGGTATTCGCCGGCGAGTTGCTCCACGGCCTGCCTGGCCCAGTCGATCGACTCCTGCTGCCGTATCAGCTTCGGCCCGAGCGCCACTTCCGGCGCGACCGGGGCGAACCTGCCGCCTCCGCCGCCCGCGCCGTCCGCGACCTCGCGGGCCAGGCCCATGTCCCGCATGGACGCCAACGCGGTGGCCGCCGTCTCCGTCGTGATTCCCAGCTCCCCGGCGAGGTCCGCCACCTCCGCCTCACCCGCTCGCACGAGTAACCGGTACGCCCGCTCCTCCACCTCGTTCAGTCCGGCAGCCTGCAACATCCCCCCATGATGGCATTCATCCTCAAATGTCGGGCCGGGGAGTCAGGTTTCCCGCCGCCGCCAGCAGCCGCCGGCCGAGGGTCTGCGCGGCCTCCTGGAGCTCCCGGCACCCCACGATCCGGTACGGCGCCCGGATCAGCACGAGCTGCTCGGCGTACCAGATCGGGTTGCTGGTGCTGCCGGCCAGGCGGGTGGTCGCGGCGTCGAGCGGCTCCAGCAGCCCCAGCGTGCGGGGCAGGCAGCGGGCCACGGCGTCGAGCGGCGCGTCGATGACGACCTCGGTGTCGTACTCCCAGCCGACGGCGAGATGCCGCTCCAGCTCGGCGACCGGATCGAGGCCGGGGGGCGGGGCGAAGGTCTCGTCGAGCACCTCCACGCCCCGGACCCGATCGATCCGGTACGCCCGCCGCGCGTCCGCGCCGCACGACCGGCACAGCAGGTACCACCGGCCGTGGCGAACGACGACCGCCCACGGATCGACCTCCGTGTCCCACTCCGACCCGGCCTCGGAACGGTAGCCGAGGCGTACGCGCCGCTGGTCCGCGCACGCCTGGACGAGGGCGATCGTGGTCTCGGGGTCGGGCCGGGCGGCGGCGCGGTCGGGGGCGGGCGCCGTGGTCCTGCGTACGGCCTCCATCTGGGCGGCCACCGGCTCGGGGAGCGCCCGCACGATCTTGCCGAGCGCGCTGCCGACCGGATCGGTGGCGTCACTCGCGTCATGGTGACCGTCGAGCACGGCCATCACCAGGCCGAGGGCCTCGGCGGTGCCGAACATCAGGGGTGGCAGCCGCAGACCGCGCCCGACCCGGTAGCCGCCGTACGGCCCGCGAACGGACTCGATCGGGATGCCGGCCTCGCGCAGGATGCCGACGTAGCGCCGGGCGGCGCGCTCCGAGACGCCGAGCTTGCCGGCGAGGCGGTCGGCGGTGATGCCCGGGCTACCCTGGACGAGCTCGAAGGCCAGCAGGGCGCGCGCCGTGGGGCTCATCTCGGGCTGCACCGCATCCCCCTCCTGGAACATACCGGAAGCAGAACGTCCGGAATGGAACCTAACATGCACGACATGACGGACAACACGACCTCGGCGAAGACCCCGATCCGGGCCGATCAGCTGACCGTCGTCCCCGCCGACGAGGCCTCCTGGGACGACCTCACCGCCATCTTCAGCAGCGGCGACGCGCGGCGGTGCCTGTGCCAGCGGTTCAAGGTCGAAGGCTACATCTGGCGGGACTCCACGCAGGAGGGGCGAACCGCGATGTTCCAGGCGCAGACCAGCGGCGACGCGAGCGGCCTGGTGGCCTACGTCGACGGCGAACCGGCGGGCTGGGTGGCGGTCGAGCCGCGCACCGCCTACCCGAAGCTGCGCACCTCCCGCATCCCGTGGAGCGGCCGGAACGAGGACAAGGACGACGACGGCACCTGGGCGGCGACCTGCTTCGTGGTGCGGCCGGACTTCCGGGGCCGCGGCCTCACGTACCACCTGGCCAGGGCCACGATCGGCTTCGCCCGCGAACGCGGCGCCCTGGCCGTCGAGGCGTACCCCATGATCACCCAGCCCGGCAAGGAGATCACCTGGGGCGAGCTGCACGTCGGGGCTCGCCAGATCTTCGAGGACGCCGGCTTCAAGGAGGTCAGCCACCCCACCGCCCGGAGAGTGGTGATGCGCGTCGATTTCGCCCAGCTGACGTAGAGCTGCTTGACTCTCTCGACATGGCCACGGCTCTCGACCTCGTCGCCCGTTTCGCCACCAGCGGCCGGCTCGGGCCGGTGCACTGCGGGCTGCCGTCGCAGGACCTGGAAGCCCTCCTCGGGCCGTTCCACGACCGCACGCACGACGCCAAACCGCGCCGATGGCGCCCCAGGTTCCATTTCTGGGACGACCTCGAGATCCTGATCTGTCATGGGCTCGTGCTCGACATCGGAATTCCCTTGTGGCGGGACACGGTCGCCTTGCCCGCCGCGCTGTCCGGCTGGCAGCGTCCCGCACCCGCCCGGCTCCCCCTGCCGGACGTCCTCAACGCCCTGGACGCGGCCGGCTGCGAATGGCAGGAAGCCCCGGACATCGTCCTGGGCGACGAGGCCCGCGGCATCCGGACTCGCCGGCATGACGTCCGCCTCGTCTTCGTACCCGAGGATCAGTCGGGAACTCCGCGCCTGCACAAGATCTACAAGTCAGACCACGAAGTGGATCAGAACGACCATTCCCCCCGGCAGGGACGCCCCCTCCGATGAGCTGGGCGCAGCCCTGTGCGGGGGCCGGGGTTGCATTCTTCACCCGGCAAGAAGGGCCAGCGCGGACTCATCCACCCCTTTCCACCAGCGGGACTTGAGCCGGGGGTGAAGAAAAACCACACCGCCCCGGCGACCGGGCCATCCCCCCTGGCCGGGACTTTGCGACCATGGGCTGTGCAGTCACCGGGCCCGCCACAGAACCGGGCCCCCGCCGGCTTCCGCACAAACGCACAAGGCAGGGTTCGTGGACCTAGAAGCAGAGATCCTCGACTTGAAGCTGCGCATGCAGACGCTCGAGCAGAGCACACGATCCGACGATGACGACACGACGACCTCCGCCGGCCCGATCCCGGTCACCGATGCCCACCGCGAGCTGGCCGACGAGCTGGAGACCCTCAGCGTGGAGGTCACCGGCCTGCGCTGGCAAACCAGGGAATATCACACCTCCAGCCACTCCCAGTTGCTGCAACGGCTCGACGACCTCCAGGTCGGCATGCGACACCTTGAGCTCAGACTCGACCAGCTCCTGAAGGACAACAACGGATGAACCCGGTCAGAGGCCCTCGGACGCCATGGGCCTCTGACCGCCCTACTCCGCCTTCCGCAGGCGCAGCCGTTCGAAGGCCGAGACCACCGGCGGCTCCGACAGGGCGGCCACGATCAGCACCGGAACCCCTTCGAACAGACCAAGGTAGTGATCCAGCATCCGCGGGGTGATCACCGCCTCCGGGATCACGTCATGACCGAGGAGGAGGAAATCGCGCAGCATGTACAGGTAGCCGTCGAGCACCCGGCGAAAGAGCACCCCGCCGTGGTCCTGCGACCAGCATCGGCGCGGGTAGCCACCGCGCAGCTCATCCAGCGACAGGTGGAAGAACGGCTCGGCCAGCTCCGCCTGCAAGGCCTTCGCCACGGTCGTCTTCCCGGCGCTCGGGGTCCCGTTGAGGAAGACCAGCCGCCCGACTCGCTGGGGTGCGGGGCCGAGCAGCCCGCCCGGGTGAGGTTCCATGGCTCACGGTAGGACGGCGGCACACACCTGATCCACCGGTTTTCTTGAAGGTCAGGCGGCCGCGTAGATGATCGCGCCCTCACGTTCGAAGGGGACGGCCTGGCCGTTGAGGATCACCCGGGCGGCGTCCGGCGCCGTGATCGCGATGGCCTTGGCCGGGTCGGTGCTCGCGGTCAGCCCGCTGCCGTCGATGCGCACGGTACCGTCCCCGCCGAAGGTCACGGCGAGGTCCTTGACCGCGGCCGGCGCCTTCACCAGGGTCGCGCCGGCACGTTCGACCGACGAGCCGTCGACCAGCACGATCGATCCGGCGTCGGCGTAGAGCAGCTTGCCGTCGAAGGCGTAGGGCCCGAACGTGCGCGGCGCCTTCGTGGTCCAGGACTTGTAATAGACCCCCGCGCCGCCGTTCAGGCTCAGGGCGGTCGCCTCGTACGACGGAGCGCTGCCGACGGGCAGCCGTTCCACCGTCACCGACGTGTCGGCCGCGCCCTTGGACGGCACCAGGAGGGTGTCGAAGGTCGTCTGGCCTTCGACCGTCCTGACGTAGGAGGCGTACTTCGCGTTCTCCACCGAGTAGAACCGCGGCGCGTAGTAGCCGTCGCTCAGGCCGGAGGCGACCTCGGCCGGGTCGGCGGGGACGATGGTGAGGTTCGCGCCCGTCGCGAACGCGGTGCTCGTGGCCTCCGTACCGGAGCTGATCGAGGGATTGGCGTCCGCGGCGAAGTGCCAGTTCTGCTCGTAGCGGTGTTCGCCGGCGACCACCGGCTTGAGCCGGTCGGACACCACCCACAGGCCCGAGTGCAGCGACAGGACGGATCGCTCGTGGCGGGCACCGGCGGAGCTCTCGGTGTTCGCGCCGATCAGGTCGAAGGCGGGGTTGCTGATCAGGTGCGAGATCCCACCGGCCGCGGTCGAGGTCTGCGGCTTGTCGTCGATCTCGACCGTGTTGTGCGCCTCCGTGGTGTGGCGCAGCCATTCCGCGCCGGCGTCCGTGCTGTAGGTGAACGTGCCCATGTCGGGCAGGAGCGGCCGGCCGTACGCGTAGGCGGTGATCGCCAGCTCGTCCGGGTGGCTGTGGTTGCCACGGTCGGCGTTGATCCGGAGGTGCGAGTCGGCGGCGGTCCAGCCGGAGCGGGAGACGGCGACCCGGGTGTCCGGGTAGAGCACGGAGGTGTGCGCCGGCTTCTCGCCCGAGGCGCCGGAGGTGCCGACATAGCGGAGCTCGGGGTCCTGGAGCAGCTCGCCCAGCTTCTTGAGGGTGCTGCGCAGGTCGAGGGAGTCGCTGTCGCCGTAGGCCGGGCCGTACCCGCTGGGGTAGCTCTGGTCCATGAGGAAACGGGCGAGCTGCCGCAGCTTGGCGGTGGCGGTGAACGTGATGCCGTTGCGCCGCATGTAGGCGACGACGTCCACGTACTGGCTGAGGTAGCCCCGCAGGTAGGCGTCCGTGGACTCCTTGTAGCCGCCGTCGGCGTAGGTCGAGTCGTCGAGCTGAGCCGAGAGGAAGCCGGCGGCGTCGGTCCGCCACGCGGGCGCGGCCCGGAACTCCGGGAAGTAGACGGAGGCGTGCAGCAGTGTGATCTTCTGTGACTGCATCTTGTTCGGCGTGCCGTTGACGTTCACCTGGAGGTACAGGCCGGCCCGGTTCATCGTCTTGAGGATCGCGGTGTTGGCCTCGGCGGTCAGCGACGGGCTCTTGCGCAGGATCTCGTAGGCCGCGATCCAGTTGTGCAGGCGGCGCGAGGCGTGCAGGTTGCCCGGATAGGAGCCGGCGCCCTGGTCGGCGTCGTAGCCGTCGGCGTCCTTGATGAAGTCGGTCATCAGGCCGATGAGCGTCCTGGCGTACTGCTCGTCGCCGGTCTTCTGGTACTCCAGGGCCAGCGGGCCGGCGAAGGAGAAGCGGGGAAGCTGGTACAGGTACTCGTTGTCGGCGCCGGGAGGCAGCTCCCAGTCGAAGCCGCCGGGGTCGCCCTGCCAGGAGAACGTGTTCTGCACGGTGGTGTCCCACGTGCGGGTGGCCTCGTCGAAGGTCTCGGCGTTGCCGTACAGCATGATGTCCTTCGCGCTGCCGGCCGTGCCGGTCAGCGTCAGCTCCGCCTTCTTCACCGCCGTGACGCCGCCGAGGTCGAACCGCAGGTACGCCTTGCGCGTCTCACCGGTGAACGCCCCCACGCCGACGTCGCTGACCTGCATGTAGTACTTGGCGCCGTACACGTTGAGCGGTTTGCCGGCCCAGATGTAGGTGTCGTGCGTGGGCGTGAGGGTCCGTACCGAGCCGTCGGCCAGGGTCAGGCGGAGAGCGGGTTTGCCCGATCCCTTGCTTCTGCTGTTGATGAGGGCGATGACCGCGTCCTTGTACCGGCTCATCAGGAAAAATCCGGGCTTGCCGCTGTTGATGCTGCTGGTGACGTCGGCCGTGACGGTCGTCTCCCCCGGGCCGAAGGTCAGCGTCTTGACGTAGACCTCGCCGGACCCCAGCGTCCAGATGTGGTCGGTGGTCAGCTCCAGCGCCCCCGGCCAGGTCGTGTGCGAGAAGCCGCCGGCCTCGATGGCCGGGCGGGCGCGGTAGTGGTCCAGCAGCCGCTGCTTGGCCAGCGCGTAGTTCCCCGCCTTCACCGCGTTCTCCACCGGCTTCAGGCCCGCGTACGCATAGTCCAGCCGCGGCCCCACCGTCCAGGCGCCGGCGCTCCACCTGCCGAAGAAGCCCGCATCGGACAACGCGGCCGCGACGGCCGGAGAGCTCGGCACCAGGAACGCGGCGACCAGCATCAGGACAGCGAGCGGCCGTAACGAGGGAGACATGCGGGCCAAGGTAGAGGTGCGCGGTATATCCGGGGTATGTCCGGCGCAGGGGCCAGGTGATCCGCTCGCCTTGGGACGGAGTACGACGGCCTGGCGGCCCGCCCCGGGCATCGGCGATGCTGTGAGGCGTGGAATACGTGTCCAGAGTGCCGCGACCGCCGCTGGACGGGCTGATCGACGACCTCTACTACCTGGAGGGCATGCCACCATACGCCCGGCTGACGCTGCCGCCGATGCCGTCGGCGGTGCTCATCCTCAACCTCGGGCCGCCGTTCCGCATCCGCGCCGGCACCGACATCGGGGCGGCCGAGTACGCCGACGGCTGCGTGATCACCACCCCCACCCGCGCCTTGGAGTTCGGCTATCCACCGGGGACCCGGTCTGCCGGCGTGCACTTCAAGCCGTGGGGGCTGGCGCCGTTCCTGCCGATGCCCGCGGCCGAGCTGTGCGACCGGCCGGTGACGGTGGAGCAGGCCTGGGGCCGCGCTGCCAGCGCTGAGCTGCGGGACCGGCTGGCGACGGCGGCCGGGCCGTACGAGATGCTGACGCTGCTCGAGGAGGAGTTGCTGCGGCGGCTCCGCGAGACCGCCGGCCTGGGGCTGGTCCGCCACACGAGCGGCGTCATCGCGGCGGCCACGGGAGCGGTGGCGATCGGCGGCCTGAGCGTGGCGGCCGGCGTCAGCAGCACCCATCTGACACAGCGGTTCAAGGAGCTCATCGGCGTCACGCCGAAGCGGCTCGCCCGCACCTACCGTTTCGCCGCCACCGTGCTCGCGATCGACCCCGCCGGACCGACCGACTGGAGCGACCTCGCCGATCGAGCCGGCTACTTCGACCAGGCCCATTTCGGCCACGAGTTCCGGATGTTCACGGGGCTCACGCCGACCCGGTACGTGGACGTCCGGCGGCGGTTCCTGCGCGAACACCCCGGCCACGCGCTCAACGTCGGGCCGCTGCCCGCCGTTTGATTTCTTACAAGAGCCGGCGACCCCCTTCACGCCAGTATGGGCACTTCTGGAGCAGAGGAGAGAGCCCATGGGCAAGGTCGTCATGTACAGCACGGTGTCGGTCGACGGCTTCATCGCGGACAAGAACGACCAGGTCGGACCGCTGTTCGACTGGATGTCCAGCGGTGACGTCCCGCTGGACGAGGCCGGCGGGGTGAAGGTGTCGCAGGCCTCCTACGACTACACCCGGCCGTACTGGGACGAGATCGGCGTGACGGTCGTCGGCCGCCACGTCTTCGACCTGACGAACGGCTGGGGCGGCACGCCACCGGGCGGGATCCCCTACCTGGTCGTCGTGTCGCACCGGCCGATGCCCGACGGCTGGCGCACGGAGGCGCCGTTCCACTTCGTCAACGGCATCGAGGCCGCCATGGCCAAGGCACAGGAGCTCGCGGGCGACCGCACGGTCGAGGTCGCCGCCGGCGACGTCGGCGGCCAGGTGCTGGCGGCGGGGCTCGTCGACGAGGTCGCCATGGACGTCGCGCCCGTGGTGCTGGGGTCCGGCAAGCGCTACTTCGGGCCGGTCGACGCACAGCACCTGCTGGAGGACCCTGACGCGGTGATCCAGGGCAACCGGGTGCTCCACCTGCGCTATCGGGTGCGGCGATGAAGGATCTCAGCGGGTACGCGAGGAAGTTCGGGCCGCCGGCGGGCTGAGGATCTCCACCGAACTTCCGATCCCGGCATGATCGGTCACGCCACTGGAAATCAAAAAGCCCCGAACGGGTGACTCGTTCGGGGCGTTCTTGCTGGTCAATGCTGGTGGTCAGGGGCAGGGTCGAACTGCCGACCTTCCGCTTTTCAGGTGTGACGATCAGCCTGCTCACAGGCCGTTACAAGGTGGTGAGTAGTCACCTACGGTGCCCTTCATGTGAGGCTGGTGGCCGACGTTGCCGTCACCGTTGCCGTCATCGACCAGTTGGAAAGAGCAGCTTCAGCCCGGGCGGCGGCTCCAGGCCTTGAGCAGCGCTCGAATCAACGGCCGCTGATATACTCATCTGAGTTCGTATATACAGGTGAGGCGGCATCATGACCAAGACTCTGATCGACCTTGATGACGAGGCCCTGGCCGAGGCAGCGAAGATACTCGGTACCTCATCCAAGAAGGACACAGTCAACGCCGCCCTCCGAGAGATCATTGATCGGCGCAGGCGAGCTGCGGCCGTGGCTCGCATGCGCGCGATGGTCGCGGAGGGTGAGATCGACTTCTCAACCATCGACCGGGGCGACCACCCGCACCAGGACGTGGCGTGACAGATCTGTACCTCATCGATACCAGCGCCTTGGTCCGCTTCTACCGCGGTCAGGTCGGCGCGGAATGGGATCAGACGGTCTGTGCCGGGCTCGTCGGCCTCTGCGAGCCGGTCAGACAGGAGTATCTCCGGGCCGTCGGCGGCCGGCCGGCCTTCTACGAAGCCGGCAATCTCCTCCAGGAGACCTTCCCGCACTACATGATCCCTGACTCTGCTTGGCACGAGACAGGCGAGTTGCAGCGCGAACTCGCCGACAAGGGATGGCACCAATGTGCTTCTCCAGTCGATCTCCTCATGGCGGTAACGGCCCAGCATCACAAACTAACCGTGCTGCATGCCGACGCCGACTTCGAGACCATCTCTCGCCTGACCGGACAGCCGGTGCGCTGGATCAGCTGATTGAACGCAACGGCTGGGATGCCTCCCGCGACAAGACGGTGTGTTGCGCCCTCAAGGCCGGCATCTGCTGCGCGTCCCGGCTGTCGACTCGGATGGTCCAGTCCATCCACGCTGTTCTTCGAAACGCCCCTGGAGTGCGCTGTACGAGAGAAGATCATCGCCCGCAACGTCGCCAAGCTCGTCAAGGTCCCGTGTCCAAGTACAAGGTCAGCCGCGGCTTGACCGTCCCTCAAGCCCGGGCGGCGTTCAAGGCGTCGCAGGACCACCGACTCCACGCCCTGTACGTCCTGGCGGGCAGCGGAGCCGGCTTGGATAGGAACTCGCCGCCTCCGGTGCCCAGGTCAAGCAGAGATATCGCATCGGGCAGACACGCAAGCAGGAGGCGCTCGTAGCTCCACGGCAGCGGATCCTCGAACACGCGGCCGCTAAGGGGGGCGAAGTCCCAGCCTTGGAACGAGGTCGCGAGCGCCTCGGCGACCAACTCGTCGTATTTCACATCAATGATCATCACTGAAGCAGACGTCGGGAGTGACCGCTCTCAGTCGGCCGGTCATCGGCTGGCCACTGGTCAAGCCAGTGGCCGGGGATCGTCCGCGGCGCTTCCGGTGGGACTCCGGCGACGGGGGGCGTCCCGAGGCCAGGCGCGCCGAGTCCACCATCGGCATCGGGGCGACAGCAAGAGCGTCGACCGTCTGGAGAAGCAGGGCCTGCGTGTCCTCCACGAGGAGATGGAGCGCGGTCACCCGCTGACGGCCCACGCCCACCGCTTCGTCCTACTGGCCACATTCGAGAGGACGGCGCACCGCAGTCACGTGCGGTAATGGCGGGCAGCGGTGACGCAACCAACCCGCGCTTGCGGGCCATCGTTGCTGCTGTCGGCGAAGATCAAAAAGGCCCCGACCGATGATCCGTTCGGGGCTTTCTTGCCTGTTCAATGCTTGTGGTCAGGGGCAGGGTCGAACTGCCGACCTTCCGCTTTTCAGGCGGACGCTCGTACCAACTGAGCTACCTGACCCAGAGCGGTCCTGACGGGACTTGAACCCGCGACCTCCACCTTGACAGGGTGGCGAGCACTCCAAACTGCTCTACAGGACCTTGCGTTTCTTGCTGTTTGCGCTCGCTTAGCTTACCAGCTCTTCGGTGGTCTTGGACCAGCCGTTTCGCGGGTGCGCCAGGCGCTCGCAGTGCCCCCAACGGGATTCGAACCCGTGCCGCCGCCTTGAAAGGGCGGTGTCCTAGGCCGCTAGACGATGGGGGCTTAGGATTCCCTGCCGTCTTCCGTCGGAGACCTCTGAAGCATAGGGGACGATTGCCCTTGATGCCAAAGTGGCGGACCGGCGGTCGATGTGGGAGTGCCAGTGATCGGTCCCGTTGGCGACGGGGCGTTCGTTGGCGCTGGAGAAATCATACGTTGCGGGTCGGGCTCCACGTGACGCTGGATGTACACCGACTGCTCCCCCAATCCGCCCAGTGTGATGTCGTCCCAGGCCCGCAGCCGCTTGGTCTCCTTGTCGAAGTACAGGACCGAGGCCTGGACCGGGGTGGGCTGGGCGTGTTCGAGGGCACGCAGGCCGGCGCCGCCCGTCGAGCCCTGGACGAGCATGCGGGTGCCCGAAGGGAGCATGGTCGTCTTTCGCTCGTGAGTGTGGCCGGCCAGGATCATAGGTGTGGCGCCGGTGAAGCCCCTGCCCACGTCCGGGTCGTGCACGGCGATCAGGTCCGGCTTGTTGACCTGGGCGAGATGCGAGCGGGCGAACTGGCCGAGAGCGTCCGGATCCGAGGCGACCGCTACGGACTTGTCCGGAGTGAACCGAGGGTCGCCGAGGCCGTAGATGTTCAGGCCCGCCACGGACTGGGTCTTGTTGTCCAGGACTACGGCGTTCTTCTGTTTCTCGACCGCTCTCTGAGTGGTCATGGAGTCGTGGTTGCCGCGTACGTACACGTACGGGACTCCGAGGCGGCCGATCTCGTCGACGAACTTGTTCTCCGCCTTGGTGCCATGGTCGGAAATGTCGCCCGTGTCGACGATCAGGTCCACGGCGAACTGGTCCTTGAGGGAGCGGATGACGTTCCAGGCGATGGGGTTGATGTGGATATCGGAGATGTGCAGGACTCGGATGGACTTGGGGTCGGCGTCGTACAGAGGAAGGGTGGAGACGGTGTCGTAGAGCTTGGAGACGTTCGTGACGAGTTTGGTGAGCTGCGAGCGGTACGACTCGAATCGCGTCACTATCGACTCCGCGCTGCCCACGAGGGACGGCGCGGCGGCGATCAGGCCCGAGTAGCGAGGCTCGATGAGCGAGCTGGGGCGGAACGTGACGGCGGCGAGCGCCCCGGTGCCCGCGAGGGCCACGGAAGCCGCCAGAAGGCCCAGCAGAGCCGTTCTCGGGCGCCTGAAGACCATCAGGACTGCGATCAACGCTCCCGCGCCCGCACAGAGCAATGAGCGGATGATCAGATCGCGGACGCCGTCGATCAGGTCGCTCTCGATGATGCCCGGCAGGCGGTCGGCCAGCCGGGGGTCCTCTATGAGCGCCTTTGCGCGGTCCTGGTCGATGTTCTCCAGAGTGATGCGGAGTCTGAGCGGCGCGTCATGTGTGCGGAACGTGAGCGTGCCGAGCGGGCTCGCGTCCACGACCGTCTCGCCGTTCCAGGCGGGACGAAGGGACATTCCGGTTTCGACGGGGCCGACCTGGGCTCGTACGGTGCCGCTGAGGAATATGCCCAGCCAGGCCCCGGCAGCGGCCACGAGGAGCACTGCCACGACCCTGGACGTTCGCGAGCGGATGACTGTCTTTGACCTGTGGACGAACTTCATACCGTTTCTTGCTTACCTGACCGAGGAGGCAGAATGGCAAGGGTGATTGAGGTTTCGCGGGAGAAGTTCGAAGAACTCGTGGCCGAGGCATTGGACACGATCCCCTCAGAGCTCACGCGTGCCATGAGTAACGTCGTCGTCACGGTTGTCGATGATCCGCCTGAGCCCCACCTGCTCGGCCTGTACACCGGTGTCCCCCTCACCGAACGCGGCGACTGGTACTCAGGTGTCTTGCCCGACCGTATTGAGATCTACCGCAAACCGATATGCCAGATTTGCGATACGGAAGCGGATGTCGTCGACGAAGTGCGCATCACGGTCGTTCACGAGGTCGGACACCACTTCGGCATCGACGACGCGCGGCTTCACGAGCTCGGCTGGTAACCCTTTGCTTTTGGTTGGCTGCTTTCGGTTGCGAGGTGCGTCGATGATCGGGCACCTTAGGTGACATACCGAACACCGTTAGTCAGGCACAGCGGAGTCCAATGGGGGCCAAGCGGACACGACGGCCGCCGGGACGGCATCGCCGTGCCGAAGCACCACAAGCTACATATCGCGAAGTCATCGGCATCAAGGAGTTCAGGGCGCTCTGGTACGGCCAGGGCCTTTCGCTCCTCGGTGACCAGCTCGCGCAGGTGGCGCTCGCCGTACTCGTCTATGACCGCACGCGTTCGCCGCTGGCAACAGCGGCGGTGTACGCGCTGACGTACCTTCCGTCGATCGTCGGCGGGCCGCTGCTGGCGGGGCTGGCGGACAGGTTCGCGCGCAGGGGCGTCATGCTGGCCTGCGACCTGGTCAGAGCCGCGCTCGTGGCGGTGATGGCGCTGCCGGGCATGCCGTTCTGGGCGCTGTGCGCACTGGTGTTCTTCGTGGTGCTGCTCAGCGCGCCGTTCTCGGCCGCCAGGGCGGCTCTGCTGCCCGAGGTGCTCGCCGGCGACCGGTACGTCATCGGCTCCGCGCTGCAGAACATGACGAACCAGGGCGTACAGATGCTCGGTTTCGCGGCCGGCGGAGCGGTGATCGCGACAATGGGGCCGTACCGGGCACTGGCCCTCGACGCCGCGACGTTCCTTGGATCCGCGTTGATCCTGATTTCGGGGGTACGCCCCCGTCCGGCCGCGAGCGGCGACGACGGCGCCAAGCCGTCCATGTGGACGATGACCAGGGCCGGAGCCAGGCTCGTGTTCGGGTCAAGAAAGCTGCGGACCCTTGTCCTGTTCGCGTGGTTGTGCGGCTTCTACATCCTGCCCGAGGGCCTCGCCGTGCCGTACGCGGCCAAGCTCTACACGGGAACGCTGCCCGTTCCCGTGATCACCGGGTTGCTGATGGCGGCGATGCCGCTGGGAACGGTCGTGGGTGCGTTCCTTTTCAGCAGATTCGTGGCTCCGCCGCGGCGCTTGCGGCTCATGGGGTGGATGGCCATGCTGAGCTGCGCGCCGCTCGTCGTGACCGCGTTGCATCCGCCGCTGGCCGTGGTGCTCGGAGCCTGGGTTCTGTCGGGGATCGGCGGGGCTTACCAGCTTGCCGCCAATGCCGCCTTCGTCCAGTGCGTACCGGCCGAACGACGCGCCCAGGCGTTCGGCCTCGTACAGTCGGGGCTGATGGCCGTACAGGGGATCGGGATCTTGGCGGGCGGGTTCGCGGCGGAGAGACTCGGTCCTGAGCCGGTGGTCGCGCTGGCGGGGATCACCGGCGTGATCAGCGCGGCCGTCCTTGCCATGATCTGGACCGAGTCTCGGGGTGACAAGCCCGCGCGGGTGCGCGCCGAGGCCGCCGCGTGATCACTGCTGGGGCTTCTGCTCGCCGCTCCAGTCCGTACGGTTCTGCTGCTTGTTGAGCAGGTCCTGGACGATTGAGGAGTCGCTCTCCTCGTCCGGCATGAGGAGCCAGCCGATCGCGTAGACGCCGACGCCGAGGCCGCCGAACAGAGTGGCGATCGCCAGCCCGATCCGGACCAGGTTGGCGTCGATGCCGACGTACTCGCCGATGCCGGAGCAGACGCCCGCGACGATCCTGCCCTTGTGGGTCCGACGAAGCTTCTTGACGTTGTATTCGCTCATGTCTCAAGACTGCCCTTGGGCAGGGTGTTCGCACATCAGGATTCCCCCTGGTAGAACCCTGGTAGCCCCTTACGTGAGAGGACTCGTGATGGACGACCTGCTGCGCCTCGACGACCGGCTCGACGCCGACCAGCGGCTGATCCGCGACACGGTCAAGTCCTTCGTCTCCGATCGCATCCTGCCTGACGTGGGCGATTGGTTCGAAGAGGGCGTTTTCCCCGCCCGCGAGCTGGCGCCCGAGCTGGGCGCGCTCGGGCTGCTGGGGATGCATTTGACCGGGTACGGCTGCGCGGGCACGGACGCGATCTCGTACGGGGTGGCGTGCAGGGAGCTCGAAGCGGGCGATTCGGGCCTGCGATCGTTCGTATCCGTCCAGGGATCTCTGGCCATGTTCCCTATCTGGAAGTATGGGTCGGATGAGCAGAAGGATGAGTGGCTGCCCCGGATGGCCGCCGGTGAGGCGATCGGCTGCTTCGGCCTGACGGAGCCGGACCACGGCTCGGACCCCTCCAACATGCGGACTTATGCCAAGAAAGACGGATCCGACTGGGTCCTGAACGGCTCCAAGATGTGGATCACCAACGGCTCGATCGCCGACGTCGCGGTGGTCTGGGCCCAGACCGACGAGGGCATCCGCGGCTTCGTCGTACCGACCTCGACGCCCGGCTTCTCCGCCCCTGAGATCCACAAGAAGCTGTCCCTTAGGGCCTCCGTCACCTCCTCCCTCTATTTCGACGACGTGCGCCTGCCCGCCTCCGCCGAGCTGCCCGGCGTCACGGGCCTCAAGGGCCCGCTCTCCTGCCTGTCAGAAGCCCGCTTCGGCATCATCTGGGGCGTCGTGGGCGCCGCCCGCGCCTGCCTGGAGTCGGCGGTGGCGTACGCGAAGACACGGGTGCAGTTCGACAAGCCGATCGGCGCGTTCCAGCTCACGCAGGAGAAGCTCGCCTGGATGTACGTGGGCACCGCCCAGGCCGGCCTGACCGCGCTGCACCTGGGCGAACTGAAGGACGCGGGACGGCTGGAGCCCCGGCAGATCAGCTTCGGCAAGCTGGCGAACGTACGAGCCGCCCTGGACATCGCCCGCCAGGCTCGCAGCATCCTGGGCGGGAACGGGATCACGCTGGAGTACCCTGTGATCAGGCACATGAACAACCTGGAGAGCGTGCTGACGTACGAGGGCACACAGGAGATCCATACGCTGGTGCTGGGGGAAGCGCTGACCGGGCTGGCCGCTTACCGGTGATGGAGGCGTCGCGGACAGGGCGGTAATCTCTGTACCCTTGCTGTTGCGAGGGGCGTTAGCTCAATTGGCAGAGCTGCGGACTTTTAATCCGTAGGTTCCGGGTTCGAGCCCCGGGCGCCCTACCACTCCTACCTGTAGGTTCACCCACCCTCTTGATCAAAAAATCAAGAGATGGGTCATAGCTGGGTCACGTCTGGGACAAACAGACACCGTGAGACTTTTCCGGCGGAAGCGTTCAGCGGGGTGGCCGGTTCGTGGGACGACGCCGGAGATGGATCGTCCGTTTCCGCAGCCTATAACCTGTTCTTCGCGCTGTGGCAAGCACCAGGCGGGCCGTGGCCTCCGCCGCCTCGTGATGGAGTTCAGGCAGGACCGAGGTGTAGGTGTCGGAGGTCAGCACAATGCTGGCGTGCCCCAGCTGCCCCTGCACCGTGCGTAGGTCCACGTGCGCGGCCAACGCTGTGGAGGCCGCACCGTGCCGCAGGTCGTGCAGCCGTACCGGCGGCAGCCCGCTGGCTGCCACCAAGTACCGGAACCGGTAGGTCAGGTAGTCCGGGCGTATCGGCTGGCCGTCGGCGCGGGTGAACACCCAGCCGGCGCTATCGAGTCCCTTGAGGTGCTGGCTTTGCTGATGGCGACGCAGGAGGCGGATCGTCTCGGTGTCCAAGGCGATCGTGCGCTGGCTCGCCGCGCTTTTGGGTGGGACGACTCGTAGCCGGCCGTTGACATGGATGAGCTGCTGGACGACCGTGAGCTCACGGGTTTCCAGGCTGATGTCCGCCCACCGCAGCCCGGCGAGCTCGCCGCGGCGCAAGCCGCGCAGCGCGGCCAGCCACCACAACGGATACAACGCATCCTCGCGGACGTAATCCAAGAACGCCGTCAGGTGTTCGGTCGTCCACACCGCCACCGCTGGACGCTGCCCCGTGGCCCGCCACACCACCACCCGGCTTCGGGTCCAGACCTGGGCGTAGGGACGCCGGATACGCGGCAGACGCAACCGGTGTGCCGGGTTCGTGTCGATCAGCCCTTCGCGGATCGCCTCGTTGAGTGCCGCCCGCAACGTGGCATGGACCCGCTGAACAGTAGACGGAGACAGCGCCTTGCCGTACCGATTACGCCGCTGAGCCAGGCCGGCGAAGAAGCGACGCAAGTCGACCGGTGACAGTTCCGCCAGCCGGACCAAGCCCAAGCCGGGGATCAGGTGGATCCGCACATGATCGGCGTAACCCTGCCGGGTGCGCTCTCGGACGGGCTGGAGGGTCGTCAGCCAGTGGCGCAACCACTGCGCCACGGTGCACACCGCACTCACCCCACCCGGAACATCGGCGGCACCGAGATCGCGGGCAGCTCGCATGGCGTCCTCTGCGGTATGAAATCCGCCCCGCCGCGTCCGCACTCTACGTCCGCTCGGGCCCAGTACCTGAATCGCGAAGTACCACGAGCCGTGACCCTCGTCAGCCAGATCGAGGCAGGTCCTGTCCTGACCTGAGCAACCACACCGCTTGTACACCACCGGCTCGCCCATCTTGCTCCTTTCTCTTATTCACAAGACGGGCGAATCACGAAGACATGACGTCGCTCGAGCATGGTTTCGCATCCCTACGAGGGTGTCCGTGGCCATGTAAAAGTCCCCACAGGTGGCCCGTTCGAGGTCACCACTGATGGCCGGGTTTAGGTCCCCGCTAGTCCTTCGCGCTGGTTGGTGTGTCGTGCGGCGGTGTGTGCCCTGAGCGGTGATCGTGACGGTGTCAGCCAGTCATGAGATCACCGCTCAGGGGGTCTGCCCGGCCATGAAGTCTTCGGGGGAGATCATGGACATCATCGCCGCCTACCGCGAGGTAGGCACCTATCGCGGGGCCGCCGAAATGTGCGGCACCACGCACAAGACCGTCAGACGCATCATCGAGCGGGCGCTGGCCGGGGACAAGGCGCCACCCCGCAAGCGACGCGAGCACAACTACGACGCGGTCACCGACCTGGTGACCGAGAAGATCAAGGCCATCGCGGGAAGAATGTCGGCCAAGCGGCTGCTGCCACTGGCCCAGGCCGCCGGCTACGCCGGCTCGGCGCGCAACTTCCGCCGTCTGGTGGCCGCGGCGAAGAGATCCTGGCGGCGCGAGCACCATCGCGGGCGCCGTCCGGCGGTCTGGACGCCGGGCCAGATGCTGGTCATCGATTGGGACGAGGCCGGCGGCGGCCTGCACGTGTTCTGCGCGGTGCTGGCCGACCGGATGGGCTGCCTGAAGAGCGGCGTGGTGGCCAACAAGGTCATCCCCACCGGCGAGTACGTGCGTTTCGCCACGCACTACGGTTTTCGGCCGGACTGGTGCGAGGCGGCCGATCCGGAATCGAACGCCATCGGCGAGCGCGTCATCGGCACCCTGCGCCGCGAGCTCCTGGACCGGATCCTGATCCTCAACGAACGCCACCTGACCCTCGTGCTCCACGAGTACCTGATCCACTACAACGCGCACCGTCCGCACCAGTCCCGAAACCAACGTCCCCCAGACATCGCCACGCAGCCTGCGTGCGACGTAACCGACCTCGACGACCTACGATCCATCCACCGAAAACCCGTCGTCACATGCCTGATCAACGAATACCACAACGCCGCATAACCGCAGCTCAAGCCACGTAACCCAATATTCGAGCGGCACACCATCGTCGTCGCCAAGATCGCCGCGGCCTCAGCGGTCATGAACTGATCCCGGCACAACCCCGGTCGCCAATGGCGACCCATGACCGGGGCGCTTCACGGAGGCTCGATCCTCAGCCTCTGTGCTCTTCGCCTCCTCCTTCCGCTGCCGTGGCACCTGGCCAGTCAGCACTCCGGGACGACGTCCAACTGCCACAGCCGCACCCGGCCGCACCGAGCGCCTGCCAGCACCCGACATTCAGGCTCCACCCGTCCCAAGACTCACCGTTGCGACCAGTCCCCGGGAGGACTTTCGCGTCGGAGATCATCTACTGGAGTATCGGCGCTGCCAGCGGCTTGGCAGAATTTCCTACAAAGACAGGAGATGCCTGAACTGCCCCTGTTATCCTGGCCGACTCACTCCTGAGTTAGTGAGAGCAGGTGATCCAACCTGCCCATTCTTCCGAGCCGTGGATTTTCCCTGGTCCGACGACCATAGCCACGTTCGGAATGGATGCTCCCGGAGAGACGATGACACCCAAGTCCGGCGATGGCCACATTTCGCCTGTTCGTCCACTGCTCGTGGGTGATGTCATAGCAGAGCGCAGAGTGGTCGGTTTCGCCTGGGTTATGCGGAATGGCGCTGTCTCATCAACCCACCTCGACGACCGGCTGCTGCTCGACGGCGATGAGCACCTTCCCGCCCCCCCGAACCGGCCAGTGCCGCAGACCGCGGACGGCGCCCAGCCCGTGGCAGCCATGCCCCCGGCAGACCTTCCCGCCCATCACGTACACGCGGCGGAATCGCTCGACCCAGCGCTTCCCGAGCGGGCAAGCGCGCTGCTGGATCTGCGGGACACGCCATGGCGCCCGCTGATCCGGCCTCTGCTTGCGGCGGTGCACGCCACTGGTCACCGACTATGGCTGGCGGGCGGAGCCGCTCGCGATCTGGTGGCGGACGTGCCCTTGCATGAGGTCAACGACCTCGATCTGTCCGGCACCGTACCAGCGGGCAGGTTCACCGACGTCACCCGTCAGACACTGCGCGCCTTGCGCATGTCGGAATGGCGCACAACGGTCACCCCGTCCTCCCTGGTGTGCTCGGTACTCCCACCGAAATCAGATAAATCGAATAATCGGCTCATCGAGTACCGTGGATTATCGAAAGGAGGATTCAAATTTCCCGTGGTCGGCAGCCAGCTTTCGGAGGATGCCCAATATCGGGACTTCGCCTTCAACGCGCTCCTGTACGATATTCTTGATCATCAGATCATGGACCCGAGCGGTATGGGGCTTGACGACCTGCTCGGAAAAGAGCGGCGCTTCACCCCGCTGAATGTCAGCGACGATCCTTTCACCCAGGCGGCAGTCATAGCCCGGGCGGCCAAATTCGCTCTGCGCTGGCGCGAGGACAATCCATCGGGCGTTGTCTCGCTCGACCTGGATCCTCTGAAGGCCTGGATCGTCGCGCTGCCGTCGGCGTTGTGCAGCATGCTCAGCAGCTCTCAGTGGAGAACACTGCGGAACGCCTACCAGCGAAGCATCCACGCGACGGTGCAGCAGCAGCATGAGTTCGCGGCGATGCTGCCGCAACCCGGCTGTGACCTGCTCGACATTCTGATCGGAGGCGCCAAGTGAGATCTCCTCACCGCCCGCTCAGCGCCTGGACCGCTTCTCTGTCACCAGGCACCGGACACCTAGGCCCGGTCAACGATGGCGATCATCGCTCTGACGCCCGGGAACTGGACCACTTCGCCGACGGATGGCGCCGCGTTGCGGTGCCATGGGGCCCGGACGGGCACGCGTTGGGGCTGGCCCATGGCGATGGCACGACCGTGGTGGAATTGGACGACTTCGGCCGGCCGATCACCGCGAGCCGTCGGGCGGTCGAGGTGATAGACCGCATCGAGCAGCAGTGGCCGGTGATCGACGGCGGTACGGCCGATATGTTCGGGGAGCTGGGGCGTGAGTCGCTGCCGTTGCGCTACTGGCTGCTGGAACGGCTCGACGCCGAGGCCGATCCGCCCGATGAGGTGTTCGCCATTCTGCCCTGGGACCTGCTCGACCGCGCGGTCGAGGCGGTCGCCGCGGGCCTGGAGCCGGACCGTACGGTCGGGGAGCTGGTGGAGATCCAGCACTGGCTGACACCGGCCGTGCGCGGACTCACCGGCCCTCTTGAGCAACTCGACCATGGGCTGCGCACAGGCGACCGGCTGATCGCCAGGTTCGGTGCGAACGCGCTGCTGGCCGGTCTCCACGACCTTCCGCTGTCCCGCGTTCCCGCTCGTTCCCGCGCCGGCCTGGGTCGCCTTGTATTGCTCCTGGAGGGCCTCGACCCGTTGTACCGTCACGCCTGCCGGGTGGCCGCCGCGCGGCTGGCTGGCTGGCCGGAGGGCGCACGGATACGTACCGAGCTGCACTCCAACCTGGAGGCTGCGGCGGGCACCAACCATGTGCGTGAGCACACCGAGAACCTTGGCGATGACATTCAGCGCATCCAACTCGTCGAGACACAGGCCGGCTGGGTGCGCGTGACAGCACAGCTCGTAGGGGTGCCCGCAGCGGATGGCCCGCTGGCCGAGCGGGTGGGATCCTTCCTCCCGATCCGGATCACGCCGCGCGACGGCGGTCCCATACGGCGACTCTGGATCGCACTGTCCGACGACGACAACCATCTCGAGGGAACGATCACGGTCGCGCTCCCGCAAGGGCATTCCGCATTCGAAGCCGACGCAGCGCCGGTCGGCGCACAGGATCTGAACGACGCCGACCCGGCGGAACTGCTGGCATCGCTGCACGCCAGCACGGCGCAGACGGCGCTGGCCTGGCTGGACGTCGCAGAGCGGCTGGCGGAGAACCATCCGATCTGCGTCACCGCGCGGACGTTCGAAGAATCCTCCTGAGCGGGGCAGCCACATGGACAAGAACCTGCTGGATGTCCCAACCCTGCTCGCGAGCCAGTTCAACCGCGAGGAAGCGCGCCTGGTCGGCCATCAGCTGATCGACGGCCGGCAACGGTATCTCGAGATCGTCCGGCACTGTGTCGCCACCGGTAACGTCCGCGCTCTCGCGGCGCTCTCCACCGATCAATGCAACGGCCACAAGATCCTGCAGGAGATCGCGACGCCGCTGACCAGGTTCCGCGAACTGATCGAGGAGCCGTTCAAGCCCGGGGAAGTCGCACCGATCCCCGCCGCCCGAGCTCTGGCGGCGCTCGGGCTGGCGATGGTCTCCCCGCCGGGGCACGCTATGGTCCAGCACCGGATATTCCGCCGCTGGATACGGCATTGCGGACTGGAGGTGCCCAGCGAGCCGATCCGTAAGGTGCCAGCCGTCATCACCACGCCGCATATGTCAGCGATCCAGCATCTCGCAGACGCAGGGGAACTCGACCTGTTATCTCTCGTCTGGATGGCGGCTCTCGACGGGAGGACGGATCTCGACCTGATGCAGGCGGTGCGGCGCGGCCCCAGCGTCAAGGTGCTGTTCGATCGCGGGTCACAGGGTCAGCTCGCCGTGCTCAGCCTGTCCTTGATGCCCAAGTTACCCGCAGGGTTGGTGCCCGATCCGGCGAAGATGACGCTCACCTCCGCAGACGCCACGTTTCAAGCCTCGCTGGCCGTGGCGTGGAAGACCGCCGGAGGTTCCTCCAGCGGTGCCGTTCTGTGGTCGTTGGAGGACAAGGCCGGACCGGTCATGAGGGTGGTCAACGAGTCGTTGAGTCTCGGGCTCACCGTCTTGCTCGATGAGCGGCGCAGGCTGTGCAGACCCGTACTAGGCCCGATGACCGTGCGCAGGCTGCGCCCGCGCACCGTGATCACAGGCCGGATAGATCCCGCAGAGCCAGACAAGGCATCCTCGGTGTCGGGGTACGCCGCGAAGCTAAGCGTCGTCCACGAGAACATGCGAGTCGTGCTGCCCCAGGACGACCACGATAAGGCAGTCAAGGCGAACCACAAGTACGGCGACAACGCAGATCTCATTCCGGTCGAAACCTGGAAACAGGCCGCCAAGAAGGCGCGGGCTATCGACCGCAAGCGGCTGCTAACCATCACGGTGATTGTGCTGGTCATTCTTACCGCCGGCGGTCTCGGCCTGTACGGCAACTCCGTGTCCCGGAACACCGCGATCGCCGAGGCGGCGACGGCCGACGCTGCGGCACGCACCCTCCTGCAGCGCTCGACGGACAGCCAGTGGGAACGGCTGCACCTCGACGTGCGCGCCTACCGGACCAGAGATGGGCTCGAAGCCCGGACGAGGATACGCGCGTGGGCCCGTCAGCTGCGGTTCGCGCAGATCATGCTGCCGAACGGCGGGGCTGTGGTCAACAGCGACGGTTCCGCCGCGGTCATGCCGGACCCCGGCGACACCGGACGCATGCTTGTCTGGGACTTCATGGCCAACGCACGCGCGCCATTCGCCATCGCGGTAGAGGGCGCGGGCTCTGCGACGGCGGCCTGGCTCGGCCGGGATGTGGTGGCTGTCTCTCGCCCGTCGGGCAAGACGGCGCTGTGGAATGTGTGGACCCGGCGGCTCCTACGCCAGCTCGACGCTGGAGGAGACAAGCTTGTGAGCGATCCGACGGGCCGCTGGCTGGGCTACGGGGCAGCGGATGCGGCCGAGTTCCACGTCGTCGACCTCACCATCGGCAAGGTCCGGGCCATCGCCCTGCCCGGCAAAGCCGTGGTCAGCGGAATGCTCACCACTGGTGAGCTGGTCGTTGCTCAGCAGGGTAGGGCGATGGCACTGTCGAGCGCCGGTTCGCGTCCGCTGGACAGCCGGGCCAGCCGGGCACAGGTGATCGACGTGGGCCGCGGGCAGGCCGTCGTCGAGAGCTGTGAGAAGGGCAGGTACGAGCTCTTCGGCTTGGAGAGCGCGACCGTGCTCGCCACCCACGAACTGCCCGACAGGGTCTGTTCCCCCACGGTGATCACCCCGGACAACCGGCACACCGTCACCATGAAGAAGGTCGCCATGCCGAGAGGACGGGACGAACCGGAATCGTACGTTGTGCTGGCGGCCGGTTCAGCACGAGAGCGTCGCGTCGAAGTCCCGGTCGGGGCGCAGCTGATTCGCGCCGCCGTCGAGGGATCCACGTACCGGCTGATCCTGGAAACCGATATGCTCCTGGTCCTGCGCGTGCCGCCGCCGGACGCGATGGAGAACGCCCTCATCCAGGCGCAGGACGCGATCGTGAGCCCCGACGGGCGCCACCTCGTGCTCCGGCATGCCGACGACCGCCTGGAGAGCTGGGAGCTCGCCAGCCGCAAATTGCTGGGAACCGCACCGACGGGCTCGGGAGAGTTCAGCCAAGCAGGAGTCGCGGGCAGTCTGGTGCTCTCCCCGAACGGCCGCCTGCTGGTCACGGTCTTCCACAACAGACCGGCGAAACTATGGCGACTGCCGGATCTGCGTCCTTTGGGCCAGCTTCCACTCCCCGCCGCAACCAAGGCCTTCCTGCAAGCCCGCGACCCGGAGGAGTTCAGCGCGACTGTGGGCTTCGTGACAGATCAGCTAGTGCGGGTGAGTTACGGCGACGGAATCAGCACCTGGAATGTCACCGCGATGGCGAAACTCACCGAGGCCCGGATCTCCATCCCCGACGCGGACACACCCCTATACTGGCAGATTGTTCTGCCCGAACTCGGCCAGGTCGTCGGCGTCCGCGGGGACAAGGTCCAGCGCAACCGGCTCTCGGACGGCGCGCTCGTCCCGGGCTCCGCGTTCACCATGGGCGACACACCGAGCCGTGACTTCCAGGGCTTTTCCCCAGTGATCGATCCCGGCGGTTCTCTCCTCGCGACGTATCACAAAGACGCGATCGAAATCTGGGACCTCTTCGAGCACAAGCGGGTTGGTCGGCTGCAGCCGGACGACTACACCGTGGTTGTGGACATCCGATTCGGGGAGACCGCTGGCGATGTCGAGTTCGAGGTCAAGGACTACCGCAGCAAGAACTCGGCCGGCATCCTCACGCAGCGCTGGCACAGTGATCCCGGCCTCCTCGACCGGTTGGTACTCGGGAGAACGGGCGTCGAACAGGCCGCGGACAGGACCGTCCCCGGCGTCTTCGCTTGGCCGCGCGCTGATGGCGCGCTCGAACCGGCGACGTCCCGGGCGTGGCTCGAGCGGATCTGCCAGACCCTGCCTGACGTGGAGTACGGGGACGAGCTGGGATTACCCGACGCTTCGTGGCATGGTCCTGTATGTGCCAGGAGATGACCGCAGGAAACCGTCCACGCAATGAATCCTGTGGGGCGGCTTACGGCGCGATGGACGGTGACCCACCAGCGCCACTCAACGTGCCCCATCGGAGCGAACCGACCGGAACCGGCAGTGCGCCTGCCAAAAATGCCATCCGTGGAGGTCAAGCGGCATGTGAGTACTCGTGAAGGATGCCGCCGAGCCGGTCTCTTCGGCGTATGTTCAGGTGGATGATTTGCTCGGGATCCGTGATCGGATCGGGGACGGAGCGTCTGCGGACTGCGACTATCCAGCACGTCAGCTCGTAAGCTTAACGTAAATTGGGAACGGTCAAGAGGTGCCATCCGCCCCACGGTTGCTCGTTGGATGCTCGTCGGCACCTGATACGGCATAGCACAGGGTGGCATTCTTGGACATTTTTGGTAACTGCTTTTACGGACAGAGTGATACATTGAGATACGCTACAGTGCGGGTAAGCATAATATCTGTCGACTTTTAATCCGTAGGTTCCGGGTTCGAGCCCCGGGCGCCCTACCACTCATAAGTGCAGGTCGAAAGCGCTTTCTTCAAGACGGCGACACGACCCGGCGGGACCGTCTCGAAGATCATGTTCCCCCGATGTTCCCGCATCTCACCACGCGATGGTGAAAAGTCCGTTTGTTGATGCGAGTCGTGGCCGCCTGTGCCAGCCGTTTCCTTCACCATGCGTCCTTGGACCGTCAGGGGGGTTGGGGCGCGGATCATCGAACGCATGGCCAAGAACGGCGCGAGATCGTGGCTGGTGAAGTGGCGTATAGGTGGGGGAAGAAGCGGAAAGGAAGACTTCGAGACCTGCTATGAGCGGCAGATCGCCGACGACTTCGCAATCTTGGTCGAGCTCAGCGGCGAGAATCGTCCGCACGACTATGCCACCCGGCTGGGCGCCGCGCCCACTCAGCGCTTCGTTTACCTGGCCGAGGCCGAACGGCATATCTTCCCCTACTTCGGCCGCCTGCCCCCTGGATCGGGTCACCCGTCGAGTGTTGCGCGAATGGGCGGAATGGATGCTCGCCAAACCATCCGCACGCAACGAACACCAGCCCACCCCTCCCATGTCGGATGAGCAGGCGGCACGACGATGGGCACGAACCAACGACATCGCGGTCAAGAAGACCGGACGTGTGCCGCCCGGCGTGCTGCGGCAGTGGCGGGACGCAGGCTCTCCCCGGCCCGCACCACCGACCCCCGGGACGCTCTCCCCAGCCACAGCGGCGAAGATTTATCGAGGCGCGATCAAGCCGGTCTTCAAGGCGGCCATGCAGCAGAGTGAGAACGGCGAACCACCATTTCTCAGCTCATCTCCTTGCGACGGTCTTCGCCTGCCGACTGGCCCGGTGACTGCCCGGGCCATCCTGTACGGCCCCGAGGTCGGCACCTACCTCCAAGCAGTCCACGACATCGACCCTGATACCGCGTTGTTCATCGTTACCGAGATGGCCACCGGCCTGCGCTAGGGCGAGATTGCCGGGCTTCACGTATCCGGCCTGGATCCGGTCGGCTGCGTGATCCATGTAACTCAGACATACGCCTATTTGCTGGACGAGACGACCGGCCGCCGTCGATGGCAACTCAGGCTGTTGGCGCACCCTGCAACCGGCAAGAATCCTGGTCAGCCTCTCTTTCAGGGACACGCAGGCGGCTATATCGATTACGCCAACCAACGCAACAACGTGCTGCAGCCCGCCCTCGAACGCGCTCACCAACGCGGCTTGACCAAGCACATCACCCCGGCACGCACTCCGACACACCATGATCACCATGCTCCGCGACGGCGGCGTCGCACCAGGAGTAATGCAACTCATCGCCGGACACGAGTCCTACCAGACAACCGCCGGATACTCCGGTCAGCACACCCCCGCCCAACGAACGCTCATCCTCAACTCCGTTCACCGCGTCATCAAGGCAGCAGGATTCCTGTTCAGCAATCCAGAACACAATCCCCGAAGCCTCACCGTAGCGTCGTCTGTGGTTCATGAGAGCACCCATGAAGTAGTTACGTTCAGTGTCTGCTTGGCTGCATGGCGGAAATCGCGCAGGATAGATCCGTGGACTTGTGGGCCGAATGGAACGACCCTGTCGAGCTACGAATGCGGTTGGACGCGGCCTTGGTCGAGATCGCAGAGCTGCGTGAGGATAACGACCGGCTCAAGCAACTTCTCCGGCAGCGAGCCTCGGCTGTGGGCAAGCGCGACCTCGTCGATCCTGATCTGATCGCCGCTGTCCCCGTCAACCTACCGCAGGACGGCTTGCCGTACGCGGACGCGTCGTCGCCTCCGTCCGAGAAACTCGCCTTGTTCAAGGCATTGTTCGTCGGCCGCCGCGATGTGTACGCGACCCGCTTCTTCAGCCGCAAGTCTGGCAGGCACGGGTGGAGCCCAGCGGAGAAGGAGTTCTGGCGTAAACGGGACGACGCCGAGCGGGAGTTCCTGCCGCTGACAGATGAGGTTCTCATCGCGCACCTGAGCCGGCCCGCCGACGAACGCGACTCCCATGTCGGGCTGTATCCGATGTTGCCCGACGACACTTGCCAGTTGCTGGCATGCGATTTCGACGGCGCGGGCTGGCAGGGCGACGCCGCCGCCTACGCGGATGCATGCACGCGGGCGGGCATCCATACGGCGGCGGAGATTTCCCGGTCCGGCGCCGGCGCCCACGTGTGGATGTTCTTCACCGAGCCCGTCCTGGCCGCTTCGGCACGTGCCATCGGCATGGGACTGTTGCGGGAGGCGATCGACCGGCGAGGGACGATGTCGCTGACCAGCTATGACCGGCTGTTCCCCGCGCAGGACTCGCTGCCGGTCAAGGCGGCGGCTCGGTTCCGGTTCGGGAATCTGATCGCTGCCGTTGCACGGTGGTAGCCGGGAGCAGGGCACAACGCTGACCTGCGACCCCCACACCTGGCAGCCGTATGAGGACCAGTTCGCGTTCTTGTCCAGTGTGCGCCGGCTACGCCCGGTCGAGGTGGATGCGCTGGTGAAGCGGTTCGGCCAGATCGACGCCGGGCCGTCGACGTCGGGCAGGCTGCCGAGCAAGCCTCGTAAGGGCGCGTTGGGTGTCGCTCCCCAACAGGTGCACGCGCGGCTTGGTGCCATGCTGGCGATCTCGACCGATGGCCTGCCCGCGCCGCTGATTGCCGCTTTCAAACACCTGGCCGCCTTTCACAACCCGGAGTTCTACCGGCGGCAGTCGATGCGGTACTCGACCTTCGCCACCCCGCAATTCGTACGCTGCTTCGACGACAACGACCCCGACTGGCTACGACTGCCGCGAGGGCTGGCGGAAGAAGCCGAACACCTCGTTACGGCAGCGGGCGGCGCGATCGAGATCACCACCACGGTGCCGGACCATGACCCAATCGCGGTGCGTTTCACCGGTGAGCTGACGAACGTACAGGACGAGGCGGTCACCGCGATGGCTAAGCACCTCACGGGAGTTCTCGTCGCGCCACCTGGCGCGGGCAAGACCGTGATGGCCTGCGTGCTGATTTCCAGGCAGCAGGTCCCGACGGCGATCATCGTCAATCGCGCCGAACTGCTCGACCAGTAGAAGGAACGGCTGACGACGTTTCTCGACCTTGGCGGAGCACAGGTGGGCGCCAAGGGCCAGGGCAGAGACAAGCGGCACGGAGCCGTCGATGTGATCATGCTGCAGACCGTGGCCCACCGTAATGCCGATCCGTCGCTGCTGAACGAGTACGGCATGGTCATCGTCGACGAATGCCATGCGGTGGGCGCTCCGGCCGCCGAGGCGGCCATCCGTCAAGTGGCCGTGAAGCGCTGGATTGGGCTATCGGCGACGCCGTACCGGGCAGACCAGATGGACGCGCTCATCACGATGCAGTGCGGACCGATCCGGCACGAGATCACCGCTGAGGTGTCGTTCGCCCAGCGCCTCATCGTCCACCCGACCGACTTCAACACCGACGAAATCGGAAACGACGGCGCCTCCTTCCAAGCGATCTACGGCGAGCTGGCCGCGAACGCGACTCGGACCGCCCAGATCGCCGCCGACGTCGCGGACGCGGCGAGCCGGGGCAGGAACAGCCTGATCTTGACCAATCGGATGGAACACCTTCAATGCCTGGCCGCCGCCCTGGCAGGCCGGGGCGTGGCCGCCACGCTCCTGCACGGGCAGCTCAGCGCAGCCGAACGCGACCACGCTCGCACCCGCCTGACCCATACCGAAGCAGGCCCGCTGGTGCTCCTGGCCATCGACAAGGTCGCAGGCGAGGGATTCGACCCTGCCCCGGCTGGACGCTCTGTTCCTCGCGATGCCGATCTCGTTCAAAGGGAAGGTGATCCAGCACGTCGGCCGGATCATGCGAGAAGCCGCCACCAAGCACGACGTCGAGGTCCACGACTATCTGGACGCACAAGTCCCACAGTTGGAACGCATGTATGGCAAGCGGCGTCGCACCCTCACCCGCCTCGGCTTCACCGCCACAACATCCAACTCGGATAAGGGCCCACCGACCACCGACGCTCTCCCGCGTCCTTCCCCGCCAAAGACGCCAGCAAAGATCGCACGGCCAAGCGATCAGCAGCCGACCGCATCGCAGGTGCGCGCGTGGGCACGTGAACAAGGACTCCCAGTCGCCGACCGCGGCAGACTCCGCCCCGAGATCTGGAAAGCCTGGTATGCCGCCACCGGCACCATCCCCGAGGAAACCCCTGACTCGAAGAGAACCTTGTGACGCGGACGGATGCTGCCCATCGGCGAGAGTAAAGCTCGGCCAGCAGTTACGCTGAAGGGGTAACACAGGCACCGCGACGGAGGGAGTCGAGCGACGGTGAGCGTGGACCTCGAACACGAGCCCATTCATGACCTCGCCCGCCGGGTCATCCGGTTGGCCGAGGAAACCCAGCACGCCGCTCAAGTGCTCGAACGTCGTCTGGATGCGCTGGAACGCCGCTCCGAAGCCGTCGGCCGAGCCGAACGTATCCTGAGCATCGCCGCCGACATGCGGACCCACCTCGGTCGGGACCGACTGTCCGTTGAGGATCTATACGACCCGGACACCGGCCTTCCCGCATGATCATCGATTCCAGTGCCATTATTGCCGTCATCAACGGTGAGCCAGAGGCCACTCAGTTCGCCCAAGCCATCGCCACAGCCGTGTGTCGCATCTCAGCCGTCAACTACGTAGAAGCGGCCATCGTGGCAGACAACCGCGGTGAGGCCATGCGCAACGCCTTCGACACGCTCGTTGATGAGATGGGCCTCATCATCGAGCCGGTAACGCCTCATCAGGCCAGGATTGCGCGCCGGGTGTACCAGACCTACGGCAAGGGCAACAATTCCAAAGCCAAGCTCAACATGGGCGACTGCTTCGCCTATGCTCTCGCCAAAGACCTCGACCAGCCCCTGCTTTTCAAAGGCGAGGACTTCCCACACACTGACATCACCCCCGCACAGCCCTGACGGTCGTCCGGCATTGCAAGAATCGATCTTGAATGACGGAACTCCGTTGCGCCGCCAAATCAAAAGCCACAGGTGATTCGTCCACGCCCCCTTGTGCGAGCACCCGCCAAGCGCTGCCATGTGCAGCGCCTGCTTGACTGCATGGGAATCACACAGGTGCGTGGACCAAAGAGCCGCATGGGGCGACTCGGTTGAACTACGGGTGCAGTTGAACGCCACTGAGGTGATCTCAGAGAAATAATTCGGACGATCAGGGATTTCTTGCCGCGGGCGGTGGCGTTTCGGGCCTTTCGGGAGAAGTCGCCGAAGGCCGGAGACGAGCGTGGAGCCTCCGGTAGATGAGTTCTCACCACAAGAAACCCCGTCGGCCGGAAGGCTCCACGTGATTGCTCATCGTGCCATGCTCGACGTCTCCCGCGCGCTGGTTCAGTACGTTGCCAGGTTGCTCCAGGACGAACGCCGTCGGCTCGGCACTCCCAAGGGCAGCCGCGCGCTGACCCCGTTCTGGCAAGCGGTGCTGATTCTGCGCTGGTTCCGGGGCGCGTACGACATCCCCCGCCTCGGCCGCGATCATCGCATCTCCCGGGCCACCGCCTACCGCTACATCGCCGAAGGAATCGACGTCCTGGCAGCTCAAGCGCCAGATCTACACGAGGCCCTGGACCGCGCCCAGGCCGACGGGCCGGCCCATGTGATCCTGGATGGCACCCTGATCTCCGTCGATCGCTGCGCCGAGCAAGCCATCAGCGTCAAGGGTGAGCCCATCGATGCCTGGTACTCCGGCAAAGCTCACCAGCACGCCGGCAACCTCCAAGCACTGTCGGCGCCCAGCGGGGTTCCCCTGTGGATCGCCGACGTCGAACCAGGCTCCGTCCACGACCTGACCGCCGCCCGCGCCCACGTGCTCGGCGCGCTGTACGCCGCTGCCGCAGGCGGCCTGCCCACCCTCGCCGACGGCGGTTACGACGGCGCGGGCATCGGCGTCCACACGCCGATCAAACAACCTGCTAGAAATCAGACCCTCAGCCCGGACAACCGCACCTACAACCAACTCCTGCGCGGCCTGCGCTGTCTCGGCGAACGCGGGTTCGCCCTACTCAAAGGCCGCTGGAGGATTCTTCGGCACATCACCGCCAGTCCCAGCACAATCGGCGACATCGCCCGGGCGGCTCTTGTCCTGACGCATTTCGAGCACAACTGGCTACCCGGAATTCGTTGAGATCACTTCACTGAATGCCGCGTTGGTCGAGATCGCAGAGCTGTGCGGAGAAAGGGCGAGCTACTTCTGCCGCTAACCACGTCCTCGGGCGAGCGCAGTACCGTGGGGTCATGTCGGGACTTCTCCATGCCCGTCGATCGGCCGCAGGATGGCTTGCCGTATGCCGACTTGTCATCGTCTCCATCTGACGAGAATATGGCGTTGTTCAAAGCATTGTTCGTCAGCCACTGCGATATGTACGCGACCCGCTTCTTTGACGCGAGTCCCGGCAGTCACGGATGGAGGCCGGCGGAGAAGGATCTCTGGGTGTTACCCCCTACCGTCGGTGTTGATCAAGGCTCAGCCAGGACGCGAGCTCGTCCTCCCATGTCTTGACAACAGGTTTCATCAGCGGTGTCCTCGGGCTTCGGCTACTCACGCGGCGACGCCTGCCGTTCCCCCCAGCCGACGGCACAGGCATGGGACTGGCCATCGTCGCGACGGTCACCGGGCGCACGGGGGGCGCGTCGAGGTGACAAGTCCCCGGCGACATCGTCTTCGCGGTGAGACTTCCTGCCGCCCCCAGGGGAACATCCCTGCCCAATGAAGGCGACGATCCGGCTGGGACCGAGTGTGAGATGCTCCCGTCAGCGGATCTGCGAGACGGTGGGGAGGCCATGAACGAGACCCATCACCAGGCCGGAGCCAGATCATCAGCTGGTGGGGCGAGAGCTGCGCGTGGTCTCACCTTCCAGGCTCAGGTTTTCGCTTGGTGGGCCGTGCGCGCCATCGTGGAGATGCCGCTGACCGACCTCGGGCTCGGCGCCGCCGTCCAGATTGAAGCGGTGGGGTGTGAGACCGGGCTTCCCGTCGACGATGTGGGCGTCGCCGTGTCCGGCGGCGGGTTCATACTCGTACAGGCGAAGGCCGGGATGAGACGGCTGGACGCGCAGACCGAAGATCTGGTGAAGGCCATCGACCAGATGGTGCGCGCCTTCGTCGAAGGTATCCACACGAGTTCGGGCGTCCGCCCCGTCGACCTCTCGCGAGATCGGCTCATGATCGCCACGAACCATGATGGGAGCCGCGCCTTCGACCAACTGGGCATCGTGCTCCAGCGCCTCCATGGACACCCGGCCGACCTCCCTCTCCGGGCAGCGGCGCCGACGGTGCCCCAGCGAAGGGCGCTCGAAACCTTCGTCGAGGTCATCGAAACTCGTTGGACGGCCGTCGTCGGACGCAAGCCCTCCGATTCCGACTTGCGAGCGTTCCTCCGGTGTGCCGAGGTCATCCGGCTGGATCTCAAGGAGCCCGACGGGACCGACCTCTTCCGTAGCGAGCAGGCCCTGCGCGGCGCTCTGGGTGACTCGCTCATCGACGAGCCCTTCAGCAAACTCGCCGGGCGCGGCAGCAAAGCAGCGGCCGCGCAGCGATGGTGGCGGCGGGAGGAGTTGGTTCAGGCCGTGCTTCGCGAGGAAGGGTCGATGCAGCGCTCGGCTGGCCCGCGACACAACCGACTTCCTGCCCTCCCTCAGCCCTACGTGCGCCGAGGCGACCACGATCCCCTCGACCCCGGACCGACGGCGGAGTGTCTCTGCATCGCTGTCACCGGTGGCCCCGGCTTGGGAAAGACCACTCTCGCCATCGACATGGCCAACGAGGCTGCCCAGGACTTCCCCGACGGGCAGTTGTTCGTCGACTTCCGAGGCTTCGGTCCGACCGCTCCCATGTCGTCCGCCGAGGCGGTCGAGGTGCTCCTGGAACAGATGGGCGAGGCCGATGCGGCCGCAGGCAAGGATCCGGAAGGCCGCCGACTGCACTATCTGGACGCGGTCGAGGCGAGGCGGTTCGTCATCGTCATGGACAACGTCCGGGACAGCGAGAGCGTCCTCCACCTGCTCCCGCGCCACGGGCCCTCCGCCATCATCGTCACCAGCCGCACCAGGTTGGGGACCCTCCTGCGGAGAACCGACGTTACGCACCTTCACCTGGCTCCACTACCAACCCACGAATCCAGGGACCTGCTGATCCGGCACATAGGCGCCGACCGAGCAGCCGCCGAGCCCGCCGCTATCGACACCATTCTGGCCGCCTGCAGCGGCAATCCTCTTGCCCTGGCAATCGCCGGATCCCACCTCCGGCACCTGCCTGAGCTGTCATTGGACCAAATCATGTCCGTTTTGACCGACGCCGACAGCCGACTGGACTTCCTCGACCTGCACGAGCCGAACTCTGCGCTCCGCACCGTCTTTTCCTGGACGTATCACGCGCTTCCTGCCGAGCTACAGGACTTCTTCGTCCTGGTCGGCTCGGCCCCGGGCCCTGACATCGACAGCACAGGAGCCGCCGTGCTCGCCAACCTAGAGGACACCCGAACAGGGTTGGCCATGCTACGCCGGTTACGCCATTTCCACCTGCTCCAAGAGAACGCGCACAGCGGCTTCCAGATGCACGAGCTCCTCCGTGACTACGCCCTCTCCCTCTGTCGCGGGGATCGGCGCCTCCAGGACGTCCACGACCGTGCCTGCGAAAGGCTCATCAAGCGCTACGCCGATCTGGCCGCCGCCACGGGCCCCGGTACCCGTCTCGCTAGCGAGGACTCGCCGCGCTTCCTCGCCGTCGTGCGGTACGCCGAGGAACACGGCCTGGAGAGCAAAGCCATGACTATCGTGGACTCTCTCATCGAGAACATGTGGTATCAGGGGCGATGGAACGACTGTGCGACGATGTTGCGCTCGATCACGGACGACCCATCGAAGCTTGAGGATTCGGAGATCCGGTCCTACTTCCTCCGCCAGCTGGCCATCACCCTGCGCCGGCTGGGAGCACACGCCGAGAGCGTCGAGTACGGTCAGCAAGCCTTGACCACGCTGGGGCCGGGACGATCGGCACGCGCGGAAGCCGACTGCCACTATGTCCTGGCTGTCAGTCTCGCCTACGCGGAGAATCACGAGGCGGCCCTGGAGCAGTACCACCTCGCCGCCGACGGATTCCGAACAACTGGGGCCGAAAGCGGGCTCGCGGACGCCCTGAACGGCATCGGCTGGAGCCTGGCCATGCGGGGAGAACACCAGGAGGCCCTGATGTACTGCACGCGAGCCGCCGACCTACACGGCGAGCTGAACGTCCCGAACAGCCGGGCGGCCGATCTTGACAGCGTCGCTTGCATCTACCAGTTGCTCGGCGATCACCAGGCCGCGCTCGGCTACTTCGAGCAATGCCTTCGCCTGTACAGAGAGATCGGCTACCGCGCTAACGAGATCCGTACGCTGGACAGCATGGGCGACAGCGCGCTGGCGTCAGGCGACCCGAACAGCGCCGTCGAGCACTGGCTCCTCTCCATCGCCATTCTTGAGGACATCGGTCACAGAGACACCGACCAGGTCCGCGAGATACGCGCTAAGCAGGCGGCGGCGGCACTATCCCAGAGATAGCCGTCGCCGGATAAGCGGAAGCGATATACTGGCGGGGTAGCTTAGCTGGCCGAATACTCCGCGGCTTCCCGCGGAAACTCTCAGAACCGGGAGACGCTATGACGAAGAAAAAGCGGCCAACGAATCCGAAGCGGCCGAAGCGATAGTACGAAGACGGGCGGGCAGACTTCCTCGCCCGTCATTCTTTCTCCGACTCGTATCTCCTTAGCAGCTCGCGCACTTCCACTGCCCGCCTGTCCCGTCTGCCCAGTTTGGCGTCTAAGATCCGGAGCATGTCCTTGAGCTCGTCGACCGCCTCGCCCTCGCGCCCCACTGCATGGAGCCACTCCGCGTAGAGTCGCCAGGCCCGCTCAGCCCCTTTCCCCACATCGCCCTGCTCCCGCTTCGCCTCCTCCATCACATGCTTGATAAGACGGAGTGCCGCGTCACGGTCGCCCGAGTCCCAGAGCTCGCGTGCACGTCCCAGCTGCGTGTCTCCCGCCGACATGGCGACCCCCGCCACGGCGACCATCGCTGGCCGGATACTGTCGTCCGGTCGCGCGAGGGGAGCGAACGGCGTTCTGAACGGCAGCGTGACGTCGAACTCCACGTGATGACCGATACCTGGAGAACCGGTCAGGGGGACATGCCTCCTCATCAGAGCCGATACTTCGCGGGCGCCGACGAGGCGCTCCGCCGGATCCTTGACCAGCAACCGATCGACCACCTCACCCAGGTCTCGCGGAACCGCCGACCTCCGTTCACACAAGGGCTGCGGGTCCTTATACAGATGCGCGGCGTCGAGGTCCGTAGCTGTGGCCGCGCGGAACACAGGTCCCCCCAGCAGCTCGTATACGACGATTCCCAGCGCGTAGAGATCGGCCGCCGCGCCTCCCGGGCTGGCTCCCTTCAGAACCTCCGGCGCTACGTATCCACTCGTTCCCGGGCTGGAGTATCTGCTCCTGGTGATCCTCGACTTCTCGGAGTCGACGATGAACGCCACGCCGAAGTCAATGATTTTGATCATTCCCGAGTGCCCGACCATGAGGTTCGCCGGCTTGAGATCCCGGTGCACGATGTTCGCGTCATGCGCCACTGCGAGCGCCGAACACAACTGCACGGCCAGACACGCCGCCTCCTCCGGTTCAAGGAAGCCACCCCGCTCCTCCTGGAGGTCCTCGACGGTCTTGCCCTCGATGTACTGCATCACGAGGTAGGGCATCTCCCCTCCCGATGAGCTGCGCAAGACGCCCCGGTGGTGAACGGCCGGGATCGCCGGGTGATCGAGAGCAGCCGTCGCCAGGCCCTCCCGTTCGAATCGTCGGCGCAGGTCGTAGTAGTCCTCCGTCGACATCGCATCAGTCTCGCCGATGGCGGACCTCTCGATCATGAACTTGATCGCGACCTTCCGCTCAAAGTCCTCATCCCACGCGAGCCAGACGTCGCCCATCCCTCCGCGCCCCAGCCTGCGTTTGAGCTCGAAGCGGTCGTGGATTGTGTCCCCGACGTCCACCACACCTCCTGTGCGGCTGCCCCAAGCAGCCAGAATAGCCTTTTTGGCCGGGTGAATTGATCGGCTCTAATGTACAGCGAAAGCTATGCTAATCTGACGCCCCCGGAGGTCAAATGAGCCCGTCGAACCACGAGTACGACAATGCCGTCATCCGTGTCTACAGCAGCTCGGCCACAACTTCTCAGAAGAGTTGTCCGACTTACCTGGCGGCCAAAACTGACTACTCGGTGAAACGGCCGGCAAGAAAAAAATTTTCACGTTTCGCCAGCGTGGCTTTCTCGCCCTTCAATGCCGTTCTCGAACTCGTCGAAAACCACCAGATACCGCTGGACGAAGCCTTCTCGCGCCTTCCCCTCCGCGGCGACGCGGCGCGTGACATCGCTGGCGAGCTGATCCCCCCGCTACACGAGGGGCTGCTGGCGTGGACACATGACGCGGTGCGCAACTACCTTCGCGCGCTCAAGGAGGACCATCACCTCCAGACCGCGGCCGGCCTCCGGCCGGCCGGGCCCTGGGTGCGGCAGTATCCATCCAGCGACGCCGTCGTCGTCAACTCCCGTACTCGGGAGCTCTGCGCGTGGGGACGCGGCTACGTCTACCGCCACGGAGACGACACCGTCCGCGAGCTCCGCATCCCGGCCATGGGCAAGGCGGGCGCCAAGCGACGCACCGACGCGGAGCTGGCCACCGCCGCCCATGTGCTGGCCACCGGATCGTGCGTCGACCGGGATGTCGTGGACAGGAAACCCGGCCCATACCGTGGTGGCAAGCCGTTTCCACTCCTTCCCCTTACTGCTTCGTCCCCTGCCGCCGTGCTCCCGAGCCGGGTCCGCCTCGTGGAGATCGGATGCATAGACGGGCTACCGCGGGTGCTCTACGACGATACGGCCGAAGCCGCCGAAGCCTTCTTCGTCTCGGAGGCCGCCGACACCCTGAGCGCACTCCGCCGTCCGGTCACGGAGATCGCGGGACGGGACTGCCTTGATTGCAAAATCCGTTTGGAGTGCCGTCGGCTGCACAGCGCTCCTGGGTTCTTGGACATCCGTGACTCGTCCCGCCCAAGACGGACCTGGTCGGTGACGTCCGGGAGATACTTCAGTGACTGTCCCGCCAAGGCGCATTTCCGCGCGCTGAGTCTCCCACCCGATGAGGAGTCCGAGAAGACTGCGTTCGTACGCCGGGGCCATGCCGTCCACGCGTGGCTGAAGCTGCTACATGGCAGGAATCCCAGAAGGCCATGCGCTCCAGGCGACCTCCCAGAGAACCCTGACTTCTGGTCAGCGGGCGAGTGGACGTTGGAAGGCGAGTACGCGCGGAATGGAGCGGCGATGCTCGCGGCCCACCTGGAGGTCTGCCCCTTTCTGGATACGGCACCCGACAGTGCTGCGTACCCCGAGCAAACGGTAGCCGCCGACGACCGGCACGCGGATGTTCTCATCGTGGCGGACGCAGATCTCCTCTACCGGCGCAACGGTTCGTGGGTGTACCGCGAGCTGAAAACCACGGCAGGCAATTTCGTGGCCGATGGTGCCGACCTATTGACCTGGTACCCGCAGCTCGCGCTGGCTGTACTCCTGTTCAAGGCCGGGGCTATTCCCGCGGGCCCGGACTCCGCCGTCGAGCTGGAACTACTCACACCTCTTGGACCCGACATCCGGGTGATCGACCCGAACTCGACGTCGGTTCAGGAACGGGCCAAGAATATAATTCACGGCCTCACCCGGAGCTGGCATTCGGATGAGGAATATCTCCCGACGCCCAGCGAGAAGGTCTGCAGCCGTTGCTCTTACCAGCGATGGTGTCCAGTCTCGCCGAGGAACACACCGGACCGGAGCGCTCCATGACTGACGTTCCATTCCCCTCGTCCGCGCCCACCGCCTTCGACCATGCCATAGGCGAGGCCTACAACGAGGCCGAGTCCCGGCGCATCATCGGCATGGTGGCCGCGACGGTGGCGCAGCTGGCGGACTGGCCGAAGGAGAAGGCTTTCAGCGTTCCTTACCCGCCGCTGGCCCAGTACGTGCTGGACCGTATCGCCCTCATCGGCGTGCTGAGGCATCCAGGTGGATATCACCTGACGCCCTACCGCGAACGCCTGAGCTGCCCCCGCACTCTGGCCGATCTCATGGCCCTCTGCTGGAGCAGCCCCATAGACGCATGGCCGTTCCTCAGCCTCCCGGATGACGAAGATTTGACCGGGCTACTCGTCGAGCTCGATCCGATCCGGCCGTCGAAGCTCTGCCTCCGGCTCTCCCTGGAGTTCGCCTACCCGGACGCAAACGACAGAAGCCTAGAACGGCTCGCTCTGCTGGAAGCTCGTTCACTCTACGAAGAGGCCGGCCACCCCTGCGGCTTGCCGGAGTTGCGCGAATGGCTGATCGCCCACCCCGTCCTGTCCAGCCAGGAGATCGCGTTCCTGAAGCTAGAGCGAATAGGCGGCTTCCAGGTGACCGACGAGCTGATCGACATTCTCTACCTCCATGTTCACGAGCGGTACTTCAGCTCCACAGACGAGATAGCCGTCTGTGGCCACTGCGGCCTGGTCCTGGTGCCCATCAGAGACGGCTCCGGAGAGCGCTGGCAGTGCGAGACCACGAAGTGTCGCGGCCGACGCAACGTACTGATCGGCGACGTGCGCCACGTTGCCGAGAACCTGCACCACGCGGCCCGGCCGATCCGCGAGTTCGTCATCGCAGGCCCCCGGCTCCGTGCCTCGGAAGGCTCCAACCGCCAAACCTCAAGCCCACTCAGGGACGTCGAATGCTGAAAGACTCGCATGCGTAACCTTCGCGACCACCTCCGCGAGGCGTTGTCGGCCATACCTGCTGCGGAAGCCGCCGAATACGACGACCTCAGCAAGAGGCTCGACTACACCGTCGAACTCGGGCTCCGTGTCATCGAGCTGGTCAGCCCGCAACTCGCTCCCATCGACGGATGGCCCTTGTTCGGCGGGTATCCCTTCTCCCGCGCCCGAGGTCTTGTCGTGAGCCGCCCGGACGACAGGCTTCGTCAAATCCTGCGCGCGGCCCGATACCACTTGGAGTCCATGCACCGGCGAGAGGTCTGGCGTTCCGCCCTGCTGCGGTACCGGCACCTGCCGGAGCGGCACCGCGCGTACGATTTCGCGGAAAGCCTGGCCTGGTCGGCGGTTCAGAGACAACCCTCGCTCGCGGCGCATCGCCTGGAGCTGTACGACGCCCTTCTGAATTCTGCGCCGCCCTTCACCACAAGCCGGATCACCATCGCGGAACCGGGCCCGCATCTCTTCCATGGGCGCACCATTGGCGCTCAGCACATCGACATCCCTGAAAACCTTCCGCCTCCGGTGAACTCCCGTCTCTCTTTGGAGGCCCAGCACCTCCGAGAGCCCTTCAACCAACCCGTGGAATCGCTGCGGCAGACCGCCAAGAAGATGGCGGACCTGGACCAGCCGAACCAGGGCCAGTCCAAGGCGCTCACCGACTGGGAATCACGGTATCTCGGGATGGAGCTCTCCACGTTGAACGAGGAGAGCGGGCGCTTTGCCAAAGCGGATCGCCTGATCGTCAACGGTCTGCTCAACCTCATCGGGATTCCAGGAGTGGGCAAGAGCACGCTGCGCGACATCCTCGCCACACACGCTGTGGCCGAATTGGGACAGCGCGTCGTCCTCGTCGTCGGCGACGTCGCCGAGGCGCTCCGTGTGGCACAGGGCTTCAACAAGTTGCGTGAGGCCGCCGACCGAAAGATCGAGGAAGGCGACAAGGCGTACGCCGGCTGGGACAGACTGCACGCGATCCCCCTCATTGGAGCATCCACCCGCGACCAGCACACCAGACGGCTGCACCGGCGGCTCCGGCAGGTCTCTCCGCTGCCCCTCCTGCATCAGGATGCCGCGTTCGCCTACCTGAGCACCGCCTGCCCGCTCAGCGCGCTGCGGGGCGCGGAGGCAGACGGGCCTCTGCCGTACCTGGAGGCTCCATGCCAAAGGCTGATCCCGCTGGACCAAACCTCCCAAGAGGGCGAAGTCGCCGCCGATCTTGTGGAGGAAAAGCGGAAGTCCCGACGAGGATGTCCAATCTGGAGTCACTGTCCAAGGCATGATGCCGCACGAGGGCTCCGCGAGGCGACCATCTGGGTCGCCACTCCGGAGGCACTCACGGTCTCGTCGGTGCCCGTTCAGCAGAACCCTGAACGCATCCGCTACCTGGAGCTGGCCTGCAGGACCGCAGATCTACTGATCGTCGATGAAGCCGACCAGGTCCAAATCAGATTGGATCACCTGTTCGCCCCGACCGCGACATTGTACAAGCGGGGCGACGGCTCCTGGCTGGATGAGATCAACCGGCACAACGTCGCCGAGTTGGCACGCGAGGGCCGCATCCAGCTTTCCAACGAGATAGTCCAGCAATGGACCGCCGCGCTAGACACCGTATCGACCGCGGCCAATCGCATCTACGCCATGATCGTGAGTGACGACGAACTTCGTGAGTGGCTGGGATCGGACCTCTTCACCGTCTGGTCGCTCCAGCTCGAGCTTGTGGGCCAGTGGCCCGCGACCCGACTGCCCGACCGGATTCCGTCAGCAGCCGAGTGGGTGAACCCCAAGCACGAGACGAGGCAGGAGGCGAGCGCGAAGCTGCTGGCCTATCTGAGCCAGGACCCTGGCGTCGCTCAGGAGTCCCGCGACAAGCGACGCGAAGCAATCCTGAAGATACTCGACGGATTCCGCGATGACCCCGTTGGGGACAACGACGAGGCCGAACTCTCCGACAATGCGCCAGCCAGGGAGACGCTCCAGCTCGCGGAGCTCGCCCGACGTCTGGTCACCAGCAGGCCTGGCAGCCCGAGAGCGGCCGAGGAGCTCAACACCCTTCTTGCCCAGCTCGCAGGCTTGCGTGACCCTGATGAGCTCTCCGGCAAGGGTCTGAACGCTGAGGTGAGGGAGAACGTCAAGGAGGAACTCCGTCGGGAACGCCGCAGGTTCGAGTTCACGCTGCTCGTGGCGATCCTGCATGACCGGCTGAACCTGCTGACGACGCTCTGGCCCCGAGTGGAGATCGCGCTCAATCTCGATCCCTCCGCCAACGCGCTCTACCACAGCTCCCCGACCGACTACGCTCCAGTGATCCCCGAGTCCCCTATGGGCAACATCCTGGCGTTCCAGTTCGTCCCCGACGCCAGGGACGTCTATGCCAAGACGGGCGAGCTGAGGTTCATCCGGTGTACAGGGGTGGGCCGCGAGCTTCTATCCGTCCTTCCCACCCTGCATGCTGTTGACGGCAGCCATGGACCCAACGTAGTGCTGATGTCCGGAACGAGCTGGGCAGGCGCATCCACCCGCTATCACCTCGCCGAGCCGGTGAAAGCGGTGCTGCATGCCAAGGCACGCGTAGAGGAGCAGAAGAAGCCCTCCATCCCGAAGATCTCCATGTTCACGTCCTTCGTCTATGACGTCGTCGAGAACGCCTCACCACGGGACCCCATGAGACCCCTGCAGCTCTCCGGCACGTCGTCCAATCGAAACGACGTGTTGTGGAAGATGCTTCGCGGCCTTGCCGATCCAGATCCGGCGGACCAAGGCGGGCGTTCCAGGTTCACGCAAGAACTTGGAAACCTGCCGCCCAGCCGTCAGCATCTGCTCGTGCTCACCGGCAGCTACAAAGACGCCAAAGAAGCGGGCCGGGCTCTCCAGAGCTTCAGAGAGTGGAGGGACAGAATCTGCGTCCTCATCTCAGATGACGACGAGGCATCCGACGTCCCGCGCCACGAGCAGGACAGAAGCCGAGACGCTCCCACGCTCCGTCGCGGCGACCTCGCCACCTTCGGCGCGACCAAGTACACCATCCTTGTCGCACCACTCCAGTCGGTCGAACGCGGACACAACATCCTCAATGATCAAGAGAAGGCACTCTTCGGATCGGTCTATTTCCTGGCCCGTCCCCTCCCCACACCTAGCGACGTCAGCGTGCTCATCCACGCGCTCAACGACCTGACCGTCCGCCGTACCCGTCCCGGCGGGACCTTTGACCAAGTCGTCCAGAGCACAATGTCGCTGGACGCCGCCGGTCTGGAATGGCGGAAGCAGGCGCGCAGAGAGCTGCATCGGCTTGCCAACCGGGAGATGATGTGGAAGCGACTGAGCGACGCCGACCGCGAGTACCTCACGTGGGACCTGCTCGTAGTGATGTGGCAGGTGATCGGCCGGTTGACCCGGGGCGGCGTGGGCGCTCGCGTGCATTTCGTGGACGCGGCCTTCGCTCCCCAGAGCGCCGCCGGGCTTCGCAGGGATACCCCGCGCTCCAGTCTGCTGGTCAGCATGCGCGACGTCCTGGCCCCGTACTTCGGGGACGCGCCGGAGTGGCAACACCGTCCCGCTCCTCCGCACCGGCTCCCCGCAACCGAGGCGAACATCTATCTCGCGGACGCCCTTTACCGGCCGCTCTACGACGGCCTGAAAGAGCTTCTGCTGCGGTCTCCCGAGGCCGTCCCCCTCCATGGCGACGAGAGGAGATGGCAATGAAGTACGAATCGATCACTTTGACCGCCTACCAGCCATCAGAGAACTCACTGCTCAAGCCCTTCCAGGTCCTGCATGTCCCGAAAGAGCTACGCGCGGCGTTCGCGAAGGCCCACCGGTCGGGGCTCGGCGACACCCCCTCAGACCAGGTGAAGACCTTTCCTATCGGATCACTCAATGCGCTCCTTCCCCTGGCCGCACCGGATGTGATCTCGGTGGGCCGGCGGGTCTCCATGGAGGACGACGTCCCTTGGCTCTATGCGCATCACCCCGTTGACGACCGGATCGTCCGAGGGCTGCTAGGAGTCTGGCTCCTCGGCATGCGCGGCAGGGAGGAGCTCCGTGAGCACGCCTACGGCCTGCTCACGAGGACCGCCTTGCCATGGCGGACCAAGCTCACCGATCTGGCCGGGCGCGCTTTGAGTGATGGGGAGACCGCCCAGCCCGAGCCACCCTTGTACCACCTGCTTCCAGACTATGTGGCCCGCCTCATCCAGCGGCATGGCGAGTTCAGGGGAGCGAACGGACGTCCCTGGTCGTTTCTCGAGACCCCGACCACCGACCGGCGAGCGGAACTCGTCTCATGGCCCCCGCGTGGCGATCTGTCGGAAACGCCAGGTGCACTGTTCTCCTACGTCATTACCATCACGTTGCAGACCGTGCCGTTCACCTCGCAGTTCCGGCTGCATGTGCGGACAGGCGTCCGACGCTGGGTGACCGAAGTGAACGCCCGGGGCACCGTCTACACCGCAGGCCGGTCGGCTTCCGTGCACGTGATCACCGACACGCAGTGGCCCGGAGTATCGGGAGACAGCACCCGGATCGCGATCCACAAGCTTCGCTACGACTCCAGGAGAGCCGAGCATATGTGGCGGGCCATCGACAGGCCCGACCTACTCCCAGCAGCCAGCCTGGTGCGCTCCGCGGTTGACGCGGCGGATCTGGGAAGGAATCCCAGAAAATACCTGGACGGACTCGCGGGCATCAGGGCAGGAATTCCCCACCATACGACCATGGGAACCCACGGAGTGGGCGCCGGGCTCATGTCCGCGGACAGAGTGCCGCTCATGGCGTGGATCGACGAGGCAATCGCCTCAGAGTTCACCCGTGTCCCCGCTTGCCGTCGCGCTCCTTGGCCCGCCAAGCCGTCCAACGCGCCGAAGAAGCTCCTGGCACCCAGGAAGGTAACCGAGGCCGATCGTGTGCGGATCCTGGAGCACAAGAAGGCGGAGCAGGCGGCCAGGGAGGCCGTCGAACGACGCCGATTGCTCCGGGAGGCACTCGATGGCGCACCGCTGGTCGCCCGCGTCCATTGGCAGGAAGAAGCGACCCGCGACGCCCTGGTCACGTCCCTAAGCAGATTGCTCGACCTGCCTGCTCCCGACAGCGCGGACGAAACCCTCACCTGGCGAACGCCTGAGCTCGACGTGATCCTGCAAGTACGGCCCACCGGAGACATCGGCGCCGCGCTGGAGGTCAGCACCGCCAGGACACCCAGCAGCGAACAGTTGGGCGAGGCCATCGCCAAGCGGCGGAGCGAGATCGCGGACGCCATAAGCGACGAGGCGGAACCCAGGCCGCTGGTCGCGCTGGTAGAGATCGAGAAGGATTTCAAGATCAAGCGTTCCGACTCGAAGTTCGCCGTCCGGCTGGGCTACGCCGACGCCGGAGTGATCACGCAGTTCCTCCAAACCGCCGTAGACAAGGCTCTGATAAAGAACCGTTCCCACCGCGCGAAGATGGCGTGGATCGACACGTTCCGACAGCTCGGAGCCTCACGCATCCCGCTGCACACTTTCGTGGACACATTCCCAGGGGACCTGCAGTACATCGCGGTATGGATGGCGAAACGCAGGAAGGACGGCCCCACTCGCCAGGCCATCCGGCAACTGCTCGCCATCAGAGTGCGTCCGGCGGATGCCGTACGCGGAGTGTCGGGTTGGATCGAGGACGAACGCCGTTGGGCGCCCTATCCCGAGTACCTGCTATGGCTGGCCAAAGGCGTCGACTCCCACGCCTCTGCAGACGAGATCGCGGCGGACGACGAAGCTGCCGAAGACGGTACTCAGCGCTCCTTCTCTCAGTGGGACAAGGAGCAGAAGAACTTGCAGAGGAGAACGGCGGCCTTTCTCCGGCCGCTGCTGGCGCAGCTACGCGATCGGCCGACTCTCTTCATGGTGCATGCGCAGAACCTCCGTGGGGGCTGGCCGTGGCTCAACAACGGCATGGTCATGCGGGACCACATCTGGGTCGACGACGGTGACCCCGTGCCCGTCGCCCTTTGGGGGAACCGGCTGTGTCTCCTGCGGATGAGGGACAGCAGCCGCGACGAAACTCCTCAGTGGTACGCCACGGACGGCAACCATGGGATCCCGGCCGGCCTCTGGCCCCTCACCGAGGCGCACGGCGAACGGGTCTTCTACAGCTCTGCGGATAGACCGGGCACCGCGAAGAAGGCGTCCATCAAGGCACGAAAGGAGGGTGTGCGGACTGACCGGACGGGCAAGGAAGTCCGGGACACCGACAAGAACGCCTTTAACCCCAATCTGCTGGAGATCGCGGTCCTCGCCTGCCAACGCGGAGAAGAGCCCGGCGAGTGGGCTGCCTGCGTCCACCAGTTGCGCCACGCACCAGACATCGACGCGCCCCTGGCCCTTCCCTTCCCTCTTCACCTAGCGAAGAAGGCCGTGGAGTATGTGCTCCCCAACCCCAAGGACAGTGCCTGACCGCAGCTCAGACCGAGGAGATCTGGAGGGACGTTTGCTGTCGGCATCGCGGTGCCGCGAGGCTTCGTGTGACGAGGGGCGAGCCTGGGTCCGTTCCCGAACCTCACGTCCCCGTCTTCGGTCAAGGAACCGCCGCCGCCCTGACGTTGCTCGTTGGATGCTCTTCAGCATGTAGTACGGCGCACCATTGGCCGTCATCCTCGGACGATTTAGATGGTGGCACCAGTAACCAAAGCGGCACATCCCAGAATTTAATCCGTAGGTTCCGGGTTCGAGCCCCGGGCGCCCTACCACTCCTACCTGCAGGTTCACCCACCCTCTTGATCAAAGAATCAAGAGATGGGTCGTAGCTGGGTCCTGTCTGGGACAACCGACACCACGCGACCTTTCCGGCGAAGCGCTCAGCGTGGCGGCCGGTTCGTGGGACGACGCCGGAGATGGACCGTCCGCTTCTGCTTCTGCAGCCTATGACCTGTTCTTCGCGCTGTCGTGAGCACCAGGCGTGCCGTGGCCTCCGCCGCCGCATGATGGAGCTCGGGCAGGACCGAGGTGTAGGTGTCGGAGGTCAGCACGATACTGGCATGCCCGAGCTGACCCTGGATCGTACGCAGATCCACGCGGGCGGCCAACGCTGTGGAGGCCGCGTCGCGCCGCAGGTCGTGCAGCCGTATTGGCGGCAGGCCGCTGGCGGCCACCACGTAACGGAACCGGTAGGTCAGGTAGTCCGGTCGTACTGGTTGGCCGTCCTCGCGGGTGAGCACCCAGTCGGCGGTGTCGAACCCCTTCAGCTTATGGCGGTGCAGGAGGCGGATCGTCTCGGTGTCCAAGGCGATCGTGCGCTGGCTCGCCTCGCTTTTGGGTGGGACGACTCGTAGCCGGTCGTTGACGTGGATGAGCTGCTGGACGACCGTGAGCTCACGGGTCTCCAGGCTGATGTCCGCCCACCGCAGCCCGGCGAGCTCGCCGCGGCGCAGGCCGCGGAGCCCGGCCAGCCACCACAGTGGGTACAACGCGTCCTCGCGGACGTAGTCCGAGAACTCCGTCAGGTGTTCGGTCGTCCACACCGCAACCGCTGGACGCTGCCCCGTGGCGCCCGCAAGGTGGTGTGGACCCGGTGGACGGCGCAGGTGTCCGCGGGCGGGCAGCCACCCCTCGCAGGAAGGGCCGTACGGCTCCGAATTGAGAGTGGCGGCGAGTGCCCCCATTGCGGCGCACCAGGAGAGGCCAGGCAGCCCCGCGAAGCCTGACGACCGGCTGTGGTCGGCCGGTCATCAGGCCGGGGCGTCAACTCACCCACAAGAACGTCAGGAGATCCGTTCCCTTCGTGTCAACCGCCGGACCGTCTCAGCCGCCCCCGCCACCGCCACCGGGCGTGCCTCCGGTGACAGCCTGTACCTCTCGCCCGCTCAGCGCCTGCAGCGTCTCGCCATCGGTGTTGCTGAGGATGACACCAACCCAGCCGGTGTAGGGGTAGATGTTCCAGCTGGCGCCTACACCAGGGTTGGCACCGGCGCGCCCGTGCACCCACTGACCGCTGACGATGCGGACCGGCATCTGATAAGCCCCGAACGACTGCGGTCCGTGGGGGGACTTGGCCGCGGTGAGTACGTCGGCGTAGGGCCGTTCCAGCACCGTGCCGTCGCTCAGCGCGCGCGCGAACCGGACCAGGTCCGGTGCGGTGGCGAAACCGCCGTCCCCGGGGACGTCGATGAAGCTGCGGCCCGGGTTCCTGCCCAGCGTGAGCTGGTTCGAGCTGCTCTTGTCCAGGTTGCGGACGGCGTCCACCACGCTGCCGTCAGCCAACGTCATGTAAGGGTGCGCGATATGCGCATCGGTGAGCCACTGCGGCCTGGTGGAGAAGGCCGAGCCGGTCATGCCGCAGCGCTTGAAAATGTTCTCCTCGACGTAGTCCCAGTACGTCTTGCCGGTCACCGCCTGCACGATCAGCGCCGGGATGACGACCTCGGCGCCGGCGTGGCCGGTGGGAGTGCCGACGGGTGCCACCAGCTTCGAATGGCGGGCCCACTGCCCGTAGAACTCTTGCACCTCCTCTCGGCTCTGGAAGATGCGTTGCACGTCCTCATCCGGGCTCTCCAGTCCGGAGATGTTGGCGAGCATGTGGTGGATGGTCACCTGCTCGGCGATCTCCTTGGCGAAGCCCGTCAGGTAGGTGCCGACCGTGTCCGACAGCTTCAGCTTGCCCTGCTGCGCCAACTGCAAGATGGCCACCGCCTGGAACGGCTTGCCCGCCGAGCTGAGGCTGAACGCGACGCCCTCGCTGTTGGCGATCCCTTTCTCCTTGTCGGCCATGCCATAGCTGCGCGACAGCACCGTCCGGCCCTTGTGCGACAGCAGCACCACGCCGGAGAACTTGCCCGCGGCGGCCAGCTGCGCCACGTACTTGTCGTAAGCCCCGCCTGGCAAAGTGTCCGGCGGGATGTCGGAGTCCGCGTCACCGCCGCCGGCTCTCGCCGTGACCGCAGCGCCCATCAGCGGCACGGCCGCGGCGGCGCCGGCCGCCACGGCGGCCCCCCGCAACAGCGAACGCCGGTCCCATACTCCGTCACTAGCCACGTCTTCTCCCTTTCGTGATCGCCTTCACGGCGACTTTCCGTCCAGCGGACGGTCACAGCGCCGCACGCCTGCTCGGCTCGCCCTGCTTTGATGAGGGAGACGCCGGAGCCACCCCGGGCCGCACGCATGAACCCGCTGCGGGCGGCCGGATCAGGGGTCACGAGCCGGCCGCCGGCACGGTCACCGTGCCGCAGTCCGCCTCCGGCCTGTCCGCAGGCGGCTTCCCGCCCACCGTGGACGGTTCGGCGAGGGCCGGCTCAAAGCTCTCTCACAGGGCCGGCTCATCCCCGATCAGCAACACTCGCGACACGCCCCGGGTCTGCCCAGCGCTCCGTAACCCGTCCGTCTGTAAGTCCCGTCCACTGTCGACCGGCGGTGTCCCCGCCATGTCCGCGCCATGTCATCGTTGTGTCACGGTTCGCGCCGGCAGTGGCCGCCGCCGGGAACGGTGACATGGGGCGGGTCGGGTTCGACACCGCCGAGCGGTACCTCGGGTAGGACGGCGGCCCGGTCTCCGTGTACGAGCGCTCCACGGGCGTGTCGATCGCGCACCCTGGCATAGGCGGTGTCCTGCTTACGGGTCATGTCGCGACAAGCCGTCCGCCGTGGACGTATCGCGGGCATATCAAAAACCACATACGCCACGGCAACAGGCTTCCGTCTTCAGTGGAGGCATGGACCACAGCGCATCACTGTCAGCGCGGGCGCGTCGTAGGCGCCGGATCGTGCTCGTCAGTCCGTCGATCTTCGGCGACTCGCCTGCCCAGTCGAAACGTCGCCAATGAGGCAAAGCCACCCAGCTGACAGCTTCCGCGGCCGCACTTCGAAGAGCAGACAGAGCGAGAAGGGCTTGGTCGTGGATCCCCTGGTGGAGATCGCCATTCCCGTCTACAACGAGAAACACGTGCTGGCGCACAGCGTGCGCCGGTTACACAGCTATCTGGAAGAGACTTTCCCCTATCGGTTTCAGATCACGATCGCCGACAACGCCAGCATGGACGGGACCTGGCAGGCGGCGCTGGAGTTGGAGGCGGCGCTGCCACACGTGCGGGCAGTGCGGCTGGAGCAGAAGGGCCGGGGACGGGCGCTGCGGCATGTGTGGAGCCGCAGCGACGCCGACGTGGTCGCCTACATGGACGTGGACCTGTCCACCGACCTGGACGCGTTCCTGCCGCTCGTGGCGCCGCTGATCTCCGGGCACAGCGATCTGGCGATCGGGTCTCGGCTGACCCGCGGGTCGGCGGTGGTGCGCGGCCCGAAACGGGAGCTGATCTCCCGGTGTTACAACGTGTTGCTGCGTGCGACGCTGGCGGCCCGTTTCACCGACGCCCAATGTGGCTTCAAGGCCGCCCGGACCGTGATCGCGCGGGCGTTGCTGCCGTCGGTGCAGGACGAGAAGTGGTTCTTCGACACCGAGTTGCTGCTGCTGGCCGAGTGCAACGGGCTGCGCATCCACGAGGTGCCGGTGGACTGGGTCGACGACCCCGACAGCCGCGTGGACGTGCTGCGAACCGCGCTGGATGACCTGAAGGGCATGGCCCGGGTGGCGCGCCGCATGCTGACGGGCGCGTTCCGCGTCCCGGTGGAGGGCCGGCCGCGCCCGCGACTGCCGGCGGGGATGGCCCGGCAACTGCCGGCTTTCGCGATCATCGGGGTGTTCAGCACGATCGCTCAGCTGGTGTTGTTCGTGCTGCTGCGCACAGTGATGGGGCCGCTGTGGGCGAACGCGGTCTCGCTGGTGATCACCACCATCGGCAACACCGCCGCCAACCGCCGCTTCACCTTCGGCGTGACCGGGTCGGAGCGGGCGTTCCGGCAGCAGCTTGAGGGCGGTGTGGCGTTCCTGCTCGGGCTGGCGCTGAGCACCGGCGGGCTGGCGCTGCTCCACGCACTGGCGCCAGAGGCGTCACGTGCCGTCGAGATCGCCGCGTTGGTGACCGCCAACGGGGTCGCGACGCTGGTGCGGTTCATGCTGATGCGCGTCTGGATCTTCCACCCACGGCGCCTGGGGCGCCTGCCGGCTCCGGCCGAGCCGACCGTCTGCACGGGCAGAAAAGACGAGGTTCGATGACCAACCCCCCACATCCTTCACCAACGCTCCCCGATCCGTCAGGCACATCCGCGTCCAGCAGGAACCAAGGCAGTCACCGTGCCGGATGGGGGCGACTGCGCCGGCTGGCCTTGGGCGGGCCTGAAGATCCGCGCTGGTCGCGTCCCGCGCTCTGGGGTGTGCTGTTGGCGGCCTTCGTACTGTACGCGTGGAACCTGTCGGCGGCCGGCTACGCCAACTCCTACTACTCGGCGGCGGTCAAAAGCGGCACCGAGAGCTGGAAGGCGTTCTTCTTCGGGGCCCTCGACTCCGAGTCGTTCATCACCGTGGACAAGCCCCCGATGGCGCTGTGGGCGATGGGCCTGTTCGCCCGCGTCCTGGGGTTCGGGACGTGGAGCCTGATGTTGTCGCAGGTGCTGGCCGGGGTGGCCGGCGTCGCGGTGCTGCACGCCACGGTGCGGCGCGCCGCTGGGCTCCCGGCGGCGCTGATCGCTGCCGGGGTGCTGGCGCTGACGCCGATCACAGTCGCCATCAACCGCGAGAACGCCCCTGACACGTTGCTGGTGCTGTTCCTGGTGCTGGCCGCGTGGGCGTGTCAGCGCGCGATCGAGACGGGACGCCTGTCCTGGCTACTGGCCTCGGCGGTGTTCGTGGGCTGCGGGTTCAACACCAAGATGCTGCAGGCGTTCGTGGTCGTCCCGGCGCTGGCGCTGGCCTACCTGGTGGCGGCCAGGCCGGACGTGCCACGCCGGATCTGGCATCTGCTGGCGGCCGGTGTGGCGCTGGCGGCGTCCAGTTCCTGGTGGATGGCGGTGGTCGACCTGATCCCGTCCGGGAACCGCCCGTTCATCGGCGGCAGCACCGACGGAACCGTGTGGGACGTGGTCATCGGCTTCAACGGCCTGGGCCGGATCTTCGGTGAGGGAGGGGGGTCCGGCGGAGGCGGTTACGGCGGAGGCAGCAGTGGTTTCGGTGGCGCCGCGGGCGCGGGACGGCTGTTCAACGCCATCGTCGGCGGCCAGATCTCCTGGCTGCTGCCGTTCGCGGTGCTCGCGCTGGTGGCGGGGCTGGTGCTGCTGGGGAAGCGGCCGCGCACCGATCTGCCGCGAGCCGCGCTGGTGCTGTGGGGCGGCTGGCTGGCCGTGCACTACGTGGTGTTCAGCTTCGCCGGGGGCGTGTTCCACCCGTACTACACCACGGCGCTGGCCCCCGCGATCGCCGCACTGGCCGGCTCGGGCGGGGTGCTGCTGTACGGCGCGTACCGGCGGTCGGTCCGCTGGTCGTGGGTGCTGCTGGTGGGCGTGGTGGCCACCGGCGCGTGGTCGTTCGTGCTGCTGAACCGCACTCCCGAGTGGAATCCGTGGCTGCCCTGGGTGGTCGTGGCGGCGACCGTGGTGACGGTGCCGGCGCTGGTGGCCGCGCGGCTGCCGTGGCGGCGCGGCCGTGGGATCGCCGTCGCGTCGGTGGCGTTCACGCTGGTCGCGGCTCTGGCGGGCCCGGGAGCGTACGCGTCGGCGGCCGCGTTCGGCGGTACGGACCACTCGTACGGCAACGCGCTGGCGGGGCCGTCCACGGAGCAGGACCCGAACGTCCAGGCCTCTGGAGTGCAGCAGCCGGGCGGGCAGGGCCAGACCCGGGCAGGGGGCGGCGGCGTTCGCGTGGTCGGCGGGCCGGCCGCTGAGTTGAGCCCCGAGCTGATCGGCTACCTGCGGCGGAACCGGGGCGATGCGCGCTGGCTGGTCGCGGTGTCCGCTGCCCAGCAGGCCGCGGGGATCATCCTGTCGACCGGCGAGCCGGTGATCGCGATGGGCGGCTTCACCGGGCAGGACCCGGCGATGACGGTGGCCAAGCTGCAGGAGTACATCAAGAACGGCGAGCTGCGCCACGTCCTGCTCGCCGCGTCGGGCAGAGGTCCGGCTGGTCCTCGTCAGGGTGCGATCTCGGCTGTCGCGGAGTGGGTGCGGCAGAACGGCACTCTGATCGACCCCGGCGAGTACGGGGGGTCCGGCGGGGATTCGCCGTCCTCCTCGACGGGCGCCGAGCAGCAGCTGTACCGGTTGGACTGAGGAGCATCCATGGCGGGATTGACGCGAACCATGTCCGTTGCCCGGCAGCGTACGAGATCCGCCGGGAACGACCCGGCCTGGGCCCGGCCTGCGCTTCTGGTGCTGCTGGCAGGCACGACTGTGCTGTACATGTGGAGGCTGGGCGCCTCGGAGTGGGCGAACTCCTTCTACTCGGCCGCGGTGCAGGCCGGGGCGACCAGTTGGAAGGCGTTCTTCTTCGGCTCCTCCGACGCGGCGGGCGCCATCACCGTGGACAAGACGCCCGCCGCGTTGTGGCCGATGGCGATCTCCGCGCGGTTGTTCGGGGTGAACTCGTGGAGCATCCTGCTGCCGCAGGCGCTGATGGGCGTGGCGACCGTCGCGACCGTGTACGCGGCCGTGCGGCGCGGGCTGGCCGGCACCGTGCCTGCGCGTGTCGAGGCGGGCGCGGGGCTGCTGGCCGGCGCGGTGCTGGCGCTGACGCCGGTGGCCACGCTGATGTTCCGGTTCAACAACCCGGACGCCTTGCTGGTGCTGATGCTCACGGTGGCCGCGTACGCGCTGGTGCGCGCCCAGGCGGACGCGAGTACCCGATGGCTGGTGGTGTGCGGGGCGTGCGTGGGGGCGGGGTTCCTGGCCAAGATGACGCAGGCGTTCCTGGTCCTGCCCGCCTTCGGGTTGGTGTACCTGCTGGCCGCGCCGACGCCGCTGCGGCGCAGGATCTGGCAGCTGGCCCTGGCCGCGGCCGCGATGGTGGCCGCCGCCGGCTGGTGGGTGGCCATCGTCGCGCTGGTGCCGGCCGGCGCTCGTCCCTACATCGGCGGTACGCAGGGCAACAGCGTCCTGGAATTGGCTTTGGGCTACAACGGGCTGGGCCGGCTCAACGGCGACGAGGTGGGAGGGCTGGGCAACACCAACGACGACGCCGGGTGGGGTCGCATGTTCGGCTACGCCAACGGCGGCCAGATCTCCTGGCTGCTGCCGGCCGCGCTTGTCCTGCTGGTCATCGGATCGTGGATGCTGCGCGGTGCGCCGAGTACCGACCGGGTGCGCGCCTCACTGGGACTGTGGGGTGGGTGGGCGCTGGTCACCGGCGCGGTGTTCAGCCTGATGCAGGGCATCTTCCACCAGTACTACACCGTGGCGCTTGCCCCGGCGATCGCCGCCCTGGCCGGGTTGGGAACCGGCCTGCTGTGGCCGCGGCGGCGCACGATGGCGGGCGCGGCCACGCTGGCGGCGGTCGTGGCGATCACGGCGGCGTGGTCCTACGCGGTGCTGCAGCGTACCCCCGATTGGCATCCGTGGCTGGGCCCGGTCGTCGTCGTGGGTGGCCTGGTCACGGCCGGGGTGCTGCTGGGAGCTGCCTACCTGCCAGGACGCGTGGTCGCGGCGGCGCCCGCGGCGGCCGTACTGGTGTCGTTGGCGGGGCCGGCCGCGTACACCCAGGACACGGTCACCTCCCCGCGTAGCGGGGTGATCGTGACCGCCGGACCCTCCGTCGCGTCAGGTGGCGCTCTGATGCGGACAGGAACGGGCCAGGGGAATCAGCAGGGTGGGTCCCAGCAGTCCGCGGGTGGTGGCGGCGAGGGCGGCCCGCAAGGCCGCAGGGTCGTCATCATGCGCTCTTCGCCTCCTCCCAGCGCTGAACTGGTGGCGCTGCTGAATGCGAACGCGGACTCCTACCGGTGGCCCGCAGCGACGTTGACGTCCCTCAACGCCGCGGTGTACCAGCTGGCCACGCGAACACCGGTGATGGCGATCGGCGGCTTCAACGGCACCGACCCGGCTCCCACCCTGGAGCAGTTCCAGAAGTACGTGGCCCAGAAGCAGATCCACTACTTCGTGGACGGCGGCGGGATGGGCTTCGCCGGCAACGACCTTCCCCACGGCGGCAGCGATGCCGCCCAGCGGATCGCCGAGTGGGTGAAGAGCAACTTCACCGTCCGCACGGTGGGCACCGCCAAGGTCTACGACCTCACGACCTCCACCTGATGCCCTGGTCCCGCGACTCCCGCCCATCCCGGCCACTGCCTCGGGCAGCCGGGTGCGGTCTCCGGGTCCCACCATGGTGTGTTGGCCCGGAGTGGATCAGGGCCAGGCAGGTGAGCGCGATTCCCGTGCTCACCCAGGACCGGACGGGGACGATCCTGAAAGCGGCCGGGACGGAACCGGCCTCCTCAAACTCGCTGGACGAACACAGCCTGATCCCCTGCCTGCTCGTCGGGACGTGTTCCGGCGCAGCGGATGCGATTTCCTCGACGGAGGGAACGTGCCGGGGGCGGGTTCGGTGGCATACGTTGCCGATATGCCGTGCTGCCTAGGTTTACGTCATGCGCGTACTGATCGTGGAGGACGAGCCCTACCTGGCCGAAGCCGTCCGTGACGGTCTCCGGCTGGAGGCGATCGCCGCCGACATCGCCGGCGACGGCGACTCCGCCCTGGAACTGCTCAGCGTCAACTCCTACGACCTCGCCGTCCTCGACCGCGACATTCCCGGCCCTTCCGGTGACGAGATCGCCTGCCGGATCGTCGCCTCCGGCAGCGGCATCCCCATCCTCATGCTCACCGCTGCCGACCGGATCGACGACAAGGCTTCCGGGTTCGAGCTCGGCGCCGACGACTATCTCACCAAACCGTTCGAGCTTCGAGAGCTCGTCCTGCGGCTGAGGGCGCTGGACCGCAGGCGGGCGTACGCCCGCCCCCCGGTCATCGAGATCGCGGGCCTGCGGCTGGACTCCTTCCGCCGGGAGGTCTTCCGCGACGGGCGCTACGTGGCGCTCACGCGCAAGCAGTTCGCCGTACTCAACGTCCTCGTCGCCGCCGGGGGCGGGGTCGTCAGCGCTGAAGAGCTACTGGAGCGGGCCTGGGACGCCAACGTCGACCCCTTCACCAACGCCGTCCGCATCACCGTCTCCGCCCTGCGCAAACGACTCGGCGACCCATGGCTCATCGCCACGGTGCCCGGTGTGGGCTACCGAATCGACAGCGGCATGGACCCCGTCCACCCTGACCGCACTCATGAATAGACGCCCTGGGCTCAGTGCCCGCCTGAAACTCACCATCAGCTACGCCGGATTCCTCCTTCTCGCCGGCGCTTTCCTGCTGTCCGTGGTGTGGGTGTTCCTGCTGCGCTACGTACCCGACCGCATCAGCATCATGGCCCCCATCTACGTGCCCAATCGCACTGACCTCCTGCACGTCTTCCTCCCCGCCGCAGCCGTGGCACTGGCCTTCCTCCTGGTGTTCGGCCTCATGGGAGGGTGGTTCCTCGCCGGCCGGATGCTCGCACCACTGACACGGATCGCGGACGCGGCACGGATGGCCGCCAACGGATCGCTCTCCCACCGAATCCGGCTACCGGGCAGCGAAGACGAGTTCCGCGAACTGGCCGACGTGTTCGACGCCATGCTCGAGCAACTCGAATCCCACGTCAGCCGGCATCAACGGTTCGCCGCGAACGCCTCCCACGAACTACGCACCCCGCTGGCGATCTCGCGGACACTCCTCGACGTCGCGCGCAACGACCCCCCACATGACCAGGCCGAACTCATCCAACGCCTCAGCTCCGTCAACACGAGGGCGATCGACCTCACCGAGGCCCTCCTCCTGCTCAGCCGCAGCGACCGAGGTAGCTTCAACCCCGAGCCCGTCGACCTGTCTCTCATTGCCGAAGAAGCCGCGGAAACGCTGCTTCCCCTCGCGGAAAAGCGCCAGATCGCGCTCGAGGTCACCGGCGGGAGGGCATGGTCCGCCGGCTCCGCGGCGCTCCTGCTGCGGATGGTGATCAACCTCGTCCAGAACGCCATCGTCCACAACCTCCCCAGCAGGGGCACCGTCACGGTCCACACCGAATCGCGGCGCGACGCGAGCGTGCTGCTGGTCGAGAACACCGGCCATCGGATCCCACCAGGACTCGTACCGACCCTCACCGAACCCTTCCAACGTGGAACCCAACGCGCACGCATCGACGACCACGCGGGCGTCGGCCTCGGGCTGGCCATCGTGCACAGCATCGTCCAGGCACACGACGGGACACTCGACCTCACACCCCGCCCCACCGGCGGGCTCCTCGTCACGATCCGGCTTCCAAGCAGCGCGCAAGCATCGTCCCCGAACGGCGTCTACTAGGTCCAAGGTCGCTGTCGGCATAGGTCCATCGACCGATGACGTCCGCGCATATCGGAGCGATCATGGAATCACATCGATCCAGCGATGGGAGGGTCATGCGGGTGAAACCAGTGGACTGGGTTGAGATCCCGGCCGGAATACTGCGTCGGGGTACGCCCGCCGAAGAGGTGGAGGAGGTGGCACACCGCTACGCCGGCACCGGGGTACCGGTGGAGTGGTATCGAAAAGAAGCCCCGCGCACAGAGATCCACCTTCCAGCGTTCCGGATCGCCCGCACCCAGGTCACCGCCGGCCAGTGGGCACTCTTCGCGCAGGCCACCGGCAGGCCGGCTCCGCAGGCACCGGTGGACCATCCGGTCATCGGCGTCGCCTGGAAGGAGGCAGTGGACTATTGCCGGTGGCTGGGGGACCAGCTCGGCGGCCTTGACGTGCGCTTGCCCACCGAGGATGAGTGGGAGCGTGCCGCCCGCGGCAACGACGGCCGGGAATTCCCATGGGGCAACGAGTACCGCACAGGCCTGGCCAATCTGGTGGACCTGGGCATCGGCACCACCACGCCGGTCGGTTCGTTCCCCGAGGGTGCCAGCCCCTTCGGGGTGCTGGACATGGCGGGCAACGCCGATGAGTGGACCTCCACCCGCTACGCCCCTTACCCGGGCGCTCCCAGTGAGGTGCCGAGCACGGAGGACTGGGCCTTCGACCCACATATCACCCGGGGCGGCGCATTCCGCCACGACCGGGACCTGGCCCGGTGCGCCCGCCGACATTGCGCCTACGAGCAGGACCTGACGGCGATCGGAGTGGGCTTTCGTCTAGCGACATCGGCGAAGTGAAGGGCGCGTAGACGGCCCCTCGCTGACCAGGCGTGCGGGTTGCAACGTAGTGCTCGTCTGTGCATGATGATCGGCAGCTCAGGCGAAGGAGCACTGTGGACTTCACGATCAGATATGAACCCGCTCCCGACGAGGTGGCGCGGGCGTTACGCCAAGGTCTCAAACGGCAACTCGTCATGGTCTATCGGATCTTGCCCTCGGTCCTGGTCGTGGCAGGACTCGCCTGCATGTGGGCCGATTCCGTCTTCTTGGGGGTGGGCATGCTCGTCGCAGCGGTCGTCGCTCCCTTTGTGGCGACCTGGATGATCCGCCGGATCGCCGCGCGACAGCTCACCTACATGTGCGTACCCACGACGATCCGGGTGACCAACGACGGGTACGAGTGCCGAACCGACCAGTACAGCACCACAATGCAATGGTCCATGTTCGGAGAAGTCGCGACAACTCCAGAGTTCTGGCTGTTCTTGGTGAACAGGCAGCCTGCTGCGTTCCTCCCCAAACGCGCCTTCAACAGTGAGCAACAGGCCGAACTCAGTGCTTTCCTGACCGCACGGCAGGATGCGGAAGCCTCCTGAGCCGGCTCCCGCCCAATAGCTGATCTGCTGAGCGGTCCATGCGCCGATCGGGTGGCTGGTCACGCCCAGGTCGTGCACGTGTCGCGTCCGCCAGGAGATGTCGGGGCGCCGGGCCCAAGCGGCGCGAGCGCAGGATGCGCCGCACGGTCGCCTCGCTGACCTGGAAGCCAAGCCGCACCATCTCCCCGTGCACCCGTCGATGGCCCACCCGGGGTGCTGGCTCCGCGTTCTTCGACGCTTGGCGGCGGCTCAGATCAGCCGGCCGACCACCCTGAGCGCGATCAGATACAACACTATCCGTCGGTGCTCACGCGGATGAGCTGAGGGCCTGCTGCGGTGATCTTCGCGGCCGCCTCGTCGTCAAGTCTGTCGTCCGTGATGATCTTGTTGATCTCGTCCAGCCGCAGCGCCCGGTAGCGCGCGAACCGGCCGAACTTCGCGCTGCCCGCGACGAGGACCGACGTGGTGGCGGCGGCGAGTGCGGCACGTTTGACATCGATCTTCGCTTCGACGGGCGTGGTGACGCCGTGCCGCACATCCCAGGAGCTCGAGGAGAGGAAGGCGATGTCGACTGAGAGCTCACGCAGCGCGAGAGTGGCGAGCCTGCCGGAGGTGGAACGGTTCGCGGTCTCGACCCGTCCGCCGACGCAGATGAGGTCCACGCCGGGGTGGTCGATGAAGTCGGTCACGGTCGCCAGGTCGTTGCTGACCACCGTCAGGTCGCGCGCCTCGTCGAGGAAGGGGCGGATGGCTTGGATCGTGGTGCCGGCATCGAGGTAGACGGTCATCGAGTCGGCGATCATCGCGGCCGCCGCGCGGGCCATCGCGGCTTTGCCGGCCTGGTCGGTGACCGCCTTCTCGGTGCGGTCGGGCTCGCGCAGCAGCCGGGTGACGATCTTGGCACCGCCCGGGGTGGCCTCGACGCTGCCCTGCTTTTCGAGGGCGATGATGTCCCGGCGGATGGTCATGTGGCTGACGCGGAGGAGCTCAGTGAGCTGGCGGTAACTCAGCACGTGCGCATGCTGCAGATGACGCAGGATTTCTTGCCGGCGCTGCTCGGGAATGAGTGGCGGCCTCGCCATGGACTACCTCCTCGCCGGGCTCAGTGTAGTGTGCTCGCCCCACGGGCTGGACCAGCGCCGGGCAAGCTCGGCCACCGCGTCAGCAGCGAGCTCCCGCCGCGGCATTCCGCTGGTCAGCAGCGTGATCCGGCAGGCTTCCTCAAGTTCGGCGGCTCGGTCTACGGCCTCGTTCAGATCCGTGCCGGCCAGCACAGACCCGTGGTTGGCCAGCAGCGCGCCACGCAGCTCCCAGGGGCAGGTGCGCAGGTCCTCGCCGAGAGCGGGATCGCCAGGCCGGCGGTAGGGCAGCAGCGGTGTCTGACCGACGCGCATCACGAAGTACGGGGTGAGCGGGGGAACCGCACTGTGCTCCGACCACGGTTCCAGGCAGGCAACGGCCACCGCCGAGGGCGAATGGACGTGGACTACCGCCTGATGCCGGGGATCGCGCTGGTAGAAGGCGATGTGCAGCGGCCACTCCTTCGACGGTTTCGCGCCGTCGAGATGGCGCCCGTCGAGGTCGAGTACCGCGATGTTCTCCGGCCGCATCCGGCCCAGCGGCGCGCCGGTTCCGCTGATCATGATCCGGTCACCGGCGCGGACGCTGAGGTTGCCGCTGCTGCCGGGGCTGAGGCCCTCCTCGACCACGCGGACACCGGCGGCGAGCAGATCGTCGAGCGCGCTCACGCGAGCCGGTCCCAGGCCGAGGTGAACAGGTGGTCGGGCCCGAAGTTGCCGCTCTTGAGCGCCAGCGCGACAACCTCTCCGCCGGCGGTGGTGGCAGAGCTCCAGCAGATACCGGTGGCGATTTCCGGGCCTATGCGCAGCAGGCCGATGCCCAGCGCGCGGACGATCGCGCCGCTGGTCTCGCCGCCGGCGATCAGCAGGCGGGTGATGCCCGCCTGGCCGGCCAGCCGCTGCGCGGCGCGGGCGAGCACGTGCTCGACAGCGGGCGCGACCGGCCGGCCGTCGACCTCGTGGACGAGGTCGGCCTGCTCGCCTGCGGCGTACACGACGGGTGCGGTGCCGGCCGGCTGGGCTTGGACCCATTGGATGATCGCGTCGATTTCCCTTTCCGGGTCGCGTACGGCTGTCGCCGGGTCGATCCGGCGTACCGGCTGGGTGCGGGCGGCAGTGGCGATCTGCCGCCGCGTGGTCGCCGACGCACTGCCGCACAGCACCACCCGGCCGGTGCCCGGGCCCGGTGACCAGGTATCCGCCGGGGTGCCGGGACTCGGCAGGCCGCAGGCCAGGCCGGAGCCGCCGCTCACGAGCGTGCTGCCGGCGACCGCGGCACCGAGGACGCGCAGGTCCTCGTCATCGATCGTGTCGACGACGACGTAGCGGGCGGGTGCGGCCGCGATGGCGGCCCGGACGGCCTGCGGGCCCTGCCGCACCGTCTCGTGGTGAATCTCCGTGACGGCGTGCCGTGTCTGCGGGCGGAGCAGATCGGCGACCCGGGAGCGGGTCATCGGCGTGAGTGGATGGTGCCGCATCGAGGAATGTTCGAGGAGATCGCCGCCGACGAAGAGGTGACCGTGATAGAGCGTGCGGCCGTTGGCGGGCAACGCGGGCGCGACGACCACCCGCTCGGCGCCCAGCTCCTCCGACACCATGTCCAGCACCGGCCCGATGTTGCCCTCATCGGTGGAGTCGAAGGTGGAGCAGTACTTCACGTAGATCTGCTCGGCACCCCAGCTCCGCAGTCTGCCCAGTGCAGCGCGTGCGGAGGCGACCGCCTCTCCGGAGGGCGCGGTCCGGGTCTTCAGAGCGATGACCAGCGCGTCGAGACCGGTGCGCGCCGACGTGCCCGGGTCGTGCTCCTCGATGGCGACGGCCACCCGATAACCGTTGCGGCGCAACATGATCGCGAGATCCGTCGCGCCCGTGAAGTCGTCGGCGATGGCACCCAGCACGGTCGCACCTCGTTCTTCCTCATCAGACCTGCCTATGGCCCACATTTCATCTCATGTGAATATTTGATGCAAATTTGTAAAATTCTAGATCCTGTGTAACAGTGGCGCCCTGCGTCGCCCCTGGTCACCTGGGCAGCGCTTTGCCAGATTGGAGCTACGGTGATCCATTCCCATGCCGTGCGGGATCACGTTCCCGTCAGAGTCGCGCTGACCGGCGCAGGCGGTGGCTACGGCCGCACGCTGCTCGCGCAGCTCCAGCACACGCCCGAACTGATCCCGGCGGTGCTCATCGATCCCGACGTGGACGGCATGCGCCGCATGCTGGCCGAGCTCGGGCACGACGCGATCAGCCTCGTGGCGCCGGCCACCGGCGAGGAGTTCCGTGACGCCGTCGCCTCCGACCGCACAGTCCTGCTCGCCGACGCCACCCCGCTCAGCTGGGACAGCGTCGACGTCCTGGTCGAGGCGACCGGCCACGTGAGTTCCGGCACCGCCTACGCCGAGGACGCGCTGGCGCACGGAGTGCACGTCGTCATGGTCAGCAAGGAAGTCGACACCGTCGCCGGTGTCGCCCTCGCGGCGAAGGCGGAGGCGGCCGGCGTTCGTTACCTGCCGGGCGACGGCGACCAGCCTGCCAACCTCCTGCGCCTCGTCGACTGGATCTCAGCCACCGGCTTGGAGATCGTCGCCATCGGCAAGTCGGGTGAGTACGACCTCGTCTTCGACCCCGGCACGGGAACCGTGACCCAGGCCGGCGTGACGATTGACGCACCCGCCCTGGCCGAGGTGCTCGATCTGGGCGACGAGCCGCTGGCCGCGCTGAGCCGCCGCGCCGATCTCGTCGCCGGGCTCAAACGCAGGGCGGCTGCCGACCTGTGCGAGATGACCGTGGTGGCGATGCGGACGGGTGCCGTGCCGGACGAGGAAAGCCTGCACTACCCGGTGGCCCGCGTCGCCGAACTTGCCGACATCTACGCCACGCGTCAGGACGGTGGCCTCGTGAGCCACGACGGCGTCATCGACGTGTTCTCCGCGCTGCGCCTGCCGGGCGAGGCGAGCTTCGCCGGCGGCGTGTTCGCGGTGGTGCGCACCGGCGATCCGGTGACCTGGGAAATGCTGCGGGGCAAGGGGCACGTCGTCAGCCGCGACGGCCGCTACGCCTGCCTCTACTGGCCCTACCACGCGATGGGCGTCGAAACCCCGCTCACCATCCACGCCGCCGTCACCGGCGCGGGCATCGCGCCGCGCCCCCGGCCGACGGTCCTGCTCGCGGCCAGGGCCGCCACGGCACTCGAGCCTGGTACGCCGTTCCGGGTCACCGGTCATCATCACGAGATCGACGGCGTCGCCCCGGTCATGGTGGCTCCCGACGCCGGCCTCGCGCCCTACTACCTGCTCGGCGACGCGCGGTTGCGCCGCCGGGTCGAGGCGGGCGAGCTCGTGCGCCTCGACGACCTGGAAGGCGTCGCTCCCGTACCGCTTGCCGCCTATCTCGCCGGACGTCCCACCCCCCAGCCGAAGGGAACCGACCAATGACGACGCTGCCCCCGCGTTCACCCCGAGGGGATGAACAGTGAGCGTCGAGATCATCGCGCTGATCGTCTTCGCGGGCGTTTTCGCCGTCTCCGCGATCCGCAACGTGCACATGGGGGCATTGGCGCTGGTCGCCGCCTTCATCATCGGTATCGGGTTCGTCGGCGAGGGACTCGACGAGATTCTCGAGGCGTTCCCGGTAGACACGCTGCTCATCCTGCTCGGCATCACCTACCTGTTCGGCATGGCCAGGGAGACCGGCACGATCGACTGGCTCGTCGACCGTTCGGTGCGTCTGGTCGGCCCACGGGTCTCCTTGCTGCCCTGGGCGATGTGGCTCATCGGCACGGGGGTTGCCTGCCTCGGCACCTCTCACGCGGCGTTCGCCGTCGTGCCGATCGCGATGTCACTGGCCACGACGCACCGGATCAGCCCCACGCTCATGGGCATCGCCATGAGCTCCGCGATCGTCGGCGGCGCGCTGGCTCCGACAAGCATCAACGGCATCACGGTCGCCACCATCGCCGAGGACTCGGGCCTGCCGTACAACGCGGGGCTCATGTTCGTCCTGTCGGTCGGGGTGAACGCCCTGGTGGTCCTGGCCGCCTTCCTGATGTTCGGCGGCCCCGAACTGATCCGCCGTTCGCGGCGGGACACCGCGGCGCCCGCCGAGCCTGCCGGGAGCGGTGAACCGGGTTCCGCGACCGGCACCCTGAGTTCCGCGACCGGCACCATGGGTTCTGCGACCGGCACCTTGGCGATGACCGACACCACAACGGCACCGCCGATCACTCGCATTCAGGCGACCGTGCTGTGCACGCTGTTCGTCCTGGTCGCCGGGTTCTTCACGCTCACCATGCTCGACGTCGACGTCAATCTCGGTGTCGTCGCACTCACCCTCGCGGTGATCCTCTCCCTCCTGGTGCCGGATGTGGGGCGCCGCGCGATGTCGAAGGTCGACTGGGGGACGATCCTGCTGCTCGGCGGCATCATGACCTACGTGGGCGTACTGACCAGGTTGGGCGCCATCGACCAACTCGGCGAACTGGCCAGGTCGGTCAACGTCCCCCTGATCGCGGCCATCGTCATCTGTGTCATCGCCGGCCTGGTGTCGGCGTTCGCCTCGACGATCGGCATCCTCGGCGCGCTCATCCCCCTGGCCGTACCGCTCCTCGTGCCCGGGGGCGGGCTGGAGATGACCGGGTTCATCTACGCGCTTGCCATCTCGGCGTCTCTTGTGGACTGCGCGCCGTTCTCCACCACGGGTGCGACGATCGTCGCCTCCGCGGCCGAGGAGGAGCGACCGCTGCTGTCGAGACGCCTCACCGCATGGGGATTCGCCATGGTCCTGATCGGGCCCGCGGTCACGATCGTCACCATGGTGCTGCCACCCCTGCTGCTCGCCGGCTGAGCGTCTCGCGGCTGACCCCCAGATCCCGCGCGATCAACGTGATCGCCCCGGAAGATCAGGCTGGGCCCTGGATCTTGGTGAGCAGCTCGGCCAGTCGCCGCCGCTCGGCGGGGCTGAGGCGGAGCACTGGGGAGGTGGCCGTGATCCGGTCCATGAGCGCGTGCCAGACCTCGACGCCGCGTTCGGTGAGTGCCAGCACCCGGACTCGGCCGTCGGTGGGGTGTGGGCGTCGTTCGACCAGGCCGGCCTTCTCCAGCTTGGCGCTGATGAGCGTGACGTTCGACGGGTCGCACAGGAGCCGGCGGGCCAGTTCGCGCATGGGCACGGGCGGCAGGGCCGGGTTCAGCGCCCACAGCAGGCCGGCCTGGGAGCCGCTCAGCTCGAACTCCGCCAGCGTCGCGGTCGCCTCCCCCCTGGCCGTGTCGGTAACGTCGAAGAGCTGGGTGAGCAGTTCGGGCAGGGCCGGTTCCATGGCTCCATGATAGGCGGCATTCCTTGAGGTAGTCGTTGAGAAGCTCAAGCATATGCTTGAATGGCTCAATGAGTTCCTCATGGAAGGAGAACTGATCATGCTTGACCTTGCCCACCTCACCGGCCGAACGGCCCTGGTCACCGGCGCCTCCACCGGCATCGGCGCGGCATTCGCGCGGCAGCTGGCACGACGCGGTGCCGACCTCGTCCTCGTGGCGCGCTCAGGCACCACGTTGAAGACCATGGCCGAATCCCTGACGGCCACCTACGGTGTGCGGGTCACAGCCGTGCCCCTCGACCTGTCCGAGCCGTACGCCTCCGCCCGGCTCTTCGAACAGCTCGGCGGTCAGGACATCGACTTCCTGGTGAACAACGCGGGCATCTCACACCGGGGCGACGCCGCCGAGGCCGACCCCGCACGGCTGGCGGCGCTGGTGGACCTCAATGTCCAGGCCGTCATGGGCACCACGCTGCACTTCCTGCCGGGGATGCGGGCCCGGGGCCGCGGCGTGATCGTCAACGTGGCCAGCACCTCGGCCTTCATGCCGATCCCGTACCTGGCCGCCTACTCCGCCAGCAAGGCGTTCGTCCGCTCCTTCACACAGGCGGTCAGCACCGAGAACGCGGGCACCGGCGTACGCATCCTGGCCCTGTGCCCCGGCCTGACCGACACGCCCATGACCGCCGGGCCGAACATCGCCGGCGCCGGCAAGAAGCGCACTCCCGAGCAGGTGGTCGCCACCACGTTCCGAGCCCTGGCCACCCGCAAGTCGTCCGTCGTGGACGGCGGCCGCAACGCCCTGCTCGCCCACGTCTTCTCGCAGCGCCTCCCAGAGTCGTTCGTCCTGTCCATCGGCCGCCGCCTGGCCCGTCCCTGAACAGCTGGAAGTTCTGGATGCCGTGGGCGATACGCAGGCCGGTCCTGTGCGAGGGGTCAGCGCCGCATGTCGATGATGATCTTCCCACGGACCCCGCCGGCTTCGAGTCGTCGGTGAGCCTCTGTGACGTCGCCGATCGGGGGCTCTTGTCGGGCGTGACGATCAGCTCCTGGCCGTCGCGCGTGTAGGCGGCCTTGCGGCCGTTGACCGTGACCGACCGCACGGTGAGCTGCTGGAAGTCCAGGTCGAAGCGCTGGGCGTCGTACCCGCCGTTGCCCTCCAGGGAGAAGTAGGGGTCACCGAGACCGGGCGCACCCGGCCGGAAGCCGGGCGCCGCGGCCATGCTGAGAGCGGCGGTCCAGCGAGCGATCTGGGCAAGCACCATCGCAAGCCTCCGTGGGGTAGGCCACTAGCCTGAGAGTGCAGGAAAACCCAGGCTTGTCCGGGCCCAAAATTCGGCACCCGCGGCCTCAGACTGTCCGTCAGCGGCGTCGGCCGGAGTTGGCGGCGGCGAACTGTTCCGCCGTCGGCGCGCGTTCGGGGTCGCTGAGCCATTGCGCGGCAAGCCCGACGAGCAGGGCGAGGTAGTGTGACCCGGTCGCGTGGACCTCACCCGGATCGCTGTCCGGCCCGAGGCCGGCGAACGCCCGCGCCAGCGAGGCCCTGGCCAGCTCCTGACCGCCGGCGATCATCCCCCGGATCTCGTCGTCCTGCCGTACGGCCGCGACGGATTCGAAGTTGACGATCCACAGCGATCGGTTGGCCTGGATCGAGTCGATGATCCGGCCCCACAGGCCCTCCTGATCGGCGGCCCCGGGCCGCGTCCCGCCGGGCTCCTCGAGCACCGCGAACAGCAACTCGCCCCACTCCGTGTTGAGGTCGCGCAGGGCCCGGGTGAGCAGCTGCTCCTTGGACCCGAAGTGGTAGTTGATCGACGCCTGGTTCGCCCCCGACGCCGCGACCAGGTCTCGGACGGTCGTGTGCGCGTACCCCTTGGCCAGCAGACAGTCACGCGCCGCCAGCAACAGCTTGTCCTTGGCACTCATATGCTCTACCGTATCAAATAAACATTCGTTTGAAACGATCGTTTAAAACGCTCATTTGAAGGAGCCTCATGAATGCACCCGTGCTGCGCATCCGCGCTCTCCGCTGCGAATATCCAGGAGAGGCCGGGCCCGTCCATGCCCTGCGCCACGTCGACCTCGATGTCGCCCGGTCCTCCTTCTTGGCGATCATGGGACCCTCGGGTTCCGGCAAGACCACCCTCCTGCACTGCGCCGCCGGGCTGCAGAATCCGACGTCAGGCTCCATCGAGCTCGACGGACAAGACCTTCGCGGGCTCGATCAGACACAGCTGGCACGGTTGCGCCGGCGCCGCGTCGGATTCGTCTTCCAGTCGTTCAACCTCCTGCCCGCGCTCTCGGCCGTCGACAACGTCGAGCTCCCCCTGCGCCTGGACTCCCGCACGACCGAACCGGCGCGCACGACCGCACTGCTCACCCGCGTGGGGCTCGGCAACCGGGGCAGCCACCGTCCTCATCAGCTGTCAGGCGGCCAGAAGCAACGCGTCGCCGTCGCGCGAGCCTTGATCACCGACCCCGACATCGTCTTCGCCGATGAGCCCACCGGCGCCCTCGACATTCGCAGCGCCAGGGAAGTCCTGCGGTTGATGCGCGAACTCGCGGACCACGGTCAAACGATCATCATGGTCACCCACGATCCGGTCGCCGCCTCCTATTCCGATGCCGTCCTCTTCCTCGCCGACGGCCGGATCGTTGATCGCCTCCCTCGCCCCACCGCGCAGCAGGTCGCCGGCAGAATGGCCGTCCTGGTCGAATCGGCGGAATCGGCGGTGAACCAGTGATCAAGATCGCCATGCGCTCTTTCGCGCATCACCGCGCCGCCGCGATCGCCACCGGCCTGGTCACGCTCGTCGGCACCACCCTGGTGACAGGCATGATGAGCCTGCTCGGCACCGGGCTGGCCGAGAGTACGGCCGCCGCCGACCGCGCGTTCCTGGTGCAGTTCCCGCTCATCATGGGCGGCTGGGCGGTGGCGATCGTCTTGTTCGCCATGGTCTCGACCATCGGCGTCGCCCTCACCGGCCGCGCCGGGGAGATCGCGGGCATCCGTCTCATCGGCGCGAGCCCCCGGCAGGTGCAGCGGATGCTCGCCATCGAGACGACGGCCATCTCGGCCATCACGGCGCTCCCGGGCCTGGCCATCGGCTACGTCGTCGGCTGGATCGTCACCCGGAGCATCCATTCCGCCGGGCTCACCGACGCCGCCTCGGTCTTCGCGCCCGGCGTGCTCCTCCCGGTCCTCGGCGTGCTCATCGTGATGGCCGCGAGCGTACTCGCCGCATGGATGGGCAGCCGCTCCCTCGCTCACCGCAGCCCTGTGGGCGACGCGTCTCCGCCCCCACGCCGCCGTACGGGACGGTATCCGGGACGGCGCCGCAGAATCGCCGCGACAATCATGATCGCGGCCGGCTTGGCCTCATCGGCCGCGGTGTTCGCCATGGATCCGGCCGACGTGCTCACCACCGCGATGACCGGGCCCGGCTGCGTACTCGTCGCCGTCGGCATGTGCGTCCTCGCCCCTGAGCTCGTCGCCGCGGCGAACACCACGCTCAACGCCTTCCGCCCAGCACGCGCCACCGCCCCCTCCCACCTGGCCGCGATCAACCTCTCCGCGGCTCCGGACCGGGTACGGCCGACCGTGACCTTCCTGACCCTGTTCGTCACCGTCGCCGCAGGCACACTCAGCATGCAAGGCATCGAGAACAGCGTCGGCACCACGAACAGCACCGCTCAGGTCCTCGCCTCGATCAACTACTTCGTCGTCGCCCTGATCGCGGCATTCATGGCCATCGCCCTCACCAACAACCTCGTCGCCTCCATCACCCAGCGCCGCCCGGAGTTCGCGGTCATGTCCCTCATCGGCGCCACCAACGCGCAAACACAGCGGATGCTCGTACGCGAGATCGGTGCGGCCACCGCCATCAGCACCATCGCCGGAAGCGTGGGAGCGTTCGTCACCGTCCTGCCCTTCGCCATCGTCAAAACCGGCGATCCCCTGCAAGCGGCGGCACCGCTGCCCTACGCGGTCACCATCGTGATCGGGATCGGCGTCACCCTCGGCGTCACATCCCTCGTCGGAAGGCGCGCCATCCGCACGGCGTGAGGTTTCTCCTCCCCGGCGCGCTTACGGGCGCCGCGCGGTTCGCGCCGCCTGGCGCGCAGACCCAGCACCGCTCGAAGTACCGGCCTGGGCGAGAAGGCGCAAAGCTGCCGCTGACCCGGTGCCGGCCTCGGCGGTCACCACGACGATGCGCTGGCCCTCCTCCTGCGGGACGTTCAGGGTCTGGAGGTTGAGCTGCATGCGGCCGACGACCGGATGGTGCATGCGGTAGGTCGCAAGGTCCCACTTCCTGACCCGGTGCTCGGACCACATACTGGCGAACTCCGGGCTCTTCATGGTCAGCTCACCGATCAGTGCGGCCAGCCGGGGATCGTCCGGGTGCTGCCCGGCGGCGAGCCGCAGTTTCCCCACTACGTCCCTGGCCTTCTTCGGCCAGTCCTCCACGTACAGGTCCCGCGTGTGCGCGTCCAGGAAGACCAGCCGGGCCGTGTTCGGGCGCTGGTCGGGCTGATCGGGGATGTGCGGGTCCAGATGTCCCGCGAACAGGGCGTGTCCCGTACGGGTCCAGGCCAGCACGTCGCTGCGGCGTCCCAGCACGATCGCGGGCGCGTCGCCGAACGCGGCGAGCAGTTGCTTGGTCGTCTCTCCCGCTCGCTCGGGCGCGGGCCTGCGCCGGGTGCCGGTGCGGCGCGAGGCGCGGGCCAGGTCGTGCAGGTGAGCCCGTTCCACCTCGTCAAGATCGAGGGCACGGGCCAGCGCGTCCAGCACCTCCGCCGACGCGTTGAGCGAGAGCCCCTGCTCCAGGCGCGTGTAGTAGGACAAGCCCACCCCGGCGAGCTGCGCCAGCTCGTCACGGCGCAGCCCCGGCACGCGACGGCGCTCCCCGAAATCCCGCAGTCCCACATCCGCCAGCTGCAACTGCGACCGGCGCATCCTGAGGAACTCCCCCAACCCCGACTTCTTGTTCACACGCCAAGTATTGGGCACCGGGCCGCCAGGCATCCTGACCCCGCCAGGGGCAGGCTGCGAACGGCCGGCGGCAGCAAACTCGAAGCCACGAGCAGGACGCGGTGCCGGCCCCGGAACGAGACAGTGCCGCGGGCCGGCCGGCCTCCTCAGGCCGGAGCCCGGTACGGCACCGGCTGCTGCTCGGCCCCACTCACTTGGACACGACATCCCCGCGATGTCCGGCGCACCGGGCCGACATCGTCCTTGGAAGGAAGCGACACCCATGAAGCTCAAGCAGTCCGCGATCGCCTTGGCCCTCTCCGCCGTGACCGTCCCCGGCATCGTGCTGGCCGGCACCACCGGCGCCCTGGCCAACACCGGCCAGACCCTTCAGACGGCGTCCACCATCGAGGCCAAGGGGCCGGGTGTTTTCCCCCACTCCGCGGACTACTACCCGGGCTCCCAGAAGTTCGTGACGGGTTCGCTGGCGCACGGCACCATCTCCTCCGTCGACCTGAAGGGCAAGGTGCGGACCATCATCGACGACAAGAAGCTGGTGTCGGTGCAGGCCGTGCGGATCGACACCAAGGGGAACCGGATCCTGGCCGGCAACGTGGACTACGGAACGGCCGAACGCTCCACGGACGCCACCAAGTTCAAGGTCGCGGGCGTCGCCGCGTACCAGATCGGCAGCGGACGCCGGCTCTGGTACGCCGACCTGAACAAGGTCGCCAAGGACGACAAGCAGCACCTCGTGGCCGACGTGACGGTCGCTCCGAACGGCACGGCGTACGCCGTCGACCAGCTCTCCTCGACGATCTTCCGCATCGACCGCGACGGCAAGGCCTCCGTCCTCGTGAGCCACAAGCTGCTGGCCGGGAACGTGGACGTCCCGAACTTCCTGAACAACGTGGGCATGAGCGCCGTCGCCTGGATGCCCGGCAACATCCTCATCGTCGCCAAGGCCGACGGCAGCCTGGTGCGCGTACCGGTCGACAACCCCAAGCAGGCCACCAAGGTCAAGCTCTCCACGAACCTCAGCGCCCTCACCGCGGGCATCCGGGTCCTGCCGGACAAGTCGCTCGCCGTGGTCAGCAGCGGTCTGCTCAGCGGCAAGGCCGCCGTCGTGCAGCGGGTCCGCCCTGACCGCAGCTGGAGGTCCGCCACCGTCAAGATCACCGACACCGTCACCGACCCGGTCACCAGCTCCGTCACGCCCGGCCCCGGGGGCAGGACCTACGCGCTCAGCGGCGGCCTGGCCGCCCTGCTGGCCGGCAAGCCGAACGACGGCTTCACGCTGCGCTCGGTCAACGTGCGCTGACCCGCGCCACCCTTCGGGGCCCTGGACGAGGCTCTCGCGGTCTCGAAGGAGCTGGGCAAGACCAGCCCGGAGCAGCTCTTCGCCGCCGAGCTGGTTCAGCCGGCCGGGCGGGCCGCCTCCAGAGCCGCGGCCACGGACGCGGCCGCCCGCTCGACGGCCTTGGTTCCGGATCGCGGGCCGGCGTAGGTGAGGGTGACGGAGACGTTCGACACGCGGAACACCATGTTGGCCGTGTACGAGTCGGCGTCCGTCCGGTAGACGGAGGCGAACGATTCCTCGCCGATCACCGGGCTGCTGGAGAACTTGACATCCGGATGCTCATCCCGGAAGTCCTTGAAGGTCTGCCGCGAGCCGGCGAAGTTGGCCCTGGCTCCCTTGAGGGTGGGGACCCGGTAGACGCTGACGGCCGCGAAGGAACCGTTGACGCCGTGATACTGGCAGATCCCCCGGTTACGGTCGTCCTCCCGGAGGTTGCTGCCGAGCAGCGAACGTACCTGAGCCGCGGTGAGCACGCGGCAGGAGTGCAGTCCGGTGCCGAAGAGCGGCTTGGCGGCCGGTGCGGACGTCACCGGCTTGGCCGACGGTGTGGTGCGGCCTGGCTCGTCGTCCGCGCCGAGGGTTTCCGGCCGGGTCATCCCCCAGATCACCGCGCCCGCCGTCACACACAGGGCGATCGCGAGCACGCCGCCCACGACGGCGAGGCGGCGCCCCGCGGGAGCGGACCGCCTCGCCATCGGCCGGGTGGTCTTCGGCTCCTCGCCGCCGGCCACCGCCTGCAGCCACGCCGCCGCCTGGTCAGGGGTGCAGCGCTGCCGAGGGTCCTTCTCCAGCAAGGCGCCGAGGACGGGTGCGATCGGGCCCGCTCGCTGAGGCGCCGCAGGCTCGTGCAGGAGCACAGAGGCCATCACGGCCGCCGAGTTGGGGCCGGTGTGGGCCGCCCTGCCCTCCACCACCATGTACAAGGTGGCTCCCAGCGACCAGAGGTCGGCCTCCGGACCGTCCACCTCGCCGCGCAACCGCTCGGGCGCGATGTAGCCGGGGGAGCCGTTCAGCAGACCGGTCTGGGTCAGTGCGGAGTCCCCCGCCACGGTGGCGATGCCGAAGTCGGTCAGCAGCACCCGCCCGTCCCTGGTGATCAGGATGTTGGCCGGCTTGACGTCGCGGTGCAGCACCCCCATCGCGTGCGCGGCGTTCAGCGCGTCGAGCACGTGCCGCCCTACCCAGGCGGCCTGGGCGGGCGGCAGTGGCCCGTCCTCGCGCACGATCTGGCCGAGGGAGCGGCCGTGGATCAGCTCCATGACGATCCACGGCCGGCCGCTGTCCATGACGACGTCGTGCACCGTGACGATCGACGGATGCGAACGCAGCCGCGCCGCGGCACGAGCCTCGCGCAGGGTTCGTTCGGTCAGTTCGGCACGGGCCGCCTCGTCCAGGTCGGCGGGCAGGCGTACTTCCTTGATGGCGACCTGCTGATGCAGTAATTCGTCGACGGCCAGCCACACCGTGCCCATGCCGCCCTGGCCCAGTTGTGACATGAGCGAATAGCGGCCGGCCAGCAGCATCGTCATGCCCGCGTCATGTGGCCGGACGCGCCGCCGCAGCATAAGCGCGTCGTTCGCGAGACCGTCGCAAACATCACCACCATCATTCCTCCTGGAACACGGGGTCGCATGGATCCGCCGTACGGGCTGACGGCCCCTGTCACGGACGTCGGGCGCGCGCAATCAGCACCACATCGCCCCTGCTCGACGCGCAGCGAGGCCCATAGTGAGAGGGGAAACCGTAGCATGCGGCAAGCCGGCGGTCCGCCACCTCGCGCGAGATCCCCGTCGTCCTCCTGCACTCCAGCTGACGCAAGGGCTATTCGCGGGCGAGCATGGCCTGGGATTCGACGACCATCCCTGCCATCGTGGCCACGCCGGAATCCAGCAACGCCAGGACGGCCGGAGGGGCCGGCCCGATGAGGAAGCCGACGTTGGGGATGTAGTTGGTGATGAACGACAGCAGCCCCCAGAGCAGGGGCAGGGGTACGCCCAGCAGCGCCAGGGCCACGGTGTCGAGGGCGGCCACGACGAGTCCGAAAAGCGTACAGACCACGAGGTAACGGCAGGTGTCGCGGGCGAACTGCCGCAGCGCGGTCACCAGGTGCGGGCGTGTGGCGGTGAGCCTGGTCAGCGTCCGCCGGAAGGCGACGGCGTCCAGGCTCATGCCGTACAGCACCAGGACGAGGAGCACGACCGCCGAGGCCATCCCGGCCAGCCCGGCCAGCAGGCCCTGCGCCGTCTGGACGAGCCGGCCCGCGTCGATGCCGCTCACCGCCGCGCCGGCGGTGAGGGTGCGGAGCCGCCGGACGGCGGCGTGGCCTCCTTCACCAGCATGCCGTGACGCTATGCGGTCACCTTGCGGTGTTCGTGGTGGCAACACGCTGTTCCGGCCGCTCTTGGCCGACTGCATACCAGGGCCTCCGTCTCCTGCCGCTCCAGGAATGACCAGAAAGTGAGCAGTTAATGGCCTGGGAAACGGCCGGCCGGACAGCCCACACTTCCCAGGTTGACGTCCGGCGAGGAGGGCTGATCGATCATGACTGAACGCCTGCGCGTGGCCGTGCTGGCAGGCGGGCCGTCCGCCGAGCACGAGGTGTCGCTGCAGTCGGCGCAGGCGGTGCTCGACGCGTTGCCGAAGGATCGGTACGTCCCGATCCCGATCATCATCGACCGGCAGGGCAGGTGGCCGCTGGAGCTGCGCCGGGGCGTGGCGGACGTGGTCTTCCCCGTGCTGCACGGCCCGTACGGCGAGGACGGCGTCATCCAGGGTCACCTGGAGACGCTGGGCCTGCCGTACGTGGGCTGCGGCGTCCTGGCCTCGGCTGTGGCGATGGACAAGATCGCGATGCGGCGGGCGTTCCTGGCGGAGGACATCCCGATCACCCCGCACGTCTGGTTCACCGAGCACGACTGGCGCACCACCACCGACCGGCAGGGCCTGGTCAAGCCGCTCGACTGGCCGATGTTCGTCAAACCGGCGAACCTGGGCTCCTCCATCGGCATCTCCCGCGTCACCTCTATGGAAGAGCTGTACGCGGGGATCGAGCTGGCATTCGCCTACGACCGGGCCGTCATCGTCGAGCAGGGCGTGAACGCCCGTGAGCTGATCTGCGGCGTGCTCGGCGACCGTTACACCCCTGCCGCCTCGGTCGCCGGCGAGCTCAACGTCCACGGCGAGTGGCTCGACTACGAGGCCAAATACCTCAGCAGCGCCGAGATCGCCACCATTCCCGCCGAGCTGCCCGACCGGGTGTCGGAGGAGGTGCGCGCGCTGTCCCTGCGCGCCTACCGGGCGATCGGCGGCTACGGCCTGTCCCGGGTGGACTTCCTCTACGAGGAGCACACCGGCAACCTCTACGTGCTGGAGATCAACACCATGCCCGGTTTCACCGCTCGTTCCGTCTATGCCAGGGCCTGGGAGGCGAGCGGGCTCTCGTACCCGGCTCTGCTGGACCGCCTCATCAACCTGGCGCTCGCGAGGAGCGGCGCATGATCCCGATGACGCTGGCCGAGATCGCCCGCGTCCTGGACGCGCGCCTGGACGCCGTGCCCGACCCGGAGGCGCTGGTGACGATGCCGGCGGCGGTCGACTCGCGCGAGGTCGTGCCCGGCGGCCTGTTCGCCGCGACGGCCGGCGCCCGCGTCGACGGTCACGACTACGCGGCCAAGGCCGTGGCCGACGGCGCGGTGGCCGTGCTGGCCGCCCGGCCCGTCGGGGTGCCCGCGATCGTGGTGGCGGACGTGCAGTCGGCGCTCGGTGTGCTGGCCGGGCACGTGCTCGCGCGCCTCGGCTGCACGGTGATCGCCCTGACCGGCTCCGTGGGCAAGACCACGACCAAGGACCTGCTGGCCCAGATACTCGAACCGCACGCGCCGACGATCTCGACCGACCGCTCGTTCAACAACGAGCTCGGGCTGCCGCTCACCGTGTTGCGGGCCGACGCCGGGACCCGGTACCTGGTGCTGGAGATGGGCGCGGGCAGGAAGGGCGACCTGACGTACCTGACCGGGATCGCGCCGCCGCGGGTGAGCCTGGTGCTCAACGTCGGCGCCGCGCACGTGTCGCGCATGGGCGGCGGGCTGGCGGACGTGGCCGAGGCCAAGGGCGAGCTGGTGGCGGCGCTTCCGCCCGACGGGTACGCGGTGCTCAACGCCGACGACCCGTACGTCGCGGGCATGGCCGGGCGTACCGAAGCCAAGATCGTGTGGTACGGCACGTCGCCGGACGCCGGCGTGCGGGCCGAGGGGGTGCGGATGGGCGAGGGGGCCACGCCCGCCTTCGACCTGGTCACGCCCTCGGGCCGGGCCAGGGTCGAGCTCGGTCTCATCGGCGAGCACCAGGTGGCCAACGCGCTGGGCGCCGCCGCGGCGGCGGTCACGCTCGGGCTGTCGGCCGGCGAGATCGCCGCCGGGCTGAACGCGGCCGGGCGGCGCTCGTCGGGCCGCTTCGAGATCACCGAGCGGCCCGACGGCGTCACCGTCATCAACGACGCCTACAACGCCAACCCGGAGTCGATGCGGGCCGGGTTGCGCGCGTTCAGGGCACTGGCCGGCGGCCGGCGCACGATCGCGGTGCTCGGCGCGATGGGACAACAGGCCGACGCCTCGCGGGACCGGCACGCGCAGGTGGGACGGCTCGCGGCCGAGCTCGGCATCGAGGTGCTGATCGCGGTGGGCGAGGGCGATCCGCAGGCCATGGCGCGGGAGGCGGCGGACGCGGGCGTCGTCGTGCACCCGGTCGAGGGCGTCGCCGAAGCCTCCCGGCTGGCCGCCGAGCTGATCCGGCCCGGTGACGTGGTGTTCGTCAAGGCTTCCAGCGAATACGGCCTCGGCGTCTGCGCGCGCGAGCTGGCCACCTGAACGGGATCAGTCCCCCAGCGCAAACCTGGCCGCCGCCTCCGCGTGCAACCGCGCGCTCGGCAGCAGCGGGATGACGGTGTCCTTGTCGCTGATCAGCAGCTCGATCTCGGTGCACCCGAGGATCACGCCCTCGGCGCCCGCTTCCGCCAGCTCGGCGACGACCTCGGCATAGGCCTCCCTGGACGACGGCCGGAGCTCGCCGCGCACCAGCTCGTCGAAGATCACCCGATGGACCAGCTCACGCTGCTCACGCTCGGGGACGATCACCTCGAAGCCGTGCTCGGCCAGCCGGTCCCGGTAGGCGGGGTCCTCCATGGTGAACCGGGTGCCCAGCAGCCCGACCTTCCGCCAGCCCCTGGCACGGGCCTCGGCGCCCACCGCGTCGGCGATGTGCAGGACGGGCACGTTCGTGCTCCGCGCCACCTCATCGCTCACCCGGTTGAAGGTGTTGCTGCAGATGAGCAGCATCTCGGCGCCCATGGCCTCCAGCTTGCCGCCCGCATCGGCCAGCAGCTCGCCCACGGTGTCCCACCGGTCGTCGTAGGCCAGGTCCTCGACCGTCGTGTAGTCCACCGACCAGATCAGGCTGTTGGCGGAATGGCTGCCTCCGAGTGCCTCGCGTACCCGCTGATTGATCACTTGGTAGTAGATGGTCGTAGATTCCCAGCTCAACCCGCCGATAAGCCCGATAGTGCGCATGCGGGGCAGGTTAGATCGATCTTCCGCTCATTTCACAGTCCAAAAACTGTTCAGTCTGACCCGATGCGGCGGGCAGAGCGGCGCAGCCGGGCCTGAGGGCCGGTCAACCTTGGTCCGCGGTGGCCGGCGTTCGGCGGGTGACGATCAGGTACGCGAGGGCCGCTCCGAAGACCAGCAGCGCGGTCCAGACGTTGAAGCGCAGCCCGAGGACGAGCGGGGCGGGATCCACGCGCAGCCACTCGATCCAGGCGCGGCCGGTCGTGTAGGCCGCGGCGTACAGGGCGAACACCCGGCCACGGTCCAGCCGGAAGCGCCGCTCGGCCCAGACGACGACCCCGGCCACGCCCAGGTCCCACAGCGACTCGTACAGGAAGGCCGGGTGGTAGGTGGCCGTGGACTCCATGCCCGGCGGCCGGTGGGCGGGGTCGATCTCCAGTGCCCACGGCAGGGTCGTCGGGCCGCCGTACAACTCCTGGTTGAACCAGTTGCCCCAGCGGGCGATCGCCTGCCCGAGTGCGATCCCGGGCGCGACGGCGTCGGCGAAGTCGCGCAGCGGAATGCCGCGCCGCCGGCAGGCCAGCCACGCGCCCAGCGCGCCGCCGGCGACGGCGCCCCAGATGCTGATCCCGCCCTCCCAGATCGCGAAGGCGCGCAGGGGGTCCTTGCCGGGGCCGAAGTACTGCTGCCAGTCGGTGGCCAGGTGGTAGAGCCGGGCGCCGATCAGACCGAACGGCACGGCCCAGGTGGCGATGTCCCCGACCACGCCGCGCTCGCCGCCGCGGGCGCTCCAGCGGCGCTGGGTGACCCAGATGCCGACGACGACGGCGAGCACCATGAGCAGGGAGTACGCGCGGATGGGCAGCGGGCCGAGGTGCCAGACGGCTTGGGACGGGCTGGGGATGGCTGTCACACCGCCGAGTCTGGCTCCGGCGTGGGTGCGCGCACATCGAGCGGACCACCGATAGCCGGGTCAGTCGACTGGTTGATGCCGCAACGACGGGTGGCTGATTATCGTCGGTGCTGTGGAGTCCTGGGAGCGGTCACGCCGCCGGTGGCAGCACGCCTTCTTCGCCTCGTGGCTGGTGCTGACCTCGGCCGGGCCGTTGATGGAGGTGGGTCAGGTCCTGCCGGTGGCGCTGGTGGCCGGGCTGGCCGCCTGGTACGCGGTGTGGTTCGTGCTGCGCACGCCGCCCGCGGGTGAGGTGCCCCTGCCGTACGTGCTGGGTGGCGGGCTGCTCTGGCTGGGGCTGTTCGCGATCGACTCGGCTTTCCTGGTGGTCTGCCTGAGCGTCCTCGTGCCGTACTGCCTGGACGCCGTACGCGTCGGGCTGGTCGCGGTGCTGTCGTGCGCAGGAGGCTGGTTGTGGCACAGCTACCACGAAGGCGGGTCGATCACCTGGACGGAGATCGCCATCACCGCGCTGATCGCGATCAGCGCGGCCACCGCGGTCGGCTACTTCTATTCCGTGGCCCGCCAGAGCGCCGAGCGCAAGGAGCTGATCGATCAGTTGCAGGCCGCCCAGGAGGCGCGGGCGGCGGCCGAACGGCAGGCGGGCGTGGCCGCCGAGCGGCAGCGGCTGGCTCGCGACATCCACGACAGCCTGACCCAGGGGTTCGCCAGCGTGGTGATGCTGCTGGAGGCGGCGCAGGAGCGGTTGCCTGACGACCGGCACCTGACCCAGGCGTTACGGGCGGCCAGGGAGAACGTCGCGGAAAGCCGCCGCGTGGTGCGGGCGCTGCGGCCCGGCGAGCTCGACGACGGCGGCCTGCCGGAGGCACTGCGGCGGCTGTCGGGCCGGCTGTCCGACGAGACCGGCGTCCACGCGCACACCGTGATCACCGGAGCACTGCGGCCCCTGGACGCGCATCTCCAGGCGGAGCTGCTGCGGGTGGCGCAGGAGGCGATCGCCAACGCCCGCCGCCACGCCCATGCCGAGCAGGTGACCCTGACCCTGTCGTACATGGAGGACCTGGTCGTGCTGGACGTCCACGACGACGGCGACGGTTTCGATCCCGGGCGGGCCGCCGCCGGCCACGGCCTGCTGATCATGCGTGAGCGGATGGAGCAGCTCGGCGGCACGCTCCTCGTGGAAAGCACGTCCGGGGAGGGCACCACGGTCGTGGCCAGCCTCCCGGCGGTGGCGCGATGACCGAGCGGGACGCGATGACCGAGCGGGACGCGATGACCGAGCGGGACGCGATGACCGAGCGGGACGCGATCCGGGTCCTGATCGCCGACGATCACCCGGTGGTCCGTGACGGCATCCGGGCGATGCTCGGCACCCAGGCCGATCTGGAGGTGGTCGGCGAGGCGGTCTCCGGCTCGGACGCGGTACGCCTGGCGCGCGACCTGCGGCCGGATGTCACGCTGATGGACCTGCAGATGCCCGAGCTCGACGGCGCGACGGCGATCAGCCGGATCCGCGAGCACGACCCCGGCGCCAGGGTGATCGTCCTGACCACCTATGACACCGACAGCGACATCTCCCGTGCCATCGACGCCGGAGCGATCGGCTATCTGCTCAAGGACACCCACCGTGAGCAGTTGTTCGACGCCGTCAGGGCGGCGGCCCGAGGGGAGAGCGCCCTGTCGCCGGCGATCGCGACCCGGGTGTTGTCATGGGCGCGCGCCGACGCGCCCGGCGCCCTCAGCGGCCGCGAGATCGAGGTCCTGGGCGCGGTCGCCCAGGGGATGAGCAACAAGGCCATCGCCGCCCACCTGTGCATCAGCGAGGCCACGGTCAAGACCCACCTGCTGCACATCTTCGCCAAGCTCGACGTCGATGACCGCACCGCCGCCGTGACCGTGGCGGCCACGCGGGGGATCATCCGCCTGGGCGGCTAGGACAGCTCTTTCCGCGTGCCGCTGAACTGTGCGGTCGCCTGTCAGACGGCGCGTACGCCCCTGTCGGACAGGCTGACAACACCGATCTTCTTGCGGACACGTGAGCGAACCGGGAAGTTGGTTCCGCCGCACCGGAATCACCCTCATCCCCTGCACCAGGAGTCCCTATGAAGCTGCCCTCATGCGCCGCCGTCCTCATGCCGAGCGTCCTGTTCGCTTCGCTGGCCGGAGCGTTCGGGGCGTCGGCGGCACAGGCGGCACAGGCGGCCGACGCTGGGGCTCTTCCGAGCGTGAACATGGAAGCCACCGTCAAGGCGGCCCAGATCGACCCGCGGCGGCCCGACAGCACGCTGACCCCTGGCGCGAAGGCCAGCGTGCTCCTCGTCGAGCGGGCGCTGAGTGACGAGAGCTTCCTCGACGCGAAGTGGGTGGACGGTTACTTCGGCACCACGACGGTCACCGCCTACGCGAACTACCAGAAGTCGCTCGGCCTCACCGGCCTCAACGCCAACGGCCTGCCGGGCAAGACGTCGCTCACCAAGCTCGGCGCCGGCCGCTTCAAGGTCACCAACGCGATCGCCCCGGGCGCCCGGGTCTCCACCGGCGGTTTCGTCGTCAGCACCCGCACGCGAAACATGCTGGCGGAGGCCAAGCGGCTGCTCGGCCGCGACCTCAAGCTGGATCAGGGTTCGTACAACCCCGGCGGCGACCCCACGTCCGCGGGCACCCACGACGGCGGCGGCGTCGTCGACATCTCGGTCAAGGGGATGAGCTCCGCCAACCGCACCGCGGCCGTCCGCGCGTTGCGCCTCGTCGGCTTCGCCGCCTGGCTGCGCAACCCCCAGCAGGACGACTGGCCGTGGCACATCCACGCCGCCGCCATCAGCGACACGGACCTCTCCGGCCAGGCCCAGCACCAGATCGGTGACTACTACCTCGGCCGTAACGGGCTCGCCGGCCGCGGCCCGGACGACGGCCCGAAGGTGACCATCCGCACCTGGGAGGAGTACCAGCGCCGCTGACTCGAATCCCAGATCCCCCCAAAAGAACCAGACGTACAAGGAGAAAAGCATGCGAACACTCACCAGGATCCTCACCGCGACGACCGCCGCGATGGCGCTCAGCGGAACGGTTCTCGCCACCGCGGGCCCCGCCTCGGCCGCGAACCGCGACGGCGTCTGTGATACCGGCGAATTCTGCTACTACTTCAACAGCAACAACCAGGGCTCGCTCTCGGACTTCACCGGATCGATCGCCGACTACTCCACCACGCAGCCCACCTGCTACGACTTCAAGGGCGCCGGCGAGGGCAAGGGCAAGTGCATCAAGAACGCCGCCGCCTCCGTCTGGAACCGCAGCAGCAAGACCGTCCGCGTCTACTTCAACACCGGCCACACCGGCACCTACCAGGACTTCGCCGCAAACGCGAAGGGCAACCTGAACGCCTCGCTCAAGAACCAGAACGCCTCGCACCAGTTCAGCCCGTCGTCATCGACGCGCAGCAACATGTCGTTCTCGCTGTACACGGCCGCCGGCCGGATCACCTGCGGCTTCGACGGTTACACCACCACCTCCGGCCGGCATGAGGGCATCGACATCGCCCGCGGCGTGGGCTCGAACGTGCACGCCCTGACGGCGGGCAAGGTCATCAACGTCGCACGCGGAGCCACCGGCAGGGCGGGGCTTTCCACGATCGCCATCTACAACTCCGTACTGAACAAGACGGTGATCTACCTGCACTCCGCTCCCCTGTCCTCCCTGCGCGTGGGCCAGCAGGTCACCCGCGGCCAGACGATCGCCACCGAGTCGTGGCACGGCGTGTCGACCCGGGCGTCCGCGCACACCCACGTCGAGATGCGCCTCGGCCAGCAGACGCGTGCGGCCAAGAGCGTCGGCGACTCGCACCTGGACAACCCGAACCCGACCTCGTTCTGGAACTCCCAGGGCTACAGCATCCGATAGCGTTCCGCGGTCTCTGAACAGATGAGGAAGACACCTGTGCCTTTACGAACTGTCCGGCTGATCTCACGACTCGCCGCGGCGACCGCCGCGATGGCGCTCGGCGGAACGATCCTCGCCACCGCATCGCCCGCCGCGGCCGCGGACCGCGACGGCGTCTGCGATACCGGCGAATTCTGCTACTACTTCAACAGCAACAACCAAGGGTCGCTCTCCGACTTCACCACCTCGGTCGCCGACTACGCCACCACCCAGCCCACCTGCTACGACTTCAAGGGCGCCGGCGAGGGCAAGGGCAAATGCATCAAGAACGCCGCCGCCTCCGTCTGGAACCGCAGCAGCAAGACCGTCCGCGTCTACTTCAACACCGGCCACACCGGCACCTACCAGGACTTCGCCGCAGGCGCCAAGGGCAACCTGAGCTCCACCCTGAAGAACCAGAACGCTTCGCACCAGTTCGTGAGCTCCACCTCGCCGACCGGGTGCAAGACCGACGGCACGGACACCAAGCTGCCCACGACGATCCTCGTGTACCGCAAGTCACTGGATCGCGTGGAGCGGGTGGAGTTCAAGACCTACGTCAAGAACGTCCTGCCCAACGAGTGGGTGTCGAGCTGGCCGAGCGAGTCCCTCAAGGCCGGGGCGATGGCCGTGAAGAACTTCGGCTGGTACTGGGCGCTGCACTCCAACCGCAAGACGCCCGGCGGCCAGTGCTTCGACGTCTATGACCACACGTCGAGCCAGGTGTACAAGCCCGGCTCCGCCAAGGCGGTGACGAACGCCGCGGTGGACGCGACATGGGGCACCCGGCTGACCCGCAGCGGGAAGATCTTCCGGGCCCAGTACTGCGCCACGACGACGGCGTGCGGCAACTGGGTCAGCGGCGACTGGATGTCGCAGAACGGCTCCCGCGACAAGGCCAGAGCCGGCTGGGGCTACGCCAGGATCCTCCAGTACTACTACACGGGGATCGTGCTCGGCTCCTGAGACCGTCCGACGCTGATTTCCCCGCCGTGCCGAGCGCGGCGGGGTTTCAGCGTACGTCGACGATGATCTGGAAGTTGAGCGGCCGGCTGCCGGGGAACACGACCTTTCCCGAAGCGTCCACCATCTTGAAGCGCACGTAGCACAAGCCCGGCTTCCTGGGCGTGGTGATGTCGGTCCGGATGTCGACGGTCTTGCCGGGTTTCGTGTCCTTGATCGGCACGTCGGAGATGGTCTGGCATTGATCGGCTTGCTGCGTGAGGTCGAGGCGGCGCAGCGAATAGCCTTCCCAGGGCACGGTCCCGGTGTTCTTGAGCCGCCATACCTTGGTCATGGTCTCGCCGGCGGCGACGCGCGTGCAGTCGGGGAGGGTGACATCGTCGATGAACGTGGCCGCATCGCCCTTGTGCAGCGGCGGGGCCCACGGCGGGTTGGTCGAACGCACCGGGCAGTCGGCCGGCGACAGCGCGGCCGTCGAGGGGCTGCCGGTCGGGCTCGGGTTGTGCTGTTCCTCAGGCGTGGAGTCGCGGTTGACGGCGACCACGACGACGATCGCGGCCGCCAGGATGACAGCCGCCGTTGCCAGCACGGCCGGACGGCTCAGCCGTAATCGCCCGCCGCTCCCCGGCGCATCGGCCGGCGGCTGGACGCCGCCCGCGAGCCCGCCGGACGGTGGCGACGGCAGGGAGGCCGGCCGGGACACCGGCGACCCGACGGCGAGGTGCAGGGTACGGACCTCCGAGGCGCCGGTGGCGGCGAATTCACCGGTCGGATGGTCGTCCGCCGGGATCGAGGGATCTGCGGCGCTCGCCGACCTGACCGCCCGGTTCGCGCTCTCCCAGCGTTCGCGATAGGCGGCCGGGTCCGCGTCACACACCTTGACGAACTCGACGGTGGTCTCCCAGCTCGGGAGCCGGTTCCCCTTCGTGGCTTCGTGCAACGTCGTGTGGGAGATGGCGCCCGACCGGCCGGACATCTCGCGGAATGGTGGGTTTCCGACCGCGTTGCGTAACTGCCGCAGGACCGCCGCGAAGTCCTCGATCGCCTCCGCACGTGCACGCCTGTCGTCCACCGTGCGAAGGTAACAGCACCCGCGATCTCTCTCAACTCAAACCGAATCGCCGCGAACCCGGGCAAGACCGGCATGCGGCCGGCCGAACAGGCCCTTCCCTACCATCGGCGCCACCTGTCGGTGAGCGCGTATCGGTTCTTGCCGTGGCGGGCCGCCAACGCGCCGACGTCGATGCCGTTCTCGATCAGCACCTCGTCGATGAACGAGCAGAGCTGCTCGCGCTCGTCGGTGTCGATGGCGCCGCCCTCCGGGCTCTCCGCCGCCGCGTTGAGGGCCAGCACGACGCGTTCGATCACGGCGAAGACCTGCTCGTCCGACGGCGCCACGAGGGCCCGCACCTCGGCTTCGTAGCGCGCCAGGGCGGCGTCGACCGCCCTGAGGAAGCCGTCCGAATACGCGCCCGGGACGGGCGCGTATTCGGGAGCCGCGCACTCCATCAGGTCTCGCCAGTCTTGAGAAGGTCTGACGGGCATGAGGGAATCCTATGATTTCGTGATGGGTCAATCGCTGGCGACGGCGTTTCTCCGGTTGAGCAGCGTCCCCCCTCCGACGCCTCCGTAGTAGTCGATCAGCATCTGCTCGTACTTCTTGATCTGGTCCTTGGAGTCGCCGGTCATCTCGACCCAGTCGAGCTGCTGGACGTTCGCGGTCTTGTATCCGCCGCTGCCCACCGCGTGGTCCTTGCCGGTGAAAGCGTCATGGATCCTCTTGTGAATGGTGTTCGTCTCCGTCGCGGAGCCGACGTAGATCTTTCCGTCGTTCAGTTTGATGATGTAGACGCCCTGGGTCGCCGGGATGTCCATGCCGAACGTCCGGCAGGTGGAGTTGTGCGTGAGGACCGGGACGTCGCCGGAGACCACGTAGTACGTGTGCAGACCTCCGATGGTCAGGTTGTGCACCCGCTGCTGCGCGGTCCACTCGCTGATGCCGTCGACCTGGACGTACGTGCCGGCGGATGTGCGTAACCGCATGCCGGATTCGAGGTCTTCCGCGTTGACCCAGCGCTTCAGGTCCTCCACCCAGAAGGGGTGCTCGTCGGTGGCGGTGATGGGCGCGGTCTCGTCGCCCCGGGCGCCGTCGACGTCGACCGAGATCTTGACGAGGTTCTTCTCCCCTTCGCCGACGATGAGGGCGGTGACGGGCTTGGACTCGGTGCGGCCGGTCTCCGGGTCGGTGGCGAGGACCTGGTCGCCGATCTCGACCTCGTCGATCGGCTTGGTGGTGCCGTCGGCCATCAGGACTTCGGTGCCGGGGGTGAAGCTGTTGTTGCAGCGGATCCCGCGCAGCCTCGCGGCGAAGTCGTCCCCGAACTTCTGCGCGAACGCGTTCAGCTTGTCGGACGCCCATTCGGTGACGCGTTTGCCGACCTGGGTGTTGGCGACCCAGCCAGCGGTGCGTTCGACGACCTTCAGCCGGCCGACGGTGGCCTCCGCGCCCTTCTCGACCGCCACCCAGCCGGCTTCCGCGGCGCCTTCCTGCCAGGTCTTCCGGCCCTCGGAGACGTCGTTGACCGTGTTGGCGATGCTTCTGGCGCCCTGGTAGGCGCTGTAGGCGGTCATGCCCCACATGACGCCCTTGCCGATCAGGATGGCGGCGGGGACGAGGAAGACGAGGTTGCCGTCGGGGTCGGTGTTCTGGACCGGGTTGTTGTAGCCGTAGCCGTACAGGTTGAGGTTGCCCGGGTTGTAGACGCCGTCGTTGCCCTCGCCTGCGAGGTAGTCCTCGACGATGGGATCGGCGGACTTCCACAGGCCCATGCGCGCGTCGTAGTAGCGGGCGCCGTGGTAGTAGTAGCCGGTCTCCGGGTCGAGCTCCTTGCCGGTGAACTGGTACGGGTTCGGCTGACCTGGGCTTTCCTCGACCCAGGTCTCGCCGCCGGGGAAGTAGTCGAGATGCTCGGCCAGCCGGCCGGTGCCGTCGGTGCCGAAGGTCGTCGAGCCGACCTGGTCGCCGTGGTAGAAGAACTGGTCCTTCTCGAAGGCGCCCGGCTTGGACGTCTTCGAGGCGATCCGGGTGGTGCCGACGAAGACGTGCTTGTACTCGGTCTGGTTGCGGGTCGTGTAGTTCTGGTTCGGATACAGGGTGGTCTGGGGGCCGTCCTTGACGACCCGCCCGCCCTGGTCGTCGTAGGTGAAGCGGACCGTGGGCGGCTTGCGGTGGTCGTCGCAGGCGGCGGGGTCCTGCGGCTGGGTGTCGTTCTTGGTGGTGTCGTGCACGCAGGCCAGGCGGTTGTCCTCGTCCCAGATCAGCTGACGGCGGGGTTTGCCGTGCTCGTCGGAGTCCTGGTCGATGAGGTTGCCGTTGTCGTCGTAGCGCATCTTGTCCGGGCCCACCTCGGTGGGCGCGTGCGGGCGCGAGCCGAAGCCGTAGACGTGCGTGTAGCTGGTGTCCTGCTGCACGTGCTCGACGCCGTCGGCCTCGATGATCGCGTGGCGCTGATGCTTGCCGACGATGTTGTGGATCGTGTCGTACGTCAGGCGGAACGCGTAGGAGTCGGTCTTGTGGATGTCCGGCGTGTACTGGCCGCTCGCCTGGGTGAGCCGGTACAGGTTGTCGTAGATGTAGGTCTGCGTGGACGGCCCGCCCAGCTTGGGGGTGGTGGAGCCGTCGGGGATCTTGGTGTCGTTCTGCAGCCGGGTGATGTTGCCGACGTCGTCGTAGCTGTAGCGGTAGCGCTGGAACTCGTACCCGGTGGGCAGGGTGGAGCTGAGCAGCGCCAGGCTGCGGTCGGCGGCGTCGTAGGTGAACGTGGTGGTGGTGCCGTTGCCCAGCGCCATGCGGACCCGCTGCTCGAACTTGTCGTACTGCATGTCGCGCAGATACGGGTAGGTCTGGCCGCCCTTGACCCCGGTGGCCGAGATCACCTGGCCGCCGGAGTCGTACCCGTAGCTCAGGACCTCCCCGTCGGGGTAGGTGAGCTGGAGCACCCGGCTGAAGCTGTCGTAGCGGTAGGCCGTGGTGAAGGTCTTGGCGTGTGCGCCGGAGCCGGGCAGTGTCCTGGTCTCCGAGACGACCTCGCCGAGCGGCCCGTACTGACGGGTGGTCACGCCGCCGGCGTCCTCGACCTTGGTCACCCGGCCCGCGGCGTTGTAGGCCGCGCCCGGGGCGCCGTAGGTGTAGCGGACGTCGTTGTCCTTGAAGATCGGGTAGTCGATCTTGACCAGCCGGTCGAAGTCGTACTCGTAGCTGATCTTCTTGTCCCGGTCCGCCAGGTTGGCGGTGACCTTGCTGGTCAGGTTGCCGGCCAGGTCGTAGCCACTGGTGGTGCGGCCGGAGTCGGGGCTGGTCACCGTGGTGCGGCGGCCGAAGTCGTCGTAGGCGGTGGTGGTGTGGTTGTCCTGGTCGTCGGTGACCTTGGTGAGCTGGCTCAGCGGGTCGTAGACGTAGTTCGTCCAGAGCGGCGGGCCGCCGTTGACCGGGTTCGGCTCGCGTACGGAGGTGATCTTCTCCCGCACGTCGGTGAAGGTGGCCTTGGTGTTGCCCTCGGCGTCGGTCACCGCGGCGGAGAACTGCCGGGTCCCGGAGCGGTCGTTGCCGAAGCCGTAGACCGTGGTGCTGCCCGTCCCGTCCGGCAGGACGGTCCGCACCTGGCGGTCCAGCACGTCGAAGTCGCTGACGGTCGGGTAGACCCGGTCGAAGGCCGCGTTGAACGCGATGTTGCCCGCGCCCTTCGGCTCGCTGACCGGGTAGGACTGCTCGGCCGCGCGGCCGAACTCGTCGAAGACCGTCCGCCCGGAGACGGTCATCGCGTCGGCGCCGCCGATCTTGGCGTCCTTCTTGGTCTGCACGACGCGGGCCAGGCCGTCGACGAAGGTGACGGTGTCGATGGTGTCGGCCTTGACCGTTCCGTCCGCTGCGCGGTCCAGGTGGCGGGTGACGGCGTACGGGACCGTCGCCTCGGGGTGGTACTCGAAGGCGATGGTCGGTTTCCCGGCTCCGTGGTCGTGCGGTCCTGTCACGGTGGCGATCCGGCCGGCGCCGTCGTAGGTGTAGACCAGCCGCTGGTTGTTGGTGTCGACCGTGGTCTCGGTCTCACCGAACTTGAGGTTGTACGTGGCCGAGGACGCGTAGCCGTAGCTGTCCAGGGTCGAGGTGACGTACGTGCCGGTCACCTCGTCGTAGCCGTAGGTCTGCTTGTAACGCTGTCCCTTGTGGTTGGCCGGTCCGGTCAGCGTCGCCGGCATGCCGCCGGGGTGGTAGGTCGCGTCCGTCACCGCGATCTTCTGGTCGTCCAGCTTGGCCCGATGCCGGGTCAGATTGCCGGTGGCGCAGTCGATGTCGGCCTCGTTGCGCCGCATCACCTTGCCGCCGCCGCGCACCTCGGAGGAGTTGGCGACACCGACGATGTAGGTGTCGGCGCAGCTCGCGTAGCCGGTGGCGGTGACCACGTCGTCGGCGGCGCCGCTCTCGCCGTAGTCGGTGGTCTTGGTGACGTTGCCGTACTTGTCGTAGACCATCTCGGCGCGGGTCTGCTTGCCGGGCGCGGTCTGGCCCTCGTACCAGCGCTGATCCTTGCGGACCAGCATGGGGAAGATCGCCGCGGTGGTGCTGCCGCCGTTGCCGGTCCCGCCGGTGGCGACGTCGCGCAGCTCGTACGTCTGCAGCGTCTCGATGAACGGCTTGGCGTCGCCGTCGGCCGCGAGCGTCCGGGTGATCAGGCCGCGCGTGTAGTGGCTGCGGTTGTCGTACTCGGAGGTGGCGCTCCGGTGGACGGCGCCGTTGCGGTCACGGCTCTGGGCCGTCACCGTGGCGTAGCCGCGGAACTCCCGCTCCAGCCGGTCGAACACGCCGCCGGCGTAGGTGAAGGTGCTGTGCTGGACGTCCGGGCCGTCGCCGGCCAGGCCGTCGTGGATCTTGACCGAGCTCAGCACGAACCGCGAGCCCGGCAGGTCGTAGGTGTTGCCGTCCCGGGTGTAGTCGAGCTCAAGGGTCGAACCCAGGGGCCTTTTGATGGTCTTGAGGAGGTTGGTCCTGCCGGTCTGGTTGGCCGCCACGGTGAGCTGGTTGTCCGCGTCGGAGGCCAGGTGGTCGGCGAAGCCGTCGCCGTTGATGTCCCGGATCATCTGCGTGGCCCGCGACGCTCCGGTCGAGACGTCGGCGCCGGGGTTGATGATGACGAATCCGCCGATCCCGAACGCGATCGGGATCGAGATCGTGAAGTACGCTCCCGCGCCGAGCCGGGCGTTGACGTCCTTGCTCAGCCCGGACAGGCTGCCGCCGAAGTCGACGGGGGCGGCGAACCCGCTGCCGGTGTTGATCGCCACCTTGATCGGCGAGCCGGCGAAGACCCGGTCGGCCAGGTTGTCGCCGTTGACGTCGGCCAGGGTGGCGGAGGTGGTGCTGTCGCCCTGGTTGAGCGACGCGCCGCCGGCGAAGCCGTAGAAGTCGGTGTTGAAGCCGATGTTGAGCCCGGAGTTGTCGCTGCTGCCGTCGTTCAACGGCCCGCCCGGCCACGGCTCGGGGTCGGCGAAGCGGTAGCCGAGGTTCAGTGCCGCGCGCCCGTCCTCGAAGACCCGGTCGGGCAGCCCGTCGCCGTTGATGTCCAGCAGGTCGCTCTCGGCGTCCGAGGTGCCGGAGCCGAGGTTGCCGCCGATGCCCAAGGGCGGCATGTCGTTGCCGGAGGTGGCGGTGCTGGTCGACCTGGTGCCGTTGGGCGCGGCGTCGCCGCGGCCGGTGGTGATCGTCCGGGCCGCGCTGCCCGCGCTGGCGTTGCCCGACACGTTGTCCGCTGACCGCACGGTCCCGCCGGGCAGGCCGCCGCGGGTGCCGCCGAGCACGCCGGACGGGTCGGTGTACTGGATGCCGCCGGTGCCTACCACGTCGGGGAAGCCGTCGGCGTTCATGTCGAGGTAGTCCAGCTCGCCGGTGGAGGTGCCCCTGGCGACGCTGCCGCCGACGGTGCCCACACCGCCGCCGACGCTGCCGGTCACCGAGATCTGCTGCGAACGCGACATCCTCGGCACCGCCCGCACGCCCGAGACGTCGGCCGTGGTGGGCAGCCCGATCGCCTGCCCGCCCAGCCGCGAGCTGGTCACCGTCGCACGGGAGACCCACAGGTCCGCGCCCGACGCCCAGCGGTCGAGGTCCGGCTGCGGCACGAAGAGGATCGCCTTCGGCGGGGTGACCCGCGGGTCCCGCTCGAACGCCGCGCGATCCCGGTCCACGTCGACGTCCTGGGGCAGTTGCGCCTGGATGTCGTCCACCTTCACCAGGTCGGCCTGCCGGATCGGCTGCGTCGCCCGGTCGCCGTTGCCGTTGTAGCCGACGTAGGCCCAGCCTCGGTACGGCCGGCCGTAGACGCCCTCGGGGGCGGGCTCGTACCCGGTCGCCGCCGTCTCGGTGCCGTCGACCAGCACCGACGCCCCGGCCAGCAGGTTGGGCGCGGCGGTGAACTCGAAGAACAGCTTGTCGCCCGCCGCGGCCTCGACCTGCACCGGGACCGGCTCCGAGCCCAGCGTGACGCTCTGCTTGGTCAGCAGCACGCCCTGCTTCTTGACCGTGAAGATCACCTGACCGGTGGCGCCGGCCGCGGCGATCGGCTGCGGCGTGACGCTGAGGGTCCCCGCCGCGGGCACCTCGTACGGCTGCGCGGGACCGCTGGAGAACGCATAGGTGTCGATGTCGTACGGCGCGCTGAACTTCTGCCCGAACTCATCCGGCACGGGCGAGGTCTCGGTATAGGCCGCGGTGGGCGTCCACTTCAGCGCGGTCACGTCGATCGGCGAGTCCGTCCTGATCCGCCACGCCAGCTCCTGGCCCTGGGCCACCTGGATCGTCGCCGCCACCGGCACCTCGCCGGTGAACCCGGCCGCCACCTGCTTCTCGAAGACGGTCTGATTCGCGCGGGTGATGCGGATGGTGAGGTCGTCGCTGGTGACCGCGCTCTTGGTGAGCGCGCCGGCCAGGTTCAGGGTGCCGGCCCGCGGCGCCGTCACCGTGGCCGTGCGCCCGGCCAGCGTGAAGTCCGCCGACGCGGTGTACGAGGTCAGCGACAGGCCGTTGGCGTCGGTGCGCTCCGACGCGTCCGTGTAGGTGATCTTCGGGTCCCAGGTCACCCGGTCGGCGGAGCCGTCCTTGACCGAGCCGACCCGGAAGTAGAGGTGCTCGCCCTTGCCGACCTGGATGGCGTCCACCCCTTGCGGGGCGTGCTCGGCATGGTCGGTGATGCGGGCCGACCACAGCTCGTCGTCCTTGTGCTGGACGGCCACCCGGACCCCGTCAGGGTCGGCGAACGCCGGCAGCTCGCCCTCGACCACGGTCAGCTTGACGGCGCCGGTGACGCTGACCGTGCCGTCGAACGGCGCGGTCCACCGGCGCAGCGTGTCCACCAGCGGGAACGACTGCTCGCGCCGCGCGCGGTCGGCCGCGTAGTCGGGCAGCAGGCCGTCGGCGTCCACCTCGCTGTTCCCGATCGGCACCGGGGTGTCGGACGCCGCCCCGAAGACCGGCACTCCGTCCGCGGCGATCCGGCCGAACAGCACGCTGTCGCCGTTGACCAGGTCGGTGATGCCGTCGGCGTTGACGTCGCTGAAGTACCGGTTCTGGGTGCTGATCGTGTCCACGTAGTCCAGCTGCACGGCCGCGGCGCCCGGGTACGCCTCGGTGCCGACCGTCCGGGAGCTGGAGCTTTGCGCGAAGATGCCCGGCAGGTTGCGCAGCGGCGTGGTCTGCTCGGCGAAGCGGGGCTCGCCACCGGGCCGCGACAGGTTCTTGCGGAAGACGTATCCGCCGCCGCCACGGAAGACCTTGTCCGGCAGGATGTCGCCGTCCACGTCCGCCAGGGCCAGCAGGCCCTCGTCCGAGCTGCGGCTGAAGCCGGTCTTCACGCCGACCGAGTTGCGCTTGCTCGGCAGCGGCCCCCACCCGGTGTACAGGTGGCCGCCCGCGCCGGTCGAGGTGTTGCCGTTCAGCGCGCCCGCCTCGCCCGCGCCGGGCCGCACCCCGTTGACCAGGCCGTTGGACAGGCTGTCGTCCGGCGAGGCCCAGGTCACCCGCTGGAACGCCGTGTACTTGCCGGCGGCGTCGCGGATGTCGTCGAAATAGCTCAGCTCATGGCTGTTGAACAGCTTCCCGGCGGCGTCGTACTGCTGGATCGTCTTCAGCAGCGTCTTGTTGAAGGCGCCCTCGGTGTAGACGAAGTCGTAGCGGCGGATCAGCTCGTCGCCGAGCCGCACCTCGATCCGGCGCAGCAGGTCGGCCACCACGCGCTTGAACCCGCCCAGCGCGTCGATCAGCACATCGGGCCGGCGCTGCTCGGACAGCTCACGGTCGCGGACGAACGTGACGGAGTACGGGCCGTCGGCGTCCCCGCGCCCGGTGTAGGTGAGCTTCTTCGGGTAGAGCGCACGGCCGGGGACCGAGCCGCCGGCCACCCCGGCGTCCTCGACGGTCGCGTGCTGGTAGCGCATCGTGTTGCCGTTGGCGTCGCGCATCTCGCGCAGCGCCCAGGAGAAGACGTTGCCGGCGTCGTCGGCCAGCGTGGCGCCCGCGCCGCCGTACAGCCACGTGGTGCCGGACTTGTCCGTCACCTCCCAGCTGTAAGTCTTCGGCGAATCACCCTTGCGCACGATCCGCGCGAACCGGCCCTCCACCCGCTGGTGGAACACCTTGTCGGCGGTACGGGGCCGCGCCGCGCCCCGGTGCGCGACCGGGGTCAGCTGCTCACCGGCGAACGTGTACGTCTCGGTCTCGTTCTCGGCGGAGTAGCGGGGGACGCCCCAGCGCGTGTCGATCGAGACCGACGGCAGCGACAGGTCCCAGCCCACGCCCATCCAGCCATTGGGCGTCAGCGACGAATAGTCCGCGGTCAGCGACGGCTCCATGCCCGCCCGGCCGCCCGGCGTCTCGATCGGGTACGACGTCCGCGCCTCGCCGAGATCGTTGGCCGTGGGCGTGCCGACCTGGTTCAGGTTCGCCGACGGGTCCGCGGCCTGGATGCCGTTGATCTGCGTCGGGTCGAACGAGACCTGATCCGGGCCCTCCGGCGGGTTCACCGTGGCGTTCACCATGTCGGTGAAGTGGTCGGTCTTGGAGATGATGAGCTGCTGCTCGGTGTCCACCGCGACCCGCACCAGCGCCCGCCAGCAGGTGCCCTGCTCGTCGAAGAAGAAGGTCCGCACGTCCTGCGGCGTCAGCCCGGCCGTCGCCAGCTTGCTGGGGTCGTACGGCATGCTGATCGTGATGTCCTGCTCGAACTCGAACGGCGTCGGCGTGAACCGGTAGCCGGCGCGCGGCCCCTCGGTCACGTTCTCCATCCCGGCGCCCAGCACCGGCAACTGCCCCTCGGTCAAGGGAGTGATCCCGATCTCGGCCGGCTCGTCCAGCGCCGTGGTGCCGATGTCCAGCCGGACGTCGTCATAGGTGATCGTCTTGGCCGACTCGGCCTCGGCGGTGGCCCGGTAGCCCGGCAGGACGGGGTTGGCGAACGGCGTCAGGCTGGGCGGAGCCGGCACCGGCGCCGGCGCGCCGGGTACGCAGTCGGGCGAGACCGACTGCGCGGTCGCGCTCTGCGTCGCCACCGAGGCCAGCCCGGTCGTCAGCACGGATAAACAGGAGAGCACGCATAAGACGCGCGAGCGCAGGCTGATCACGTTCACCACTCCAAGCTCGGGACAGGTGCACTGAGGGGGTGCGGAGTACTTGGCATAAGGGCGGCATAAAGTGATCAGCGCCGCGCCTTATCCTTAACACCGGCATCACTGCCTGTCCAGCGATGAGTTTGGGCGCAGCGGACGCGCTGGAGTCACTGGCACGCCGCCGACCAGGCACATCAGAAAAGACGGTTGGTCGCATGCGGCGCAGAAGTGCCCGGAAATTGTCACGGCCGGGACTGGTGGGACCGGCCGCCACGAATAGTAGCCACGACGGCACGCTGAGCACTGTCGATCGCAGATAAAGAGCAGTCAGAAAGCTCGGCTCACGATTCTGTGAGCATGCTGGTGGCTTGGTGATTAAGTGTGCGCTCGGCGTCGTCGCAGGCCCACTGGCAATCGACGATGAGCGTCCGCCAGGCATTCAGTCCGAAACAGAACCACAGGCGGTCCGCCACGTTTTCGACATGGAAATGCGGGGCGATGAAGCCTTTCCCGACAATGAGCTCCGCGGCGTCCCGCAATGCTTGGCGACAACCCGTGAGCACGTGCTGCCACGTTTCTCGCGCGCCGTCGTCGCCGGCCATCGACGAGTACAGCAGATCCACCATTGGCTGAGACCGTTCGTGGTCGGCTCGGGTGCCGCGGGCCACCAAGGCGACGGCCGATTCGAGGCTGGTCGCGTCGCGTAGTTTTTCGAGCGTCTCGGTGGACGCGGTCCCCGCCATACGCGCTATGTCGGACATCGTGACCCGGGCATGGCCGCGTGTGGTGAACAACTCGCGTGCGGCCTGCAAGATCTCCTGCTGGGTCCTCAGCGCATCCCGCTCGCGTCGCGGAGAATGGTATGGCCGGGGCGAAACTGACACTCCTTGAGGATCGTAAGCTTACACCTCAAGCATTCATTGCATGCAGTGCAACTTCAAGTGTCGACGCCTTGTCAGCGGGCGGCCGCGATGCGGCGGAGCTCGAGGACGGACGCGACCGCATAGCCACCACCGCCCGCGACGGCGAGGACCCAGAACAGACCCGGGGTGCCGAGCAGGAGCGCGGCCGTCGAGACCAGCGCGAGCCAGGTCCCGAGTACGTAGTGCAGGACGTTGCGGCGGGCGGCGCCTTCTGCGAGATAGAGCAGGCCGACCACGAAGCCGGAGCCGGCGGGCCACAGCATGGTCTGCAGCTCGGGCACGCCCAGGGCGCCGGTCAGGCCGGTGATCGCGAGGTAGAGCCCGGCGAAGGCGCTGATCCAGGAGAGGCCGAGGAGCTTGCCGGACAGGACGTCGGCCTGGCCGGCGCCGCGCTGGGCGCGGGTGGCGGCGAGCGTGGCGAAGACGGTGCCGACCGCGAGTCCGGTGCCGAGCAGGGCCATCGGCAGCCAGCCCGGTAGGGCGACCAGCGGGTCTGCGCCGCCGGCGATCGCATTGGCGCCGTGCCCGAGGACGTACGCCAGTCCGAAACTGACGTAGGTGGCGCGGTTGTCGACCTCGCCGGAGCGGGTGGCGTTGATCGGGGCGGGGAGCTCGATGGTGGTCATGGCTGATGCCTCCGTGAGGGGCCGGTGAGGTGAGTCAGGGGATGGCGAGAGGACGCCTACGGGACGATGACGACCTTGCCGGCGACGGTGCGGGACTCGGCCAGGGCCAGCGCCGCGCCGGCGTCGGCCAGCGGGAACTCCGCTGCGATCTTCGGGGTGAGCACGCCGTCGGCCACCAGGCGCAGCACCTGGGTGAGGTCTTCGCGCAGCCGGGCCCGGAAGGTGTTCAGGTGGCGCTTGCCGGCCCAGAAGTTGTAGAAGTGTGCGCTCTTGCCGTTGGGCAGGTGGTTCCAGGCGGCCAGCCGGGCGAACGACTTCAGGACCGGGAGCTGGGAGTTGCCGTCCTCGTCCTTGGTGGCCGCGGTGCCGTAGGACACGAGGGTCCCGCCGCGGCGCACCAGCCGCCAGGACTCTTCCAGGCCGGCGCCGCCGACGTGGTCGAAGACCGCGTCCACGCCGTCCGGCGCGAGCTCGTGGATCTTGCGGTACATGTCCGGGTCGCGGTAGTCGACCGGGGTCGCGCCCAGGTCGCGCAGCAGCTCGTGGTGCCGGGCCGACGCGGTGCCGATCACCGTGATGCCGGCGTGCCGGGCCAGTTGCACCAGCGTGGAGCCGACGCCGCCGTTGGCGCCGAGCACGACGATCGTCGAGCCGGGCTGGGCGGCGGCGGTGCGGTGCAGCATCTGCCAGGCCGTGATCCCGTTGACGGCGACGGTCACCGCGTCGGCCGGGCTGACGCCCTCCGGCACGGGCACCAGGTCCGCGGCGTCGATCAGCAGCGCGCTCGCCCAGCCGCCGATCTTGGTCACCGCGGCGTAGCGGCGGCCGACCATCGCGGCGTCCACGCCCTCGCCGGCGGCGCTCACCGTGCCGACCACGTCGTAGCCCGGCACGAAGGGGAAGGCCGGCTGGTCGTAGTACTTGCCGCGGCGCATCTGCTGCTCGGCGAACGACACGCCGGTCGCCTCCATCCGCAGGACGACCTGCCCCTGGGCGGGCGCCGCCAGGTCGCGGGTGCGGACCTGCAGTCCGCCGGTCTCGACCTTGCCGGGCAGGACGACTTCGGTGGTGCTGTTCATGCGCTTCTCCTGAGCCGTTGTGATTACAGCCGTAAGATTACGCACGTTAGCCATGGAGAAGCAAGGGCTAACGGACGTAAGTTTTCGGGTGTAAGCTGACGGCATGACAGACAACTCGACCGGCTCCGTCCGCGCCCGCAACCGCAGGGGCGAGGGCGCACGCCTGCGTGACGAGATCGTGGCCGCCGCGGTGGAACTGCTCGACGAGACCGGCGACGAGGGCACCATCAGCCTGCGGTCGGTCGCCCGCCGGGCGGGGATCGCGGCGCCGTCGATCTACCGGCACTTCCCCGATCAACCGACCATCATGCTGGCGGTGGTGCAGCAGGCTTTCGCGGAGCTGGAAGCGAAGTTGCGCGTCGCGCTCGACGCCGCGGGCGACGATCCCCGGCACCGCTTGTACGCCGTCTGCGACGGCTACCTGGATTTCGCCCAAGGGCATCCCGAGCGCTACCGCACGATGTTCGGTGGTCTGTGGATGCCCGCGCTGGACGAGACCTCTCTGACGGCGGCCGATATGGCCGCGCTGGGCGACGGGTGCATGGCGCTGCTGCGCGAAGTGATGGACGAGTGCGTCGCCGCGGGCCACGCCACCAGCACCGACCTCTCCGCCGACACGGTCGCGCTGTGGCTGGGCCTGCACGGCCTGGCTCACCAGCGAGCGGTGACCGTCGCCTTCCCGTGGCCGCCGGACATCGCCCGGCGCCTGATCACCGCGCTGGCGCATCTCGACGACGCGGGCGAGTAGATCAGGCGGGCCACGCGAGGCGGTCGTGCACGAGCCGCCGCTGGTGAGCGGGGATACGCCGGGCGTCCAGGGCCCGTCGCAGCAGGCCGGCATCGAACCCGTGCGTACCCAGGTGGTCGAGGAGCGGGTCGTATCGATCGGCCCGGTCTCGCAGGAGCTCGCTGACCAGTCTGAGCTCCAGCCGGACCGCCGGCACCTGGTGCGAGCCGCAGGCGATCAGCACGTAGTGCCGCCATGGTCCGCTGCCCACTTCGATGTCGTCAGAATCGGCTCGCTGCTCGATCGTGCTGAGCTCCAGTTCGGCCCCGTTGACCTCGTATCTGGCGAAGTATTGCGCGGATACGGGGATCCAGGCGGCGGGATACAGGCAGGGAAACGCTGAGAGTGCCGCGCCGAACGCGTCCACGTCCTCTCGGCGGCCGAGCAGGAGGTCGATGTCCCCCACGGGGAGGGTGACGCCTTGCAGGAGCGCGGCGCTCGTGCCGCACACGCGATACGCCACGTCGGCGCCGGCGGCTTCGAGTGCGGCGAGCGCCAGGTCCAAGGTGGTCGTTACTTCCGTCAGGTTCAGCGATCGCGTTCCGGAGCCCATGCGGATCAACGTAACAACCGTACGGGGGCGCGCGTCAGGCGCCGGCGACCTGCGCGGCGACGCGCTCGATGGCCTTGACGGCGACCTCGGGCTGGTCGAGGTAGATGTAGTGCTCGCTCTTGGCGGCCGTGCTCAGCTTGCTGCTGCCGGACAGCGCGAGCCACTTGCGCTGGCCCGCGGTCCACGCCTGCTCCAGGCGCGGCCCGTACGTGGGGAGGGCCGCGAGGTACGGCTTCCCATGCTTGATGATCTCCACCGGGATGTCCCCGGCCGAACGGACCTTGCCGTCGGTGATGACCAGCTTCTCCGGGTTCTCTCCCTGGAAGATCGCGAGGTTCTGGGCGCGCAGCTCGGCCGCAGGACCCTTGGCGGACTCGGGGATCGCCTTCGCGATGTCGCCGGACATCGTGGGTGACGTGGCGTCCAGCAGGACCAGCCCCTTGACCCTGTCCTGGTGGTCGGGGGCGTACCTGGCGGCGACCAGCCCGCCCAGCGAGTGCCCGGCCAGGACGACCGGGTGGTCACCGGCGACCTGGTCGAGCACGCCGGTCAGGATCTTTCCGATGCCGGCGAAGCTCTGCGGGCCGTCCGGCTTGTCGCTCGCGCCAGCGCCGAGCCGGTCGTAGGAGCAGACCCGGTTCTTCGCGCTCAGCGTCTTCTGGATGGGGGCCAGCTTGTCCAGCCCGTCTCCCCCACCGTGCAGCAGGACGATGACCGGCTTGCCGTCCGCCGCGTCGCCCGAGCAGGACACGTTCACCTTCCGGCCGGCGACGTCGATCTTCTTGGTTCCGGTGATCAGGTCGGCCCCGGCCTTCTTCGTCGCGGCGGCGAACGGGTCCCAGTCGTCCGCCGCGTCGGCGTCACAGCCGGCGACTCCGGCGCCGAGCACGGTGCAGCACAGTGCGGCCACCACGGATGCCTTGAACTTGCGGAGCATGAGGTCCTCCAGTGAGAGAAGTGACGCGGCCCGGGGGTGCCGTGGCCACACCGCAACGCTATGGAGTCGATCACCTCGAAATCGTCACCAATCTGAGGACATTGCCCGGTAGCTCGCATGGGGGACAAAGGCACTGCGGCCGGCACGTGGAGGCGGCGCGATCGGTTGTCCCCCGTGCGAGCTACCGGCGAGTGTCCACCCTGCGGTGACGATTCGGCGGCCCTGATTCCCTAGCGTTCGGCGTAGCCGTGGCGTCCGGGCCGCGGAATCTCGCAAGGGAGTCGTCATGCGACTGCTGAATCGTGGCGGTCTCCTTCGCCCGCGGCATGACCATCGTGTCCACGTGGCCGGCCTGCCGGCGCGGCGACCAGGCCCCTCACCGGCTCGGCGGCCGGACCGGCACGACCGCTACGCTCTCCCGATGACCGATCTCCGGCGATTTCCGGACCTGTGGAGGCGGTGCGACGTCACGGTCCGGGACTCCCCGCTCGCCCTGCTGCTCATCGTCGCATCGTTCCTGCCGGTGTTCCACGGTCATGAGACGCAGGTCGGCGACCTTCCGGCCCGCCCGTTCGACGCGCTGGCCATCGTGGCGATGGCCCTCGAATGCCTCCCCCTCGCCGTGCGCCGACGGTGGCCGGCCGCCTGCCTCGCCCTGGTGACGCTCGGCTTCGTGATCGCCGAGCTCGGCAGCTACCACATGGTCGCGAGCACCGCGCTGGCCTTCGCCGTGGTGAGCGCGGGCGCCCATCTGGAACATCACCGGCGCGTCACCGTGGTCGTCCTGTCCGCGGCGTACGTGTCGCTGGCCGTCACGCTCGACCGGTTCGGCTCGACCGAGGGCCTGGATGGATTCGCGGCGTTCTATGTGGGGCTGGCCGTCGCGTGGGGCATCGGTTCCTGGCTGCGTTCCAGCCGGGCCGCCGAGGCCGAGCGCCGCCGCCACATCGCCGAGGCCACCCGCGTCGCCGAACGCACCCGCATCGCCCGCGAGCTCCACGACGTCGTGACCCACCACGTGACCGCGATGGTCGTGCAGGCCGAGGCGGCACGCTACCTGACCGCCGTACCCGATCGGCTCGACACGACCCTGAGCGCCGTCACCGACACCGGCCGGCGGGCCATCACCGACCTGCGGCACCTGCTCGACCTGCTCAACCCCGACCACGACACCGACGTACGCACGCCGTCCGTCGGCGATCTCCACGCGCTCGTCGAGCAGACGCGCCAGGCCGGGCAGCCGCTGGAGTTCGCCGAGGAGGGCAGCCCGGCGGAGCCGGCCGGCAGCGCCGAGTTCGTCGCCTATCGGGTCGTGCAGGAAGCCCTGACGAACGCGCTCAAATACGCCCACGGCAGCCGTACTGTGGTTGCCGTGCGCTATGGGATGAGAGAGATCACCGTGGAGGTCAGCACCGATGGTTCCGGCTCGCGGACCGGCGCTCTCGGCGGGAGCGGGCGGGGCCTGTCCGGGCTCCGTCAGCGGGTCGAGGCTCTGGACGGCGAGTTCGGCGCGGACCGGCGGGCCGACGGCGGCTTCGTCGTACGGGCGCACATCCCCGCGGGGAGCCGGTCGTGACCGCACCGGTCCGGGTGCTGATCTGCGATGACCAGGCGCTGATCCGCACCGGGTTCTCGACGATCATCGGTGCGCAGCCCGACCTGGAGGTGGTGGGCGAGTGCGGGGACGGTCAGGCCGCGGTGGACCTCGCCCGCCGGCTGGACCCGGACATCGTGGTGATGGACATCCGGATGCCGGTGCTCGACGGCATCGAGGCGACCCGCCTGCTGGCCGGCGCCGGAGTGGCGCATCCGGTCAAGGTGCTCGTGGTGACGACGTTCAACCTGGACGAGTACGTGTACGAGGCCCTGCGCGCGGGGGCGAGCGGGTTCCTGCTCAAGGACGCCCCGCCGTCGCAGCTGCTGCAGGGCATCCGCACCGTCGCGACCGGCGCCGCGCTGCTGGCGCCCGAGGTGACGCGGCAGCTCGTCGGCAAGTACGCGGCGCGGATCCGGCCCGCCGAGGGCACGCCGGACGACATCGCGCTGGCCCCGCGCGAGCTGGAGGTCCTGCGCCTCATCGCCAACGGCCTGTCCAACAGCGAGATCGCCGCGACGCTGGTGATCAGCCAGGAGACCGTCAAGACGTACGTGTCGCGCATCCTCACCAAGCTCGACCTGCGTGACCGCGTGCAGGCGGTGGTCTACGCCTACCGCAGGGGCCTGGTGACCTAGGCGGTGGACGACCTCGCCTCACATGTAAGCACGAGAGGCGGGGTACCGAGGGTCAGGTCGCCGCCAGCCCCTGATGACGGGCCAGGAGGGTGCGGATGGCGGTGCGGATCAGCTCCCCGGGGGATTCCGGGACGCCGGTGGTCAGGGCGGTGAACAAGATGCCCAGGACGCTCATTTCGAGCAGCAGGGCGTCGTCCTGGCCGAGCTCGATCCCGGCGGCGTGGCATTGACGGACGATGAGCAGGCATCGGCTGTGCAGAGCGTCGGTCAGCATGAGCCGTAGCCGGGGATTGCGGGTGCTCTCCAGGTGCAGCTCGAACAGCGCCAGCGGATCGTGGCGGCCGTCGGCCAGCATGCCGGTCAGGACGCCGGCCAGGGCTTCCTCCAGGTCGGCCGGCGAGATCGGCCGAATGGTGTAAGCGCCCACGCGTTCGTCGAGCCGGTGGGCGATCCGCTCGATGACCCCGTCGAGCAGCGCGTCGCGCGTGCGAAAGTAGCGCGACGTGGTGCCGGCCGGTTCGGCGGCTGCGGTGTCGACGGCCCGGTGGGTCAGCCCGCGTGAGCCCTGCTCGGCCAGGACGGCGATGGCCGCGTCCGCGAGGTGGTGGCGGCGCTGCGGGTTAGGCGGTGGCATGGCGCCCTTCAAGGTCGGTACGGTGTGCCGGGCCACACCATTTCAGCAGAGCCGCTTCGCTGCCGCGGTGATCGCCGGCCCAGGCCACGTACCCGTCGGGGCGGATCAGCGCCGCCTCAGGACCGGTGGCACGGAGCGGCCTGGCCGGTCGCACCCGATCCTGCCAAGGGGCCGGCACGCCGCCGCCGGACAGCAGGACGAACGTGCCCGCGCGCAGCACCTCGTACAGGCGGCCCTGATCCGTCGGGCCGTCCGTGGCGCGGCGGCCGGCCAGCGGGTGGGCGTCCTGCTCGACGGGCGGATAGGCGAACTCCAGGCCGGACAGCGTGCCGAGGATGCGGCGGCGTCCGGCGCCGGTGCGCAGCAGGGTCGCCATGAGGCGTCGGTTGATCTCCAGGCGCAGTCGTGATCCGCTCAGCACCAGTCCGGTGAGGTGGTCGGTCATGGCCAGGACGGCAGAGCCGACGGGGTGGCGCTCGGCGTGGTAGGTGCCGAGCAGCCAGCTCGGGGCCCAGCCGTGCAGGTCGGCGGCGAGCTTCCAGCCCAGGTTGACGGCGTCCTGGATACCGGTGTTCATGCCCTGGCCGCCGATGGGCGAGTTCACGTGGGCGGCGTCGCCGATCAGGAAGACCCGGCCCGATCGATAGTGGCGGGCCTGGCGGCGTTCGGCGGTGAAGCGGGAGAACCAGCGTGGCTCGCTCATGTCGTAGTCGGTGCCGGCGATGCTTCGGAAGGCCTCGCGGACCCTGGTGAAATCTGGGTCCCTCTCCTCTTTGCGTAGCCACGCGCCGACGCGGAACCAGCCGTCGCCGAACGGGAGGGTCACGACCACGCCCTCCGTGCCGACCTGCGTGATGGGCGGCGGCTCGGAGGCGGGGATGCGGACGTCGGCCAGGAGCATGGGCAGGCTGTAGGCCGCGCCGGCGAATCCCACGTCCACCAGGTCTCGGACGGTGCTGTGGGCGCCGTCGGCACCGATGACATAGCGGGCGGCCAGCTCCGTCCCGTCCGCGAGCTTCAGCCGTACGGACTCCGCGCCCTGGGTCAGGCCGACGACGTCGGCGTGGTGGCGGATCTCCACGCCCAGGTCGGTGGCGCGCTGCCGGAGGATCTTCTCGGTGCCGTTCTGGGGGACGATCAGCAGCATCGGGTACCGGGTGTCGAGCCGGCCGAAGTCCACCCGTGAGGCGTAGGCCGGGTACACCGTCCTGAGCGGGTTGCCCCGTGCGACCAGCTCGTCGCCCATGCCCCTGGCGTCGAGCAGCTCCAAGGCGCGGGCGTGCAGGCCGAAGGCCCTGGTGATGGTGGATTCGGTGCCGCGCTTGTCCACGATCAGGCAGGACACCCCGGCCAGGGCCAGCTCGCAGGCGGCCATCAGGCCGGCGGGTCCGGCTCCCACGATGACGACATCGTTCATGATTGCCTCCATTCGCTACAAACGTATCGCTACATTTATAGCGCACGATTGACCCCGCCGCGCCGCGCGAGAGCGCTACCGTCACAGGGGTGAACGACGATGACGCCTTCGTCTCCGCGCCGTTGGGCGACGACGCGCTTCTCCTGGGGGTCGGCCTTCAGGTCCTGCTGATCCTCCTCCCGACCGTCATCTGGCTGTCCGTGACGCTGCTGCGTGGCCGCAAGCAGCGCCTCCGGCGGGGGCCGCAGGATCCGGGATGATCGCGCGGTGGGTCAGCGCCAGTTGTGCGGTGTGCGCTTGAGTGTGTACACCGCCTCTGGCAGGTCGTCCCGGACGCGGATCATCCAGCGGGCGAGGTCGGTGGTGAGCCCGGCGCGGACGTCGGCGAGCGCGGGATCGTCGTACCGGTTGTCCAGCTCAGCGGGGTCGGCGTCCAGGTCGTAGAGCTCGCCGGTCCCGCGCTCGTCCAGAAGGAGCTTCCACCGGTCGCGCCGGAGCATCACCGTCGTCCCCGACTGGGTGACGGTGTTGAGCTCGTCGAACGTGCGGCCTTCGTACGGGAAGTGCAGCGGCGGGCGCTCGTCGACGTCGTAGGACAGCCCGCCGAAGCCGCGTTCGCCGTACGCGGTGGCGAACTCCCCGGCCGGACAAGGCGCTCCGGTGAGCAGCGGCCACAGGCTGCGGCCCTGGACGCCGGGCGGGATCTCGACGTCGAGGGCGTCACAGACCGTCGGGAACAGGTCGGCGAGCGAGACGAAGTCGCTCTGATCAGCCATCGCCCGCACCCCGGGCCCGGTCACCGCGAACGGGATGCGCATCAGGCACTCGGCCATGCCCGCGCCCTTGCGTTGCAGGCCGTAGTCGCCGGTGTAGTCGCCGTGGTCGGCGACGAAGAACACCAGCGTGTCCGCCTCCCGCCCGCTCTCACGCAGGTGCGTGAAGAACCGGCGTAGCTGGTCGTCGATGAGCCGGAGCATCCCGCAGTAGTTGGCGCGGTAGCGCCGCCACTCCGCGTCGTAGCCCGGCCGTTTCTCCTCGATCAGCCGGCGCAGCCAGGTGTACATGCCGCCCTTGAGCTCGGCGCCCTCGGGCCCGATCAGCCGATCAGGCACCTGGTCAGGGTCGAAGAGGCTGAAGTACGGCTCCGGCACCTGGTAGGGGTTGTGCGGCTCGGGGAACGACAGCCAGGAGAAGAACGGCCGGTCGGCGGGCGTTTCGTCGATGGCGCTCATCGCGTCGCTGACGATCCGGTACGGAAGCTGGCGCTCCAGCGGGAACGGGGTCGGCTCATGGCTGACCGAGTGGTCGAGCGAGGCCAGCCACTCCTCGAACCGCGTCTCCTCCGGCGTCGCCGCGGCGGCCGGGCCGCGATCATGCCAGTACGGCGCGGCGTACGTGTCGAAGTCGGCGGGCTGCCGGTGGAAATGCGTCTTGCCGGCCAGATGCAGCGCGTACCCGGCGTCACGGAGCACGTCCACCAGGTCGGCGCCGCGCAGCACGTGCTTCGCGGCGCTGTTCTGCCGGACCCGGTGCGCGGACGGGTAGCGTCCGGTGAGCAGGCTGACCCGGGCGGGCACGCACAGCGGGGACGTGGTGTACGCCCGCTCGAACCGGACGCCGGTGCCCATCAGCTCGTCGAGGAAGGGCATGGTGTCCAGGGCGAAACCGCTCGCGGCCGTCCAGCCGGCGCGCTGCTGATCGGTCATGATCAGCACGATGTTCGGTCGGTTCACAGGATGCGTCTCCGCTAGCGCTCGGCGTACATCGACTTGAGGTAGTCCGACTTCGGCTTCCAGTTGGCGAAGGCGAAGTCGTCCAGGCTGACCTGCGCGCCCTTGCTCTTGGCCGCCGCGATCGCCAGATCCCGCTGCTTGGCGCTGTCGCTGGACAGCGTCGTCAACGCCGCGCGGACGTCGGTGACATCGCCGGTGAGCGCACCCTGGACGATGTCCCCGAGGGTGGGCTGCACCGGCTTGGACTCGATCTGCACCCGCTGGACGTCCTTGTTGCCGGCGACCGCCTCGGGGGCGAGGAAGACGCTCTCCCTGAACCAGCCGATCAGCTTCTTGTAGGCGGGATGCGCCTGGGACTTGCCGACGGCGTCGATGTCGCGCGGGGGCTGCGACATGGTCTCGGCCACCTGGCGGGAGAACGCCTCCGTGGTGAAGTAGTCGCCCAACAGGGTGTTCGCCGCCGCGGCCTTCTTGCTCGACGGTGACAGCCAGTAGTCGCCGGCCTGCGGCGCATGATACGTGGCCACGGTGGCGCCCGCCTCAGGCACCAGGATCGGCCCCACGCCCAGCTTCTTCCCGAACTCGGGCGTGTCCTTCAGCGCCACGCCGGGGCACCAGGGGCCGTCGAAGTAGTACGCGGCCAGCCCGGCGGTCCACCGGGCCCGTGCCACGTCGTCGTTCCAGGAGTTCGCCCCCGGCACCAGCACCTTGTCGTCACGCAGCGAGACCAGGAACTCGATCGCGTCGAGGTATTCGTCGGCGTGGAAGGCGAACTCGCCGCTCTTGTACCGGACGCCGAGGCCGCCCTCGAACCCGGCCGCCTGGGCCAGGTCGTGGACCTGCGTGCCGATCCGGTCCGGCATGCCGATGTTCCACACCCAGCCGTACGCGCTGCCGCCGGCCGAGCGCTGCACCGCGCGGGCCGCGTTCCGGAACTCGTCGTAGGTCTTCGGCGGCGCCCCGGGGTCCAGCCCGGCGCGCCCGACCAGCTCCGTGTTGAACCACGGCACCGTGACGTAGACCTGATGGCTGAAGATGGGGAACGCGTAGATCTTGCCGTCGAAGATGTGCAGGCCCTCGACGAGCGAGTCCTGGACCCGGGCCGTCGCCTCGGCGCTGAGGTCGAGCGGCTGCGCCCATCCGGCGGCGACGAGCGCCGCGGGGGGAATGACGAGCCCGGCGTTGGAATGGATGTCCGGCAGCTGGTCGCTCTGCTTGGCCAGTTGCAGCGCCTGGCCCATCTTCGCCGGGTTGTAGTACGTGTACTGGACGGGGACGCCGCCGGGGCTCTTGGCGAACGTACCGAAGATCTGCGCCTTCGCCTTCTGCAGCTGATTCTGGTGATCCCACCAGGTCAGCGAGGCGCCGCCGGCACCGGCGCCGCCACCACCGCCTCCGCCGCACGCACCGGTCGCCGCCACGGCGGCCAGGGTGCCCGCCGCGGAGAGAAACCCTCGCCGAGTCATCGCGCTCATCGGTCCTGCCTCCCACCCCGCGGCCGTGAACGTCTTGTTAACTCATGTTGCCGCGTGGCAAAGTCATTCTTGCCACGCGGCATGCCGCGCGGCAAGACCCTTCTTCAACTCGATGTCATCGGCTTGGAAGTGACCGATTGTGGTGACACAACGTGACGTTGCGCGGCTGGCGGGAGTCTCCGTGCGGACCGTCTCCAACGTCGTGAACAACTTCGCCTACGTGGCGGAGGAGACGCGCGCCCAGGTGCAGCGGGCCCTGGACGAGCTCGACTACCGGCCCAACGTCGCCGCCCGCAACCTGAACAGGGGGAGCTCCAACCTGCTGGCCCTCGTGCTGCCGCTGGACGTGCCGTACTTCACCGAGCTGGCCGCCCACGTGGTGGACCGGGCCGAGGAGCGCGGCTACACGGTGCTCATCGACCGCACGGAAGGGGTCGCGGAGCGGGAGCGGGAGATCGTCATGCGGCGGGACCGGTCGGCCCTCTTCGACGGGTTCATCTTCAGCCCGCTCGGCCTGACCGCCGACGAGCTGCGCCGCTGGCTGGGCAAGTGCCCGGCGGTGATGCTGGGCGAGGTGCGGGTGGACGGCTTCGACCACGTCGCCATCGACGACACGGCCGCCGCCCGGAGCGCCACGGCGCACCTGGTCTCGCTGGGCCGGACCCGGATCGCCGCCATGGGCGTGCCCCACCTGCCGCGTCCGGCGGCCGGCCGGCCGCAGGGACAGACCGCTGCGCATCGGTCGGCCGGATACGAGCAGGCGCTGGCCGAGGCGGGGCTGCCCGTCCGGCCCGAGCTCAGCGTGAAGGTGCGGCGCTACCAGCGCGAGGACGGCCAGCAGGCGATGGAGGGCCTGCTCGACCTGGCGGAGCCGCCGGACGCGGTGTTCTGCTACAACGATCTGCTCGCCATCGGGGCGATGCGGGCGGTGCGGGCGCGCGGCCTGCGGGTGCCGGAGGACGTCGCCGTCGTCGGGTTCGACGGCATCGCCGAGGGCAGGTTCGCCAACCCGTCGCTGACCACCGTCGTGCCCGACAAGGCGCGGATCGCCGAGCTCGCCGTGACCCGCCTGCTGGAGCGCGTCGACGGTGACCAGAGCCCGCCCGCGCAGCTGGAGGCGCCCTGGCGGCTGGTGGTGGACGAGAGCACCACGGGCGTACCCGGGGTGCGCGGATGACGGTGACGCTCTCTCCCCCGCGGACCACCGCCCGCTCGCCCCGACCGCGCGGCACCATGTACATCTGGCTGTTCCTGACCCCGACCGTGCTGCTGTACGGCGCGTTCACCCTCTACCCGATCGTCAGCAGCTACGTGTACTCGCTCACCGACTGGAACGGGTTCGACACCGGCCGGTCGTTCATCGGCGTGGCCAACTACCAGGAGGTCCTCGCCGATCCGATGTTCTGGAGCTCGTTCCGGCTGACGTTGACGTTCATGCTCTTCGCGGTGCCGCTCCAGGTGCTGGCCACCCTGCTGATCGCGATCCTGCTCAACTCGCCCCGCATGCCGCTGCGCAAGCTGTTCAGGACCGCCCTGTTCCTGCCCGTGGTCACCACCACGGCGATCATCGGCGTGGTCATGCAGTTCGTCTTCGACCCGGCGAGCGGCCCGGTGAACCTCGCGTTGCGCGACCTCGGCCTGGTCACGGACGGCATCGACTTCCTCGGGCAGTCGTCCACGGCGCTGGGCACGACGATCGCCGTGTACGTGTGGAAGTGGTTCGGGATCACCCTGGTCTACTGGCTGGCCGCGTTGCAGACCGTGCCGAACGACGTGTACGAGGCGGCCCGGCTCGACGGCGCCGGCGCACTGGCCCTGCTGCGGCACATCACCATGCCGCTGCTCAAGCCGTTCCTGGTCATCATCACCCTGTTGTCGATCGAGGCATCGTTGCAGGTCTTCGACCTCGTCCTGACCATGACCGGGGGCGGCCCGTTCTACTCGACCGAGGTGATCGAGGTCTACATCTACCGGTGGGCCTTCGCCGCGACGATCCCCCGGCTCGGCTACGCCTCCGCGGCCGCCGTCCTGTTCGGGCTGTTCGTCTGCCTCGTCGGGATGCTGCAGCTGCTCGCGATCCGCGCCACCCGCAGGACCAGGAGGGCGGCATGAGCCGGGCCACGCGAACCCGCCGGATCTTGCGCCGGCTGCCCTGGTGGATCGCCGCCGCCGCACTCGCCATCGGCTGCCTGATCTGGATCTACCCCTTCCTGTGGATGGTGTCCGCGTCGCTGAAGACGTCGGCCGAGGTGTTCACCAAGGGGCTCGACCTGCTGCCCGCCGACCCGGCGTGGGCGAACTACGAGCGCGCGTGGGTCGATGCGCAGTTCGGCAAATACCTGCTCAACACCGTGATCGTCACGGTCTGCACGGTGGTGGTGGTCGTCGTCCGGTGCGCCATGGCCGGCTACGTCCTCGCCCGCCACGACTTCCGCGGGCGCCGCATCATCATGGGCGTCCTGGTGGCCACCCTGTTCGTCCCGGCCGGATACACCATCATCCCGGTGATCGACCTCTCCCAGCGGCTCGGCCTGCTGAACTCGCTGACCGGCATGATCCTGGCGCTGTCGGGCGCCGCGAACGTGGCGGCGATCCTGCTCTACGTCGGATATTTCCGCGGCATACCCAAGGAACTGACCGAGAGCGCCCTCATCGACGGCGCCGGATTCGGGACCGTCTTCTTCCGCATCATGCTGCCGCTGGCCAAGCCGGTGACGGCCACGGTCACCGTGCTGACCTTCCTGTCCACCTGGAACGCGTTCTTCCTGCCGCTGGTGTTCACGTTCTCCCGGCCCGATCTGCGCACCGTCAGCGTCGGAATGCTGGCGTTCATCGGTGAGAACGGCACCGACTGGGCCGGCATGGCCGCCGCGGCGACGATCTCGCTGCTGCCGGTCGTCGTGCTGTTCGTCGCCCTGCAGCGGTATTTCGTCGAGGGCATCGCCGGCGCCGTCAAGTCCTGACCGCCTTGTCCCTACGAGCACGTCCCCCTTTGAGAAAGTGAGCATTGTGGCTGAGACCACGGCTGTCCCCCGTCCTGAGTACCCGCGTCCGCAGTTCGTCAGGACCGCGTGGGAGTGCCTGAACGGAGCCTGGCAGTTCGAGCGGGATCCCGGCGATTCCGGGCTGGAGCGCGGCTTGCTCGACCGGGACCTGACCGGCGAGATCGTCGTGCCGTTCTGCCCGGAGTCCGCGCTGTCCGGCATCGGCGACCCGGACTACCATCCGGCCGTCTGGTACCGCCGTACCGTGCGGGTGCCGGCGGACTGGGCCGGGCAGCGGGTGCTGCTGCACTTCCAGGCGGTGGACCACGACACCACGGTGTGGGTGGACGGCGCCGAGGCCGGCCGGCACCGGGGCGGGTTCACCCCGTTCACCGTCGATCTGACAGCCGGCGCGGACCCGGCGCACGCGTACACCGTGGTCGTACGCGCCCGCGACCCCCGCGGCGGTCCCCAGGCGCGGGGCAAGCAGGCGACCGCCTTCCACGGCACCGGCGCTCTCTACGGACGCACCACCGGCATCTGGCAGACGGTGTGGTGCGAGCCCGTGCCCGACACGCACCTCGGCCGGCCGCGGATCACGCCGAACGTCGCGGCGTCCGCGTTGCGGGTCACCGTGCCGGTGTCGGCCAACCGCGCCGGGCACCGGGTCCGGGTGACGGTCTCGGACCAGGCCGGCGTCGTCACGCGGACGGACGCCCGCGCCGACCTCGACCTCGCCGCCGACGTGTGGCTGCCGCTCCCGGAGGACCGGGTACGTCTCTGGTCCCCCGAGGACCCGCACCTCTACGACCTGCGCATCGACCTGCTCGACGGCGGCGGCGCCGTGGTCGACACCGCCACGAGCTACGCCGGGCTCCGCTCGCTCGCCATCGACGGGCCCGCCATCCTGCTCAACGGCGAGGTGTGCTTCCAGCGGCTCGTGCTCGACCAGGGCTACTATCCCGACGGCCTGATGACCGCGCCCACGGACGAGGCCCTGCGCCACGACATCGAGCTGGCCATGGCGGCGGGGTTCAACGGCGCCCGGCTGCACCAGAAGGTGTTCGAGGAGCGGTACCTGTACCACGCCGACCAGGCGGGTTTCCTGGTGTGGGGCGAGTTCGGGGACTGGGGAGCCAACGTCGGCGGGCCGGCCGGGCACAACCAGCAGCCGACCGCGACGTTCGTGACCCAGTGGCTGGAAGCGGTCGAGCGCGACTACTCCCACCCGTCCATCGTCGGCTGGTGCCCGCTCAACGAGACCTGGCAACGGCTGCACGACCAGATCACCGTACTCGACGACGTCACCTGGGGCATGTACCTGGCCACGAAGGCGGCCGACCCGACCCGCCCGGTGGTCGACGCCTCCGGCTACGCGCACCGGGTCCCCGGCGCCGACGTCTACGACTCGCACTGCTACGAGCAGGATCCCGAGGCGTTCGGCAAGCTGATGGCGGGCCTGGCCGACGGGACGCCCTTCGTCAACGCCGATCCCGGCGGCACGGAATGGTCGGTGCCCTATCGCGGGCAGCCGTACTTCTGCAGCGAGTTCGGCGGCATCTGGTGGAACCCGGACGCGCGTCCCGGGGAGAGCTCCTGGGGCTACGGCGAACGTCCGGAGACGGAGGAGGAGCTGCAGGAGCGCTTCGCCGGGCTGGTCGGGGTCCTGCTGGACGACCCCCGGATGTTCGGCTACTGCTACACCCAGCTCACCGACGTCTTCCAGGAGCAGAACGGCATCTATCGCTTCGACCGCACGGACAAGCTGGACGTCTCGCGGATCCGCGCGGCGCAACAGCGTCCGGCCGCCATCGAGCAGTCCTCACCCGGCTCGGCGGTGGACTGATGTTAGCCGGGGACAGGCAGCGTCGCGCGTTCGCCATCGCGTTGATCACCGCCGGGGCGCTGCTGTCCGCCCCGGCCCTCGCGGACCCGGCTCTCGCGGGTCCCGCCCCGGCGAAGACGATCGAGGTCCGGGGCCGGGTGGTGGACGCCCGCAGCGGCGCACCGATCGAGGGGGCCGGCGTGCACGCCTCGCGGACCGAGGTCTCCGCCACGACCGCGAAGAACGGCGCCTTCGTCCTGACCGGCGTGCCGGACAGCAGCGCCCTCGTGATCGCGGCCAAGGAGGGGTACGCCTTCGCGTCGGCGACCACGGGAACGTCGCTCACCCTCAAGCTCGACCGGGACACCGATCCGGCGCGGGCGGAGTATCCGCGTCCGGACGCCGATCGGCGCCCGTTCACCGGCGGCGCCTGGATGTCACTGAACGGCACCTGGTCGTTCGACTTCGACCCGGGCGACGCCGGGGAGCGCGAGCGGTGGTTCGACCCCCTTCACCGGTTCGGCAAGGCGATCCGGGTGCCGTTCGGCTACCAGTCGCTGGCCGCCTGGGGCGAGGAGGAGCTGGCGACCAAGGAGATCTTCCGCAGCGCCTACTCCGGGTATCGCGGCACGGTCTGGTACCGGCGCTCCTTCACCGTCCCGAAGGACTTCGCCGGTCAGGCGCGGCTCCGGATCGGGGCCGCCGACTGGGGCGCGGCGGTCTGGCTCGACGGCAAGCCGGTGCTGCCCTACTCCGGGGACGGCTACACCGAGATCAGCGCCGGGCTGGGCGCGCTGGCTCCCGGCTCTGCCCACACGGTGACGATCCGGGTGGTCGCGCCGCCGACGACGCCCGGCTCCCCGTACCCGATGGGCAAGCAGACGGGCGTGCCCAACGGCGCGGACACCGGCTGGTTCACCGACGTCGGCGGCATCTGGCAGTCGGTGTGGATCGAGCCGTACGCCGGCGCCCGGCTCACCCAGACGCAGGTGACCCCCGAGCTGACCTTCGAGGGGGACGCGCGCACCCCGTCCACGGCGGCGGCGAAGATCGACGTCGCCGCGGACGGCGCGACGACCGCCACCGTGAGGGTGAAGGACCCCGGCGGGAAGGTCGTCGGCACCGCCGACGTGCCCCTGACCGGCGGCCGGGGCACGGCGCGGATCCCGATCGAGCGCCCGCGCCTGTGGGAGCCGGACGACCCGGCCCTGTACACCGCCGACATCCTGCTGGGCCGCGACGACGGCATCAGGACCACCTTCGGGATGCGCACGATCGAGCGCAAGTGGGCTCCCGGCCACCAGGACGAATACCAGTACGTCAATCTCAACAACCGGCCGGTCTACCTGCGCGGCGTCCTCGACCAGGGCTACAACCCGTGGGGCCTGTACACCTACACGGGGGTCACCGCGGGCCCCGACCTGCGCACCGGGACCGAGGCCGAACCCGGCCGCGGCTCGATCCTGCTCGACCTGAAGAACGCCAAGCAGCTCGGGTATAACGTGATCAGGAACCATCTCAAGGTCAACGAGCCGGCCTACTACCACTGGGCGGACAAGCTCGGGCTGATGATCTGGTACGACCTGCCCAACGCGGGCTGGCACTCCCTCGGCCAGGAGGCGGAGCGGCTCTTCGAGGGGCTGCTGCGCACCACGCTCCAGCGTGATCACAATCATCCGTCGATCGTGATCTGGACGATGTTCAACGAGTCCTGGGGCATCAGCGAGGAGCCGTGGCAGCAGCCGATCCCGGCGGAGGCGTTCCCGTACGTACGCAGGATGGTCAAGCTCGCGCGCGACACCGACCCGACCAGGTTGATCGTCGACAACTCCGCCTGCTGCCAGAACGGCCACCTCGGCGACCAGACCGACCTCAACGACTTCCACTACTACCTGGCCGCCTATGACGAGTGGAAGAAGCTCCTGGACGGGTTCGCCGCCCAGGTCAAGCCGGGTTCCACGTGGAACTTCAACGACGGCGCCCAGAGCGGGCAACCCTGGCTGAACTCCGAGTTCGCCATCAGGTCCGGGCAGTTCCCGCACACGGCGAGCCTCTTCCGCGCCTATCCCAAGCTCAACGGCTATGTCGGCGTGCAGCTGGCCGAGACCGAGCAGGAGGTCCAGAGCCCGGTCACCTTCGACCGGCAGCCGAACGAGCCGGAGTTCGTGGACCATCGCGGCAAGCCCCGCGGCATCGACCTGTTCCAGGGTGACGACGCGGTCTCCCTCATGGGCACGTCGGCGCGCACCGTCGGCCGCGGAGCCACGATCGAGGTCCCGGTCAGGATCAGCCACTTCAGCGACGCCGACCTCTCCGGGGCCACGCTCCGGTGGAAGATCGGCGGGTACGACGACCAGGGCCGCTGGGTCGCCGACGCCGGCGGCGGCGGCGCGCGGCCGGTCAGCCCGTCCCGGTACACCGTCACCGACGCCGGCACCGTGTCGGTCATCGCACCCGCCGGTCTGCGGGCCGGGTACCTGTGGATCTGGGTCGAGGCCGGCGGCAGGACCGCCGCCGAGAGCTACCTCACCTTCGACACCCCGGCCCCGGACGGCGAAGCCGGCTTCTCCCCCGGCGACGTGACCGCGCAGGCGTGGACGGGCGGGGCTCAGGCCCGGAGCACCGGCGGCTCCGACTGGGTCACCGGCCAGGGCCGTGGCTACTTCGAGTACGAGGTCCAGGTGCCGGAGGAGGTCCGCACGGGCCGGGCGACCTCCGCGACCCTGGTCGCGGAGGTCGCCACCGCCCAGGCAAGGGGCTGGTACGACCCCAACAACGTGACCACCGCGCGCCGCTACCCCGCCCGCCTCACCGTGTCCGTCAACGGCAGCCCGCTGCCGGCGGTCGAGCTGCCCGACGATCCCCACGGCCCGACGGCGCTGGCCGGCCGGTCACGCGGCTCCCTCGCAGGCGACTTCGGCAACCGCTACGGCTACCGCGTCGGCCTCCCGATCAGCGCGAAACAGCTCGGCGGCGCGGACACCGTCACGCTGCGCTTCGCCTCCGACGGCGGCGGGCTGTCGATCTTCGGCACCCGCTCGGGCCGCCACGGCACACCGCCCGCGCTGGTCGGCGGCCGGGTCTCCGTGCCCGACGAACGTCCGCGCTTCCAGGCCGTCGACTCCCGCCTCTCGGTGTACCAGGCTCCGGCCGCGATCTCCCCCGCGAACGGCGCCGGGACGACGATTGTCTCGGTCGTCAACGACACCGCGAAAACGGCGAGAAATATCCAGGTACGGCTGGCGGCCCCGACGGGCTGGACCGCGACCGCCGCCGAGCCGGGCGTGATCGGCTCCCTGCGGCCCGGCGAGGCCCGCCACCTCGCGTTCACCGTACGGTCCGAATCGGCCGTCCGGACCGGCCAGACCGCGAGCTTCACCGCCACCGCGAGCTGGGACGGCCACGCGATCCAGGCGATCAGCACCGTGACGGTGGCGTTCGACCCCACGGCCTACCCCGAGGCCGGGGTGGACGACACCTTCGACACCGACTCCAGCGCCGGCTACTCGGTCCACCGGCCGTCGGCGGACGAGGCGTTGCCGCAGCTGGCCTTCGGCGCGGGCAGCCTGCAGGCGACCGGGCCGGGCGCCTACTTCGGGCTGGTCGCCCACGGCTCCGGGCCGGCGAGCTCCCGGGCGGCGGTGATCGTCGACCACGGCAAGTGGGCCGGCACCGGGAAGGGGCAGGACGCGATGTTCAACGGGCTGGTCAAGGACGCGCGCAACTACGTCCTGGCCTGGACCGGGATCAAGGGTCAGCACGGCATCGACATCAGGATCGACGGCAAGCTCACCAGCGCCTGCTGTGCCACGGCCCCTCTGGAGCCCGGTGATCGCTGGGCGTTCGTGCTCGACGGCAACGCGATCAGCGTCTGGATCGACCACGGGCACGGCTGGGGCTGGTCCCAGGTCATGACGAACACGACCCAGGGCCGGATCGACTTCACCCGGCCGGGTGCGCTGGACGGCTGGCACTACGCCGCCGGCCTGCGTGGCAACGCCGGAACCCAGGCGATCGGCCGCCTCGAAGGACGCAGCGACCCCCGCTGAACGCGGCTCGCACCGACCGGGGTGACGGCAGCCGTCGCCGGTCGGGGTGGTGGCAGCCGTCGGCGGCCGGGGTGGCGGCAGCCATTGCCGCCACCCCGGCTTTCTGCAAGGCCGGATCCGCTACGCGCTCTCGCGGGCGCTGTCGTGCAGCTGCGCCACCGCGCGGGCGATGAGGTCGCCGCGGCGCCGGTCCTGGCGGGAGTGGACGACGATGCGCCGCAGGACGGCGGGACGGACCAGGGGCTTGACGACGAGTCCGCCGGGGAGCTCCGCGACGGCCAGGCGCGGCAGGACGGTGACCCCGATGCCCGACGCCACCAGCCGCAACGCCGCCCGGTGATCGTCCAGGCGGGCCGCATGACGCGGCGTGAATCCGGCGGCCCGGCAGGCGGTCACGATGATCTGCCCGATCGGGCTGTCGTAGATGTCGTGATCGATCCAGGGTTCGGGTTCGAGGTCCCGGAGAGTGAGCTCGCCGGCGCCGGCGAGCGGGTGCGCGACGGGGAGGACGGCGACGAGCTCCTCGACGATGAGCTCGTGCCGCTGGTAGCCGTCGAGGTGCACGTCGGCGCCGTTGACGGGCTCGGTCCTGAGGTCGAGGTCCGGTTGCCGGCGGCCCCGCCCGTCGACGGGCTCGTTGAGGCTGATCTCGACGGTCAGGTTCGGCTGGTGCCGCCGAACGGTCCGCACGACCTCGGGTATCCACCGCTCGGCCGCGGAGGCGAAGCAGGCGATCGCCAGATGCTGCGCCTGACCGCCCCGGAGGTCCGCGACGACGCGTTCGAGGCGGCCGAAGTCGGCGAGGAGCGGCGCGGCCTGATCGGCCAGATGCCGTGCGGCATCGGTGGGGCCGATGCCGCGGCCCTGCTTCTCGAACAGGATCAGCCCGGTCTCCTTCGCCAGAGCACTCATGTGCTGACTGATCGTCGCGGGCGCGTAGCTGAGGTTTCGTGCCGCCTTGTTGATCGACCCGGCGGCCAGGACCGCGCGCAGGATCGCGAGACGTCGCGGGTTGAGCATGGCGCCAACAGTAAGGCAATGCCGAACGGTCAGCCGTATTTGTTTGCTTGTTACGACGAATGCCGCGATCGAAGATGGCATCAAAGGACGTTCAGAAAGGGTTGGCGATGGACACCACGTTCTGGGACGAGGCGGACCGGCTCCTGATCCGCTACGGAGTCGGCTTCACCCCGCGGGTGATCGAACGCGCCTCCGGCGCGCATGTCTTCGATCGCCAGGGCACGCCGATCCTCGACTTCACCTCGGGGCAGATGAGTGCCATCCTCGGCCATGCGCACCCGGACATCGTGGCCACGGTCTCGGCCGCGGTCGCGTCCCTGGACCACCTCTACAGCGGCATGCTCAGCGCTCCGCTGCTGGAGCTCGCCGACCGGCTCACCGCGACCCTCCCGCCCGAGCTGGGCAAGATGCTGCTGCTCACCACCGGGGCCGAGGCGAACGAGGCCGCGATCAAGATGGCCAAGCTCGCCACCGGCCGCTACGAGATCGTCTCCTTCGACCGCTCGTGGCACGGCATGACCCAAGGGGCGGCCTCCGCGACCTTCTCGGCCGGGCGGCGCGGCTACGGCCCGCCGGTGCCGGGGAACCTCGCGCTGCCCGCGCCGAACGCCTACCGCTCGCCGTTCCGCTCCTCCGACGGGTCACACGACTGGGAGGCCGAGCTCGACTTCGGCTTCGCCCTGGTCGATCAGCAGTCCGCCGGGAGTCTCGCCGCCTGCCTCGTCGAGCCCATCCTGTCCTCGGGCGGGATCATCGACCTGCCGCCCGGGTATCTGCGCCGCCTCAAGGAGATGTGCGTCGAGCGCGGGATGCTGCTCATCCTCGACGAGGCGCAGACCGGCCTCGGCCGCACCGGGACCATGTACGCGTTCGACCGCGACGGGGTCACCCCGGACATCCTGACGTTGTCGAAGACGCTCGGCGCCGGGTTGCCGGTGGCGGCCGTCGTCACGACCGCCGAGATCGAGCAGGTCTGCCACGACCGGGGGTTCCTCTTCTACACCACGCACGTCTCCGACCCGCTGGCGGCCGCCGTCGCGCTGACGGTCCTCGACGTCATCGAGCGCGAAGGCCTCGTCAAGCGCGCCGCCCGGCTGGGCGCCCAGCTCGCCGACCGGCTGCTGGCGCTGCGCGACAGGTACGAGGTCGTCGGGGACGTCCGCGGCCGCGGCCTGCTCCAAGGGGTCGAGCTCGTGACGGACAAGAAGAGCAAGGCGCCCGCCGACGCGCTGGGCCACGCGGTCACCTCGGCCTGTCTCGAACGAGGTCTGCACATGAACATCGTCCAGCTCCCCGGCATGGGAGGCATCTTCCGCATCGCCCCGCCGCTCACGATCGCCGACGACGAGCTGCACACCGGCGTGGACATCCTCGAAGCGTCGCTCAAAGCCGTGCTCGACACCGCCGCCGTCATCGGGCGGACCGGGCGCTAGCGGCGCGCTAACAAGCGGCTAGGGCACCGGCGAATCATGGTCGCTCGTGACTTACCTGATCGCGGCCGTCGCCGTGCTCGCCGTTCTCACGGTGCTGAACATGCTGCTCCTCCTGGGCGTCATCCGGCGGCTCCGCAAGATGGCCACCCGGCAGAGCGCCCCATTGACGATCTCGGACGGCCTGCCGATCGGTGCGAGCCTGCCGTCTTTCGCGGCCACGACCGTCGACGGCGAGCCGATCAGTCAGGACCTGCTGAGCGGGCACGCGCTCATCGGGTTCTTCTCCCCGACGTGCCCGCCCTGCCAGGAGCTCCTCCCGCAGTTCATCGAACGTGCCCGGCTGGATCCCGGTGACGCGCTCGCGGTCGTCGTCAGCGACACCGCCGAGGAGGCCGGCGACGACGTGGCGCGCCTGCGGGAGGTGGCCCGCGTGGTGGTGGAGGAGCCGTCGGGCCCGCTGCAGCGGGCTCTCAAGGCCGACGGCTTCCCCACCGTGTACGTGCTGGGCCCCGACCGCACCGTGCTGAGCCACGATCTTCCCGACCCGCTTCCGACCAGCAGATGATCACCTCCGCGCGTACGGCCGTGGGGATCGCCTTCCGCACCGCGCCAGGTCTCACCGGCGGGTACGCGCTGATCATGCTCATCGAGGCGGTCGTGCCGATCGCGGCCACCTGGCTGACCAAGCTGCTCGTGGACGGGCTGACGGGCCAGGGCTCGGCGGCCAGCCTCACGAGCCTGGCGATCGGGCTGGCCGCGACGGGACTGGCCCTCGCCGTGCTGCCGCACGTCAGCCTGTTCCTCGGGTCCCAGATGGGCCGGGCCTTCACCACCAGGACCACCGACCAGCTCTTCACCGCGACGCTGCGGTTCGCCGGGTTACGCAGGTTCGAGGACCCCGCCTTCCACGATCGGCTGCGGCTGGCGCAACAGAGCCTGTCGATGGGCCAGGGCATCGTCACCGGGATCCTCGGCACCGCGCGGTCGGCCGTCACCCTGATCGGGATGATCGGCTCGCTGGCGGTGATCAGCCCGGTCCTCACCGGGGTCGTGCTCGCCGCCGGGGCCCCCGCGCTCGTGGCGCAGTTACGGCTCTCCCACCGCAGGGCGTCGATGATGTGGGACATCGGCCCGGCCGAGCGCCGCCAGATCTTCTTCGGCGAGCTGCTGGCCTCGGTCGAGGCGGCCAAGGAGATCCGGCTCTTCAACGCCGGGCGTTTCCTGCACACCAGGATGATGACGGAGCTGCGCTCCGCCAATGCGGCCCACCGGCGGATGGATCTCAAAGAGCTGTCAGCCGAGGGCGCGTTGTCCCTGATGGGCGCCGTCGTGGCGGGCGGCGGGCTGATCTGGGCGGTGGTCGGGGCCGGGTCCGGCGCGATGACCGTCGGGGACATCTCGCTGCTGATCGCCGCGATCGCGGCGGTGCAGGGCGGCCTCAGCGGCCTGATCGCCGGCATCGCGGGCCTGCACCAGAACCTGCTCATGTTCGATCACTACGTCGCGGTCACGCGTGCCGGTCCCGACCTGCCGATCCCCGCGGAGCCGAGCCCCATGCCGCGGCTGCAGCACGGCATCCGGTTCAGCGACGTCTGGTTCCGCTACAGCGACGATCACCCGTGGATCCTGCGCGGGCTGAACCTCTTCGTCCCGGCCGGGGCGGACGTGGCCGTCGTCGGTCTCAACGGCGCGGGCAAGAGCACGCTGGTGAAACTGCTGTGCCGGTTCTACGACCCGCAGCACGGCTCGATCTCCTGGGACGGGGTGGACATCCGCGACGTCCACCCCGACGAGCTGCGGCACCGGATCACCGGGGTCTTCCAGGACCACATGCAGTACGACATGTCCGCCCGCGACAACGTGGCCATCGGCTTCACCGCGGCGCGCGACGACCTGGGCAGGATCCGCAGGGCCGCCGACCAGGCCGGGATCGAAGGGGTGCTGAGCGGCCTTCCGCAGGGCTACGACACGTTGCTCACGCGCATGTTCCTCAGCGAGGAGGACAAGACCGACCCGTCGACCGGGGTCGTGCTGTCCGGCGGGCAGTGGCAGCGTACGGCTCTGGCCCGGTCGATGTTCCGCGGCCACCGGGACCTGGTGATCCTCGACGAGCCCAGCGCCGGCCTCGATCCGGAGGCCGAAGCCGACATGCACGCCCGCACCCGCGGGCAGCGCGACGGCCGTACCAGCCTGCTCATCTCCCATCGGCTCAACACCGTCCGCGACGCGGACCTGATCATCGTGCTGAGCGGCGGAGTGATCGCCGAGGCCGGCACCCACGGCCAGCTCATGGCGCTGGACGGCGGTTACGCCCGGTTGTTCCGTATGCAGGCCACCGGATACCAGGACCACGCGGCCGCAGCCTCATGATCTGGATCATCGCCGCCGCGGTCGCGTCGGTCGGCCCTCACATGCGGGATCCGCACAGGATCCGCTCGTGCAGCCGCCGCAGGTCGCCGTCGGGCTCGATGCCCAGCTCCGCGGTCAGGATGCCGTGGACCCGGCGGTAGGCGGCGAGGGCCTCGGCGCGGCGGCCGGAGGCGGCCAGAGCGGTCATCAGCTTCGCCCAGAGGCTTTCCCTGAACGGGTGGGCGTCCACCAGTCTCCGCAGGTCGGGCAGCGCCTGGCAGTGCAGGCCGAGGCCGAGCTCCGCCTCCAGGCACAGCTCCTGCGCGTTGAGGCGTACCTCGTCCAGCCGCTGGCGTTCCAGGCGGACCGACTCGGTCTCCACCCCGGCCAGCAGCGGCCCGCGCCACATCGACAGCGCGTCCCGCAGCCTCCCGGCCGCCGCCGGGAAGCGCCCCTGGGCCAGGGCCGAGCTCACCTCCGCGACGGATGACTCGAACACCCGGAGATCCACGGCCTCGTCGGGAACGGTGAGCCGGTAACCCGCGCCGCAGGTCTCCAGGCACACCTCCAGCGGCGCCAGGGCGCGCCGCAGGCGGTAGACGTAGGTCTGCAGGCTCGTCTTCGCCGTGGCGGGGGACTCTTCGCCCCACAGCTCGGCCATGAGGTGATCGATGGTGACCACCTGGGCAGGCCGTAAGAGCAGCACGGCCAGAATCGCCTGCTGCTTGGCCGCCCCGATCGTGATCTTCTTCCCTGAGCCGGTCACGTCCAGCGGCCCCAGCATTTTGAACTCCACGTTCGCCTCCGCCCGGCAGTCTGCTGCCTCGCGGTATGTCCCGGGTATACAAGCCTCCGGGGGCGCGGAGGTCATCGGACGAGAGGCGTCCTCGTGGATCGTCTGATCATGATCTCCACCACGACGAGATTGACGACCCACCCGAGTGCCTGCCCGATCGGGATCGTGTCCTGTGCGCTTGCGGCGATCGAGCCCGCGTTCACCGTGTCGCTGAACGGGATCTGGGCCAGCAGGATCAGCGGCACCAGGATGCGGGAGCTGACGGCGAGGAAGGTGAGCGCGTAGTTGCGCATCATCCATTCCCGGTGCCGGGCGAAGTCGCGGCGCCGGGCGGCCCGGACGGCGAGCCAGCCGGTGACGAGCCACAGGACGGCGGGGATCACCAGCCCGACCTGGGTGATGAGGCGTCCGGAGAGCAACGCCACCGGTATCCCGGTCAGCGCGGCGGGCAGCACCCCGGCCAGGAGGTAGGACCGGCCGATGGCCCGGTGCGCCCGCCTGCGCGCCCGGATCGAGGGGACGAATTGGAGCGGGCCGAGCACGAGCGCGACCAGCGCCGTGAAGACGTGCGCGACGAGCAGGTAGTAGTGCGCCCCGCCGCCTACGTCGAGCCGGCTGTCGTCGATGTCGAACAGCAGGTAGGGGCTGACGAGCACGGCGCCGAACACGGTCGCGAGGATCAGCAGCAGCCAGGCCCGGCGGGCTCTGGCCGGTCCGCCTCGGTGGTTGGTCATGGGTTCCTCGCAGGGCAGGACGTCGCGACGCGGGGCGCATCGCCGGGGTTCACGGCCTGCTCATCCTGCGTCGCGATGGGCGTCCTGGCATCAGCCCTGGGGCGACATCCCGACTACGCGAATCCGCGTACACGGACCCGCGCGTCGTCCTGCCGGGCCGCGCGGCCCCTCTCTGTCAGCGGGCCGTCATGGCGCCGTCCACCGCCATCGGCAGGCCGGTGACGAAGGACGCGGAGTCCGAGCTGAGCCAGGCGATCGCCTCGCCGATCTCCGGCGGGTTGGCGTACCGCCCGAGCGGGTGGTAGGCCGCCGTCTGCTCCAGCGTCATGATGCCCTGCGCGATGAGGTCGTCCACCATCTGCGTGCGCACCGCGCCCGGGCACACGGCGTTCACCCGGATTCCCGAGGTGGCGTACTCCAGGGCGGCCGCCTTGGTCAGGCCGACCACGCCGTGCTTGGCGGCGATGTACGGCGAGACGAGCGGCGCCTCGATGCCGACCAGCCCGGCCACCGAGGCCACGTTGACGATCGAGCCCGAGCCCTGCTCCAGCATCTGGGCGAGCTCGTACTTCATGCACCACCAGACGCCCTTGAGGTTGACCTCGAACGAGGCGTCCCAGGACTCCTCGCTGACCTCGTGGAAGCGGCCGTCGCCCGCGGTGTCCACGCCGGCGTTGTTGACCGCGCAGTCCAGGCGGCCGAACCGGTCCACGGTGAAGGCGACCATGTCCCTGACGGCGTCGGCCCGCCGTACGTCCGCCCACACGAACGCGGCCTCTCCGCCCGCGGCCTCCACCTCGGCGACCGTGCGCCGGCCGCCTTCCTCGTTGATGTCGGCGACCACGACCTTGGCTCCGTGCCGGGCGAAGACCAGCGCCGTCGCGGCTCCGATGCCCGACGCCGCGCCCGTGATCAGCGCCGCTCTGCCGTCAAGGAGAGAACCAGCCATGTGAGAGCGACTCCCAAGATTGCCTAAGGACAGAAAGTGGCACCGTACTGGGAGATGATCAATATGTCGAGATTGTGTGCAACCTACTGACCACAGGCAGTGAAATATCGTAAGATCCGGTGTTACTCGCCCCGCGATCATGGAGGTCGGGCGGAACAGGTCCGTCGCTACGCGTCCGGCCCCGTCGCGTTCGCGGTGACCGTGATCTACTCGCCGACGAGGAACTCAAGATGTCAGCACCGGTACGTACTCGCCATCGCGCGGCACACCCGCGGCTGGGCGAACCCCTGGTCGTCCTGGCGGCCACAGCCGTCATCACGGGGGTCGCGGCGCTGACGGCCGTACTCACCGCCCCGATCTCCGCGCAGATCTTCCTGGCCTGGGCCCTCGGCGGCGCGGCCGTCCTGGTGTGCGGTGCGATCACGTTCGCGGCGTCGAGCAGGCAGCAGATCCGGCAGTTGCGGGGCCGGCTCGCCGTCGGCGACGCCGAGCTCACCAGGCTGGCCGGCGAGGTGATCCCGGGAACGGTTCAGCTCGTCCGCAAGGGGGTGTCGGCGGAGTCGGTCCTCACGAAGGTCCCCCGGCCGGCAAGCAAGGCCCAGCAGCAGGTCCTGTACTCCTTCGTCAGCGAGGTCAGCAGGGAAGGGCGCATCCGCGCCGCCACGACCTCCGCCTGCGCCAGCGCCGCCGGCCGGGTACAGGCCCTGGCCACGAGCATGCTGGCCGACCTGCGGGAGATGGAGGACCGGCACGACCAGATCACCCTCGGCGACCTGCTGAAGCTGGACCACACGACCGCCCAGGCCGGGCGGCTCGCCGACAGCATCGCCGTACTGACCGGGGCGCGCTCGGGACGGCGCTGGACCAAGCCGATCGTGATGGAGAGCATCCTGCGCGGGGCGGTCGGCCGGATCAGCGCGTACCAGCGGGTCCGGGTCCACTCCACCAGCACTTTCGCGATCGCGGGGCACGCGGCGGAGGGCGTCATGCACGCACTCGCCGAGCTGATGGACAACGCCACCAGCTTCTCCCCGCCCACCGAAGAGGTCCACGTGTACGTGGAGGAGGTCACCGCGGGGGTCGTGATCACGATCGAGGACTGCGGCCTGGTGATGAGCCCGGCCGCGCTGGCCCGGGCCGAACGGGCCGTATCCGCCGAGCCGCTGGACTTCACCACGCTGTCCGGTTCCCGGCTCGGCCTGGCGGTCGTCGGCTGCCTGGCCCGCAAGCACGGGCTCACCATCTCCTTCCGCCCGTCCTCCCGCGGCGGCACCGGCGTGGTGGTCATGATCCCGCAGCAGCTCATCAGCCAGCACATCCCGGCGCCGCAGCCGGTGCAGCCGCCCAGGCAGGCCCCGGCCAGGCAGGAGATCCCCGCGCAGGTGACCCCCGAGGCGGACGACGAGCTGCACGGCCTGCCGCGCCGCCGCCGCGGGCAGACGTTCGCGGCCGCCTCGTCCGCGCAGACGCCGCCCAGGCCGGCGGCCGGGCAGGAGCCGCGGCCCACGCGGACGCCTTCGGACACCGGAAGCAAGTTCAGCGCCTTCCACCAGGCGAGCAAGGCACGACAGATGGGTGAGGAAGAGACTCGATGAGAACATCGGACCAGGAACTCGCCTGGCTGCTCGAGAACCTCCTGGAGAGGACTCCGCAGGCCAGGTACGCCGTGGTGCTGTCGCGAGACGGGCTGCGGCTCTCCCACACCGCCGCGTTGTCCGTGGACCGCGCCGACCAGCTCGCCGCGATCGCCTCGGGGATCCAGAGCCTGTCGTACGGCGCCTCCATCGAGTTCGGCGACGGCACGGGCGGCCTGCGTCAGTCCATGACCGAGTTCCACGGCGGGCTGCTGTTCATCGTGGAGGCGGGAGAGGGCGCGCACCTCGCCGTGGTGGCCGGTGACGACGCCGACCCGGGCGTCATCGGCCACAACATGAACGAGCTGGTGGAGCAGATCGGCGAACACCTGACCGCGCCACCTCGTGCGCCGCAGACGAGCAGCCGGCCCTGATGGCGCCGCGCCTGGAGGACGAGAACCCGGACCGCCTCTACACGGTGACCGGCGGGCGCAGCAGCGTGGCCGGCGACGGCCTCGACGTGGTCACGCTCATCGTGAGCGAGTGCGACCCCACTCCGGGCATGCAGTCCGAGCATGTCCGGATCCTGCGGCTCTGCACGAGCCCGATGGCGGTCGTGGAGGTCGCGTCCGAGCTGCGGCTGCCGGTCAGCGTGGTGCGCATACTGCTCTGCGACCTGCTCGACATGGGGCGCATCACCGCCAGGAACCCGCGTCCGGCACCGGCCGAGTCGCGTCTGCCCGATCCCGACGTTCTCAGACAGGTGCTCGTTGGACTCGAAAATCTCTGAACCGGGCGCGCGGACTCCACTGGCGAGTTCGGCGACCACCGGACTCAAGATCGTGATCGTCGGCGGGTTCGGCGTGGGGAAGACGACCATGGTCCGGTCGGTCAGCGAGATCCGCCCGCTGAGCACCGAAGAGACGCTGACCCAGGCGAGCGAGGGGATCGACGACGCGCGCGGCGTGGAGCGGAAGTCCACCACCACGGTGGCCTTCGACTTCGGGCGGATCACCCTGAACGCGGAGATGGTGCTCTACCTGTTCGGGGCGCCGGGTCAGGAACGGTTCTGGTTCCTGTGGGACCGCCTGTTCACCGGGACGCTCGGCGCCGTCGTCATGGTGGACACGCGGCGCCTGGCCGACTCCTGGTACGCCATCGACCGGCTCGAACACCACCAGATGCCGTTCATCGTGGCCCACAACCGGTTCGGCGAGACCACGCACTCCCTCGACCAGATACGCGACGCGCTCGACCTCTCCCCCGACGTGCCGCTGATCGCGTGCGACGCGCGGCAGCGGGAGTCCAGCAAGGCCGTGCTGATCACGCTCGTCAACCACCTCTATGCTCTGTCCTCCGCCCGCTAGGTGACCTCATGACTGATTTCACGCAATCCCCCGATGCCACCTCCTGGTTCGCCATGCGGCCGGACGGGCCGGACCTGAGCGCGTTCGAAGGCGCCTTCCCCATGTACGGCCGGGCCTACCACCAGGATCCCGCCGCCGCATTCGAGGAGATGCGCCGGCACGGGCCCGTGGTGCCGATCCTGCTGGAGGGCGACATCCCGGGCTGGCTGGTGCTCGGGTACCGCGAGCTGCGCTACGTGCTCAGCAACCCCAAGCTGTTCGTCCGGGACTCCCGCCACTGGAACCAGTGGGACAACATCCCGCCCGACTGGCCCCTCATGGCGTACGTCGGCTACCAGCCGTCGATGCTGTTCGAGGTGGGCCCGGCCCACGAACGCCGGGCGGGCGCGGTCAGCGACGCGCTGGCCGCGGCCGACCAGTTCGAGCTGCGCGCGAACTGCGAGCGGGTCACCGAAGGGCTGATCAACACGTTCATCGGCACGGGCCGGGCGGACCTGATGGCGCAGTACGCGAACCCGATCCCGCTGCTCGTCCTCGGCTCGATGCTGGGCCTGCCGGACTCCGACACCCGCGCCCTGGTCGGCGAGGTCGCCACGACGCTGAACGGCGGCCCGGCCGCCATGGAGGCCTACCAGCGGGTGCAGGCCATCATGGCCGGCCTGCTCGCGCTGAAGCGCCAGAACCCCGGCCCCGACCTGCCCTCCCGGCTGCTCGCCCACCCCGCGGGGCTCACCGACGAGGAGCTCGTCCAGGACCTGTTGCTGACCATGACCGCGGGCCACGACCCGACGGCCACCTGGATCGGCAACACCCTCCAGCTCATGCTGACCGACGACCGGTTCGCCATGACCCTGTCCGGCGGCCGGCGCAGCGTCGGCCAGGCGCTGAACGAGGTGCTGTGGAAGGAGGCGCCAGGACAGATCGCCATCGGACGATGGCCGATCATGGACACCCAGGTCGGCGGGCGCCGCATCAGGGCCGGCGACCTGCTCGTCTCCGGTCTGGCCGCCGCCAACCTCGACCCGAAGGTGCGCCCCGACTTCCACGAGGGCTCCGTGGGCAACCACGCGCACATGTCGTTCGGGTACGGCGCGCACGGCTGCCCGCATCCCGCGCCGGAGATCGCCGAGGTCATCGCGCACATCGCGGTGGAGACGCTGCTCGACCGGCTGCCCGACGTGGTGCTGGCGGTGCCGCCGGAGACGCTGGAGTGGCGCTCGTCCATCCAGATGCGCAGTCTGGAGGCGCTGCCGGTCGAGTTCACCCCCGGCCACCGGATCTGACGCCCGGCCACCCTGCTAGAGCATGTTCCTGATCGGCGCCGGCATGTCGGGAACCGGCTGCTGGAGCAGCTCCGCCACGTCCGCGCGGGTCAGGAGATGCGTCTCCAGCAGCGTCGTGAAGCAGTCGCGCCAGTCCCGCCGGGCCTCGGCGTGCCGTCCCAGGGCGTGCAGGTTCTGGCCGGACCACCAGGCGGTCACGGCGTAGCCGATGCGGTATCCGGCGTCGCGCAGCAGGGTCAGCGCCACCTGGTAGATGTCGGCCGCCTCGGCGCGGCGTCCGGCATGCATGCAGGCGCGGGCCAGGGTCGCGCGGGACGACCCCTCCGTGTACAAGGTCATGCTCCACTCCGCGACGGCCACCCGCGCCTGTGCGATGGCCTCCTCGAACCGGCCCTGCCGGTAGAGGAGATGCGCGCGGTTGTTGAGGATGGCGCCCTGGGCGTAGTGGTCGCCCAGCTCCTCGGCGAGGTCCAGGGCGCGTGCCAGGTTCGCTCGGGCGAGGTCGAGCTGCCCCAGCATGGTGTGGATGATGCCGAGATTGTTGAAGGCCCCGATTCTCCGGTGCGGCAGGCCGGCCTTGTCCCAGCACACCACCGCTCGTTCCAGGTGGTCGATCGCCTCCTCGTAGCGTCCCTGGTCGCGGTAGACCCAGCCCAGGTAGCTCTCCTCCTGTGCCTGGCCGGCCCAGTCCCCGCAGCGCGCGGCCACCTCGATCGCCGTCCGGTGGGCGTCGGCCAGGTGCGTGACCCAGCCGCGGAAGTTGAACGGCATGTGCAACCCCGCCGCCAGTCCGATGGCGGTGCCCGGGTCGGCGGTCTCGGCCGCCTGACGGGTCACGGCGAGGAGGTTGTCGCGTTCGGCCTCGGTCCATTCGCCGGCCTCCCGCGCGCCGGCCAGCGCGAGACCGGGCTGCTCCGCCTCGTAGACCGGCTCCAGGACCTGGGGATGCACGCGGCGCGTGGCGGTGGAGACCGTGGCCAGGTAATGGTGCAGCCCGCGGCGGAGCGCGGCCGCGCGTTCCCGCTCGGGCAGCTTGCCGGCCGCCTGCTCCCTGGCGTACAGGCGGATGAGGTCGTGGAAGCGATACCGGCCGCGTCCGGCGGACTCCAGGAGCCGGGCGTGGCGGAGCCGTTCGAGGGCCGCCTCCGCCCGTGCCTCGGGCCAGTGTGCCAGGGCGGCCGTGGCGGCCGGGGTGTGGGTCGGCGTGTCGAGCAGGCCGAGGAGCGGCAGGATGTGCGCGGCGTCGTGGCCGCTGGGCTCCTCCCGCAGGTGCCGGTGGCTCACCGCGATGCTGGCGCGGACGGCCAGGTCGGCGTACTGCAGGGTGTCCAGGCGCCGGGTGGCGTCGGCGAGGCGGTCGGCGAGGTCGGCCAGCCGCCAGTCGGGCCGCGCCGCCAGCCGGGCGCCGGCCACCCTGATGGCCAGGGGGAAGCCATCGCACAGCCCGGCGAGCTTCGCGGCGGCCTCCGGCTCGCGCTGGACGCGGCCCGGGCCGGCGATCCTGGCGAGCAGCATGACGGCGTCACGGTCGCCGAGCCCGGCCAGATGCAGGTGACGGGCGTTGTCGAGCGCGGTCAGGGCGTCGCGGCTGGTGATGACGGTCCGGCAGCCCGCGCCCGCCGGGATGAGCGGCCGCACCTGGTGGGCGCCGACCGCGTTGTCGAGGATGACGAGCAGGTTGCTCGCCGCGGTGAGCGACCGGTAGCGGGCGATCGCCTCCTCCAGGCCGGCCGGTACGGCAGAGCCGTCCAGCCCCAGCGACCGCAGCAGGTGGCCCAGGGCGTCGAGCACGGCCAGGGGCTGCAGCCCAGGCGTCGCGCCGTTCAGGTCGACGTAGATGACGCCGTCGCGGAACCGTCCGGCCAGCGCGTGCGCGACATGGACGGCGAGCGCCGACTTGCCCACGCCGCCGGGCCCGTCGACCACGGCCACGTCCGCGCGCAGCAACGCCTCCCGCAGCCAGCCCACCTCGTCCTGCCGGGCGGTGAACGACCTGGTGTCGGCGGGCAGCTCGGCGGGGACGACCGCGCCGGGCTGCGCCGGTGCGGCGAGCTCCAGCGCCGGATCCCTGGTGAGAATCGCGCGCTGCAGCCGGCTCAGCCGCGCACCCGGTTCGAGGCCGAGCTCCTCCACCATGACCAGGCGGCCCTCCTGGTAGGACGCGAGCGCTTCGGACGGCCGGGCCGCCCGGTAGAGCGCCAGCATGAGCTGGGCGCGCGGCCCCTCCCGCAGAGGGTGGGCCTGGACGTGCGAGGCGAGGTCGGTGACCACGGCGTGGTGGTCCCCCGCGGCCAGCCGCAGGTCGATGTGGTCCTCGAAGACGGCCAGGCGTTCCTCCTCCAGGCGCATCGACTCGATCTGCGCCCACGGGTCGGCCAGCTCGGCCAGGGCGCGCCCGCGCCACAGGGCGAGCGCCTGCCGGAACAGCCCGTCGGCCGTGCCCGGATCGCGCGCCATCCGCGCCTGGCCGGCCAGCAGTGTGAAGCTGTGCGCGTCGACCTGTTCGCGGGGCAGGTCCAGCAGGTAGCCGCCGGGCACGGTCGCGATGATCTCGGGGGTGAGCGCGTCACGCAGCTTCGACACCACGATGTGGAGCTGCTTGGCGGCCGTGGCCGTCGAGGTCTGCCCCCAGACGTCGGCGACGAGCTGCCGCGCGGTGACGGGCCGGCCGGCGTCCAGCGCCAGCCGCGTCAGGACGGCGACACGGCGACGGCCCGCCAGTCGTACCCGTTGCCCGTCCGCCTCGATCTCCCAAGGCCCGAGGAGCCTGATTCTCAGTTCCATCAAGGAAAGGAGCGTAGGAAAGGGCGGTATGCCGCGGGTATAGCGGCCGGTGTCCACGGCCCAGAAAAATTGACACCCGAGGCGGCGGCTGGCGAAATAGGCGTCCTCTCCCTGGAAGGAACCCCGTGCGTCTCGCTCGTCCTCTTGCCGTCGGCCTGCTCGTGGCCGCCGTCTTATCCGCCCCGCAGGCCGCGCAGGCGGCCGCGTTCAAGCACCCCGGTGTCCTGGTCAGCCGCGCTCAGCTCGACTTCGTCAGGGCCAACCTCGGGAACGAGCCGTGGAAGTCGGCGTGGGGCAGCCTGCGCCGCAGCTCCTATGCCTCGCTGTCCTATACGGCCAAGCCACGCGCCGTCGTGGAGTGCGGCCCGGTGTCGAACCCGGACTACGGCTGCTCGGACGAGCGCACGGACGCCATGGCGGCCTACACGCACGCCCTGCAGTGGTATCTCACCAAGGACTCCCGCTACGCCGACAAAGCGATCCAGATCATGGACGCCTGGTCGGCCGTGATCACCAGACACACCGGGGAGAACGCGCCGCTGCAGACCGGATGGGCGGGCGCCAGCTTCTCCCGCGCGGCCGAGCTCATCAAGCACACCTACACCGGCTGGGCCCAGGCCGGCCGGTTCGCCGGCAAGCTCCGCACCGTGTACCTGCCGACCGTGATCGCCGGCGCGCCCAACCGCAACGGCAACTGGGAACTGATCATGACGGATGCCGCCATCGGCATCGCCGTGCACCTCGACGACCGTGCCTCCTTCGACCGGGCGGTCACGACCTGGCGCGGCCGGCTGCCCGCCTACATCTACCTCGAAACGGACGGATCGCTGCCCAAGGCGCCGCCGAACAGCACGTACAACACCAAAGCCGAGATCATCGACTACTGGCACGGCCAGACCAAATTCGTGGACGGGCTCGCTCAGGAGACCTGCCGTGACTTCTGGCACACCGGATGGGGTCTCGCGGCCATCTCCCACGTCGCGGAGACGGCCGGCCACCAGGGCGTGGACCTCTACTCCAAGGCCAAGCACCGGCTCCGGCTCGCGATGGACTACCACGCTCGCCTGCAACTGGGCGGGACGGTGCCGTCGTGGCTGTGCGGCGGAAAGGTCACCCGAACCCTCGGGAAGCACTTCGAGGTCGGCTACAACGCGCTGCACGAGCGTCTCGGCTACGACGACGTTCCGTACGCCACCCGGTGGGTCGAGCAGAGCCGCCCCGTCGGGGTGTCGCACTTCCTGGGCTGGGAGACCCTCACCCACGCGCAGAACCCGCAATACGCCGGGATGAGCGCATCGGCCACGCCGGACTTCGACGCCGACGGGGTGGGCGACCTCTTCTCGGCCGCCACCGGGAAGCTGACCGTCTGGAACGGGGCAGGCGGTAACACGTTCGGCCCGGCCACCCCGCTCAGCGACGGGTGGGCGGACTACAGCAGGCCGATCGCGGGCGACTTCAACGGCGACGGCATCAGCGACCTGCTCGCGGCCAAGAACGACACCAACATCCTGTACGTCTGGAACGGCAAGGGCGCGAACGGCTTCACCGGCCCCACGGAGCTCGGCCCCGGCTGGGGACCGTACGCGAGCACGCTGACGTCGCTGGGGGACGTCAACGAAGACGGCCGCGCCGACATCGGCGCCGTGCACAGCGACACCGGGACGCTGTACATCTGGAACGGCAAGGGCGGCAACAGGTTCGGCCCGGCCGACCCGGTCGGCGGTGGCTGGACCGCGTTCGGCAAGCCGATCGGCGGCGACTTCGACGGCGACGGCATCGGCGACCTGCTCGCGGTCAGGAAGGCCGACAACATCCTGCACGTCTGGAACGGCAAGGGCGCCAACAGCTTCACCGGCGCCGCGGAGGTCGGCGCCGGCTGGGAGCCGTACGCGAGCTCGCTGATGTCGCTGGGGGACGTCAACGGGGACGGCCGCACGGACATCGCCGCCGTGCACGGCAAGACCGGGACGCTGAACATCTGGAACGGCAAGGGCGCGAACAAGTTCGGCCCGGCCGTCCCCGTCAGCTCCGGATGGACGCCGCACTTCTGATCTCAGGACGTCCGAAACCCTCGAACCCATGGGGTTCGAGGGTTTCTCATGAGCGCGGGAGCTCACGCCGCAGCAACGAGAGCTCCGCGTCCACGGCTCGGAAGATTCCTGTTCAACGGGAGCAGACTAGGGAGCGGCGGTATGCCGCCGGTATGTGGTGCCCGCCAGGGCTGGCGATGCGCCATGCGCGGCGGCCTGCTCGCGGGCGTGCAGCCGGACCAGGTCGTGCATCCGGTAGCGATCGGGCCCGGCGGATTCGAGCAGGCAGGCGTCCAGGAGATGGTTGAGCGCGGCTTCCGCCCGGCGTTCCGGCCAGCCGGTGAGAGCGGACGTGCCGGCCGCCGTGTGGACGGGGGTTTCCATCAGCCCGAGCAGGAGGAACACGCGGGAGGCGGCACGACCCCCTGGCTCGCTCAGAAGGTGCTGAAGGCTGATCGAGATGCTGTCGCGGATGGCCAGATCGGCGTGTTCGAGTGCGTCGAGCCGGCGGCCTGGGTCGGCGAGCTGATCGGCCAGACAGGACAGCGTCCGATCGGGCCGGGCCGCCAGGCGGGCCGCCGAGATGCGCAGCGCGAGCGGGAGGCCGCCGCACTGCCGGACGATCTGCTGCGCCGCTCCCGGCTCGTCACGGACCCTGACGGGATCCGCGATGCGGGCGAACAGCGCGGTGGCGTCGGCGTGGCCGAGCCCGGTCAGCTGCAGCCGGCTCGTGCTGTCGAGCGAGGCCATGATCTGCCGGCTGGTGATGACGACCGCGCAGGCGGGCCCGGCGGGGATGAGCGGCCGGACCTGACCGGCGTCGAGCGCGTCATCGAGGACGACGAGCAGATTACGCGCCGAGGTCAGCGACCGGTAGCGGGCGGCGGCCTCTTCCAGGGTGGACGGTATGGCGGCGTCGTCGAGCCCGAGTGAGCGCAGCAACCGGCCGAGAGCCTCGAACGGCCGCAACGGCTGGAGCCCGGCGGTGGCGGCGCGCAGGTTGACGTAGAGGACACCGTCGGCGAAGCGATCGGCGACCGCGTGCGCGACGTGCACGGCCAGCGCGGATTTGCCGACCCCGCCCGGACCGTGCACCGCGGCGACGGCGGGCAGCCCCGGCCTGGTGTCGGTGAGCGTCCTGCGCAGCCGGGCGATCTCCGTGGCCCGCGCGGTGAACGCCCGGATGTCGGCGGGGAGCTCGGTCGGGACGACGGCCTTGGCGAGCGTGGCTCGCTGCGCCGAGGCGCCGAGGTCGAGCGCGGGATCTCGCCGGAGCACCGCCTGCTGCAACCGGCGCAGCGCCACGCCTGGTTCGATGCCCAGCTCTTCGGCCACCACGCGGCGCGTCTCCCGGTACACGTCGAGTGCTTCCGAGAGCCGCGAGGCCCGGTACAGCGCCAGCATCAGCTGGGCGCGCGGACGTTCCCGCAGCGGGTTGGCCGCGACATGGGCGGTGAGCACCGGTACGACCGCTTGATGATCGCCGGCGGCCAGGCGCAGGTCGACGTGGTCCTCCAGCGTGGTCAGGCGCTCCTCCTCCAGGCGAACGGACTCCGTCTGGGCCCACGAGGCGGTCATGCCGGCCAGCGCGTCCCCTCTCCACAGGGCCAGCGCCCGGTGGAACAGCCCGTCCGCCGTCGCGATCTCCCCCTGCGCCCGCGCGGCACGTGCCCGGCGGGCCAGCAGCGAGAACAGGTGGGCGTCGATGCGCTCCCGGGGCAGGTTCAGCTGGTAGCCGCCGGAGACGGTCTCGATGACGTCGTCGCCCTGGTGCGGTGCGAGCACGCCGCGAAGCTTCGACACCACGATGTGCAGCTGCTTGCCCGCCGTCGTCACCGTGCTCTCGCCCCAGATCTGGGCCAGCAGCTGATCCGCCGAAACCGGCTGCCCGGCGCTCAGCGCCAGCCTGGTCAGGACCCCGACCCGGCGCTCGCCGGACAGCACGGCCCGCTCGCCGTTCGCCGTGATCTCCCACGGCCCCAGGATTCTCATCTCCAGTCCCATCAGGGCTCCCTGTCATCTCGGTGCCGACGCGAACTCTGGGCCGGGAGATGTCCGCTCATGGGAGCAGGACCGGCCGCCGTTGCGGCGGTGAGCCGGTGCGGGGCGCGTCCGCCACAAGCGCCGTCACCGCTGAGCGGCGACTCCTCGACATCGGCCTTCGCCCCCGGGCAAAAAGGGGATGCCCGCTGCCTCGTGCAGTGGGTGTCCACGCGATCTGGCCGTGGCCGAGCACCACTGTACGGAGACGGCGGGGGGACCGATGTCCGGCGAATGCCCTACAAAGAGCTCTCGGTCTGGTTGAGCTCGGCGAGCGTGATGAGCCCGTCGTCGAGGGCCCGGCTGACCAGCTCGCTCTTGGTACGGGCGCTTCGTCCCACGTTGGCGTACTTCACCCGCACGCGTGTGATGTAGGTGTCGACGGTCTTGGCGGCGATGTTGAGCTTGGCCGCGACGAGCTCCTTGGAGGAGGAGACGAACCACGCCCGCAGCACCTCGACCTCCCGCTGCGACAGCCGTGGCCGGTCGGCGGAGGTGTCCGCGATGAACGCCCCGGACAGCGACGGCCCGGTGTACGGCTCGCCCTGCGCGGCCGCCCGGATGGCGGGGACCAGGTGATCCGGCCCCTCCCGCTTGGTCAGGTAGGCGAGCGCGCCGAGATCGACGCACTTGATGGCGATGGCGTCTTCTATGTGCTGCGAGTAGACGATCACGCGTCTGCCGGTGTCCACCAGCCTGCGGAGCTCCCCGAAGTCCGGCAGGCCGGGCACCAGCTCCAGGTCGAAGATCACCACATCGGCGGCGGCGCCCGGCCCGGTCCAGACGTCGGCGAGCCGGTCTCCGGCGTCGATGAGGTCGATGGGCGGTACGGCGCGTGCGCACCAGCTGCCGACTCCGGCGGCGATGGCCGCGTGATCGTCGACGATCACGGCGGTGATCAGCTCGTCGGCCGGCATCGGGGCTCCCTCCTGACCATGGTCAGCAGCCGCGCCGCCTCCTGCGCCAACCCGCCACCTCGCTCCCGCCGATCTTGATGGACGAAAGCCTAACGATTGACCGAACCGTAATCACCTTGAGGGGCATTCACCTGACACACCCGCGTCCCGGCGATCCCTAGGCTCGCATCCCGGGGCGCGCGGGAGCGAAGCACGCCCTTCGCGCTGTCGGCCTGCCATGTCCGGGCGGCACAATCGCCCGCTCTGGAGGTTCGCTGATGTCCACCCCTCATCCGCCGTCCCACGGATCCGGCGCGCCCGGACATCCGGGTGGCCGGCACGGCGCGGGGTCCCGGCCTTCCGGCGGCTTTCCACCTCCGGCGCAGGACGGACCGGGACCGGGCGTACGGTGGCCTCCCGGTCCCGGTGGCCAGCCGCCGCCCGGCCCAGGCGGGCAGTGGCCTCCCGGTCCCGGCGGCCAGCACCCGCCCGGCCCAGGCGCGCAGTGGCCTCCGGGTCCCGGCGGGCGCCGGACGCGCCACGGCAGCGGCGGCAAGGGGAAGGGCCCGCTGATCGCCGTCGTCGTCGTGCTCGGCGTCCTCCTGATCGGCGGGCTGGCCACCGGGGGCTGGCTGCTTCTGGGCCGCGGCAAGGCCGGCCCGACCGCGGACCCGGCCTCCGGCCGGAGCGTTCCGGTCCGGTCGCCCACCGCCAAGGAGACCAGGGCCGCCGAGGCGGTGCGGCTCCGGGCGATCACCGGCGACCAGCTCTGCGCAGCCGTACCGGACGATCTGCGTAAGAGCCTGGTCGCCGATGCCGAATACGGCGGGAAGGAGGCGTCCACCGAAGCCGCCGCCGACACCGAGAAACGGGCGGCCTGCAGCTGGGCGAACAACAAGATGAACGTCGGCGACGGCGTCCTCGGTCAGCGCACGCTGAGCATCTCCGTGGCAGCAGGGAGCACAGAGACGCGCGACGCCGCTGACAACGCCGTGGACCGCTTCGGCCAGGACAAGAAGACGCACCAGCGGCGCGTCAACGTCCGGAACGGCAACCGGATCGACGGCAGGACCTCGGGCTCGGCGTTCGGCGAGCTCAAGGCGCTGACGTACGGCGACGCCTCCTACAGCCAGACCTCGATCGGGAGGAGCGGGCTCAAGGCGGAGGTATTCGTCCGGCAGGGACCTTGGCTGATCAAGGTCGGCTACGGCGGTGACAACAGGACCGGCGCCAAGTACCCCACCGGCGACGAGACGCGGGCCGCGGCCGGGAAGGTCGCCGGGCTCATCACCACGGAAATGGCCAAGAGCGCCGCCAAGGTGAAGCTCACCGGCCCCTGCGCCCTCGTCACCACCGGGCAGATCGAGTCGGCGCTCTTCCCCGCCGCCGGTGGACCGTCCGTCGGCACCAATGAGGGCGGCATCAAACAGACCACTTGCACCTGGTCGGTCAAGGAGGCCGTCGAGCACCGGCCTGGGCAGGAATTCACCGCTCGCGGCGGTCAACTGGGCATCCGCGTGGTCGACTGGGGTGGCGGTGACACCGGATCGGCGTACCAGTTCGATCGCGATGCCAGGAAGTACGACCGCTACCACGCCAAGGGCGGCCTCACCGGCGATCGCGTCCACACCGTCTACGAGCCCCGCCAGGAGCTCTCCGGGCTCGGCGACAAGGCATTCGCCGTGGTCTCCAGCACCACCAGGCCGTACGACAAGAGCGCGCCCCCGACGATGGAGATCCTCATCAAGGTCCTGGCCGGCGACAGGACGGTCGAGGTCACGTTCCGGGGGACGACGACCGGAGGCGGCCTCGTCGGCGCCGCCGGCTACCGGGCGCCGTTCTTCGAGCCGGCAGTGGCGCAACCGGCCCTGACGAAGGTGGCCGAGGATTTCCTCGACGGCCTGAACTGACCTGAGGGGCGAGCTGACGACCTGCGACGGCCCGGCTCCTGACCTGACCGTTACTTGCAGGTCTTCTTCTCCGGGGCGCAGAGCTTGAGCTCGGGATAGGTGGTGGACGGGTTGTCCAGCAGCGGTTGCGGCTTCTTCAGCAGGTGCAGGTCGAAGAAGGCGCGGACGTACCTGCGGGTGATCTCCACGGCGCGGGCTCCCGCCAGGCCGGGGTTGCGGTAGACGCCGAGCTGCTCCAGCAGCAACGAGGTGTCGGTGAAGGAGAAGTGCTCGGCTCCCGTCACCACGAGCCAGCGTCTCCAGCCCGTCAGCTGCCGCCAGTCACGATCCCAGGTGGTGTCCTTGCCGCCCGGGCTGTGCATCGCCTGGCTGCCCAGGAACATGAACGGCCGCGACAGGCCGCTGTCCGGGATCGGGTCGAACGTGGTGCCGTCCATGTCGATCCCGGCGCGCACGCGGGTGTCCTTCAGCATGGTGGGAATGGTGACGGCGCCCCCCGCGGACTGGCCCGCCATCGCGATCCGCGACGCGTCGATCAGTGCGGCGCTCCGCCACTTCGGGTGGGGCCCCGTCAGCGAGTCGAGGACGAAGGAGGTGTCGGCCGCCCTGCTCCGGCCCACCTTGCTCCAGAACTCCGCGCCCTTGGGGGCCACCTCGCAGGCGACGCACGTGGTGGTCCGGCCGCCGGGGAAGGTCGTGCCCAGGCTCTCGTAGGTGTGGTCGATCCCGGCCACCACGTACCCCTGGCTGGCCAGGTCCTCGGCCAGGGCCGTGAGCGAGCTGCGGGGCTCGGTGAAGCCCGGGGAGAGCACCACCAGGGGCAGGCTGTGCTTGCGGCCCGCCGGCTCGGCGTCGACGAAGGCGTTGGTACGCGTCTTGCTCAACGCGTCGGGCGGGACGCCGGTCAGCTTCGCGTCTTCGATGAGGAGCTCCGACTCCTTCGCGGTCATGTACGGCGCCGTCCGGCGGCCCGGTGACGTCGCCGGGTACCAGAGGGAGACCATGAGCTCTCTGGCCTTCGCCGCGGGGACCCAGGGGTCGGGACGGGAGGTGTCCTTCAGGTGCAGGAACGTGGTGCCGACCGGATGCGAACCGGTCGGCTTGGGCAGGTACGGCGTACTGCTCACCGCGGTCCGGGCACCGGCGACGGCGGGCACGGTCTGAGGGCCGACGGCGGCCAGCGCGGTCGGGGCGCCGGCGGTGCCGGACGTGGATGCCGAGGCGGCGGGTGCGACGGCGAGGCTCGCGGACGCGGCCAAGGCGAGTAGCCCGGCGAGGGCGATCATGCCGGTACGTGGCACACGACCGGCATACCTCCTGGTGGCGCCCTCCGGTTCGGTCACACGACGCATGGGATGTCCGTTCTTCCGTCGAGACGGCCGCCTCGGCGGAAAGCCCCGCGGCGACCTGATGGCAGGTAAAAGCTAGGCGCAGCCGATCTTCAGGCGCATCGGCCGCTGCGACGACATCGGATACCTCCCGGGAAGGACCGGCGCGGGCTGTCATCACTGCGATGTACTCCCTGCGGACACCGCTCCGGTCAATCAGCACGATGCGCGGCGAACCGAACAGACGCGACAATGCGCAGGTGACAGCACATCAACGACGGATTCGGTGGCGCTACGTGCTCGACATGCTGCGACCGCGAGCGCGAACGGCCCGTCCGTCGCGCGGAGCACTCGTCGCCGACGTCTTGCTCGCGACCGTCCTGGCCGCCGCCGCGGTGTTCGCTGCCACCGGCCTGCAGAGCCCCGACGGCGGCACCGGCGAGCGGCCGCATCCCATGGCCGAGCTGTTGCAGCTTCGGCCGGCTCCCCCGTCCGCACGTCCCTCGCCCGGACCGCCGCCCGCACGTCCCTCGCCCGGTCTCTCGCCCGCCTTGCCGGCCGCGACGCCTGACGCGAGCACCGGCACGCGCTCGCCCGAGCCGGCCCGGCCCACCGGCTCGTCCGTCTCGGTCCGGCCTGCCCCGCACCCACAGGCCGGCCTCGGCGGGAACGACCCGCCGCTGCTCTTGGTGGTGCTCACCGCGTTGCCGCTGGCGGCCCGGCGCCGGTACCCCCTCGCCGTCTTCTGGGTGGTGCTGTCCGCGACGCTGGCCACGACCGGGAGCGAAACGTGGATCACCGTACTGACCGCTGTGATCGCCGCCTACAGCGCCGTCGCCCACAGCCGCAACCGGGTGCCCGCGGCGGCGAGCATCGTGCTCGCGGCGGTGCTCGCCGCCGCCGCGGACCAGGACATCGCCCCCAGCCTCCCCAGCTGGCTGGGGCCCTACGTCATCCTGCTCAGCGCCGGAACGTTGGCGAGCTTTGTCCGGTTCTGGCGGCACAGCAGGCATCGGCTCGCCGAGCTGCGGCAGGCTCAGGAGGACGCCATGCGCAAGGCGGTCCAGGCCGAGCGCTCCCGGATCGCGAGCGAGCTCCACGATGTGGTGACGCACAATGTCAGCATGATGGTGATCCAGGCCGGTGCCGCGCGAAAGGTGCTGGACGCGCAGCCGGAGCAGTCCAAGCAGGCTCTGGTCGCGATCGAGACGTGTGGCCGGGCCGCCATGGCCGAGCTGCGTAACGTCATGGGCCTGCTCGCCGCTCAGGAGGATGGGCACCGAGACAGCCCAGACGGGTACCGAGCCGGCCCGGACGGCGGGCGCCGGTACGGCCCCGACGACGGGCTCGAACCGCAGCCGGGCCTCGGCCAGCTTGACGGCCTCATCGAGCGGGTCCGCGCCGCCGGACTGTCCGTGGACGTCAAGCTGTCACCGCCGCCCGGCCCGCTCTCCCCCGGGGTCGATCTCGCGGTCTACCGGGTCGTACAGGAGGCTCTGACCAACACCGTGAAACATGCCGCGGGCGCGACAGCCACCGTCACGATCAGCCACGACGGCGACCTGCTGCAGATCGAGGTCACCGACACCGGCGGCACGCGGACGGCCCAGTCGCGGACCGGCAACGGCCGCGGCCTGATCGGGCTGCGCGAGCGGCTCGCCCTCTACGGCGGCACCCTGGACACCGCCCGCCCGGCCGGCGGCGGGTACCGGCTCAACGCCCGCATCCCCTGGAGCACCGCATGAGTGCGCCGCTGCGCGCCGTCATCGCCGACGACCAGGCGCTGGTCCGCACCGGATTCCGGATGATACTCAACGCCGACGGCATCGACGTGGTGGCCGAGGCCGCCGACGGGGCGGAAGCGGTCGCCGCCGTCCGGCGTACCAGGCCTGACGTCGTGCTGATGGACATCCGGATGCCGCAGATGGACGGCATCGAAGCCACCCGGCAGATCATGCGCGGCGGCGCGGAGGAGACCCGGGTCCTCATCCTGACCACCTACGATCTCGACCAGTACGTCTACGCCGCGCTCACCGCGGGCGCCAGCGGCTTCCTGCTCAAGGACGTCACCCCCGAGCACCTGGTGGCCTCGGTACGGCTGGTCCGCTCCGGCGACGCCCTGCTCGCACCGACGATCACCCGCCGCCTGGTCGAGCGCTTCGCCCGCCGCGACGACGCCAGGGCCGCCCTCCACCGGGACCTGTCCGAGCTGACGCCGCGCGAGCTGGAGGTGCTGCGCCTGCTCGCCACCGGCCTGAGCAACGCCGAACTCGCCGACCGGCTGACCCTCAGCGCGACCACGGTGAAGACCCACGTCGCCCGCATCCTGTCCAAGCTCGGCCTCCGTGACCGCGTCCAGGCCGTGGTCCTCGCCTACGAGACCGGATTGATCTCCCCCTCCCGCCCGCCTACATGAGGGGCCCAGTCACGTCAACGCGGTCACGTCACAGACGCCGGCCGACCGTGAGGACGGCCAGCCAGTGCCGGGTGAGTCGCTTCTGCGGACGTGCGGCCAGCCGGCGGCGGATCTCGTCGTCGAGCTGTTCGCGCTCGGCCGCCCGCATGGCGATGTGGCCGGAGAAGGTGTCCAGGAGGGCGATGTACTCCTCAGCGGTGTAGTGGAGCGCCCATACGTAGCGCCGCGTTCCGACGACGTCGAAGAGCCCGGATCGCGCGAAGTCGGCGGCGTGGGGGTCGGGCTGGTCCTCGGGCCGTGGCGGCGGCCAGGAGTCGACGTCTCCCAGCCCCATCTCGTCGTACACCTGCTGGATCTCGGTGAAGAACGGGTCGAAGCCCGCGGGAAAGGCGTGGTCGGCGTCCCATACGGCCAGGTGGCCGCCCGGGGGCAGGAGCGCGGCCGCCTTCTCGTACTTCACCTCGGGATCGACCCATTTCCAGGCGGTGGCCGCGTAGAGGAGGTCGAACTGGGCGCCGGCCGGCGGCTCCCACGCCTCGAACGATGAGGTGAGCACCGAGACGCCGGGGAAGTCACGCAGCCCGCGCCGTGCCTCCGCCGCCAGTGCTTCGCCCAGCTCGACGGCGGTGATCCGAAACCCCAGCTCCGCGAGCGGTCGTGTGGCCTTCCCCGGGCCGCAGCCGACTTCGAGAAGGTGCGCGGGCGGTGCGACCCCCGTCATCGCGAGCAGGTCGGAGTACAGCTCGGCCGGGTAGTCGGGGCGCGCCCGCTGATAGCGGGAAGCCACGGTGTCGAAGGTGGCGCGCAAACGTTCGCGGGTCATGCCGCAAGCCTGCCAGGGGGAGAGGGCCTGGTCAGCTCCAGTCGGTCAGCAGGCGCTCGAACTGCTCGCTCGCCGCCACCGGGTCGAAGTCCGGCATGGCCTCGCGCATGAGGTCGTGCGTCTGGCGCTGGGCGTCCGCGCACGCCGCCCCCACCGCCGCGAGCGTCTGCCCGGCCAGCTCCTGGCTGCTCATCCGCGTCGCGCGCGGGCCGTAGGTGACGCCGAGCACCCGGCCGTTCACGTCCACGGTGGCCTTGACCTGGCCCGATGCCGTCTCGCCCGCCCCGACGATCTCGTCGAGGTCCGCCTGCGCCGTCTCCAGCCAGGCCAGCACCCGCTCACCCTGGCGGGCCACCTCGTCGATGCCCTCGTCCTTGATGTCGGCGGGGTCGAAGTGTTGGCCGTACACGCTTGCCTCCGAACCTAGTGAAGAAGATCGCTGGCGACCTGCTCGACCCGCCCGCGTACGAAGGTCTCGTCGAGCGGCTGGGGCAGCGCGGCGGCGTTCTCCGCCGCGTCCGCGATCTCCTGCGCCTTGCGCGCCGCGTCGTCCTGCGCCGCCCGGAGCACGGCGGCGACCTCGCGGCCGAGCGCCGATTCGCCGAGCCGCAGCGCCCGCGGGTCGATGTGCAGCCCGGTCAGCCCGCCCGAGCCGTCGGCGGCCGCTTCGAGCAGCCCGTCCTTGCTCTTCGCCCGGCCTTCCACCTGCCGGATCGCGGACTGTGCCGCCTGCAGGTCGCGGATGACCTGCTGTCCTTGGGCGAAGTATTCGAGCAGGTACTCGTCGTCGTTGTCCGGGGTGGGTGGCCGCATGTCGGACCTCCGGCTGTCAGGAGAGCGAACAGCGGCCCAGTCTAGACACATACCACCGCGATTTTGACATTGAGCTGTAGATCTCATGAATGACAAGTGTTGGAACGATCATGACAAATGACGATATGGTGCGTCGGCATGACGGGACTTGAGATCGCCTTGGGGGCGGTGGGGCAGGAAGCCTCCCGGATCAGGACCCATGGAGAGGACTACAACGCCGCGCTGGATCCGCTCAGAACGCGCGGCGACGGGGTGTCCTCGTTCGGGGATGACGGTCTGTTCGGGATGTTCACCAGCATGTACGCCGAGTGCCGCGCCGTGTCGATGGCCGCGCTCACCGGGCTGTCCACGGTGCTGGCCGACACCGGCGACGGCCTGCACGCCGTGGTGAACAACACGCGCGACGGTGAGGCCGCGAGCACCGAGACCACCCAGAACATCGGTCGCACATGGCTGTAGTGCTTCCCCCGGAAGCGGCCGGGATGATGCAGCTGCTCGGTCCCTGGCCGAACATGAACGAGGACGACGTCAGGGCCGAGGGCAACGCCGCGCGAATCGCCCAGTCCGGTACGGCCCCCGCGGCGAGCGGCGCCGATTCCGCGGTCCGCGCCGCCCAGCAGGTCTACCGCGGCGAGTCCGCCACCAGCATGGAGAAGCACTGGGAGAGAACCGGTGCGCAGGGCCACGTCGCTCAGGCGAACGCCTCGATGAAGGTGGTGCCGGTGGCCCTGGACGGCACCGCCTCCGTGGTGTCGGCGGTGAAGGTGGCGGCGGGCACGCAGGCGGTGTTCACCGCGGTCGGCGTGGCCAAGGCGCTGATGTTCGGCGGGGCGGTCGGGGCGACGGTCGCGACGGCCCGGGTGCTGGCGTCGCGTCAGGCGGTCAGGAAGATCCTGCGTGAGGGCAGCGAGGGCACCGGCAAGGTGATCGCTCCCATCGTGCGCCGCCGGGTCACCGACCCGATGCGCCGCATCCTGGACGACCTTCGCCGCCCAGGAGGTCCGGGGACCCGGCTGGCCGCGGCCGGTCCGCGCGGCGGCGTCCCCTTGCGGACGTCCGGCCTGCGGAACCCGTCCGGACCCCGGTCCCTCAAGGACAACATCGCCCAGATGGCCCGCGGCAACCGGCGGAACGACCGGGGCAACAACCGGGGCAGGGGCAACAGCGGCGACAGCGGCCGCAGCGGGGGCTTCTGGTCCCGGAACTCGAACCAGGGCTCACAGCATGACGGAAGGATCCACGGCGATCCGCCCACCAGCGCCAAAGGCATGACGGAGTCGGAGGCGAAGGCCGCCAAGGCCGCGCTGGAGAAGAGCATCAAGGCGAGGAAGAAAGAGGAAGACAGGAAGGGTTACGAGGTCGGGCACGCGGAGCGGATCAGAAGAGAAGAGAAAGCGCTCAAAGACCTCAACGACAGCATCCGGCGCGGGCAGTACGACTCGACGCCCGACACCTCCAGCGGGAGCACATACAGTAGTGGGAGCTCTCAAGCCAACGCCGACCGCTACCCCACTGACGCGGAGTACGAGCAGCAGAAGAAGAACAGGAAATGGTAGGGCCGATGCAGCCGCAAGCGGGCGAGGACCTGATCGAACGCATCCTTGCGCATCCGGCCGACGGCGACGTCGTGGGCCCGGCGGCCAACGACCTGCTCAGCGAGCTCTACGCCGGATACCCCGTCGAAAACCTCACCAGGCTGCTGCACAGCGGTGACGACCAGCTCGTGCCGACGGCGACCTGGTTGCTGTCGGAGCTCGGCGAGCTCGCCGAGCCGCTGATCGACGAGGTGCCGCCCCTCCTGTCCAGCCCGGTCCGCAGCGTACGGTACGACGCGATAGGGGTGGTGCTGGACAACGCCGACGAGCGGCACGGGCCCATCATCGCGCAGGTCATGAACCTGAGCCGCGACCCCGAGAGCGGCGTCCGCTGGAAGGTGCTCGAATTCCTGGCTGAGGCCTCGATCGAGCAGCTCAGGGCAGGGGCGTCGAGCCTGCCCCCCGGCCAGATCAAGGAGCTGGCCGAGTGGCTGATCCTCCAGGACGACGAGGAGCCCGACGCGGCCGGCATCGTCATCCGGCTGGAGGCGGGCGACCCGGTGACCCGGCTGTTCGCGGCGGCCGCCGCCGCGAGCCTGTCGGACGGGGAGAACACGAGCCTCCTGGAGCACGCGGCCCTGGTCGAGGAAGAGGAGATCCGCTCGTTCGCCCAGGAGCGGCTGAGCGAATCGGACTGACCCGGACGCGCCGGCGGCACCCGTACCGGGGCCACCGGCGCGCTGTTCACGCGGGCCTCAGGCGTGCACGCCCCCTGTTCCTGCGGGCGTCAGGCGTGCACGCCCCGGCAATTGATTTTGAACGAGTCCGCGTAGCTTTCCCACACCGCTACGACGGCCCATCCCTGAGCGACCTTGTCCGCGTGCTGCCAGGTGCAGGCCGCATGCAGGTTGAGGCGCTCCTCGGCGCCGTCGTTCCGGGTGCACACCCAGCCGGTCACGTTGGAGCCACGGTGGCGCGCGCCGTTGTGGCCGATCGACTGGCAGTAGCCCGCGAGGTTCATGCCCTTGTAGAACGCGGTCGCACCCGCCGCGGCGTGGCACTTCCACTCGCCCGCGCTGTTGCCGTTGGTCTGCGCGGTGATCGGATAACCGGCGGCCACGAGGGGGCTGAACTGCCACTGGCAGGCGCTGACCAACGAGAGGCCGACTTCGGTGTTGCCGATGTAGCACCGCCAGTCCGCGAACCCGTTGCCCGCCGTCTTGGCACCGTCATAGCCGATCGACTTGCAGTAGCCGTTGAGATCGACGCCGCCGAGATAGGCGTCGATCGCTTGGACCTTGAGCGGTGCGGCCACCGCTTGAGCGGTCGGAGCACCGATCCAGGTCGCGCCCAGGCACGCCAGCAGCACGGTCAGGACGAGATGACGCAGTCGCATACCGATCCCTTCGTCGGACGGTGAATGGCGCCGCAGCCGAACGGGCCGCGGCCTGCCAAGTATTGGATTCGCCCGGCGAGCAGGTCTTCGTGACGGCGACACAACATCTCACGTGCTGTTGCGCGTTCGCGTAAAGAACGCTGATCCACGGCGCGCGGGGCGACGAATACCCGGCGGGGAAGCACCGAACTTGACCGTTGACGGGGGAACGGACCATGGGCGGATTATTTGCGTTGTTACGCGAACGGGTGGCGGAGAACGCGCGGAACGCCGTGTCGGTGTTTCTGCGCGAGATTCCCGAATATCAGGACGTTCCGATCATCGGCGACGAGCGCGACGACCACATGAGCATGTACGGTTTCGCGGTCTTCGTCCGGTCCCGGACTCTCGATCTCGCGCCGGCGCGTCTGCCGCTCAGCGACGACGACCTGTCGGTGATCTCCGCAGTGGGCCGCCGGCGTGCCGAGCTGGGGTTGTCCGTGCTGTCGCAGCAGCGGGCGTTCGGGATGCACACGCACCTCGTGCTCCAGGAGATCCACGATGTGGCCGGTCCTGAGGACGGCGACGACCTGCTGCGGATGTTCGGCTGGTTCGGCGCGCAGGGAGTCCGGGCCAGGAGCGCGTACCTGCACGGGTACACCGATGGGGTGGGGCGGTCACGGACGCTGACGGCCTGCAACGAGCTGCTCGCGCGGGCACTGCTCGCGGACGAGCCGGTGGAGCCGCGGCTGGCCGGCTTGCTGCGGCCGTTGGTGGCCGCCCGTTACGTACTGTCCGTGCTGCGGCTGCCCGCCCCGGCTGTGCCCGCGCGGGTCCGCGCCGCCGTGGTGAGCGCGCTCGCCGCCGGCGCGCTGGTCGCCTGGCTGAGCGGTGGCGAGCTGATCCTGCTCACCCCCTGCACCGTGGATCGTACGGTGGCCCTGCACCAGGTGCGGTCGGCGGTGACGACGCTCGGGCGGGCCTGCCAGGTCGCCTCCGTGGAGGGCGTGACCGGCCGGCTCGCCGAATCCCTCGCCTGGGCGCGGGAGGCCAGCCGGGTCGCGCCGATGGAGGACCGGCCGGCCCGCCTGTACGTTCTCGCCGATCTGTTCGTCGAGATGGCCGTGGCGAAGACACCCGAGATCGACGCGTGGCTGTGCGCGTTCGCCCGGCAGCTCTCCGACGGGCCGGACCTCGTGTCGACGCTGCACGCCTACTACCGGCACGACATGAACCGGGCGGCCGCGTCGGCCGAGCTGCGCATCCACCCGCGCACCCTGGACTACCGGCTGCAGCGCGCCCGCAAGGTGACCGGCATCGAACCCGGGTCGACCCTCGGCGTACGGATGCTCAGCACGGCGGTCGCGCGCCTGCTGGCCGGGTGAGGACCTAAGGCACGGAAGCGCCCTGCACGGCCTGGATGTCCAGCTCCACCTTCACCGTCGCGCCGATCAGGTTGACCCCGGCCCGCACCACCTGGTTGTACGTCATCGCGAAGTCCTCGCGGTGCAGCTCCGTCTCCGCGTGGAACGCGGCCCGCAGGCCGCCCCACGGGTCCGGGCCGGTGCCGAGGTAGGCCAGGTCGAGGTCGACCGGCCGCGACACCCCGGCGAGGGTCAGCATGCCGTGCACGATCCACCGGTCGGGGCCCGCGGGGGTGAGCCCGGCGCCGCGATAGGAGATCATCGGGTACGAGGCCACGCTCAGGAAGTCGGCCGAGCGGAGATGGTCGTCCCTGGTGGCGTTCCCCGTGTCGATCGAGGCGGCCGCGATGTCGGCGGACACCGCCGAGTCCTCCGGGGTCGAGCCGACCTCGATCCGCCCGGCGAACTGCCTGAACCGCCCGCGGACGGTGCTCAGCCCCAGATGCTGGGCCGTCGCCGCGATCGTGCAGTGGGCGGGGTCGAGCGTCCACGGGCCGGGCGGCGGAAGGTCGGCGCCACCCTGCCTGGCCAGCACCACGGTGCCCAGCTCGGCGGCGCCGGACCCGGTCACGATGGCCGTCAGCGCGGCCGGCGTGTAGCCGACCGCGGTGGCGACGGCCGTGTACACGCCGGGTGCCAGCGGGCCGGTCGACACGATGCCGTCGGCGTCGGCCTCGGCCCGCACGACCTGCTGCCCGGCCGGGTCGGTCATCGTGACGACCGCGTGCTGCACGGCCCACCCGTCCTTCGTGCGGATGAGGGCGCGCAGGCCCCGGCGACCGGTCGTGGCGTGCTGCTCCCGCTGCTGGCTGGTGTACATGGTGCTCCTGCTCTCCCTGCTCGTTTCGTCCGGAGCAGCGCTTTCGATCTGAGGCGTCAGTCTGTGTGGGCCAGCCACAGGTCACGGTCGTCGTCCGAGCCGTTGACGGTCACGGTGTCGGCCACGGGCGGGTAGCCGGTGGCGATGAGGGTGTACTGGCCGCCGGTCAGGTCGGCGAAGGCGTACGCGCCGTCGTCCCCGGTGGTCGTGGTGCCGACCACGTTTCCCGCCGCGTCGAGCAGCGTCACCCGGGCGTCCGTCAGCGGGACCCCGTCGCGCACCCGTACGGTGCCCCTGATCCGGGTGCCGGGCCGCAGCTCGACGTCGTGCCTGGTCTGGCCGGTGCCGCTGACCTCGATGAACACGGCGGCCGGACGATAGGTGTCCGCGCTGACCGCGAGCGTGTAGCTGCCCGCGACCACCCCGGAGAAGGCGTACGAGCCGTCCGCGTCGGCCGTGCTCGTGGTGACGACCTCGCCGCGGACGTCGGTCAGCACGAGCACCGCGCCGGGCACCGGCTTGCCCTCCACATCGCGTACGGCGCCGGTGAGCTTGCTCGATCCGGCCATGATCAGGTTGAAGTCGACCGGCTGGTCACCCACGACGAGGGTGGCCACCTGCGGATCGCGGTGGGCGGCCGAAGCGATCAGGACATAGGTGCCGCTGCCCGGCGTCCAGATGCTGTAGCCGCCGTCGGCCAGGGTCATGGCCCGGCCGAGCTGGTGACCGCGCACGTCGATCAGGGTCAGCGTGGCGTGCCCGATCCCGTGACCGTCGTCGCCGCCGACGAAGCCGCGGATCTCGACGCCGCCCTCCGGCTGGACCGCCACGGCGGCGTACACGGGCTGGTCCTCGGCGATCGCACCCTGAGGCGTCGCACCCTGAGGCGTCGCACCCTGAGGCGTCGCCGCGTGCGGCGCCGTCGCGGCGGCCGGGCTGCGGCGCGGCAGGAAGGAGGCGAGCAGGAAGGAGAGGAGGGCGGCGCCGGCGCCGATGGCCAGGACGACGCGGAAGCCGTTCTCGGAGGGCAGCTCGGCAGGCCCGAACCTGGTGGTCATCTGGGCCAGGATGAGCCCGGCCACGGCGCTGGAGACGGAGGTGCCGATCGCGCGCATGAGGGTGTTGAGGCTGTTCGCGGCGGCCGTCTCCGATACCGGCACGGCGCCCATGACGAGGGCGGGCATGGAGGCGTACGCGAATCCGATGCCGGCCCCGATGACGCAGGAGACCAGGACGAGGTGCCAGACCTCGGACATCAGCACGATGTTGAGGCCGTAGCCCGCGGCGACGATGATCGCGCCGAGCATGAGGGTCACCTTGGGCCCCTTGGCCGCGGACACGCGGGCCGCGATCGGCGCGAGCAGCAGCATGACCACGCCGGACGGCGCCATCACCAGGCCCGCGGCCAGGATCGACTGGCCGAGCCCGTAGCCGGTGGCCTCGGGAAGCTGCAGGAGCTGCGGCAGCACGAGCGACATCGCGAACATCGAGAAGCCGAGCATGATGGAGGCGAGGTTCGTGAACAGCACCTGGGGCCGCGCGGTGGTGCGCAGGTCCACCATCGGCTCCCGGGTGCGCAGCTCCCACCAGCCCCACAGCAGCAGCACCACGACCGCCGCGGCGAACAGGCCGATCGTGAGCGGGTCGCCCCAGCCCCAGTCGGCGCCCTTGGAGATCGCCAGGAGCAGGCTCACCAGCCCGGCCGACAGCCCGACGGCGCCGACCAGGTCGAACCGGCCGCCGCTGCGCACCGCCGACTCGGGCACGAGTGTCAGCACCAGGATGAAGGCGATGACGCCGAGGCCCGCCGAGGTCCAGAACAGCACGTGCCAGTCCGCGTTGTCGGCGATGAGAGCGGCGGCGGGCAGGCCCAGGGCGCCGCCCACACCGAGCGAGGCGCTCATGGAGGCGATCGCGGAGCCGAGCCGCTCGGCGGGCAGTTCGTCGCGCATGATGCTGATGCCGAGCGGGATGACGCCCGACGCCAGGCCCTGCAGCGCCCGTCCCACGATCATGGGTGTCAGGGAGTCGCTGAGGCCGCACAGGACGGATCCGGCGATCAACAGGAACAGGCTGACCAGCAGCATGCGCCGCTTGCCGTACATGTCCCCCAGCCGTCCCATCACCGGCGTGGCGGCCGCACTGGCGAGCAGCGTGGCGGTGATCGCCCAGGTGGCGTCGCCCGCCGAGGCTCCCAGGAGCTTGGGAAGCTCGGGAACCAGCGGGATCACCAGGGTCTGCATCAGCGACACCGCGATCCCGCCGAAGGCGAGCACCACCACGAAGGTGGTCGCCCGTGGCGGGCCCGCCGCGTGCGCGGGGCGGGCGGAGAGGGTGGTCATGCGGGAGCCTCCGTTGCGGCGAGAGGAAGTCAACGATGAGATGATTTAAGTCAATCAGTTGAGTTAAGGCTAACAGGGCCGATTTACCGACCCAGCACCGCGTCAGGATTTGGAGGGACTCCCGATGAGGAGAGATCATGGTGAACGGACGGCGGCGCAGGGCAGGCGAGAAGCTCCGATGAGGTGGTGACGATGACCCGCAAGGCCATACGCGCCGAGCGCGTCGACGCGACGCGCGACCAGATCCTGACGGCGGCGGAGCGGCTGTTCGCCGAGCACGGCGTGTTCGCCGTGTCCAACCGCCAGGTCAGCGAGGCCGCCGGGCAGGGCAACACCGCCGCGGTCGGCTACCACTTCGGGACCAAGGCCCACCTGGTCCGGGCGATCGTGCGCAGGCACGCCGAGGCGATCGAGCAGACGCGCGCGGAGATGGTGGCCGCCATCGGCGACTCGGGCGACGTGCGCGACTGGGTCGCCTGCATGGTGCGCCCGATGACCGAGCACCTGGCCGCCCTCGGCTCCCCCACCTGGTACGCCCGCTTCACCGCCCAGGTGGTGACCGACCCCGCGCTCTGCGCGATCATGACCGAGGAGAACCGCGCCTCTCCCGCGCTGCGGCGCAACATCGAGGGGTTCAACCGCTGCCTGCCGGAGCTGCCCGCCGACGTGCGCATCGAGCGGGGCGAGATGGTACGCCAGCTCGTCGTGCACACGTGCGCCGACCGCGAACGGGCGCTCGCGGAAGGCGCCACCACGCCCCGGTCGAGCTGGCACGACGCGGCGACCGGGCTGATCGACGCCCTCGTCGGGCTGTGGCTGGCACCCGTCACGCGCGACTGACCACCCGGGTGCGGGTGGCGCGCAATTCCCTTTTCGTCAGCCCCGCTGCGTTCGGGTGCGGATGATGCCAACATGGACCTGCCGTCTTTCCGAGAGCAGGGTATTCAATTGACGAAACGTCCGAAATATCCACGGAATTGGCGCACGAGCCGGCCGAAGCGGTGGTGGAATCGGCCCGGTGCGAAATGGGCCGGAAGTGCGATCGCCGCGCCGGTGCTCGTCGGCGTACTCGTCTGGCTGATTCAACGGCCCTTCACGCCCTCGCCGGCCCCCACCACACCGCGCCCCACCACCCCTTCTCCCAAGCCTTCCGAAGGACCGTCGGTGGTGGTGGATCTCGTCCGGGTGGAACGTGCCAAAGACGCCCCGACCTGGGTCTTCCCCACCGCGTTGCGCCTCTCGGACGGCGAGCTTGACCAGCTCAACAGCATGTCCCGCTATTCCGACGAACAGCACCGATGGCTCCGGCAGCGAGGAGCGGTCGATCCGTTCGACACGGATGTCAAAATCGTCGTCCGCGGCAACAGGGATCGGTCCGTGCGCATCATCGACATGAAGGTGCTCCCGCGCTGCAGTGCCCCGCTCACCGGCACCTTGTTCGAAAGCCCGACCGCAGGCAGCCAAGAAAGCGTACGACTCGGATTCGACCTGGACGAGGATAATCCCCAGGCGAGAACCGTCATCAACAAGTCGGAGTGGGGAGGCGGCTATTTCCAGCGGAAGACCATTTCCCTCAAGCGCGACGAGGACATCACCTTTCAGGTGCTCGCCAAGACGCTGAAACACTACTGCGAATTCTCCCTGGTGCTGGACGTCCTCGACGGCGGGACGCTGGTCGAGCAGCCCATCGACGATCACGGCAAGCCGTTCAAGGTCACCGCTCTCCCCACCAAGCAGGACAAGTACGGATATCCGATCACCGACTATGCCACCTATCAGGACATGTACGTGGGAGGGCTGCTGAACCTGGAGAACGACGGCAAGTGGCGCAGAGAACCCCCCAAGGGCAAGCCTCCCACCTGAAATCCGCGCGAACGGTGCGGCCCCTTTGTACCGCCGGGTCAGGACCGCTGATCTGGAGTCTCCGGTGGTTCGTCGAGGAGCCGGAGGTCCGCCGGACCGATCGAAGCGCTGGAGAGCAATGCGGTGATCAGGTTGTGGTTGAGCGTGTTGCCCAGCGGCGGCGGGATCTCCTCCTCCAGGAGTCCGGGCACCTTGGCGCTGAGCCGCCGGCGCGTCTGGGTGACGATGTGGGCGGCCCGTTTCGCGCTCCACCGTTCGGCGGGACGCAGGCGGCCGAGCTCGTCGGCGACCTGGGCCCAGGTCAGCGGCTGCGGCCAGGGCTCCGGCCGGAGGTATCGCCGGCTCAGGCAGACCAGGACCAGGCGTTCGACGGGGCTGAGGGGCCAGCCGTCCGGGTTGCGGGTGTCGGCCTCCTGGCGCTCTTCCGAGCCGGGGACCGGTGGCGTCATGACGACCCGCACTTCGAGCAGGTGCTCTTGCTCGGGAGCGACGATGAACAACGGGGTGTGGCCCACCGGCAGCGCCGCACCGTGCCCGGTGAGGATCAGCCGCCCTCCTGGAAGGCGCAGGGGTAGCCGGCCGAGGTTGTACAGCACCCAATGCGCGCCCTCGTAGGTGACGTATCCGTGCTGCCGGCTCACGTACGGGTCGTCCGGGCCGACGCAGACGTGGACGTCCGGCTCGCAGCGCCCGAACACCACGTCGAATCCGGCGTCCGGCGCGACGCGTATCCCGCCGTTGGTTCCGTGGACGTAGAGGGTGCCCGGCACGGGCGGGGCAAGTTCGCCGGAGGGGTTTTCTGAGTCCTTGGGCAGGATGTGCACCTTGCTCGGGGGCCTGCGCGTCGTCCACGCCATGTCGCCGATCTTCTCCGCGAGCCTCCCCGGGAGTCAACGTCACTGGGCACAAGCCGGCACTCCTGTGCACGTCAGACCGTTGACAGAAGAACATTCTGGTGAACGTACTGATCGGTAAACTTGCCAGAGATCCACGGCGTAGCAGCACAATGAGCGCATGTCTGACTTCGCGCCGTTGACTCCAGGTGACCCCGTGCGGTTAGGCGGCCTGGAGCTCATCGGCAAGCTGGGTCAAGGCGGCCAGGGCGTCGTCTACCTTGCCCGGACTCCCCTGGGCGCGCGCGTGGCCGTCAAGTGGCTGAGCCCGTCCGACGACGAGGACAGTGTCCGGCGCTTCCTGCAGGAGGCGGAGGTGGCCCGGCGGGTGGCGACGTTCTGCACCGCGACCGTGCTCAGCACGGGTGTCGAGCACGGTCGGCCGTACATCATGAGCGAGTACGTCGAGGGCCGCTCACTGGAGCGGACCGTCAGGGAGGACGGCCCGCTCGCGGGCGGGGACCTGGAGCGGCTCGCCATCGGCACCGCCACCGCGCTCGCCGCGATCCACGAGGCCGGCGTGGTGCATCGGGACTTCAAGCCGGGCAACATCATCATGGGCCCCGGCGGCCCGCGCGTGATCGACTTCGGGATCGCGCGCACGCTCGGCCCGGCCACCATGACGAGCAGCACACAGATCGGGACGCCCGCGTACATGGCTCCCGAGCAGGTCATGGGGCATGGGCTCGGGCCCGCGGCCGACATGTTCTCCTGGGCCGGCACGATGGTCTTCGCGTCCTGCGCCCGAGCGCCGTTCGGCACCGACGGGACGCATCCCGTGATGAGCCGGGTGCTCAGCGAACCGCCCGATCTGGGCTCGCTCGACGGACGGCTGCGCGACCTCGTGCGGCAGTGCCTGGCCAAGGATCCGGCGAGCCGGCCGACGGCCATGGACGTGATCACCCGCCTGCTGCGCAACCCGGAGCCCGGCGCGAACCCCCTCGTCGAGGGAACCAGACAGGCCGCTCCGCAGGCCGTCCGCTCCAGGCCGATCCTGCTCGGCTCCGTGATCGCCGCGGCCGTCGTGGCGGTCGGGCTCGCGGTGGGGCTGGCCGTGCCCGGCTGGCTGCGAACGCCCACGCCGGGCGGGGTCACGTCCGCGGCTGCGCCGTCCGATGCGGCCACCGCGGCGGCGCCGTCCGAGAAGGCCACCGCGGCGGCGCCGTCCGATGAGGCCACCGCGGCCCCGCCGGTCGCCCCCGTCAAGACCACGCTGCCCGGCGGCGCGATCACGCTCTACGAGCTCCCGTCCGACCCGATCACGCTGACGGCCTACGAGGTCGACAGCAAGAAACTCGACGAGGACGTCGACTATGCCAGGCAGTCACTGCAGGGCACGTTCACGAAATATCCCGACAACATGGACTCGCTGGTCTCCCCCGACGGCCGCTTCCTCGCGGGCCGGCCGCGCAGCTACACCTCCGACGGCTACGACTCGATCCTGCTCACCGACCGGCAGAGCGCCTCGAGTTTCCGCGTCAAGACCGTGCGCAAGCCGCTGGACAGCAGCATCCGCGCCTGGTCGAAGGACGGCTCGAAGATCCTCCTCAACGTCAACAAGAAGACCGAGGACAAGCGGGGCAAGGACGTCTGGACCTCCTTGGGCTTCGCCATCGTCGACGTGGCCAGGAGCGACGTGGCCCAGAGCCGGGTCCGGGTGGTCGAGGTGGCCGACGACTCCGTCCGTGACGGCGACTTCGGCTGGGACGGCGGCGAAGCAGGCGTGGTCATCGTCTATGGCGAGGACGAAGGGTTGCGGTACTTCGACGCCTCCGGCAAGCCCGCGCGCGACATGCCGGGCGTCGGACCGCTGGCGTCCGGGACCGTCGACCTCTTCTCGCCCTCGGGGAAGCTGTTCGTAACCGACTGCCCGGGCCGCGACGGCGGCCACTGCCTCTGGGACGCCGCGACCGGCGGGCAGGTGCGCCGGTTCTCCTCCGACTGCGACAAAGTGCTCGGCTGGTACGACGAGTCGCATCTGTACTGCTGGGAACACGACAACGGCGCCAACGACGAGGTCCGCGTCGTGGCGTTCGACGGCAAGCTGACGCGTACGCTGCTGGAGATCCCGGACGAGCTCGAGGTCTCCCCTTACTTCACGCGCACCCCCCAGGGTCCAGATCCCGCCGCGCCGAGCGGGCAGTGACCGTGAAGAAGTTATGCCACATTCACTGACAAAACCGCTGATCACGGACGCGCGACAACGCCAAATCCGCTCCACGCGAGCGACGGATTCAGCATCCTAGGCATGGCCGCATCAAGCGCATGGCCCCGTCATCAGCGTGGCGCGCCACGCTCCCCTCGAAGGAGTCTTCGTGACTCGGTACGCCATCGACCGCGCCCGCAACGCGCTCATCGCGCAATGGAGCACCGGCATCGGAGACACCGCCACCACCGTCACCGAGCTCCCTCGCGCTCTGGTGCCAGGCCGGGACCTGTTGCGCCTGACCACCTGCCTGACCGAGCTGTCCCAAGCCTGCTGGCGTTGCTACACCCACCCGGCCAGCGCCGCCGAGCACCACGGCCCCGGCAGCCTCGGCTGGCACCGCCAGCGGGAACGCGACGCCTTCACCGCCGTCCCGCCCCTCCTCAGCACCGCCGAGCGACCTGCCGACGAGGTGACCACGAACGTCGAACGAGCGGCCCACACCATCGGCCGCACCCTGGACGCTCTCGACGCGGCCCAGCTCACCGCGCAGGTCACCGCCGACGTCGCCGCCGAGCTGACCGCCGTCGAACAGGCCGAGCTCGGCAACCTGACCGGACGAGCCGAGCAGGCCGTCGCCCTCAGCCGCGAAGACGCCTCGCCGCTCCAGGTCTCGCAGGCCGACACCCTCCTGCACCGCCATCCGTTCGGCGCGGACGACCTGCGTACCCAGATCGACCCCACCGCCGCCGCGATCGCCGCCGCCAACTGGCTGTTCGCCGCCGTCACCGTCGCCGCCCGGCTCACCGGCCTGCACCCGGGCCGGGTCGTGGCCGCGACTGATCAGCAGGCCAAGCCCCTCGCCGTGGAGAGCCTGGCCGACATCGTCGTGCCCATGACCGGCGGCAGCCGGCCCCGGCACGTGGTCATGCCGCTCATCCGCAACGCCCTTCACGTCGCAGAAGGTCACGTACGCGGCATCACCGACGCCCGCCTTCGCATCACCGCGGCGGAGCGGCTCATCGAGAGGGCCCACGGCACCCATCCCGAGCTCGACCTCAGCCCCGACGCCATCCGCCTCCCCCTCACCTCGCTCAACCCCGCCCGCCCCGCCCTCGACCTCCTCGAGAACCTCCTGCACGGCATCCACAGCTGCTGGGAGGTCTACGAACAGCACACGAGCCCCCCGGGCGACGGCCCCGCCGGGGTGCGGCGGGAAGAAGCACTCGACACGTTCCTCACCGAAGTCCGGCGCGAGGCGGCGGCTCGGAGCGAGCACCTGTACTGAGCCCTCTGGCGACCCGGCACCGATGCCCTGCCTCAACGGGGGTGATAAGCGCAGCGCTCGCCGATGTGGACGGTGGCGCGCAGCTCGTCGCCGATCACCGGGGCGACCGCGACGATCCGGGTCAGGGTGCGGCGGATGATCTTGCGGACCGCGATCGTGGCCCGCTCCTCGCCGTCCGCGAACCGCTGGGCGCGCCTGCCCTGGCGGGTGGCGGCGGCCAGCTCGGCGACCAGCCAGTCGCGCTCGGCACGGCAGGCCGCGGCTCGCTCGGTGGCACCGGACGATTGGAGGTCGGCGATCTCGGCCTGCAACAGCGACAGGTGCTCCCGATAGGTGCCGATGGCCTGCTCGTCCAGCACCGGCACGTCGGACACCACCGACCCGCCGCCCGCCATCGGCTGACCGTCCGCCGTCAGCTGGCCGTCCGCCCCCGGCCGGTGGGGTGGTGCGCCTCCGTCGCGGGCCGGCTCGTCCGGGAGAGCCGGGCCCGCGACCAGGTCCACAGCGCGGATCACCTGCCCCGGGTTGGCGATCAGCAGCGCGAGGAAGCGCATGCCCACGCTGTCGTCCATCAGGGTGGTACGGGCGCCGAGGGAGAGCTGCCACTGCTGGCCGTGCCGCCGGCAGACCAGAGCGCCCGGCTCGGCATGAGCGACCTCGGGCGGCAGGCAGGGCCGCGCGTCCGGACGATAGGCGATGGTCACCGACATCCTCCCGCCCGCTGGTCCGCTGCCGTCGCGCCCCCGCCCGTGGCGGCCGGCGGCCGGGGACGTGGTGCGTACGGTGAAAACGGTAGAGCCTGCGCCCTGTGCGGCGATTCGGGAGATCTCCCTACATTGCCGTCTCACCGGGCAGGTTCATCCGGTGCGCCAGCGCGACGGCCTGGCCCCGGCTGGTGACGCCGAGCTTGGCCAGCACCGCCGAGATGTGATGGTCGACGGTCTTGGCCGACAGCGACAGCCGGGCGGCGATCTCGGCGTTCGACAGCCCCTCGGCCAGCAGCGCCAGCACGTCCGCCTGACGCGGCGTCAGGCCCGCCGCGTTGGCGGCCGTCGCCCGCCGCGGCCCGCGCGGGATCCGGGTGAACCCGCGTTTCCGCAGCTCACCGCGTAACCATCGGGCCGACGTGGCCGCACCGAGACCGTCCAACGTGCGCAGCGCCTCCTCGGCCGCGGCCTGGTCGCCCGCCGACAGCGCCAGGAGGCGGGTGTACAGGGCGCCGCGCCGTGCCCACTCCGCGGCGGCGTCCGCCCATGCGCCGTCGATCATCATCCGGTACGGCGCCGCCGTACCAGGAGGAACCTGCCGGTCGCCGCCGGCCAGCCACCACCGGTAGGCCAGCTCCCCCGCGTAGACGGGATGCCGCACGGACACGGCCAGGTCAAGGCCGTGGCGGGCCTCCTCGCGGGCCCGCCCGGCAGCGCCGCTCCACAGGAAGTGCTCGGAACGGGCCGCGGCCACGGGGCCGAGCCGCTGCACCTCGCCGGTGCGTTCGGCCTGCCGGGCGGCCTCCTCCAGGATGGCCGCCGCCCCCGGCTCACCACGGGCCGCCAGGATCCGGCCCCGTGCCAGCAGCGCGGGGAACATGGCCACCCCGCCCTTGACCGTCCGCGTCAGCGACGCCTCGGCGTCGGCGAGCGCGCCGTCCCAGTCGCAGCTCTCCAGCCGCACCACGGCCCGCACGCCGAGCAGGTACTGGACGTAGCCGTCGAGGTTGTGGTCCGTGGCGTAGGTCAGCGCCTGTTCGATCGCCTGGGCCGCGACGCCGTACTCGGCGAGCTGGACCGGCACCGTGGCCAGGACGACCAGCGCGCGGGCCGCGTGATCGGCCAGCCCGGCGGCGTCGGCGCGCTCGTGGGCCGCGCGCAGCTCCTCCCATGCGCCCTCGTCGCCCCGGACGAGCCGGGCGGTGCTCACGTTGATCACCGCGTGGACGGAGGTCGCCACGTCGCCGAGCCGGTCGGCCAGGTCCTGGGCCCGTGCGCCCCACGCCACGGCCTCATCGAGCTGGTGCGCCGCCATGTGGAGCTGCGACTGGTTGCTGTAGGCCATGGCGAGCCGCGGGTCTCCCGGCTCCAGCACGGTGACCAGCCTCGATGCCGCCTCCCACGCCTGCTCGCGGTGCCCCGCCCACCACGCCAGCCGGGAGATCCAGCGCAGGTTCTCGCCGATCAGCTCGCTCTGCCCCAGCTCCTGACGTAACAGCAGCGCGGCCTGCCGCACGCGCAGCGCCTCCTCGGCGAGCCCGGCCAGGTAGGCCTGCTCCGCGTACGTCTCCAGCAGCTCCGCCCGCCGCTCGGCCGGCAGCCCGCCGGCGTGCGCCACCGCGGCGCGGTAGTGCGCCGCGGCCTCCCGATGCGCGCCCTGCCTGGCCGCCCCCGCGCCGGCCGACTGCCCGTAACGCAGGATCGCGGTCCCGTCGCCCGCGTTGAGCGCGTGGTGGACCAGCCGGCCCGGGTCGATCCCCTGAACATCCGCCAGGATGCCCAGCGCCCGTCGATGCAGCACCACCCGCCGGGTGGGCGACAGCGCCTCCTCCACCGCGCCGCGCAACAGCTCGTGGCGGAACGCCACGCCGTCACCGGCCGGCACCAGCACCCCGGCGTCGACGCACGTCTCGACCTGGTCCGGCGCCCCCGCCACGACGGCCGCGTCGGCGCGCGTCGGCAGCACCGACACGAGGTGCGCCAGCTCCCTGGCAGGCGGCGGCAGCGACCGCAGCCGGTCAAGAATGAGGTCCTGTACGGTGGCCGGCACCGCCGCGTCCTCGCTCCCGAGCAGCTCGGTCACCAGCAACGGGTTCCCCCCGGTCAGGCGGTGCACCGTGGCCGCGTCCCGCCCGGCCAGGCCGGCCTGTTCGGTCACGCAGGCCGGCGACAGCGGCCGCAGCCGCACACGACGTACGAGCGCGCTCGGCAGGGCCGCCAGCACCCCCCGCAGCGGATGCCCGGCGCCCACCTCGTCGTCGCGGTACGTCACCACCAGCAGCGCGGGCAGCCGGCCGATCCGCCGTCCCAGCCAGAGCAGCCAGTCCAGCGTGGCCTCGTCGGCCCAGTGCGCGTCCTCCACGACGATCAGGGGGTGGGAGCGCGTACCGGACAGTTCTTCCAGAAAGGCGGTGAAGATCTCCTCCTGGGCCGCGCCTGCGCCGAGCCGGTCGGCCAGGACGCCGCCCGTCTGGCGGCCGATGTCGTGCAGCGGCCCGAGCGCCCGCGGCGTGAGGAGCCTGTCGCAGCCACCCCACAGCACCCGCGCCCGTGCGCCGCACCGCCGGGCGAACTCCGTCACCAGCACCGACTTGCCGATGCCCGCCTCGCCGGCCACCACCACCACGCGGCCGCCACGCGTGCTCTCGCGCAGCAGCTCGTCGAGGAGTTCCAGCGTCCCAGAACGCTCCCACAACTCCACGTCCCCGATCGTAATGATCCGGCGGTCGCCGGTCTCCGGATTCGCCGGCGCCCGCGGCGAACAGCCGCTCGCCTTCAAGATCCGCCGGAATCCGGCCGCAGAACGTCCGGAACCCGGTTTACGGTGCCGCCATGACCAACAGCGATTACTGGTGGGAGCCGCCCCTCGCGGGCACCGAGGCCGAGCATCTTGTGGGCGCGCTCGACCGCCTGCGCACGACGTTCCGCTGGAAGGCCGACGACCTCGACGCGACCGGGCTGCAGACCCGCATCGGCGCCTCCTCCCTGACCCTGGGCAGCCTGCTCAAGCACCTCGCGTCCGTCGAAGAGCAGATGTTCGGCACGAAACTCAGCGGCGCACCGCTCGGCGCGCCATGGGACACCGCGGACTGGGAGGCCGACCGCGACTGGGACTTCAACTCGGCCGCCAAGGACACCCCGGAAGACCTCTACGCCCTCTGGGACACCGCCGTCGAACGCTCCCGGGCCCGCCTCGACGCGGCCCTGGCCGCCGGCGGACCCGGCCAGCTCGTCCATCACGCCTACGCCGACGGACGCCGGCTCAACCTGCGCCGGCTGCTCTGCGACCTGATCGAGGAGTACGGGCGGCACACCGGGCACGCCGACCTGCTCCGCGAGGCCGTGGACGGACGGGTCGGCGAGGACCCTCCGGCCGGATGGCACCCCAAGTCCAACCGACCGCCGCGCCCGGCCGTCTGATCAGGCCCAGGCCCAGCCCGGAACGGGCTCAGGCCCAGCCCGGCCCAACCCGGGCCCGGCCGGTCAAGGCCGCGATCACGCCTCGGCGAGGGCCAGGCGCGACGTCGCCCGCCGGCCCACCAGGACGAGCAGGATCATCACCGCTGCGATCAGCGGCAGCGGCAGGCTGGTGAACGGCGTCGCCAGGACCAGCACGATCCCCGCGAGATAGGCGGTCGTCACCAGCGCACCCGGACGATGCGGCCGGACGTGCACCAGCCACAGGCTGGCCAGGAAGACCGCCACCGGCACGGCGACGGCCGCGCCGGCTCCGAAGGCGCCCATGTGCGCCTCATGGCTGTCGTAGTCGACGCTCACCGCCAGACCGGCCCCGATCGCGGCGGCGGAGGAGAAGACGAAGTAGTGGCCGTAGCCCCAGGGGAAGGCGTGCTTGTTCGACGTGAGCAGCAGGTGGGCGGGCTGGGAGAAGTACAGCCACCACATCGCGAAGACGATGATCATGCCGCTGAAGGCGACGGACAACAGCGCCGCCGTGTTGATCTGCCGCTCCAGCCCGGACTGGATGGCGACGGTGGCGGCGAGGAGGGATTCGCCGAGCACGATGATCGTGAACAGGCCGTAGCGCTCGGCGATGTGCCGCGGGTGCCAGGCGGTGGGCCGGAAGCGTTCCGCCCAGACGGGCACCACCAGCTCCGCGGCCGCCAGGACGGCGAACCCGGCCACGCCGGCCTGCTCGGGCAGCGCCAGCCGGGCGATCCACCCCACCTGGACCAGCGTGATGCCGAGCGCGTACCGCAGTGCGGACCGGCGCCCGTCCTGGTGTCCGTGGGCGGCGCGCAACCAGAGGAGGACGAGCGCCATGCGCATGACGACGTACCCGAGGGTGACCAGCCCGAAGTCCTTGTCCTGGAAGGCCCGCGGGACTCCGGCGGCGAGGATGAGCACCCCGGCCATCTGCACGAAGATCAGCAGCCGGTACGCCGTGTCGTCGGTGTCGTAGGCGGAGGCGAACCAGGTGAAGTTCATCCACGCCCACCACATCGCGAAGAACACCATGGCGTAGCCGAGCACGCCGGTGGCCGCGTGCCCCTCCGACAGCGCATGGTGGAGGCTGGCGGCCGCCTGCGCCACGGCCACCACGAAGCACAGGTCGGACAGGAGCTCCAGCGGGGTGGCGGCCCGATGCGGCTCACCGGGGTCGCGCCCGCCCATCCTGCGCCACAGCGTCTCCGCGCGCCCGCCGTCATGCGAATCGGCCATCGGTCCTCTCCACCCTTACTCCTCATGATCACCCGTCGGCGCCGGTCCCGCCTCCTGCCACGCGGTGCTGTTCGGAATGCTAGGTCAGAGCGGACGCCGGGCTCAGACCAGCAGCGGGGCGAGGTGGTTGGTACGCGTCCCCGCGGCGGAGGTCAGGTAGCCGCGCAGCCGCCCCGCGATGGCGCCGAGCTCGCCGGACAACGCGTGCGCCGGGCCGTACAGGGCGGGTGGCCGGATCGCGGCGACCTGCGCGTCGAGGTCGGTCACCAGGCCGGCGCCGGTGCCGCCGTTGGGCACGATGCGGATGGTGTAGTCCAGGATGCTGCCGGCCTCCCCGCCGGTGATGTGGGCGCCGGGCAGGACGCCGATGCCGGTGTCCCAGTCCATCGAGTTGCGCACGTTCTCGAACACGGCGGAGGTGGCGTACTTCGTGCCCGGGTGCTTGGAGAAGACCACGGCCACGTTGGGCGTGGTCCGGTGCGCGCCTTCCTTGAAGACCATGGCGTATCCGCTGGTGCCGGCGGCCGGCGTCCACGGGTAGTAGGGGATGTTCTGGCCCGCCCGGTACCACTCGCTCGGGTCGCCGTTGGCGTCGAGCCGCAGGGCCAGGGCGGTGAAGGCGTCGGTGGAGCGCAGGAACGGCAGCCAGTTCTCCAGGTAGAACTCGACGCCGCCGACCGTCGCCCCGGCGTTGACGACCTTGGGCAGCCGGATGACCCGGCGGATCTCCAGCGCGCCGCCGGACAGCCTGGTGTAGCGGGTGAGCTGCGGGACGGCGTCGGATCCGGCGAAGTCGGCGATGAGCTCGGCGTACCACTGCCGGTCGGCGATGGTCCACACGTCGGTGGTGGTGGAGGTGGTCCGCTCGACGCGCACCGTACGCTGGTAGGCGCCGGGGCGGGTGCCCGCCTGGTTGACGTTCCAGCGCCGGTCGAGGACGGTGGTCGCGGCTTCGACGTTCAGGCCCCAGAGGACGGCCTGCATGACCCGGTCGGTCTCCTCGCCCTCGTAGGTGGGCGAGAGCAGCGGCCGGTAGCCGGTCGGGCAGTGCCGCATCTGCGGGATGCAGCCGCCACCGCCGAGCCGGAAGTCGAACTGCTCCACGCCATGGTAGGAGTTGCGCTGCCAGATGTCGGTGCCGTCCTTGACCAGCTTCCACGACCAGCCCTTCGCCGCCGAAGACGCCGCTGTGGCGGGGGACGCGGTCGTCGCGGCGATGAGGGGTAATGCCGCGGCGCCCGCAAGGACGGCGCGCCTGCTCGGGCCGGTGCTTCGCATGTCGCTCATGTCGGTGCTCTCCTTCTGGTGGGGGGATTTCAGGAGGTGTAGGGCTCCAGCCCGGCCGGTACGCCGGTGCGCTCCCATTCGGCCTCGTATCCGATGCCGGGGGTGGTTCCCGCGTGCACGAGTCCGTTGGCGTCGACCGCTTCCTCCCTGGTCACGGGATTGGCCGGGACGAACGACTCGTAGTAGGTGGTGTTGGGGACGGCCATGCAGAGGTGGGTGTGCACGATGCCGCCGCCGTGGACCTCGGCCCGCATCCGGAAGGCGTCGGCGAGGTGCGCGATGCGCATGGCCCCGGTGATGCCGCCGCGCAGGCCCGCGCTGGTGCGCACCGCGGTGGCGGAGCCGTTGGCGATGAAGTCGGCGGTGTTCATGTGGGCGCCGTCGCTGGTCTCGGCGACGATCAGCGGTACGTCCACCTTCTCGGCCAGGCGTTGGTAGGCGGTCGCGCTGAACTCACGCATCGGCTCCTCGTACCAGAGGTATCTCGCCTCGGACAGGACCCTGCCCAGCTTGATCGAGTCGAGCAGATCGAACCCGGCGGATCCGTCGTACATCAGCGGCACCGAGTCGCCGACGTGCTCGCGCAGTGCCGCGCACAGGGCGATGTCACGGTCGACGTCCCCCCAGGCGTGCAGCTTGATGGCCGGGTAGCCCAGCTCCAGGCACTGGTCGGCGACGTCCAGGTATTCGCGGACGGTGGCGAAGGTCGAGGTGGAGGCGTACGCGGGGATGGCGGTGCGGTAGCCGCCGAGCAGCCGGTGCACCGGCAGCCCGGCCGCCTTCCCCGCGATGTCCCACAGCGCCACGTCCACCAGGCCGTGGATGTAGAGCGGCATTTCCTCGATGCGGTCCAGCTCCCAGACGCGATGCCACAGCCACTCGCGCTGCAGGGGGTCTTCCCCCAGCAGCTCCGGGCGCAGCCGGCGGTCGGCGATGTCGGCCAGGATGACGCCGCGGTGGCTGTAGGCGTAGCCGGTGTGCCCGTCGTCGGTGGACAGCACGAGCCAGCCGCCGGTGTGCGCGGGCTCGGACCCCGGCAGGCCGTCGCGCCAGCGGAAGGCGGGCGTGACGGCGGGCTGCGCGCACAGGACGACGTCGACAGCGGTGATCTTCACGTTCACTCCGTTTTGCGGTTCAGTTCTTGACGGCGCCGTCGAGCAGCCCGCGCACCAGGTGGCGCTGGGCGAACAGGAAGACGAGCGCCACGGGCACCACGGTGAGCACGCCCGTGATCGCGGCTTCCGGCCGGTGGATGGGGAGGTCGCTGCCGCCCAGCGCCGGATTCAGCGCCGGCGATCCGGAGATGAGCACGCCGAGCCCGACCGGGAGGTTGAAGGTCTCGTCGTCGCCGAGCATCACGAACGGCAGGAAGTAGTTGTTCCAGTTGCCGATGAAGGCGAAGAAGGTCAGCAGCGCGATCAGCGGCTTGCCCAGGGGCAGGGCGACCCTGGCGAACAGGGCGGACTCCGAGCAGCCGTCGATCCTGGCCGCCTCCAGCACCTCACGCGGCAGCATGGTGGAGAAGTAGATGAAGGCGAGGTACACCCCGAACGGGTAGAGACTGGCGGGCAGGATCACCGACCAGGCGGTGCCGGTGAGCTGGACCGCGTTCATCTCCAGGAAGAGCGGGAGCACGAGCGCGGCGGGCGGCACGATCATCGACAGCAGCGTGGCGATGAGGATGCTCCGGCGGCCGGCGATGCTGGTCGCGGCCAGCGCGTACCCGGCCGTCAGTGACGTGATCACCGACAGCAGCACCGCGCCGCCGGTGTAGACCGCCGAGTTGGCGATCCACTGGTAGATGACGCCGTCGTTGAACGTGGTCAGGTTCCGCCAGGCGGTCAGATAGCCGTCGAACGAGCCGAAGGACAGCGGGTGGCCGCCGGTGATCTGGGCGTCGGACTTGGTGGGCGCCAGCACCAGCCACAAGAGCGGCAGCGCGCACGCCAGGGCCACGAGGCCGAGCACGACGGACACGGACATCCGCCACACCCACGCCCCGCCGTTCCGCCCGGTCATCGGCCGGCCTCCATGCCGCCCGGTCATCGTCCGACCTCCGTCTCGAAGAACTTGGCCTTGAACACCAGGAAGCAGGCGGCCACGGTGCAGACGGCCAGCAGCATCAGGCACAGCGCGGCGGCCGCGGCGAAGTCGCCGTTGTCGAAGGCGAACAGCAGGCCGAGCTGGTTCAGCGACCACGACTTGGAGCCGGTGAAGGCCACGCCGTACAGCAGCTGCGGCTCGATGAAGATCTGCAGCCCGGCGGTGAAGGCCAGGATGACCATGTAGACCACGTACTTGGAGATGAGCGGCAGCTTGATCCGCAGGGCCGTCTGCCACCAGGAGCAGCCGTCCATCTCGGCCGCCTCCAGCACCTCGCGCGGCACTCCCTGCAGGGCGCCGTACATGATGACGACCCACTGGCCGAACCCGGTGGCGAAGGCCATCAACGCGAAGATCACCACCAGGTACGACGGCTTCAGCACGTCGTTGCCGGTCCGCAGGCCCAGGCCGTGCAGGAGGGGGGCGAAGGGGCTGAGCGCGGGCTGGAGCATGACGTACCAGAGCAGCACGCCGGCCGAGCCGGTGACCGCGCCCGGCAGCATGTAGACCAGGCGCAGCGTGGTGCCGTACAGGGGGCGCTGGCCCTGGACGAACAGGGCCAGCAGGAGCACGCCGATCACCATGACCGGCAGGTACAGCGCCATGAACAGCGACACGTTGCCCAGTGCCGGCAGGAAGCGGAAGTCGGCGGTCGCGTGGACGTAGGATCGCGGGTCGCTGAGCGACTCGTAGAGGGCGTACAGGACGGGACCGATCCCGAAGACCGAGAGCAGGACCAGGTACGGGCCGACGCACAGCCAGCCGAACCACTTACCCGACGTCATAGCCCTGGGCCTTCGCCAGGTTCACCAGCTCCGTCTGGAGCTGGTCCAGGCCGGCCAGGACGGTGCCGCCCGAGCGGATCGCGGGGACCACCGTCTGGGTGAAGGCCCCCTCGACGTCGTAGCGGGTGGGCTGCTGCACGGGGTTGACCTTGGCCGCCTGCTCCCGCATCACCGGGAACGGGTCGGCGGCGTAGAACGGGTCACCGGCCAGCCGCTTGGCCCACGCGTCGGCCGACGGCCCGTAGGCGGGGTAGGTCGGCGCGTCCTTCTGGTAGCCGGCGTCGGTGGTCATCCACTGGATGATCTCGGCGGCGCCCTTCATGTTCTTGGAGTGCCGCGAGACCAGGTAGACGCCGCCGCCCGCGCTGCCGGACCAGTTGGTCGTCTCGCCGTCCCAGGACGGGTACGGCGCCGCGGCGATCTGCCCTGCGGGCGTGGCGAACAGGTCCTTGGGCTTGAACAGGTAGTCGCCGAGCCAGGAGGCGCCGGGCAGCATGAGGACCTTGCCCTCCTTGCCGAGCTTGGCCATCTCCGGGTCGAAGAGCCCCGCCTTGGTGACCGACCCGTTCTTGACCAGCGGGTCGAGCAGGTTGGCGACCCTGGTGCACTTGGGGTCCTTCAGGTTGATGTGCACCTTGTCCGGCCCGGTCACCTGCTGGATCGGGCAGCCGCTGGACCAGAAGTAGTCGTAGTAGGTGAAGAAGCTGCCCGCGCTGCCGATGACGTAGCCGGGGTGCTCCTTGGCCACCCGCTCGCCCAGCGCCCGGTAGTCGTTCCAGGTCGTGGGGAGCTCGTAGCCGAAGCGCTCCATGAGCGGCTTGTTGTACCAGAGCACGGTCTGGGCCAGGTCGTTGCGCAGGCAGTACAGCTTGCCGCCGACCTCGCAGGGCGCGTTGGACGTGCCGAAGTCCTTCCGGACCTGCTGCGGCACCAGCGAGTCGAGCGGCTGCGCGTAGTCCAGCTTCCCGGCGAACTGGGAGACCATGTTCGGCTGCCCCGCGAAGACGACGTCCGGCCAGCCCTTGCCGGTGCGGTTGAACAGCTGGAGCTTCGTCAGCAGGCTCTGCCCGTCGTAGGTCTCGACCTTCATCTTCAGGTTCGGGTGCGTCTTCTTGAACTGCTCGAACCCGGCCAGCCGGGTGGGGTCGCTCCACACCAGCAGTTCCGCGTCGCGGTCCTCGGTGATGGTCCCGCGGACGGCTGCCGGCGGGCTGGACGAGCAGGCGGCGAGCAGGACTCCTGCGAGGCACGCCGTCATGGGGATGCGAACTCTGATCACAGCCGCCTCAGCAAAATCGTGTACGATGTTTGAAGTCAGATGTTGCATGCACGTTACGGCCGCGTCAACCCCCATTTATCGCTATGTTGTGAAAATCAGGAGGCTTGGATGACCGACTCCCCCGCGCCGGCCCCGGCGCTCCCCCGGCGGCAGGTGCTGGCCGACGACGTGTACGACGTGCTGCGAGAGATGCTGCTCAGCGGTCACATCCCGCACGGCAGCCGGGTCAAGATCGACGCTCTGGCCGCGCAGCTGAAGATCTCCAACACGCCGATCCGCCAGGCTCTGGGCCGGCTGGAGGCCGACGGCCTGGTCAGCAAGCACCCCTATCGCGGCTTCGTCGCCGCCGACCTGCCCGACCGCAAGACGATCTCGGACATGTACGAGTGCAGGCTGCTGCTCGAACCTCCCACGGCCGCCCGCGCCGCCCAGGAGTTCCGTGCGGAGGACCGGGCGTTCCTGCGCCGGCAGGTGGACGTGCCCGGCGGCGATCTCACCCTGCTGGCCAAGGCCGATGAGCTGCTGCACGGCAAGCTCGCCACGATGTCCGGGAACCTGGTCGTGGCGGATGCGCTGGAGCGGTTGCTCGTTCGCTCGCGCGGCTTCCGGATCTTCTACGCCAAGGAAGGCGCCATCGAGCTCACCCGGGACGAGCACGAGTCCATCGTGCGGGCGGTCGTGGCAGGCGACGGGCCGGCCGCGGCGGACGCGATGACCGCCCACCTGCGATCGGCCGGAGAGCGCATGCTCGCGTCGCTGCCCTGAGCGCTCAGCGAGCTTCGGTTGGGAGACGGTAGACGGACACGTGGGAGCGTGACTCGGCGGTGAACGCGCCCCCCGCCCAGTCGGCATGCCTGCTCTCCAGCTCGAACCCGGCCAGCTGCGCCATGAGATCGAGCTCGGCCGGCCAGATGTAGCGGTGCGGGCTGCGGAACAGCCGGGCCTCGTCGCTCTCACCGAACCGGAAATGGTGGGACACGACCTGCTGAAGCAGCACGTCGTAGGTGTCCAGACCGATGTAGCCCGGCTCGGACTGCCAGACCGTGGCCTGCTGGCCCGGTGGCAGCTTGCGCAGCTCGGGCACCCAGAGCTCGATCACGAACCGGCCGCCGGGCGCGAGGTGGCGGGCGGCGTTGCGGAAGCAGGCGACCTGCTCGGCCTGGGCGAGCAGGTTCGAGATCGTGTTGTAGACGAGGTAGACGAGCGCGTACGTCCCCGGCGCGGTGGCGGTCGCCATGTCACCGACGACGACCGGGATCGTCGCCTCGTCGGCCTTCGCGCGCAGTCGGTCGATCATCGGCTGGGACAGCTCGATGCCGGTGACGGGCACGCCTCGCGCGGCGAGCGGCACGGCCACACGACCGGTTCCGATGGCGAACTCGAGCGGTCAGGTCGTACGGCTGGCCGGTGGTGCCCAGCGCCTGCCACAGCGGGACCCGCAGCTCCTTGCCCACCCGCTGCAGGCTGGACGGCTCGAAGGACTGCACCACGACCGAGCTGTTCGGCCGGTTGAGCCCGTTGCGCTTCACGGTCTCGATCAGCGACTCCTCCAGCGGCAGCCCGATCGACCTGAAGTAGGTGGGGTGCTTGGTCTCGGGGAAGACGCCGACCTGCTTGCCGTACTGGCGCGAGAGCCGCTTGGCCAGGTCGAGCACCTCCTGGAAGGTGAGCACCTGGTAGTGGCCGTTGTACACGGTGTTGCGCTGCCGGATGGCGGGCAGCCGCTCGACCGCGCGCAGCGTCTTCAGCTCGGCCAGCGTGAAGTCCTCGGTGAACCAGCCGGTCACGTTGCGCCCGTCGATGACCTTGGTGGTCTTGCGCGCGGCGAACTCCGGGCGCAGCGACACGTCGGTGGTGCCGGAGATCTCGTTCTCGTGCCTGGCGACGAGCACGTGGTCCTTGGTCGGCACCAGGTCGGGCTCGATCCAGTCGGCGCCCAGCGCCACGCCGAGCTCGTAGCTGCCCTGCGTGTGCTCGGGGCGGTGGCCCGCCGAGCCGCGGTGGCCGATGACGACGACCTGGGAGCGGTCGGGCCCGGCCTGGGCGCCCTGGGCCGCGTCTTGAGCCGCTGCCGGGGCGGCGCCGGCGAGGGGGGTGAGGATGGCCAGGCTGGCGGCTGCGATCTTTCGCACGTGAAACTCCCTGCGGCAGCTGCACCGGAGACTCTCACCGGTGATCACCGCGGCGATTATGGTACGGACCGAAATCCCACAATGGGCCAATTTCTGCGGAATTTCCGGCGACAACCGGAGCCGTGCTTACTTGCGGAAGTACGCACGGGCGGAAGGGAGCAGAAGGAGGATGATGACGGCCAGCGAGGCCAGGAGCGTGAAGACGAGACGGCCGTCGGACACGGGGAGCAACCAGGCAGGGTAGGCGCGGGCGCTCGCGTCGAGGACCGCCTGTGCGTTCGCGCCGTCGCCGAGGATGGACTGGAGATACTCCGCCTTGGACGCCTGGCTGGCCAGGATGAAGACGTCGAGGGCCAGGAAGATCGGCTGGAGGATCAGGGTCAGGATCCGGCCGGCCCGCTTGCCCGCCAGGTTGAGCCACGCCAGGAGCGCGGCGATCACGGCGGTGGTGAAGGGCAGCACCAGCGCGTAGCCGCCCTCGTCGAAGTGGACGCCGTTCTCGGCCAGGACGGAGGGGGACAGACCTTGCCTGACGAGCTCGGCCTCGGCCGCGGCCTGGACGTCGGCGCCGAAGACGAGGCCGGCGACCGGCACGATCAGGAAGGCGAGAGCGAACAGCAGTTGCAGGACGCCCGCGAAGGTGACGGTGCGGGGGCGGTTCCGGGTGATTTCCATGGGTCAGACGATCGCGCCGCCCGCTGATACGGCGCCCTCACGCCACAGAGACGGCGCTGAGAGGCGCTGACACCGCCCGACGGGCGAAAAGCATCAAGCTTGAAATTTGATGGCTTGATGGAATTGGTAGGATGGGAGACATGACAACTCCAGGACCACAGGCCATCGCCGAGCGGCAGCTGTGCGGTCTGGTGAACGGGCTGGCCCAGCAGATCGCCGATCACGTGCGCGAACGCGCCGTCACCCTCGGCCTCACCGCGGCCCAGGCGACCGCGCTGCGGGAGCTGTCCGGCCCGATGACCATGCGAGATCTCGCGGAACGCATGAGCTGCGAGCCGTCCAACGCCACCTTCGTCGTCGACAAGCTGGAGAAGAACGGCCTGATCGAGCGCCATCCGCATGCCACCGACCGGCGCGCCAAGCAGCTCGTCCTCACCCCGGAGGGCCACGCTCTCCGCGAACAGCTCCTGGAGCTCCTCTCCCAGCACTCCCCCCTGGCCGGCCTCGACCCTCAGCAGCAGCGCAGCCTTCAGGACCTGCTCGAACAGGCCATCGTCCGCCCGTCCTGACGCCTGACGCCGGTCACGCCCTCCCCGACCTCGTCGACGATGCCGGCCGCATCGAACCCGGTGCCGGCGGGCATCCCGGAGAAGAACTCGACGGCTCCCCGCGGCGAGTCCGGGCTGAAGCACATGGCGAGGCCCTGGGTCGACATCTCGGCCGCCGCTTCCGCGCGGGGGAACATCGCCGTCTCGTACCGGGTCAGCGCGGCCTCGATGTCGTCCGGCTGGTCGATGATGGCCCGCGCCAGGTCGGCCGCGTCGAGCATGGCGATGTTCGCTCCCTCGCCGGCGTACGGCGGCATGACGTGCGCGGCGTCGCCGACCAGCGTCACGCCCGGGATCCGTGGCCAGCGGTGCCCGGCCGGCAGGGCGAAGATCTGGCGCGGCGTGATCGTGTCGTCGCAGTCGCGGATGAGATCGGTCAGCCCGGTGCTCCAGCCGGCCAGCTCCGCGAGCAGCGCGGCGCGGGCCGCGGGCGCGTCGGACCAGTCGACGCCGCTGCTCACCAGCCAGTCCTGCGGGACCCGGAACGAGACGCCGAGCTGTACGTGCCTGCCGCCGTGACCCAGGATGCCCTTGCCCTCGGACAGCGCAAAGATCATTCCGGGGCCGACGAGCGCCGCCGCCTCCGGGTGGCGCGTCTCGGCGTCCATGATGTTCACCTCGACGTGGGAGATCCCGGAGTATTGCGGCGTCGCCGCCGACAGCAGCGGGCGCACCTTCGACCACGTGCCGTCCGCGCCGACCAGCAGGTCGGCCGTCGTGCTGCCGCCGTCGGCGAAGGTCACCTCGTGCCGGCCGCCGGCGCGCGTGCCGACCGCCGTGACCTTGCGACCCCACGCGATCCTGCCGGGGTCGAGCGAGCCGATGAGCAGGTCGCGCAGCACCGTCCGATCGATCTCCGGGCGCCCGCCCTCGCCGCCCGGCGGCTCGGCGTCGATGAAGACGGTCCCGGCCTTGTCGAGGACGCGTACGTGCTCGCCCTGCGGGTGGGTGTGGCGGCGGAACTCTTCGTAGAGGCCGCAGGCGCGGAGCGCCAGCTGGCCGGAGTCTTCGTGGATGTCGAGAGAGCCGCCCTGGGTGCGGGCGTCGGGCCCGGCGTCGCCCTCGTAGACGGTGGACGGGATGCCGTGGTTCTGGAGGATGCGAGCGAGGACGAGGCCGGACAGGCCTGCGCCGACGATCGCGATGGAAGGTAGGGACATGAGGGGTCCTATTCAGTAGATGGCGAAGATCCGGCCGCGTCCCCCGGTGCGGGAGAGGCGGCCGCTTCGTGCGACGGCGGAGAGCCGGCCGCTTCGTGCGACGGCGGAGAGCCGGCCGCGAGGATGCCGTCGAGGAGGACGTCGAAGGCCCAGCCGGCGCGCGCGGGCCCGTCACCGGAGACGATCTGGACTCCGAGCCGGACGAGGTGCGGATAGCGCGCCGGGTCCATGTCGCCGATCTCCGTGGCGAGCGTGGACAGGGCGTTGGCCTTCTGTTTCGTGGCCTTCGGGGTGCTGTGCTCGACGGCGACCGCCGTGGGATAGAGCAGGAGCAGGTCGACGCCCCAGGCCGCGGCCCGGTCCGGCACCCCGCCCTCGTGGAGCAGGGCGAGGATCGCCTCGACCAGCGCCATGTAGTTGGGGCCGCTGGGCTGCGTGGACATCGCCATCCGAGCGATCTCCGGATGGCGGAAGAGGACGTCCCGGTAGCTCGACAGCAGCGCCTTCACCCGGTCGCGCCATGTCCCGGCGTCGGCCTCCGGCGAGCTGATCTCGCCCAGGAGCACGTCGAGGATCTGCGCGTGCAGGTCCTCGGTGTTGCGGACGTAGACGTACAGCGAGGCGTGCCCGGAGTCGAGCGCGGCGGCGACGCGCCGCATCGTCACCTTGTCCAGCCCTTCCTCCCGCAAGATCGCGAGCGCCGTGTCGATGATCCCCTGCCGGGTCAGGGCCGGCTTGGCCGGACGCTCTCGACGGCTGCGGGGGCCCTGGGCGCTGTCGCTCGAACTCATGACGCCACCGTACCACGACCATGGTCGTAACGACCATGGTCGCTCATTTGCGGGACAGGGCGCGGGTGATGCCGGCAGGTCAGCCCTTCCTGCCGATGCGCGGACCAGGTGGCGGGGTCGTCACGCAGCACCCCGATGCGCGCGTGCCGCAGGTCCAGCAGCCCTCAGGCTCTTTCGCGGGCGCAGGTAGAGCTCGTTGGCCTCCAGTTGCCAGGCCGACCGCATCGCCAGGAAGTAGGGCTCTTACGGCGCGGCGTCCAGGTCCGCCAGGTCGAGCACGAAGCGGTAGCGGACGTCGTTGCGCCCGAGGCGGTCGAGGGCTTCGTTCACGCGCGCCGAGGGAAGCAGCTCGATGTCGGCGCCGATGCCGTGCTCGGCGCAGAAGTCCAGCAGGGCGGCGGTCGCGGCCCGGCCGCCGCTGCCCGCCGAGCTGAGCTTCTTGCGCCCCACGAGCAGATCCATGACCTGTACGGTGACCTCGCCGAGGTGGCCGACGTGGCTGAGCGTTCCGTCCATGGCGACGAGCCGCAGGTAGGGGCCGAGGTCGTGCGGGGCGGAGATGGTGTCGATGACGACGTCGAACCGGTCCCTGGCGGCGGCCATCCGGTCCGCGTCCGTGGAGACGATGAGGTCGTGGGCGCCGAGGCGGCGGGCGTCGCCGGCCTTGTCCGCCGATCGGCTGATGGCCGTGGTTTCGGCGCCGAGTGCCACGGCGAGTTTGATCGCGAGATGGCCCAGGCCGCCCAGCCCCGCCACGGCGACGCGGGCGCCCGGCCCTGCGCCGAGCGTGTGCAGCGGCTCCCAGACGGTGATCCCGGCGCAGAGCAGCGGGGCCGCGGCGGCCGGGTCGAGACTGACCGGGAGAGGGTAGGCGAACCGGTCGCGGACGACGTACTCGCGGGAGTAGCCCCCGAGCGTGGCCGAGCCGTCGTGGCGGTCGGTGCCGCCGTAGGTCAGGGTCGGGAACTCGTGGCAGAAGTTCTCCTGGCCGGCCCGGCACATCGCGCACGCGCCGCAGGAGTCGACGATGTTGCCGACCGCGACCGGGTCGCCGGCGCGGAATCGGGTGACCTCGGAGCCGGTCTCGGTCACCACCCCGGTGAACTCGTGGCCCGGCACGAGGGGCGCCCCGGAATGGGCGCGAACGGCGTGCAGATCGGTGTGGCAGACGCCGCAGTAATCCACGCGTACCGCGATGTCGTCAGGGCGCAGGTCGCGCCGTTCGAGCGAGGCCCGCCGCAGCGTCCCCGCCGCGCCGTCCGCCCGCCATCCCACTGTGCTTCTCATCTCGGCTCCTGGTAAACAGACTGTTCGGTCTGTTTGCAGGCTAGCCACACGCCGGCCGATAAAGCAAACCGACTGTTCTGTTTGGTACGCTGGCCGGCATGGCCGATCAGCCCCTGACCTCCCGTGGCGTCGCGACGCGCGGCCGCATCATCGACGTGGCGACCCAGGAGTTCGCCGAGCACGGGATCGCCGGGGCGCGCATCGAGCGGATCGTGGCCGCCGCACGCACCAACAAGGCGCAGCTCTACGCCTATTTCGGCAGCAAGGAAGGGCTGTTCGACGCCATCTTCCACGGCTCGCTGGAGCGGATCATGAACGTGGTGCCGATCGACGCCGGCGACCTCGCCGACTGGGCCGTGCGGCTCTACGACGAATACCTCCGCCGCCCCGACCTCATCCGGCTGGCCACCTGGGCGCGTCTGGAGCGGCGTCCGGCCGGCCACCTCGTCGAGGAGGCCGGCCGCCTCGACGACGGCAAGCTGCGCGCCATCGCCGAGGCGCAGGCCGCGGGCCTGGTACGGCCGGGCGACCCGTTCGACGTGATGGCCATGGTCATCGCCATGTCCATGGCCTGGTCCCCGGTCAGCAACGTCTACGCCGCGACCGCAGACGAGCCCCAGGAGCTGCACGACCGGCGTCGCGCCCTGCTCCGCGAGAGCGTCCGGCGGGCCGTGACGACCGGCTGAAGGGCCAGGACATGGCATCACGGCCGGCTGAAGGATCAGGGCGTCACGGCCCCGCCTGACGACCGCCTGAAGGATCACGGCGTCAGCCGACGGTCGTCAGGGCCTCCCTGCCCTCGTCCCACCGCCAGCGCACGTCGTGGCCGGTCAGGTGCACCCCGCCGATCCAGCGGTCGACGCCGTTGAGCGTCACGTGGTCCGCCTCCCCCGCCAGGACCCGGGCGCCGGTGGCGGTCAGCCGCACCGGGGTGGCGCGGTCGATCGGAGCGTCGGCGGGCCGGCGGTCCAGCAGCGGGTGCGGGCCTCCGGCCAGGCGGTCCATGGCCGCGAAGCACCAGTCGTCCCCCAGGTAGGGGCGGGCCTCGCGGGCAGAGGCCCGGACGAAAACGTCCCCGGCGGTGGCCGTGGCGTCCCCGGCGGCCGCAAGGATGCGGCGTTCCGTGAGGGAGAGCCCGTCGCGGGTGGAGGGGTATTCGCGGCTGAGACGTTCGAACGCCTCGCCCAGGAAGCGCAGCTCACCGGAGCGGGTCGCGGCGATGGCGGCCAGCCCGTCGGGGGCCGGGGCGCGGAAGGCCGCCCATGCCCGCGTGGCCAGATCGAGCGCGGCCGGGGTGAGCGTCGCGCACGCCTTGGTCGCGGGCAGCTCGCGCAGCTGCTCGGGACGCAACTGGCCGAGGCCGCCGAAGCGGGCGATGCCGGGATGCTCCCCGATGCAGATCAACGTGATGCGCCCGGCCGGCACCGCCAGCTCGGCGAGCCGGGCGAGGATCTCCACGATCTGGAGCTGGTCGTAGAGGTCGGCCTCGAACCACAGCACGTACTCGCCCGCACGGTTGCCCTCCAGGGCGGCGTCGCGCCGCAGGAACATCCGCATGCCATCCGCGCGGTCGTCCGCGCCCGCCCCGGCCAGGAACGCGGCCCTGACCCGGCGCAGCTCCTCGTGCCCCACTGCGGGGACCGGCCCTTCGTGCAGCACGTCACGCCAGTACACGACGTGCCGGGCCAGCCCGGTCCCCGGGATGTCGGTGGCGTCACCGTTGCTGACGTGCAGCGCCACCGCCAGCCGATCCTCGACCGGAGCGGGCTGCTCGCCCAGGAGCCGTCTGCGTGCGATCGCGTACGACTCGCCGGTCTTCGCCATGCGGGCGCGTACCCGCCGCTTGAAGTCTGCCTGCTTGGTCATGTACGTCTCCCGCGCGCCGTCCGCGCGTCCCCCAGCGACGGGTGCGGCGGGCGCACGACCGACGACAGATCGTCCGTCCGAGAGGTGAGCCTCCCTTTGCCTCCTGGGATGACCCGGCTGGGGCGAGTCGCCGGAGGTTGGGCGCGGACAGCCGCCACCAGCCATGCTAACGCCGTGGCGGACGATCAGCGGACCGCTGATCGCCTGCGCCGTTCATTCCCTGGCGGGAATTGTCGACATACCCGGCCGGGAGCACGATCGCTTCCGTGAACACGCGACTGGGAGTCCTGCTCCCCACCAACCAGAGTCAGTGGACCGACGCCCGGCGGCTGGTCGGCTTCGGCGTCCAGGCGGAGCGGCTCGGCTTCGACTCGCTCTGGGCCAACGACACCCTGCTCGGCGCACGCATCGAGCCGCTGGCCATGCTCGCCGCGCTGGCTGCCGCGACCGAACGCGTCACGCTCGGCACGGCGGCGCTGCTGCCCGCCTTCCGGCGTCCCGTGACCGCCGCGCAGGAGCTGGCCTCCATCGACCATCTGTCGGCCGGACGGCTGACGGTCGCCGTGGGCGCGGGCTTCCCCGGCAGGTCGGAGCCCGAGTACGCGCTCTCCGCGGTGCCGTGGGAGCGCCGCTTCCTGCGCCTGGACGAGACCGTCGCCCTGTGGCGGGCGCTGTGGGCGGGCGAGCGGGCCTTCCACGGCAAGGTGCTGCGGTTCGACGACCTGCCCGAGTCGACGCCGTCGTTCCGGCCGGGCGGTCCGCCGATCTGGCTGGGCGGCGCGAGCCCCTCGGCGCTGGCGCGTACGGGGCGGCTCTACGACGGGTGGCTGCCGTACCCGCCCGATCCCGCCAGCTACCGCACAGGTCTCGACGCGGTACGGAGGGCCGCGGCCGACGCGGGACGTCCCGCGACCGCGCTCACCCCCGCGTTGTTCGTCACCGTGCTGATCACCGACGACGACCAGGCCGAGCGGGAGCTCGACGCCTACTGCAGGGCCACCTACGGCCGGCCGTACGACGTGGTGCGGACGATCCAGGCCATGGTCGCGGGCCCGGCCGAACGGGTGGCCGCCACGCTGGCCGGCTACGTGGCGGCGGGCGCCGAGCAGGTGGTCTGCCGCATCGCGGCCCCCACGCTGCCCGCCCAGCTCCGCCAGCTGGAGCTGCTGGCCGCGATCGCCCTCCCGTGAGCCACCCCGCCCTCTACAGCCTGTAGAGTAACGGCGAAATCGGGTGAAAGGGTGAGGCATGCTGCGCTGGTTCCGGGTCTTGGCGGTGGCCGAGGCATGCTCGTGGGCGGGGCTGCTGATCGGGATGTTCTTCAAGTACGTGACCGAGACCGGGGAGCTCGGGGTGAAGGTGTTCGGTCCGATCCACGGGGCGCTGTTCGTGCTGTACGCCGCCGGGGTGCTGCTCTCGGCGCGGGAGGCGGGCTGGAGCCGGGGCGCGGTGGTGCTGGGCCTGGCGTGTGCGGTGCCGCCGTTCACCTCGCTGTGGTTCGAACGGCGCATGGCCGCGCGCGCGACGGCGGTTCAGCCCGCCTGATCGAGGCGCGCGGCCCTGCGGCCGCCCGGTCACTCGATGGCGCCGGCTTGGGTGAGCAGGTTCTGGTACCAGGCGTCGTACGGATGGTTGGTCGCCGGGTAGCTGGCCGGCGGGTCGGTCGCGTCGCCCGCCGAGTCGAAGTCCCAGCCTCGTACGAGCCGTCCCGCCTGCCGGGCCGCGGTGATGAAAGCGGACTCTCCGGCCGGCGCCGCGTAGAACAGCGCGTCCTGCTGCAGCTCCGCGCTGTTGCCCTGCTGGAACTCGTCGAAGGCGACCTGCGGGAGGCGGATGCGGTCGCCGGTGTGCCTGTCGGTGTCGATCCGCAGGGTCTGGGACGGGGTCGGGCCGTCGGCGCCGTTCCAGACGTGCACGCGCGCGGTGCCGCCGACCGAGGTGGTCTTGTCGTAGCGGGCGTCGGAGGTCTTGGCGTTGCCGGTCCATGAGACGGTCGACGTGCCGGCGCTCAGTGCGCCGTCCCACGTCCAGTTCTGGCTGCTGCCCTGGCTGCGGTGGATCTCGCGCACCTGGGTGCCCGCCGCGTCGGTGAACCTGACCGTCGGCAGGACGCCGTTGTCGTACTGGCGGCTGGCCGACCAGGTGATCTCGCCGTCGGCGCCGAGGCGGCCCACGCGGGACCAGAGCGTGGTCGCGGTCTGGGACTGGTGCACCTCGACCAGGTCACCGTTGTCGTTCAGCGCGACGGCCGGGGTCACGCCGCTGTCGTAACGGCCGTGGCGGAGCCAGGTCACGCGGCCGTCGGCGCCGTACGTGCCGGTCCAGTACCAGAGCGCGCCCGCGCCCGAGTCGTGCACCTCGACGACCTGGCCGCGGCCGTTGATCGCGACGGCCGGGTTGGCGCCGACGTCCCGTTTGTACTCGGTGCGGGTCTTGCCGTCCCCGGAGAGCAGGGGGAGCACCCGGCCGCGCAGCGCGTCGACCGTCGGCGGGCTCGCCGGATAGTCCGCGGCCCAGAGCAGCCGCGGGCCGAAGACGCTGGCGAGCTCCTGGTTGAGCGCCGCCAGGTTGCCCGCCGCGTACGAGACGTTGTCCGTCAGGTCGTCCTTGATGTCGAGCGCGACGACGATCGGCGCGGCGGCGGGATGCTGCACGGACCAGGCGTTGATCACGTTCAGCCAGTCGCGCAGGTTGTTCGAGGCCGGGTTTCCCGCGTGGTCGACCTGGTTGCCGGGAGAGTCGTGGCCGATGGCGTAGTCGCGGGAGGTGGCGTAGCCGTTGTCGTGGATGTCCAGCTCGATGAAGCGGATGCCGTGGTCGAGCTGGTAGGCGATCGAGCTCCTGGCGCCGTTGATGTTGCCCGAATAGCTGTTGTGCGTGGCGCGGAAGACCGCCGAGGGTAAGAGGGGATCCGCGGCCGCGTCGGCGGTGCCGCCGTTCAGCAGCGCGGCCGCGGCGATGGTGATCACGGACAGGACGGTTCTCGTGCGGGGCATCGCCTGTTCCTCACGTCGGGGATCTTCCCAGCCAACATGATCAAGGCCCCTCCGGCCAACCTTATGGCGCTCTTGTGATCCGGCCGTTCACACGGTAGAAACGTTCGCGGTGCGAGAGAGCGCTCTCTCAGGACGCGCTGCCGCACACGTAGCGGAAAGGACGTACCCCGTTATGACGACCCAGCCTTCCCGGTTATCGAGGCGGCGACGCCGCGGTCAGATCGGCCGGGCGGTCACGCTCGGCCTCGTGCTGGCGACCGCCGTCATGACGGCGGGCACGCCCGCCGGCGCGGCATCGCCGTCCCCGAGCGCCCCCGATCTCGGGCCGAACGTCACCGTCTTCGATCCGGGCATGCCGGTCGGCGACATCCAGGCGACCCTCGACGCGGCGCACGCCGCCCAGGTCGACAACGAGATGGGCGCCACCCGCCACGCCTACCTCTTCAAGCCCGGCACGTACGGCACCGCCGAGCAGCCGCTCCAGATCAAGGTCGGCTACTACACGGAGATCGCCGGCTTGGGCGCCTCGCCCGCCGACGTCGTCATCAACGGCAAGGTCGAGGTCTACAACCGCTGCCTGGCGGACGGCGGGACCGGCAACTGCCTCGCGCTCGTCAACTTCTGGCGCACCCTGTCGAACCTGTCGATCAACGTCAACGCGGCCGGCCAGGACGGCTGCCGGTCCTCGGCGAACTTCTGGGCCGTCTCCCAGGCGGTGTCCCTGCGCCGGCTGAACATCAGCGGCGGCAACCTGTCGCTGATGGACTACTGCACCGCCGGCCCCCAGTACGCCAGCGGCGGCTTCATCGCCGACTCCAGGCTGCCGTCCGTCACGAACGGTTCGCAGCAGCAGTGGCTGACCCGCAACAGCGAGGTGGCCGGCTGGTCGAACGGCGTGTGGAACCAGGTCTTCGCGGGCGTCGTCGGCGCACCGGCCGAGACGGGGTTCCCGACGCCGCCGTACACCACCCTCGACGCCACGCCCGTCAGCAGGGAGAAGCCCTACCTGTTCGCCGACGCGCAGGGCAGGTACAGCGTCCGCGTGCCCGCCGCCAGGAAGAACACGCGCGGCGTCTCCTGGGCCGACGGCCTGACGCCGGGCCGGACGCTGCCGATCTCCGAGTTCTTCGTCGCGAAGCCGTCGGACTCGGTGCACGTCATCAACAGCCAGCTCGCGCGGGGCAAGCACCTGCTGCTCACCCCCGGCGTGTACGACATCGCGCGCAGCATCGAGGTCAAGCGCCCGAACACGGTCGTGCTCGGCCTCGGGCATGCCACGCTCACCGCCGTCCGCGGCTCGATCCCGCTCGACGTCGCCGACGTCCCCGGCGTGATCGTGGCCGGCGTGACCGTCGACGCGGGGCTCGACAGGTCGCCGGTGCTGCTGAGGGTGGGCAAGCAGCACGGGGACCACCGCGGCGGCAGCTCGGCGAGCAACCCGACGACCCTGTCCGACGTGTACTTCCGGGTCGGCGGGCCGCACGTCGGCAAGACCGGCACCGCGCTGGAGGTCAACAGCGACCACGTGCTCATCGACCACGCCTGGGTATGGCGGGCCGACCACGGCGTCGAGGGCTTCACCGACACCCAGCGCTGGAACACCAACCTGGGCAGGAACGGCGCCGTCATCAACGGCGACCATGTGACCGCGACCGGCCTGTTCGTCGAGCACTTCCAGCAGTACAACACGGTCTGGAACGGCGACGACGGCACGACGATCCTGTACCAGAACGAGCTGCCCTACGACCCGCCCGCCCAGGCCGACTGGATGAACGGCGCCGTCGAGGGCTGGGCCGGTTACAAGGTCGGCAACCGGGTGCGGACGCACAAGCTCTACGGCGCCGGCGTCTACGTCTTCAACCAGAACAATCCACAGATCCACACCGAGAACGGCTTCGAGGTCCCGCAGACGCCGGGCGTCAGGCTGCACCACATCATGACCGTCAACCTCAGCGCCGGGACGATCGACCACGTCGTCAACGGCCTGGGCGACGCGGCCGACACGACCAAGATCGGCGCGCCGGTCTACGTCGCCGACTACCCGGCTCCGTAGGGCGCCCTGAGCGGGCGGCGCCACCCGCCCGCTCAGCGGCTCTACCTGGCCGTCCTGAAGGCGGGGTAACGCGGCAGCTCCGCGACCTCCCACCCCGCGCTCTCCGCCAGCCACGCCTGTACGACCTCCCGTACGGCGCGCTCGGCGCACAACGGCAGCAGCTCGTCGGCCGCGCTCCTGTCGAGCAGGCTGTAGCGGCCGGCCACCATCACGCAGTCCACGTCCGTCTCGCGGACGAACCTGGTCAGCATCGCGGCCTGGTTCATGCCCACGCCGACGGCCCGCACGCCGCCCTGGGCGCGCAGCCGCTCCAGCGCCGGATAGGCGTGCCGCACCGCCTGCTCCCAGTGGTCGTCGGGGTCGTGGATGAGCAGGAGGTCGAACGCGTCCAGACCGGTCCGCTCCAGGCTGGCCGCCAGCGAGGCGTAGACGCCCTCCACGGTGTAGTCGCGCCTCGTGGGGCCGAGCAGCGCGCCGACCTTGCTGGACACCGTCGCCTGCGACCGGTCCACGTCCTTCAGGAACCGGCCCAGCCGCTGCTCGGCCAGGCCGGAGCCGTAGCGGGGCGCGGTGTCGAAATAGCGGATGCCCGCCGACCAGGCCGCTTCGAGCGTGGCCGCGGCCTGCTCATCGCTCACCGGGCTGTAGAGCCCCGCCAGCGGGGCGGTGCCGAGCCCGATCCGGGAAACGCTGACGTCGCTGCGACCGAGCCTCACGTCCGGCTCCCCTCTCCGCCAGGAGATCGTTGGCACGCCGAAACCTATCAGACCTCCTATGTTCTTGCTAGATATCCGGGAGGTATAGACAGATCCAGGCTCTTCGCGTAGATATACATCCTACGTTCGCGGTTAACGTCCGTGAAACATCTCGCTTGCGACGTCCCCGACCTCGGCATCGGAGCCGGTCGGGTCGCACGCCCGGCGAGTGCGTCCATGCGCCTCCACGGCGCGATCACTCCATCGCTTCTCGCGGCTTCCGCCCAAGGGCGGCATGTGTTCTGGAACAGGAGTAACGGTGACTGACGGCTACACACGACGGGGCGTGCTCAGGAGCGGTTTAGGTGCGGCGGCCGGATCGCTGCTCGTGAGCGGCGTCGCCCCCGGCGCGGCGTACGCGGCGAGCGGCGGCGCGAAGGGCAACCCCCTCACCCTCTGGTACGCCCGCCCGGCCACGGCCTGGCTGGAAGCCCTGCCCGTGGGCTGCGGCCGGCTCGGCGCCATGGTCTTCGGCGGCGTGGCCACCGAGCGCTTCCAGCTCAACGAGGACAGCATCTGGGCCGGCGGCCCGCACGACTACGACAACCCCGAGGCCCTGGCCGCGCTCCCCGAGATCAGGCGGCTGGTCTGGGAGGACAAGTGGCAGGCCGCGCAGAACCTGGCCGACCAGAAGTTCCTCGGCAAGCCCAGCGAGCAGGCCCCCTACCAGGTGCTCGGCGACCTCACGCTGACCTTCCCCGGTGCCGCCGAGTTCACCGAGTACCGCCGTGAGCTGGACCTGACCAGGGCCGTCAGCACCGTGACCTACGTCCGCGACGGCGTACGCCACACCCGCGAGGTCTTCGCCAGCAACCCCGACCAGGTCATCGTCGTCCGGCACACGGCCGACCAACCGGGCAAGGTGACCTTCACGGCGGCCTTCTCCAGCCCGCAGACCACCACGACGTCCGGGGCGGGACCCGAAACGATCGCGCTCGACGGTGTCAGCGGCGACACCCAGGGGCTGAAGGGCGAGGTCCGCTTCCGCGCGCTGGCCAGGGCCGAGGCGAAGGGCGGCACGGTCGGGACCGACGGCGGCACGCTGTCCGTGGAGGGGGCCGACGAGGTCACGCTGCTGATCTCCATGGGCTCCAGCTACCGCAGCTTCAAGGACGTGGGCGGCGACCCCGCCGAGGTGGCCGGGCGGCACCTGACGAAGGCGGCCGGGCGGCCGTACGAGGTGCTGCGGCGCCGGCACGTGCGCGACTACCAGCAGCTTTTCGGGCGGGTGGAGATCGACCTGGGCACGTCGGAGGCGATCGCGCTGCCGACCGACGAGCGCATCGCGCGCAAGCAGCTCGACACCGACCCCCAGCTCGCCGCGCTCTACTTCCAGTTCGGCCGCTACCTGCTGATCTCCAGCTCCCGCTCCCCCGGCTACGCCGCCAACCTGCAGGGCGTCTGGAACGACTCGCTCACCCCCGCGTGGGAGTCGAAGTACACCATCAACATCAACTGCCAGATGAACTACTGGCCGGCCGCGCCCGGCAACCTCATCGAGTGCATGGACCCGCTGTTCGACCTGATCAAGGACCTGGCGGAGACGGGCGCCAGGACCGCCAGGGCGCAGTACGGCGCGCGCGGCTGGGTGGCGCACCACAACACCGACGGCTGGCGCGGCACGGCCCCCGTGGACTTCGCCTTCTACGGCGTGTGGCCGAGCGGCGGCGCGTGGCTCTGCCTGACCCTGTGGGAGCGCTACCTCTACACGGGCGACGAGCGGCACCTGCGTGAGCACTTCCCGCTGATCAAGGGCTCGGTGGAGTTCTTCCTGGACACGCTGCAGACCGATCCCAGGACCGGTTACCTGGTGACCAACCCCTCGCACTCGCCTGAGGTCGGCCACCACGAGGACGGCGGCGAGAACGTCAGCATCTGCGCTGGTCCCACCATGGACATGCAGATCCTGCGGGACCTGTTCGGCGCGTTCGAGGAGGCTTCCGAGGTCCTCGGCGTCGAGGAGGGGATGCGGGAGCAGGTCAAGCAGGCGCGGGCGCGGTTCGTGCCCAACCAGGTGGGGCATCTCGGGCAGATCCAGGAGTGGCAGGAGGACTACCGGGGCGACGCCGCCCTGTCGCGCAGCCGGCACATCTCACACCTGTGGGGGCTGTTCCCCGGGCACCAGATCGACCCGCGCGTCTCCCCCGAGCTGGCCACGGCCGCGCGGCGGACGCTGGAGCTGCGCGGCGAGGCCGGTGCGGGGTGGTCGCTGGCCTGGAAGATCAACTTCTGGGCGCGGCTGCTGGACGCGCCCGAGGCCTACAAGCGGCTGGGGAACCTGCTGGTCCCCGCGCGTACGGCGCCGAACATGTTCGACCTGCACCCGCCGTTCCAGATCGACGGCAACTTCGGCGGGACCTCCGGGATCACGGAGATGCTGCTGCAGAGCCACGGCGACCAGGTGCACCTGCTGCCGGCCCTGCCCGCCGCCTGGCCCGCGGGGTCGTTCCGCGGGCTGCGGGCCAGGGGCGGCTTCGAGGTGGACCTGGAGTGGAGCGGCGGCGGCCTGGCGCGCGGGCGCATCCAGTCGGACCTGGGGCGCCCGCTCACGCTGCGCACCCCGGGCCCGGTGACGGTCACGGAGCACGGCAGGCCGGTCAAGGTGGAGCGGCCCGAGCCGGGGGTGCTCGTCCTCCAGACGCGTCGTGGCGCCCGCTACGACCTCGCGGCGTCCACCTGACCCTGAGCTTCACGATGGGCGCGGGGCGGGGTCCTGGAGGCCTCGCCCCGCGCGTGGGCGGCGAACAGGCGGGCCGCCTCGTCCGGGTCCCCGGACGCCAGCGCCGACACCAGGTCGTCGTGATGGCCCGCCATGGCCGACCAGTCGCCGTCGTAGAGCGGGTTGCCCACCACGTGCAGGCTCCACAGGTTGGACTCGATCGTCCGCCAGAGGCGCAGCAGGAAGGAGTTGCCGCAGGCCGCGCACACCCGCCGGTGGAAGGCGAGGTCCGCGTCCCTGAACGCGCCGATGTCGCCGTCGCTCGCCGCCCGCCGCATCGCCAGCACATCGGCGCTGAGCTGCCGCAACGTCTCGGCCTGGATACGGGCGGCGGCGCCGCGTGCGGCATACTCCTCCAGCAACACCCTGATGTCGCGAACCTCCCGGGCCTGCTCGTCGGAGATCTCCGCGACGTAACTGCCCCGGTTGGGATAGGAGATGACCAGGCCCTCGTGCGCCAACCGCTTGATCGCCTCTCTGGCCGGCGCCTGGCTGGTGCCGACCTGTCTGGCGATCTCGGCTTCCACCAGCCGCTGCCCGGCCACCAGCTCCCCCGACACGATCCAGCCGCGCAGCAGCGCGTAGACCCGGTCCGACAGCAGCTCCCTGGGCAGCAGCAGCCGGGAGTCGGGCGGCGCGATCTGCTGCTCCTGCCAGATGCGCGCCACCGTGGACTGCGACAGCCCGAGCTGGCCGGCCATCGCGCGGGTGGAGGGCACGGCGGAGCCGCCGGCCGCGGCGGCGATCACCCGCTCCGCCTCCTGACGCTCGGCGCTGCGCGGGCGTCCCGGCCTGGGCGCGTCCGACAGGCCGTCCAGCCCGCGCTCCACGAACCTGGCGCGCCACTTGGCGACGGTCGCCGCGCTCACCGCCAGCCGCGTCGCGATCTCCTTGCGCGGCAGCCCGTCCGCGCACGCCAGCACGATACGGCTGCGCAGGCTCAGCCCGCCGCCGGGCTGCTCGGCCCACGTCCGCAGAGCGGCCAGCTCCTCCGCGCCCAGCACCAGCCGGTTGTCCTCTTCACGTCCTACCACGCGCCCACCTTAACTTATTTATGACTCAGTCACCCGCTGGAAACTTATTTGTCGTGCCACGTAAGCCCTTGACCGACCCTGGTTACCAACGTATTAAATAATCGCTAATCGAGTATCGACCCATTAAAAGGCGTCGCAGATCTCGCCCCCTTGGAGGTGCGATGCGTTCCCCCCGTTCACCCCTCGCTCTACCGGCCATCGGATGCCTGCTCCTGCTCACCGGCTGCGGCGGGGGCGGCTTCGCCGGCGACTCCCAGGCTCAGCAGAGCGAAGGAGGCCAGGCCACCGTCCGGATGCTGGTCAACATCAGCCCGAACCTCACCCAGGCCTACTGGGACGGCCTGGTCAAGCCGTTCGAGCAGGCCAACCCCGGCATCGACGTCAAGATCGAGGCGCCGACCGGCAAGGGTGTGGCCGACACGCTGCCGCAGCAGCTCGCCGCCGGCAACGCGCCCGACGTGGTCGAGACGCTGATGGCGGACGAGACGCTGGCCAAGCAGATGCTCGACCTGACCGACCAGCCCTGGACGAAGGACACGCCGCTGGCCGAGCAGGCCAAGCTGGGCGGCAAGGTCTACACGGTCGGCGTCGGCGTGCAGGCCCAGTCGCTGGTCTTCTACAACAAGGCCGCCTTCGACAAGGCCGGGATCACCCAGCCGCCGACCACGTTCGACGAGCTCGACGCCGCCATGGGCAAGCTCAAGGACGCCGGCTACCTGCCGCTCCAGACCGGCGGCGACTTCCTGACCGGGCTGCAGCTCCTGCAGCTGTCCAACCCGAGCCGCGCCCAGACCCACCCCGCCTGGCAGCAGGACGTCAAGGGCGGCAAGGTCAAGGCGGGCGAGTCGCTGCTGCCCTACCTGGAGCGCTACCGCACCTGGATCGGCAAGGGCTACGTGGACAAGAACGCCCTGGGCATGAAGTACGCCGACGCCGAGACCGCGTTCCTGACCGGCAAGTCGGCCATGTACGTCATGGGGAGCTGGTTCACCGCCTCCGAGGCCAAGGCTGAGAAGGACTTCGAGGTGGGCGTCTTCCCCGCCCCGGTCGACAAGGGGCAGACCTACCCCGGCCCGCAGGGGGCGACGCTCGCGGCGCCGTACATGATCCTCAAGTCGACCCCGCAGAAGGACGCGGCGCTCAAGCTGGTCCAGTGGCTCGTCACCGACCCGGAGGCGGTCAAGAGCCAGCTCAAGCAGGACGGCAACTTCCGCACCGGCGTGCAGCGCGAGTTCACCCCGCTGGAGAAGCAGGTGCAGGAGATCCTCGACAAGGCGCCCTCCGGAGTCCCGCAGGGCGAGGGGTACGGCGACGCCACCCTGCCCAAGGGCTTCAACTCCGCGTGGAACACCGAGGTCCAGGGCCTGTACGTGGGCAAGTCACCCAAGGAGGTCGCCGAGGGTGTGGACCGCTGGATGGCCGGACGCTCATGACGCTCACCCGTGAAGCGCCCCTGACCCTGACCAAGGCGCCCGGCCCGCCGCGGCGGCGCAGGCGTGAGGGGCTCGCCACCACGATCATGGTCGCGCCGGCCACGATCCTCTACACCGTGATGCTGGTCGTCCCCGTCGGCCTGGCGCTCTACCTGAGCCTGACCGACTGGGACGGCTTCAGCGCCGACCCCGCGTTCGTCGGCGCCGCCAACTACGTCAAGCTCCTGGACGACCCCGAGCTGCAGCGCGCCTCCCTGGTCACGCTGCTGGTCGCGGCGGCCGGCACGGCCGGGCTCAACCTGCTCGGCCTCGGCTTCGCCCTGCTGGTCAACGGCGCCTCACGGGCCAACACGTTCTTCAGGATCGTGCTGTTCTACCCGCACGTGCTCAGCGCCCTGGTGGTCGGCTTCCTCTGGTCGGCCATCCTCGGCACCACCGGCGCGGTCAACAACCTGGTGACCACCTGGGGCGGGGAGGTCATCCCGTTCCTGTCCGACCCGGCGTGGGCCACGGTCACCATGATCGCGGTGCTGGTGTGGGCCGGGTTCGGCGTCAACGTGGTGCTCTACCTGGCCGGGCTGCAGGCGGTGCCGCACTCGCTGCTCGAAGCCGCGCGGATCGACGGGGCCTCGCGCTGGCAGGTGTTCAGGAACGTGACACTGCCTGCGCTCGGGCCGTCCGTGACCGTCAACATCGTGCTGTCGCTGGTGACGCTGCTGAAGACGTACGACCTGGTGGTGTCGCTGACGGCGGGCGGACCGGCCGGTCAGACGCAGACCGTCGCCTACCTCATCCTGTGGAACTCCTTCCACGACGCCCGGCTCGGCTTCGGCTCGGCCCAGTCGGTGATCCTCATGCTGGTGACCGCGGCGCTCGCGTTCGTGGTGACCAAGCTGCGCAGGCGCGGCGAGCTGGCGGTGCACCAGTGAAGAAGACCTTCCTCTGGGCGACCGTCGCCTTCATGCTCATCCCCCTGTACGTGCTGACCGTCAACGCGTTCAAGGGCCAGCAGGACATCCTGGCCAACCCCTTCGGCTTCGGCGGGCTCACCCTCGAACCACTCGGCAGGGCGCTGACGAACCCGCAGTTCAACGTGGCCAAGGGCTACGCGGTCACGCTGCTGTTCGTGGTGGCGGTCAACGTGCTGTCGGTGGTGCTGGCCGCCCCGGCCGCCTACGCCATCGCGCGCAGCCCCAAGCGCAGGTTCCGGTGGCTGATGCTGTTCTTCCTGGCCGGGACGTTCATCCCGGGCCAGGTGCTGGTCATCCCCGTCGTGTACGTGCTCAAGACCTTCGGCCTGATGGGCACCATCCAGGGCTTCGTCCTGTTCGAGACCACGCTCACGCTGCCCTTCTCGATCTTCCTGTACGCCGGTTACATCGCCACCATCCCCGCCGTGCTCGACCAGGCGGCAGCCGTGGACGGGGCGGGCAGGCTGCGCACGTTCTGGCAGATCGTCTTCCCGTTGATGCGGCCCGCGGTCGCCACGATGGTCATCCTCAACACCTTCTCGGTGTGGAACGACTTCGTGAACCCGCAGATCATCCTGGGCCCCGGCAGCGGCCTCTACACCGTCACCACCGGCGTCTACGCGGCCGTCAGCCAGTACGCCACCGACTACACGGTGGTCTTCCCGACGCTGCTGCTGGCCATCGCGCCCCTGCTGGTCTTCTTCGTCTTCATGCAACGGCACATCATCAGCGGTCTGACCGCCGGAGCAACGAAAGGTTGAAGATGCGAGCCGCATCCCCCGACCCCTCAAGCAGCCCCTCTGTCATCGCGACCGTCCCGCTCGGCACACCCCCGGCCTGGGCGGTGCTGGAGCGCAGCTTGTTCGACGCCCTGGACGAGGCCTGGCGGGCCTTCGCGGCCCGTTACTGCGGGCCCGACGGTCGGCTGATCTACCACGGCCCGGCCGCCGACCGTGACGGCGCCGACGACTTCTACGAGGCGTTCTTCAACTGGCCGACGCTCTACCAGCTCGGCGGCGCCGACGACCTGCTCGACGCCTCGAAGCACCACTGGGAGGGCGTGACCACGCAGCTCACGGAGCTGGGCTACCTGGTGGACGAGTACGAGCGCGGCTACGACTGGTTCCACCAGGGCGAGTCGATGCTGCTGTTCTACGGCATCTGCGCGGCCGACCCGCGCGACGAGCGCTTCCGCGACAGGGCGCGCCGCTTCGCCGACCTCTACCTGCCCGGCTCGGCCAACTACGACGCCGAGCACGACATCATCCGCGCCCCGCACAACGGCGCCGGCGGCCCCCGCTACGGCCTGCAGTGGGAGTGGGCCTCCTACCACACGGACCTGGTCAGCATGCGGCCGTTCGGCCTGCCGCTGCGTGACCTGCCGGGCATCTCGACCTGGGACGACCTGGGCGACCCGAGCAACGCGGCCCGCATGGGCGCGGCGATGAGCGAGCGCATCGGCCGCGGCGACGTGGCCGTGAACCTGGCCGCGACCAGCCTGGCCGTCAACGCCTGGCTGTACGACGGCGACGAGCGCTACCGCGACTGGGCGCTGCGCTACATCGGCGCCTGGCAGCGGCGGGCGGAGGCCAACGACGGCATCCTGCCCGACAACGTGGGCCCGTCGGGCGTCACCGGCGAGCTGCACGACGGCCGCTGGTACGGCGGCAACTACGGCTGGCAGTGGCCGCACGGCCTCTACAGCGTGGGCGCCGCCGCCGCGATCGCCGCCGTCAACGCCCACCTGCTGACCGGCGACGACGCCGCGCTCGCCATCGGCCGCGACCCCTTGGAGATCGTGTACGACCGCGCCGTCCAGGCCGGCGTGACCGAGACCGAGATGAGCATCAGCGACCGATGGCTGGCCGAGCTGGGCGACGAGGCGGCCAAGCCCACGATGCTGGTGCCCAACCGGCACGACGACTCCGGCTGGTTCGACTTCCAGCCGCCGCAGCTCGGCCTGCCGGTCTGGCTCTGGCACATGACCCTCGGGAGGGGTGACGCCGACCGGCTCGACCGGATCCGCAAGGCCTCCGGCTACGACTGGTCCACGGTGCGGCCGTTCCGCAACAAGGAGGAGGCCGGGCACGAGGCGCCCTGGCTGGAGTTCCTGCGCGGCGCCAACCCCGGCTTCCCCGAGGCCATGCTGTCCACCGCGCTCGGCCAGGTGCGGCGCAGGATGGCGCTGGTCGACGCCGACCGCGCGGACCTGTCCACCATCCACGTGCACCACTGGCAGCGGCTCAACCCGGTGCTCACCGAGGCGCTGCTGCAGCTCGTCACCGGCACCCCGCAGGTGCTCTACAACGGCGGCCTGCTGCCGGCCCGGCTGGCCTACTTCGACGCCGACCGCCACCGGCCCGGCCTGCCGCAGGACGTGGCCGCGCTGGTCGACTCGGTACGCCCCGACGGCGTCCGCGTCGAGCTGGTGAACCTGAGCCTGAGCCGGACCCGCCGGGTCGTGGTGCAGGCGGGCGCGTTCGGCGAGCACCGCATCGACAGCGCGACGATCACTCAGTCCGGCGGCGACGCTTACCCGGGCGACCCGCGCGCCTACACCTCTCCCCCGATCACCGAGGCCGAGCAGGAGGTGAGCGTGGGCGGCCCGCGGCTGCTCGTCGAGCTGCCGCCCGGCCGCCGCATCCGGCTCGACCTGCACACGACCGCGCGCGTCCGCACGCCGTCGCACCAGCACTACTGAGGAGTTACATGGACGACGCAATCTGGGATCTCCCTGTTCGCGGGCAGTTGCCCGCAGAGCCCGATCCCGTCCTCGTGGAGGGGCTGTCCCGGATCAGCTCGGCCACCGCCTGCGCCAAACTGCACGCCCAGGGCATCCGGCGGACCTTCATCGAGGGGCCGCGTCCCATCGCACCAGGTCAGAAGATCGCCGGCCGGGTCCGCACGCTGCAGTTCATGCCGCAGCGCGAGGACATCGCCTCCGGGCTCGGCCAGGAGTACGTCGAGCGGCACACCGCCCTGTGGCACGTGCTGGAGGAGGTCCAGCCCGGCGACGTGCTGGTCGTGCAGGCGTACGGCAGCGCCTACACCGGCTGCTTCGGCGACATGCTGGTCCGCTACTTCAAGCGCAAGGGCGGCGCGGCCATCGTCGTGGACGGCCGCATCAGGGACCTGCCCAGGGTGAGCGGGCTCGGCGTGCCGATCTGGTGCACGGGCGCGACCCCGCACTACGCCTCGCAGGCCGAGCTGTTCCCGTGGGCGTACGACGTGCCCGTGGCCGTCGGAGGGGCGCTCGCGCTGCCCGGCGACCTGTGCGTGGCCGACGACGACGGCGCCGTGGTGGTGCCGCGCCGGCGCGCGAACTCGGTGCTCGAAGCCGCCGCCGACCACGAGCAGTGGGAGCGCTACAGCCGCGCCCGCATCGAGGAGGGCGCGGCGCTGTCCGACTACTACCCACTCACCCCCGAGACCCGCGCCGAGTACGAGCGGTGGCGGGACGTAAAGGAGAGCCAGTGATCTTCAGGTCCGTAGGCGCGGTCGTCTTACTGCTGGGCGGCTTGACGACCCCGACCCCCGCTGCGGCGGGCAAGCCCACGTGCGACTACTACGTCGCCACCACGGGCAGCGACCGGGGAGACGGCAGCGCACAGCGGCCGTGGAAGTCGATCGAGCAGGCTCGCGACCAGGTCAGGTCGAAGAAGAAGCAGAAGTGCGACATCGTGGTCAACGTCAAGGCCGGTGACTACGTGGTCGAGAAGACCATCGAGTTCACCGAGGCCGACTCCGGCGAGAACGGCCACAAGATCACCTACCGCAGCGCGGACGGGCCTGGCAAGGCCCGCCTGCTCGGCGCCAAGCCGCTCGCCGGCTGGGAGAAGTACAAGGACAACATCTACAAGACGAAGGTGGACCGTACCTTCTACACGCTGTTCGAGGACGGCAAGCGCGCCACCACGGCCCGCCACCCGAACCGGACCAGCGAGGACCTGTGGTCGCCCTACCTGTTCTCCGTGCTCGGCGAGCCGGAGAAGGAGGCGGTGCGGAACTGGCTGTACTTCAAGCCGGAGGACGTGCCGGTCGAGTGGGACGCCGACTTCGACAAGAACTCCCAGATCATGGTCTGGTCGGGCGGCTCGTGGAGCTGGTTCACCGACACCGTGCCGCTGGGCGGCGCCGACTTCCGCAAGAACTTCTTCACGCTCAACCACTGGGCCAGGTACGCCTTCGTCAACAGCCGCAGCGGCTCGCGCTACTTCCTGCAGAACACCCTGCGCTTCCTGGACCAGCCGGGCGAGTACTACTTCGACTTCGCCAACAGCGAGGTCTACTACTGGCCGAAGGGCTCGATCGACAACGTCGTGGCCCCGACGGTGAAGACGATCATCTCGCTGGCCGGCTCGTCGCCTGACAAGCGCGTGCAGAACCTGGCCTTCGACGGGCTGGCGCTGCAGTATTCGGACTTCGTGGACTGGTATCGCGCCGGCTGGATCAGCGAGGGCGACTCGGGCTACGAGCACAAGTACCCCGTCTACGACCGGCAGATCGAGATGCCGCGCAACCGGTTCGGCATGATCACGGTGACCAACTCCCGCGACATCGACCTGACCGGGCTGCACCTGTCGGACAGCGGCTACATGGGCGTCTACCTGCTGTTCGCCAACGAGCGGGTCAAGGTGTCGGACAGCCTGCTGGACAACATCGGCGCCGACGGCATCAAGGTCGAAGGCGGCTATCCCGGCGAGGGCGACATCTCCGGGCACCACACGATCACGAACAACTACATCTACCACGTCGGCGAGCTCGTCCCCGGCGACGCGTCCGGCATCGAGCTGATGAGCACGGGCAACAACACCGTCAGCAACATCAACGTCAAGCACAGCGCGCGGTACGGCATCAGCCTGGAGGTCCGGCCGGAGATCAAGCCGGCGGACAACTACGCCCGCAACAACAACTTCTCCTACATCAAGCTGGAGGAGACCGGGCTGGACAGCGGTGACATGGGCGCCTTCTACACCTACGGCGTCGCCAACGTCGAGCCGTACCCCATGGACAACCACGTCAAGCAGATGGTGATCACGGACGTCGTCAACGACCCGGGCGGCGCGATGCCGGACAGCGGCACCCGCGGCGTGCACATGGACGCGGGCGGCTGCGGCTTCACCTTCGAGAACATCGAGGTGGGCAAGGTCAGCGACGACAAGTACCAGAGCTACAAGTGCAACGAGGTGACCAACGCCAACTGGGTGGACGGCTTCGACGCCGCGAAGATGGAGTACGACAAGATCGGGGTGACGAGCTCGTTCCCGTACCCGATTCCCAGCTAGCCCCCTGACGGGGGTGCGCCTTCGCTGGGCGCACCCCCGTCGGACCCGCGTTTGGCACATCGCGTCCCGCCGGCCACCCCCTGGAGCGCATCGTGACCGACCCCCTGACCCGCCGGGGCTTCCTCGCCCTCGGCGTCACCGCCACGCTCGCCACCGCCGTCTCCCCCGCGTCCGCCTCTCCCTCTGGCTTCCCGTCCGCGGCCGCTTCTTCCTCTTCGGACTGGTTCGCCCGGCCCCGGCGGGCCGTGCGGCCCATGGTGCGCTGGTGGTGGCCCGACGCCCACGTGGACCCCGCCGAGATCAGGCGTGAGGTGGACCAGCTCGCCGACGCCGGGTTCGGCGGCGCGGAGATCGCGGCCGTGCACCACAGCATCCGCGACAAGTCCGTCCTCGACCCCGCCGGCCACGGCTGGGGCACCCCCGCCTGGAACACCGCCGTCGAGGCCGCGCTCGACCAGGCCGCCAGGCGCGGGCTCACCATCGACCTGACCATCGGCCCCTCCTGGCCGGCCGCCGTCCCCTCGATCACCCCCGAGAGCCCGGCCGCCGCCAAGGAGCTCGCCCACGGCTCGGCCCCGGTCGCCGCCGGTGCCACCTACACGGGCCCGGTGCCGCCGCCCGCCGTGGACGGCCGCCCCGATCGCACGTTGCTGCTCGTCCAAGCCGCCAGGATCGACCCCGCCCACTCCACGCGCGACGAGACCGGCCTCGACCCGGCCACCGTCCAGAACGTCGCCGTGACCGGTGAGACGATCACCTGGACCGCGCCCGGCGAGGGCGACTGGCTGCTCATCTCCTACTGGGAGCGCGGCTCCGGCCAGCGCCCCGAGTCGGGTCCGCACACCGCGCCCGAGTCCTACGTCGTGGACCACTTCAGCCGCGCCGGGACCGGGGCCGTGATCGGCTACTGGGAGTCGAACCTGCTCACCCCCGCCATCCGCACGCTGCTGCGACGCTCGGGCGGGGCGTTGTTCGAGGACTCCATCGAGATCGAGACCGACGCGCTGCCCTGGACACCGGGCCTCCTCGGGGAGTTCTCGCGGCGGCGCGGCTACGACCTGGCCCCCTTCCTGCCGGTCATCGTGCTCGCCGACGAGGACCCGGTCTTCGCCTACGACGCCGCGCTCACCCGGCACGCGCGCAAGGACTTCTGGGACACGGTCTCGGAGCTGTTCAACGAGCACCACTTCACCGCGCTGCGCGACTGGGCGCACTCGCTGGGGCTGCGGTTGCGGGCGCAGCCGTACGGGCTGCAGACCGACGCCATCGCCGCCGCGGCCATCCTCGACGTGCCGGAGGGCGAGTCGCTGGGCTTCAAGAACCTGGACGACTACCGGTGCCTGGCCGGGGGTCGTGACCTGGCGGGGCACGAGGTGCTGTCGTGCGAGGCGGGGGCTTACCAGGGTGGGGCGTACACGACCACGTGGGACAAGCTGCTGCGCACGATGGGCGGGGCGTACGCGGCCGGGCTCAACCAGACCGTGCTGCACGGCTTCTCCTACGCCACGGCGCCTGGGGCGGGGTGGCCGGGGTTCGCCGCGTTCACCCCTTACAACGGGACGACCGGGTACGCGGAATCGTGGGGTCCGCGCCAGCCGACGTGGCGGCACATCACCGACATTTCCCGATATTTCGCGCGAATCCACCTGATCATGCGACAAGGCACCCCACGTGCCGACGTGGCCGTCCTCCGGCAGACCGGCTACACCAAGACCGGCATCGGCGCCTCCTGGTTCACCGCGAGCGGGATCCCGTCGGGCTGGACCCACCAGTTCCTCAGCGGCCCCCTTCTGGACCTGCCCGCCGCCCGGGTCAAGGACGGCCGGCTGGCCGGACCCGCGTACAAGGCGCTGTTCGTGGAGGGCGACCGCTTCTACGCGGGCGAGTGCACGATGACGCTCGCGGTGGCCGGGCGGCTGCTGCAGTACGCACGTGCGGGCCTGCCCATCGTCCTGCTCGGCGCCTGGGAGCACGCCACGGTCCCCGGCGTGCCCCGCGACGGGGACGACGACCGGCTCCGCGCCGTGCTGGCCGACCTGCTCGCCGAGCCCAAGGTCCGGATGATCGCCGCCGCCGCGGACGTGCCCGCCGCACTCGCCTCCCTCGACGTGCGCCCAGACGTCCGCTACGCGGCCACCTCCACCTTGCTCACGATGCGCCGCGTGGACGGAAGGGTGGACTACTACTACCTGTGCAACGGCAAGCACCAGGAGAACGCCAAGCCACCCGTGGCCCCCATCGACCACGAGATCACGCTGGCCCGCACGGATCGTGACGGAGTCCCGTACCTCCTCGATCCATGGACGGGACGCGCGGAGCGGATCGCGCTGTACACCGACGAACCGGACGGGATCCGCCTGCGGGTGGCTCTGCGGCCCGGCCAGGCCAGGATCGTCGCCATCGGCCGCCCCGGCCTCTTCGGCGACCGCACGGGCAGGCGTCCGCACGCCACCGCCACCGGCGCGGACCAGGCGAGATTCGCCGGCGGCCGCTTGCTCGTCCGCGCGACCGCGGCCGGGACCTACACCACCACCCTCTCCGACGGCCGGACGGCGACGACCCGCATCGGCCCCGTCCCCGCCCCCATCCCGCTGACCGCGTGGCGGCTCCGGGTGGAGGACTGGCGGCCGGACTCGAAGCCTGCGCACACGCTGAGCCTCGACCGGCTCCTCCCCTGGCCGGAGATCCCCGAGCTGGCCGACGTCTCCGGCGTCGGCACGTACACGACGACGGTCGAACTGCCCGGTTCGGGGGCGTACCTGGAGCTGGGCGAGGTCACCGACACCTGCCGGGTACGCGTCAACGGCCGCCGCCTCGACCCGGTGGACCAGCTCCACCCCGTCCTCGACGTCGGCCCGTACCTCAGGCGTGGCCCGAACACCATCGAGGTGGAGGTGGCCACCCCGCTCGGCAACCGCCTCAGGGTGGCGGACCCGGCGGTCTACGGCGGCCTGACCCGCCAGCCGTACGGCCTCCTCGGCCCGGTCAGGCTCGTCCCGTACGGCGAATCCCCGGCCCAAGAGCTGTAACCGACCCTCTTCGCCGGCACTCGCACACGCCTGCCCGCCGCACCGCCTTCTCGTTGTCTGGGACGTGCAGTCGTACGACACCCGAACGATCTGGCCCCTGCCGCCGGAGGGCAGGGAGGCCCAGGTGTGAGGGCCGGAACGTAAGCTGTCTGGGTGAGTGCCGGGGTGAGACGCGGGTGGTGACGCGCAACGACGTGGCGCGGCTGGCGGGCACCTCGCCGGCCGTGGTCAGCTACGTGATCAACAACGGGCCCAGGCCCGTCTCCGAGGCGGCCAGGCGGCGCGTCCTGGCGGCGGTCGAGGAGCTCGGCTACCGCCCCAACGTGGTGGCCAGGTCGCTGCGCTCACGCCGCTCGTGGACCATCGGCGTGATCGCCTCCGACAGTGCGGGGGGGACGAGCCCGTTCTTCGGCCAGTTCACCCGCGCGTGCGAGGAGGTGGCCTGGCAGCGGGGCTACTCCGTGCTGCTCGGCAACTCGGCCGAGGATCCGGCGCGGGCCGAGAGCTACGTACGCAGCTTCATGGAGCGGCAGGTCGACGGGCTCGTGCTCATGCGCGTCCCGGTCGCGCCCGACCGGGCCGAGGAGATGCGCGGCCGCATCCCGGTGGTCACCATCGACCACCAGGCGCCGCCCTACTTCTCCCGGCTCGCGGTGGACGACGAGGAGGGCGGCTACCAGGCCACCCGCCACCTGCTCGGGCACGGCCACCGCCGCATCGGCTTCGTCGGCGGACCGCTCGACGTCACCCCCGTCGCGCTGCGCGCCGCGGGCTGGCGCCGGGCGCTGCTGGAGGCCGGGGCGGAGATCGGGCCCATGGAGGAAGGCGAGCTGAGCCTGGAGGGCGGCTACTCCGCCGCGCTCCGGCTGCTGTCGTCGCCCGAACGTCCCACGGCGCTGTTCGCCTCGATCGACGACCAGGCCATCGGCGCCATGCGCGCGGCGGCCGACCTCGGGCTGCGGGTGCCCGCGGACCTGGCGGTGGCGGGCTTCGACGGGGCGCGGGAGGCGGCGTACACGGTGCCGGGGCTGACCACGATCAGCCAGCCGATCGACGAGATGGCCAGGCACGCGACGGAAACGCTGGTCGGGGCGATCGAGACGGAGGGCGGGGAGCCGCTCACCAAGATCTTCTCCGCCACCCTGGTCACCCGCGGCTCCTGCGGCTGCCCCGAGCCCCGCCTCCACCGCTGACCCGGCGCGCCCGCCTCCTTCTACACGACGTACCCGAGTGCCAGTGCCGCTCTGCGGAAGGCGGCCTCGTCCTCCGGGGCCACGTACAGATAGCGGTCCCCGAGCGAGCGGCACAGCGGGCCCGCCTTGCGGTCGCCCGCGATGAGCGCGGCGATCGCCGCGTCCTCGGCCTCGACCAGCCGTACGAGCCCGTGGTCCCGCACCTGGCGGGCTCTGCGCTCCACGTCCGCGAACAGCGTGGTCACGGTGGCGGGCAGGTCGTGCCCGCAGCGCTCCCCCAGGAACGTCCGCAGCCGCGCCAGATTCTCCCCGGAGCTCAATGCCTGGCGCAGCGATCGGGCGGACAGGGTCCAGACCCGGTCGGAGGTACGGGTGGCGTAGGCGTCGAGGGTCAGCCGGTCCGCCGGTCGCAGCGTGCCGGTGGCGACGACGTCGAAGTTCGGCAGCACCTTGAGCATCTGCTCGACGGCCGGCTCCGGCGACTCGAAAGCCTTGCTGAGGCCGAGCACGTACGCGCCCAGCGGGTTCAGCCGCACCGCCCGCAGCCCGTCGTAGCGGCTCAGCCGATCCAGCGAGTCGGCCCCCCAGTTGCCGTGGTAGTCGTCCCGCGCCCCGTCCGGCTCGACATAGGCCACGTCGACCAGGCCGAGCGTCGCCGCGTACTCGAACACGACCGCGAGCGTGTAGCGGCCCTGCAGGATCGGCCAGTCGCCGTAGCCCGCGTACCCCAGGCTGCCGTATTCGTGGTCCACCAGGTACAGCTTCCACAGCGCCCGTCCGCTGCGGGCGATGACCGGGTCGAGCCCTTGCCTGCGCATCTGCGCGAACAAGTCGTCGATCCGCACCCACCCGCCCGGCTCGCACAGCGCGAGAGCGGCGGCGACGTGCTGCCGCCGCGGCTTCACGGCGGTCAGCACGTTCTTGCTCCGCTGGCCCTTGATCTCCTCGATCCGGGTGAGCTCGTCGATCAGCCCGCCGCTGACCCAGCGTCGCCACAGGTGCTTGATCGTCTCCGCCGCGGGCCTGCCCAGCGCCGTACGCCCGCGCGCGGTCAGCCGCAGCTTCCCGCCGGCCAGTTCGGCCAGGCCGCCGGCCTGTAACAGCAGCGGCCAGGCGAACGCCGCGATCGGCTCCCCGGCGTAGAAGTCACCGTCGGCCAGCACCGCGGCCACGGCCGCGACCGTCGCCGCGCCCGGCCTGTGCGTCGTCTCGCTGCACCGCAGCTTTCCCGAGGCGCAGAGCTGAAGCATCGCCTGGAGGTCGGCCGCGGCCGGCGCGGCGGTCGCGCGGAGCACCGCCGTGTCGTCGTCGAGAGCCGCGATCAGCGCGTCGTCGTCGAAAACCATGGTCAGACTGTACGGCCAGGCGCGCCGCCGGTGTCGCGGGTCAGCCGGAGACGTCCGCGGTGGCCCAGGAGTCGCGGAAGGCGTAGCGGGCCGGGGCGCTGGTGTAGCGCAGGAACGCGGTGCCCGAGGCGGCGCTGACGGCGGTGTTCGTGTGGTAGAACCGGCAGCCCTCGTAGATCATCTTGCCGTTGGTCAGGCTCGTTCCCGCGCCGTCCACGAGGTGGTGGCCGGCCAGGACGCAGTCCTGGTAGCGGACGGTGGGCAGCCGGTTGGAGGGAGTCCCGTACCGGTGCAGGTTGTAGGCGGCCGCCCCGGGGATCTGTACCGCGGCCATGTCGGAGCAGGAGGTGAAGGTGACGTTGCCGTTGCTCCAGTTGCAGTCGATGATCTTGTGGTTGGCGCTCTTCGGCTCGAAGCGCACGCCCGTGACGTTCAGGCGGGTGGCGCTCAGCTCGCCGTTGGCCAGGGGCATATAGAAGTAGCGGGCCGGGTTGGAGCCGACCATCGACCAGGAGCCGCCGATCACGTTGATCGAGCCGCCGCGGTCGAAGCGGAAGAAGTCGCCGCCGGCCAGGGCGAAGTTGCACGACAGCATGAAGAAGTTGAGGAACTGGTTCTGCTGGTTGCGGCTCGACGGGCTGGAGATCCCGCAGTGCAGGAACGCGTCGGTGTAGACGGAGACGGTGTCGGTCGAGCACAGGATGAAGTGGTGCTCGCTGTTGTTGTTCGCCTCGTGGTCGCCGTCGATGCCGATGACCCGGTCCCAGGGGCCCTTCCACTCGACGTTCTTGTACACGAAGTACTGGTTCTGGCCGTTGCCGTAGCCGGGGTACTGCGAGTTCGCGTCGATGGTGTCCACCGACCAGTAGTACGCGAAGCGGTTGTTGGCGTTGTTGGACTGGAAACTCATGTCCTCGAAGTACGCGTACCGCAACCGCACGGCGGCGGTGATCAGGTTGTTCTCGCGCGGGTCGGCGTTCGCCGTGAAGTTCGTGGCGAAGCTGATGTTCGTCACCCGGGGGCCGCTGCCGCGGAAGCGCAGGCCGAAGACCTGGTCGGCGTTCCCCGTCGTGGGCGACCACATCAGGGTGTCCTTCTTGGTGATCTTGTAGTTGCCCGGCGGGAAGAAGACCTCCTTCCTGACGACGCCGTTGCTGCGGCCGGACAGGGCGGCCGTGACGGCGGCCTTGATCGCGTCGGAGTCGTCGGTGGTGCCGTCGCCCTTCGCGCCGTAGTCCTTGACGTCGACGCTGTAGACCGAAGGGTCGGTGTTGGCCTCGGCCGGGCCGGCGCCCCACATCGACAGGGCGCCCATGCCCGTGACGGCTAAGCCACCCGCGAGCGCGCGCCGGCTGACCTGGCCACGCTCTTCGTTACCTGCGATTCCGGACATGCGAACATCGCTCCTTGACTGGAGGAAGCGCCCCGAGAGGCATGATCGCGATCACGCTAGAGTCTCCGGAGTCCTGCGGACAACCATAATCACCTGAATAGGTCGTCCGAATTACGCAGGGTTAGCCGCATTTCCTATCTGGAACGTTCCCGCACGATGCGGCGGACGATCTCCCGTGCCACCTGCTCCGCGGGCGCCGACGTGGTGATCCGGGTGCGCCCCCCGCCCGCCTCGAACGTGCTGGAGCCGTCCGCCCCCACCACGACCCGCCCCTCGGGGCTGAACCCGAACAGCGACGGCGCCACCAGGGTCAGCACCGTGATCGGGTCGTGCGGGCAGTTCCACTCCTCGTCCCAGAAGCGCCACCACTGCTCGATCTCCGCCTTCAGCGCCTCGCCCAGCGGCCCGGCCGCGGCGATGGCGCTCACGTCGGCGGCGTCCATGCGCACCGTGGTGGTGATCTCCAGGCCGGTCACGGTGATCGGCGCGCCGGAGCCGAACACGACGGCCGCCGCCTCCGGGTCGCACTTCAGGTTGTGCTCGGGGCTCGGGTCGTCGAAGCGCCCGCCCATGAGCCACAGATGCCGCACGTCGCGGGCGAAGGAGGGCGACTCGGTGATGGCGCGGGCGATGTTGGTCAGCGGCCCGACCGCCACGACGTCCACCTGGCCGGGCGCGCGGCCGACCTGCTCGATCAGGTACGCCACCCCGTCACCCTCGTCCACCGGCTCCTGGTCCAGGTCGGGGAAGAGGACGCCTTCGTGGCCGGCCCACCAGACGGGCCGGTCGGTGAGGGTCTTCGCGGCTCCGGGGACCACCGTGAGAGGGCGTCCGCCCAGCCGGGCCAGGCGCTGGGCCAGGCGCGCCCGCAGCAGCGTGTCGCCGTAGACGGTGGTGCAGCCGAGCAGGTCCACCTCCGGCGAGCCGAGCAGGACGGCGAGCGCCAGGGCGTCGTCCACGTCGGTGCCGATGTCGGTGTCGAAGACGACGCGCATGGTGGGAGAAGCCATGGTGACCTTTCTCGGAGGGCTTACTTGAGCCCGGTGGTGGCGATGGACTGCGTGAAGTGGCGCTGGAAGCGCAGGATGATCAGCAGCGGGATGACCGTCAGGACGATCGAGCCCGCGAAGAGCTGCCCGTAGTCGATGGTGAACTGGCCGCGCAGGTTCGCCAGGGCGATGGGGCCGAGCTGGTGCTGGGTGTCGGTGCCGATCAGCAGCGGCCACACGTACGACTGCCATTGGAAGATGAACAGCGTCAGCCCCGCGCTCACCAGTGCGGGACGCGACAGCGGCAGGTAGATCCGGGCGAACACCCCGAACCACCCCAGCCCGTCGATGCGCGCGGCCTCCACCAGGTCGCCGGGGATGGCCAGGAAGAACTGGCGCAGCAGGAAGATGGCCAGCCCGTGGCCGAGACCGGGCAGGATCAGCCCGGCGTAGGTGTTGGTCAGGTCCCAGTCGCGGAACAGTGTGGCCAGCGGGATCGCGATCGCGTCGAAGGGGATGAGGAAGCTGAGCACGACGATGGCGAACAGCGCCCCCTGGCCTCTGAAGCGCAGCGCGGACAGCCCGAACGCGGCGGCGGCCGAGATCAGCAGCCCGGCGGCCACGGTGACCAGCGCGACGAGCAGGGAGTTGAGGATGGCGCGGCCGAAGTCGCCGGTGGCCAGGGCGGCGTAGTTGCCCAGGGTCGGGTCGACCGGCACGAGCGTCTCCCAGGACAGCCGCGAGATGTGCCGGAAGATCTCCGAGCCGCCGCGCAGCGAGCTGGACAGCGCCCACAGCAGCGGCAGTGCGAAGGCCAGGCCGATCAGCGTGGCCAGCAGGGCGTACAGGCGTCTGGACACGGTCAGTCCTTCCCGCGCAGGAGCCGGAACTGGACGATCACGACGGCCAGCACGAGCAGGACCAGCAGCATCACCTCGGCCTGCGCCAGGCTCAGGTCGCCCACGGTGTAGGCGCGGGTGAAGATGTCGAACATGGTGACGTTCGTCGAGCCCTCGGGGCCGCCGTTGGTGAGCATCTGGACCGGGGCGAAGACGAGGAAGTTCGAGACGGTGTCGGCCACCAGCACGAACGCCAGCGGCCTGCGCAGCAGCGGCAGCGTGACGTGCCAGAACCGGGCCCAGGCCGAGGCTCCGTCGATGGCGGCGGCCTCGTACAGGGAGACCGGGATGTCCTGCAGCCCGGCGATCAGGAACATCATCCAGTAGCCGACGCCGATCCACGACAGCAGCACGATCAGCGACCACAGCGCCTGGCCCGGCGAGGTCAGGAAGGGCTGCGGCGGCAGGCCGAGGACGCTGAGCACCGAGTTGAGCAGGCCGTCGGGGCGGTAGGCGACGCTCCAGATGGCCGCGGACACCGCCGGCGGCACCGCGATCGGCAGGATCACCAGCACCCGCAGGAAGCGGACGCCGGCGAAGCGCCGGGTGTACAGCACCGCGAGTGCCAGCGCGGCGGCGATCTGCAGCGGGTTGACGATCACGCTGAACAGCAGCGTGACGCGCACGCTCTGGAGGAACGTCGGGTCGGAGAAGAGCGTGGCGTAGTTGCCGAGGCCGACGAACGAGGTCTCGCCGCTGACCAGGCTGGTGTGGCTGAGGCTGCCCGCGAACGCGATGGCGGCCGGGACCAGGCGCAGCACCAGCAGCGCGATCAGGGCCGGGGCCAGGAACGCCAGCGACACCAGCACCGGCCGGCCCACGTGGGTGGCCGGCTTCCTCATCGGAGCTGGGCCCAGGCGGTCTTGATCTCCTGGGTGGCCTGGTCGAGGCGGGCCTTGGGATCCGTGCCGTTGCGGATGTCGGCGAACGTCTTGGTCATGACGTCCTCGAACTGGATGTAGCCGACGGACCTGGGCCGGGCGACGGCCGTGTGGTCGGCGTCGTAGGTGATGATCTCGTCGGCGCCCTTGCTCTTGTCGCCCGCGAGCGCGTCGAGGATCGGCACGTACTTCTCGAACGCGGCCCGGTTCGACGGGATGATCGTGGTGGCCTTGGTGGTCAGCAGGTTGCCCTCGGGGTCGAGGGCTGCATATTCGAGGAACTTGCGGGCGAGCTGCTGGTTCTCCGAGGCCGGGTTGATGCCCCAGGACCAGGAGCCGGTCGGCGTGACCTGCTTGCCGCCCGCGAAGTAGGGGTACGGCGCGACGCCCCAGTCGAGGTCCTTGGCCGCGGCGAAGGCGCCCACGTCCCACGGGCCGCCGGCGAAGAAGGCCACCTTGCCCTCGGTGAACAGCGGCGAGGTCTGGAACGAGCCCACCCCGCGCGGCGCCAGCTTGTTCGCGAACAGGCCGTGGTACCAGGTCATCGCCTTGACCCAGCCGTCGGTGGTCACCGCGGGGGTGAGCATGTCGGGCCCGGTGATCCCGGGGCCGCCGCCGAGCGACTCGGCCAGGCTCTGCAACTGGTAGAACTGCTCGATCTGCTCGGGGATGAGCGCCCATTCCGCGCCCGCGGCCTGGGCCTTCTTGCCCGCTTCCGCCGTCTGCTCCCACGTCCAGCGCTTGGCCGGGTCGCTCGGCGGCGGGGTCACGCCGGCCTTCTTCAGCAGGGTCTTGTTGTAGAAGAGGAACTGGTCGGAGGTCCAGATCGGGACGGACCACAGCTTGCCGTTGTGCTCGTTGACGTCGTACTGGGCGGGCAGGGCCGCCTGCTTGACCCGGTCCTTCCAGTCGCTGAGATCGGTGAGGAAGCCGCGGGTGGCCAGCGCCGCCACGCGCGGCTGGTCCACGGCGTAGACGTCGATCGACTTGTCCTTGGCGGACAGCCGCTGCTGGAGCGTGCTGTTGAGCTGGTCGAACGGGATCTGCGTGTACTCGACCCGGACGCCGGCGTTCTTGGCCTGGAAGCCGTCGATGACGGGCTGGAACGTCTTGGGATCCTCCGGGCCGGTGAACCGCAGCGTGCTCGACGCCGTGTCACCGCCGCCCGATCCACAGCCCGCCGCCAGCACGGCGAGGAGGCTCACAAGGGCCAGGGACTTCTTCATCGCTTTGCTCCTTCTGGCCTCTGACCAGGTCAAGCATCGAGTCTACACGTGTCAACTGCGGGGATGGCGGCCAGCATGCCACGAACTCGGCCACACAGACAAGCCCTCACACCCTTGACCGGAGCGAGTGAGACGTTTACATATATATTCACTAGCCTTTATTCATTCGGAGCTGCGTGTGAAGGCAACACTCACGGCCGTCCTCACCACGATGTTCACGGCGCTCGCCTTATGCCCGGCCGCCCCGGCAACGGCATCCGACTCTGGGGCCCGCTTCTCGGTGCCCGGCCGCGCGGGCGGGACCTGCGTCGACGCGCCCTTGACGATCACCTTCCCGGCGCCTCCGGTGCTCGGCTCGTCCGGCGCGATCGAGGTGCGCAGGGCCGACGGCACGCTGGCCGACCGGATCGAGGCGGCCACGGCCAAGACCGACAGGAAGAACGTCGGAGCCGCGATCTCCGACACCGGGCTGCCGCACGACTTCTCGTACGAATCGATCATGATCGACGGCTCCGCCGCCCGCGTCTACCTGCACCGGCAGCTCGAATACGGCCAGGAGTACTACGTCACCGCCGACCCCGGCGTGTTCGCCGGCTTCGAGGGCGTCCAGGATCCCAGGGCCTGGCGCTTCACGACGGCCAAGCACGCGCCCCGCGCACGCCACCTGACCGTGTCGGCCGCCGGGACCGGTGACTTCTGCACCGTGCAGGGCGCGATCGACGCCGTGCCCACCGGCAACTCCCGGCCGGTGACGATCGACGTGCGGCCCGGCGTCTACACCGAGATCGTCTATGTCCGCGAGGACCGGCCGCACCTCACCGTGCGGGGCGCGGGCGCGAAGCGGACGGTGATCCAGTACCCCAACAACGACCTGCGCAACGGCGACAAGGCGCTGAGCAACGGCGGCCCGGCCGACGTGTGCCCGCGCCGCGTGCTGGAGACCTCCGACCTGCACAACTGCTGGCGGGCCTCGTTCGGGGTGGACGCGGCCGACTTCCGGATGAGCGACCTGACCGTGCACAACACCACGCCGGACGGCGGGTCGCAGGCCGAGGCGTTCAGGGGCAACAACGACCGCATCACGCTGGAGCGGCTGAACATCATCAGCAACCAGGACACGCTGCGCCTGCAGGGCAAGGGCTTCGTGACCGACAGCCGCATCAGCGGTGACACCGACTTCGTCTGGGGCACCGGCACGGTGTTCATCCAGGACTCGGTGCTGGAGTCGACCGACTCCGGCTACATCTCGCAGAGCCGCAACGACGCCACCCGGCCGGGCACGGTGTTCGTGCGCACGAAGCTGACGCGGGCGGCGGGCGTGCCGGACGGCTCGGTGATGCTGAGCCGCAGCGCCGTGTGGCGGTTCACGCACAGCCAGGCGGTGTTCATCGACACCGCGATGGACACCCACATCTCGCCCGCCGGCTGGCAGATCGACCCGAACGACTGCGCGCAGGCCCAGTCGGCGTCCTTCTGGGAGTACCGCAGCACCGATCTGACCGGGCGCGCGATCGACACCTCGCAGCGGCTGGCCTGCTCGCGTCAGCTCACGGCCGCCGAGGCGGCGCAGTGGAGCGAGCCTTCGTTCGTCCTGGGCGGCTGGGATCCCCAGTCCGGCCGTCATTGAGAGCACGGAGAGAGGCGATCGATTTGGACAGGTCAGCGAGCAGCAGACGCAGCGTTCTGGGCGGGGTTCTGGGTGGGATCGGTGCCCTGGCCGCCGGCGCGGTCGTGGCCCCCGCCACAGCGGTGGCCGGGCATGTCGGCAAGGTGGCGCCGCGCCCCGTGGCGCCGGTGAACCAGGAGTCGGCGGCGAAGTTCGGCCCCGAGTACAAGACGCTGCCCGCGGCCGTGGCGGGCGTCGACATCGAGCCGCTGATCGGCATCGCGTCCGCCGCGGACCTCACCGCCAGGCGCCAGCGCATGATCGACTACATCTGGAAGGGAGCGGGGCAGCCCAAGACGCTGCCTGCCGTGGAGAGCGGCGTGAGCGCGCCGGACTTCGCCTCGCTGACCGGCGTGCGCAGGATCGACCGGCTGACGGTCCCGCTGCGCTATCAGGTCTCCGCCAAGGTGTACGACCTGGTGCCGCGCCGCGCCTGGAACCGGCGGCTCGCGCTGTACCACAACGGGCACGGCGAGCCGTTCGACACCATGCTGCGGGTGGTCCAGGCGCTGCTCGACCGGGGTTACCGGGTGATGGTGTACGCGATGCCGTTCCACCACTGGAACCAGCAGCAGATCGAGGACCCGGCCGACCCGTCGAAGCTGCTGCCCGCCCCGTCGCACAAGCAACTGCCGCCCTGGGAGAGCGCGCGGTTCTCGACGATGACCTTCTTCCTCGAACCGCTCACGGTCACGCTCAACCACGCACTGGCCACGTACCGGCCGGCGTCGGTGGAGATGGTCGGCCTGTCGGGCGGCGGCTGGACGACCACGGTCTACTCGGCGCTGGATCCGCGGATCACCCGCAGCTACCCGGTGGCCGGGTCGCTGCCGTTCTTCCTGCGGCCCGCCTCGCCGAAGCCGAGCCCCACGATCGGCGACTTCGAGCAGACCAAGGCGGCCTTCCCCGGCTTCTACACCGGCCCGTCCGACGACTTCCTCGACATGTACGTGCTCGCCTCCATCGGCCCGGGACGCGGGCAGCTCCAGATTCTCAACCGGTTCGACGAGTGCTGCTTCAACGGCGTGGGACACCGCGTGTACCAGGCTCCGGTGCGCGACCGGGTCGCGCTCCTGGCCGGCGGGCGGCCCGAGCAGGGGCGGTGGGATCTCCTGGAGGACGCGACCCACGACGACCACACGATCTCGCCGCACGCGCTGTCCGTGATCCTGTGGGATCTTGACACCACAAATGTCACAACCTAATATCGGAATATAGATACGTTGCTGAATAGTTATTCAATCGGAAGATGCGGATGACCAGCAGGACTTTTTCCCACCGCCGCAGAGTCATCATCGACACGGACGCGAAAAACGAGGCGGACGACCAATTCGCCATCGTCCACGCCTTGCTCTCACCGAGCCTCGACATTCGGGGTCTGGTCGCCGCGCATTTCGGCAACCGGCGCACCCGTACGAGCCTGGAGGAGAGCCGGGCCGAGATCGATCTGCTGCTGCGGCTGATGAAGCTGGAGGGCACGGTCACGGTCGCGGACGGCCTGCCGTACGCGCTGCCCGACGCGGGCCGGCCGGTCACCTCGCCGGGCGTGGAGCTGATCGTCGAGGAGGCCATGCGCGACGTGGCCGAGCCGCTCTACGTGGCCTTCCTCGGCCCGCTGACCGACATGGCGGCGGCGCTGCTCCTCGAGCCCCGCATCGCCGATCGGGACGTGACCGTCGTCTGGATCGGCGGCGGCGGGTACGACGGCCGTGGCGGGCAGCCTGGGCGCCCCGAGTTCAACCTGTCCAACGACATCCTGGCGGCCAACCTGGTCTTCTCCTCGGCGCTGAAGGTCTGGCAGATCCCGGCGCCGACGTACCGGATGATGGCCGTCGGATACGCCGAGCTCGACGCGAAGGTCGCGCCGTACGGCGAGATCGGCGACTACCTGGTGCGCCAGCTCGTCGAGTGGAACGAGCAGGAGCACGGCGGGTCGATCGAGTGCCGCGTGCTGGGCGACTCCCCCGCCGTCGGCCTGCTGCTCCACCCCGACTGCGGAACCTGGCTGGAGCGGCCCGCGCCGAACTTCCGGTACGACGGCTCGCACGACTTCGCGCTCCAGAACCGGCCGATCCGCACATATGACTCGATCGACGCGCGGTTCATCCACGAGGACTTCTTCGCCAAGCTGCGGGCCTTCGCCACGATCTAGGGAGGGGGTCCGTCGATGGCAGAATGGCACTCGGCAGTGGCCCGGGCTCGCCACCGGACCAGCAGGAGCGGCGAAGCGGAGGCCAGCGATCGTGGGAGCTGACAGTCAGTCCGACAAGAGCCGCGGCGAGCCTATGAGGTTCGGCGGCCGGCGGCTCAGCCAGGAGTCCGAGCGGATGCGGCTCCTGGTGCGGGTCGCCCGGCTCTATCACGAGCACGGGGTCCGCCAGCCGCAGATCGCCGCCCAGCTGCGCATCTCGCAGCCACGGGTGTCGCGGCTGCTCAAGGAGGCCGCGGAGATCGGCATCGTGCGCACGGTGGTCGTGGTGCCCAGCGGCGTCCACGCGCTGCTGGAGGAGGACCTCGAGCGCAAATACGGCGTGGAGCAGATCATCGTGGTCGACGCCGTGGGCGAGAACCACGACGTCGTGGCCGCGCTGGGCTCGGCCGGCGCGACCTACCTGGACGCGACCCTGATCGGGGGCGAGCACCTCGGCATCTCCTCGTGGAGCGCGAGCCTGCTGGCCACGGTCGAGGCGATGCAGCGCCGTCCCGTGCGGGTGGCCGAGGAGGTCGTCCAGCTCATCGGCGGCGTGGGCAAGGGGTCCGCGCAGGTGCAGGCCACCAGGCTGGCCGCCCACCTGGCCGATCTCACCGGCGCGGAGCCGGTCTTCCTGCCCGCGCCCGGCCTGGTCGGCACCACGCAGGCGCGGCAGGCGCTGTCCGACGACCACGTGGTGCGCCAGGTGGTGGACGCGTGGTCGCGGCTGACGACCGTGCTCGTCGGCATCGGCAGCCTGAGCCCGTCCCCGCTGCTGCAGGAGAGCGGGAACGCGATCTCGGAGGACGAGCTGGAGACGCTGCGCGGGCTCGGCGCCGTGGGCGACGTGTGCCTGCGGTTCTTCGACGCCGACGGAAAGCTGGTCGACTCGCCGCTGGAGGAGCGCGTGCTCGGCATCCCGGCCGCCGACCTGCTGCGGGTGCCCAGGCGCATCGCGATCGCCGGGGGGCGGCGCAAGACGGCCGCCATCAGGGCCGCGCTCAAGGGCGGATGGGTCAACACCCTCATCACGGACGTGGGAGTGGCCGAGCAGCTGCTCAAGGACTGATCCGCCCGCCCCATCACCCGCCTCTTCACCCGCATCTTCACCCGCCTCTTCACTGGGCCGCCGTGCACGTCGCACGGCGGCCTTCGCCGTCCCTGAACGAGCGCTGAGAGTTTACCCGCGTGTCATCTGCCGGGAAACCGCTCTTGACAGCCACATGCGTGTCGTTCACGATGTGATGAATCCACTCCATTCACGGCTGAATAAAAATTCTCACCCCTCAGCGACAGCTCCGGAGTGTGCCGAATTCCGGCACAGCCCTGCCTTTCCCAGGGCGGAAAGAGAGCGTTTCGATGGCCGAGGCCCTTGGCTTCGATCCCCAGCAATCAGAATTCAGTCGCCGTACTTTCGTGCGTTCTGCGGCTTTGACCACGCCCGCGGTGGCCTGGGCCGGGATTCCGGGCGAAGCCGCCGCGGCGACCCCCGCTCCGGCCCCCACCACTCCGGGCCCGAAGGCGACCACCGCCGCCGCGAAGAAGGTCCCCGCCTTTCCCGGCGCCGAGGGCGCGGGGATGTACACCACCGGCGGCCGGGGCGGCGCCGTCTACGAGGTGACCACGCTCGACGACTCCGGCCCGGGGTCGCTGCGGGAGGCGGCCGCCAAGTCGGACGGCACGATCGTCTTCCGCGTCTCCGGCAACATCCGGATCAAGGGCGGGCTCGACATCACCGGGTCCAACCTGACCATCGCCGGCCAGACCGCCCCGGGCCACGGCATCACCGTCATCGGCAACGAGACGCAGATCAAGGGCGACAACATCATCCTGCGCCACCTGCGCTTCCGCGGCGGCGACGAGCTCGGCACCGGCATCGACACGTTCGGCGCCCGGGGCGTGCGGGACGTCATCATCGACCACTGCTCGTTCAGCTGGGGCGTGGACGAGTGCTTCTCCGTCTACGGCAACACCAACGTGACCGTCCAGTGGTGCCTCATCTCCGAGGGCCTGACGAACTCGGTGCACGACAAGGGCCGGCACGGCATGGGCGGCCTGTGGGGCGGTGACACCATCACCTACCACCACAACCTGCTCGTCCACCAGAACGCCCGCAACCCGCGCTTCAGCTTCACCGAGGGCATGGACATGCTGGTGGACCACCGCAACAACGTGATCTACAACCACGGCATCACGTCCTGCTACGGCGGCGAGTGGTCCAACGGCGTCAACATGGTCGGCAACTACTACAAGCCGGGCCCCAACACGCTGCCCCCCATCGCCAGGGAGATCCTCGCCCCGGGCAGGTTCGGCCAGTGGCACGTGAGCGGCAACGAGGTCGAGGGCCATCCGGACGTCACGGCCGACAACACGCGCGGCATCACCTTCCCCATCGGCGGCATCACGCTGCTGCCCCGTCCGGTGGAGTTCGCGAACGGCATCACGGAGCAGACCCCGGCGCAGGCGTACGCGACCGTCCTCGACCAGGCCGGCGCCATCCTGCCGCGCCGCGACGCCGTCGACGCCCGGCTGATCAACGAGGTGCGCACCGGCACCGGGCGGCACATCAACTCGCAGACCGACGTGGGCGGCTTCCTGCCCTTACCCACCGAGGTGCCCGCCCCGGCCGACAGCGACCACGACGGCATGCCGGACGACTGGGAGAGCGCGCAGGGGCTCGACCCGCAGAACGCCGACGACGCCAAGACGGTGGACGGCAGCGGGTACACGAACCTGGAGCGCTACCTCAACTCCGTCCAGCGGGCCGGCAGCCGCAACCCCGAGATCGCCCTCACCGCTCCCAAGATCGACCAGGTGTTCGCGGCGGCCAAGGACAAGCAGGACATCACGCTGACGGCCGACGCCAAGGCGCTCGACGGCGCGTCCATCGCCAAGGTCGAGTTCTTCCACGGCGACACGAAGATCGGCGAGGCCACGGCGGCGCCGTACCAGGCGACCTGGACGGGGGCGACCGACGGCAGCTACTACGTGACCGCGCGGGCCACCGACAGCACGGGGACGGCCACCACCTCCTCGCTGGTGCCGATCCACGTCACCCGCACCAGGACCCACAACCCGTGGAAGGTCCAGGACATCGGCGAGGTGCCCATCCCCGGCAGCACCGCGCTGAAGGACGGCGTGATCACGCTGAAGGGGTCCGGGAAGATCGCCGGCTGGAAGGACTCCTTCCACTTCGCCTACCAGGCGGTCGGGTTCAGCAAGCGCGGCGAGGTCATCGAGATCACCGCGCGGGTGGACAAGGTGAGCAGGGCGCACGTCGAGGCCGTGGCGGGCATCATGGTGCGCCAGGACCTCGCGCCGAACTCGCCGTTCATGCTGGCCGGCATCGGTTACGCCGCGAACGGCGACGTGGGCGGCGGCATGCGCGCCAAGGCCATCAGGGTCGCCCAGAACGGCACCGCGGCCAGCGTCGGCGTCTACCCGGCCCTCAGCGACGATCCGCTGGACGAGAAGCCGTTCTGGCTGCGCCTGGTCTGCCGGAGCCTGCCCACCGGCGGAGACAACGAGTTCGAGGCGTTCCTCTCGGACAACTCGCTGAACTGGACCCGCATCGGCTACGAGCGCATCTCGATGCGTACCAGCCGGTTCTACATCGGCCTCGCGGTCGATGGGAACCAGGAGGCCAACGGCGTCCACCCCTACACCACGGCGACCTTCAGCCTGGTCAAGGTCAATCGTTAGACCTGAACGGAGCACCCCATGACACAAGATCCGTTGACGAGGAGGAGCCTGCTCCGCGGCGGGGGCCTGCTCATGCTGGCGACCGCGAGCGGCTGCAGCTTCTTGGACACTGCACCTGACACCGGCGCAGGCGCCGCGCAGGCCGCCGACCTGTCGGCGAAGGAGGCACCGGCCCTGGCCGAGCTGGTCAAGGCCGGCAAACTGCCGCCGCTGGCGCAGCGCCTGCCGAAGAACCCCCTGGTCGTCACCCCGCTGAAGGAGCCGGGCAAGTACGGCGGCACGTGGGCCTCGGCCATGGTCGGCGAGGACGACATCGACTGGCTGCTGTACGCGCTCGCCTACGAGCCCCTGGTCCGCCTCAAGCCCGGCACCAACGGCCAGAAGGGGCCCGGCGACATCATCCCGAACGTCGCCGAGTTCGAGGTCAAGGACGGCGGCCGGGAATACGTCTTCCGCCTGCGTGAGGGCCTGAAGTGGTCGGACGGGCAGCCGTGCACGGCCGACGACATGATCTTCGCGTTCGAGGACGTGGCCACCTACCACGACCTGCACACCACCGGCATCTACGACCTCTTCCTGGAGAACGGCAGCACCACCGAGCGGGTCAAGGTCGAGAAGGTGGACGAGCGGACCGTGCGCTACGTCTACAAGGAGCCGAAGGCGGGCCTGCTGTTCCAGATCGCGGTCTCCACGTTCGAGCGCCCGGGGGCGAGCGGAGTGCTGCTGCCCAAGCACTACCTCAAGCAGTTCCACAAGAAGTACAACCCGGACGTCGACAAGCTCGCCAAGGAGCAGCAGCTCGAGGACTGGACCCAGCTGTTCATGCTCAAGAACGACGTCCCGCACAACGCCGACATCCCCACGCTGCACCCATGGAAGATCACCAACGCGATCGGCAGCGGCACGGCGGTGGTGGCCGAGCGGAACCCGTACTACTGGAAGGTCGACCAGCAGGGGCGGCAGCTCCCGTACTTCGACCGGTTCAGGTCGGAGATCCTCGGGGACGTCGAGGTCGAGCTGCTGAAGATCATGAACGGCGAGATCGGCATGCAGCTCCGCAACTTCAACACGCCCGAGAACAAGCCGGTGATCGCGCAGAACGCGGCCAAGGGCAAGTACCGGATGTTCGACGTGCCGAGCAGGCTGAGCAACTCGCTGATCATCCAGTTCAACCAGACGATCGCCGACGACGGCCTGCGCAAGCTGTTCAGGAAGAAGGACTTCCGGATCGGGCTGTCGTACGCGATCAACCGCAAGGAGGTCATCGACGGCGTCTACGCGGGCCAGGGCGAGCCGTGGCAGGCCGCGCCCTCCAAGGCCAACGCCCTCTACGACGCGGAGTTCGCCAAGCAGTACACCGAGTACGACGTCGCCAAGGCCAACGAGCATCTGGACAAGGCGGGCCTGACCAAGAAGGACGCCGACGGCAGGCGGCTCGGCCCCGACGGCAAGGCGCTGACCGTCTCCATCATGTCCAACACCGACTTCCCGCCGCACGTCCAGGCGCTGGAGTTCGTCAAGAAGCACTGGGAGGCGGTCGGGATCGGGCTGCGGGTCGATCCGGTGGCGGCCACCCTCTACACCGAGCGCACGATGGCGAACCAGCCGCAGGCCTCCGCGTACACGTGCAGCGACTTCGACGTGATCACCGGAGCCGGCGGCGACCACTACTACGTGCCGAGCAACTCCGGCAGCGCCCGCTACGCCATCCGCTGGGCCCAGTGGTACGGGAGCAAGGGCAAGAGCGGCGACGAGCCGCCGGAGGAGGTGCGGGCGCAGCTGACGGCGTTCACCACCATGCGCAACGAGCCGGACTTCACCAAGGCGCTGGAGCACGCCAAGGAGGTCGTCCGCATCGCCAAGGAGCAGTTCTACGCGATCGGGATCAGCTCGAACCCGGACGAGTACGGCATCGTCTCCACCGGATTCAAGAACGTGCCCGAGTCCATGGCCGCCTCGCTCGTGAATCCCGGGCCGACCCAGCCCGAGCAGTACTCCCTCTGAGGCGCCGGCATGCTGGGTTATTTCGGCCGCCGCCTGGTGTACGTGATGGTGACGCTCTGGGCGATCTCGATCGTCACGTTCATCATCATCAACCTGCCGCCCGGCGACTACGTCTCGACGCTCGTCGCCAACGCGCAGGCGGGCGGCGAGGGCATCACTCCCGCGGAGATCGCCAACCTCAGGCACCGCTACGGCCTGGACGACCCGATCTTCGTCCAGTACTGGCGCTGGATCTCCGCGATCATCCTCCACGGCGATTTTGGTCAATCGTTTGCCTGGAACCAGGCGGTGTCCACGCTGATCGGTGAGCGGATCGTGCTCTCGGCGCTCCTGTCGATCAGCTCGCTGCTCATGGTCTGGGCGATCGCCTTCCCGATCGGCATCTACAGCGCGGTCAAGCAGTACTCCTGGGGCGACTACGGATTCTCCTTCCTCGGCTTCATCGGGATGGCGGTCCCGGAGTTCATGCTGGCGCTGGTCCTCATGTACATCGGGTTCCGCTATTTCGGGCAGAGCGTGGGCGGGCTGTTCTCACCCGAGTTCCAGGACGCCGCCTGGAACCTCGGCAAGGTCCTCGACCTGTTCGGCCACCTGTGGATCCCCATCGTGGTCATCGGGGTCTCCGGCACGGCCGGCATGATCCGGGTGACCCGGGCGAACCTGCTCGACGAGCTCTATCGGCCCTACGTGCACACGGCCAGGGCCAAGGGCCTGCCCGAGTGGAAGCTGCTGCTGAAATATCCGGTGCGGATGTCGCTCAGCCCCTTCTTCAGCACCGTCGGCTGGCTGCTGCCGGGACTGATCGGCGGGGAGACCATCGTGTCGGTCGTCATGAGCCTGCCCACCGGTGGCCCGCTGCTGCTCAGCGGCGTCATGAACCAGGACATGTACCTGGTCGGCAGCTTCATCATGATCCTCAGCACGCTGACCGTGATCGGCACGGTGCTGAGCGACCTGGCGCTGGCCTGGTGGGACCCGCGTATTCGCAAACGGCTCAAGAGAGAGTAGCGCCACATGTTCCTCAGGCGACCGACGAAGGAAGCAGGGACCCTGCCGCAGTGGCGGCTGATGTGGCGGCAGTTCCGCCGGCACCGGCTCGCGCTGATCGGCGTGGCGATCCTGGTGCCGGTGTACTTCACGGCGATCTTCGCGGAGTTCTTCGCGCCGATGTCCAGCTCGACGGCGAACACGTCGATGACGTACGCGCCGCCGCAGCTACCGCGGTATTCGAGCGACCTCGGCCTGCACGTGTACGGGTACACGACGGAACGGGATCCCAAGACGTACGAGCAGCGCTACACCGAGGACCGGACCAAGCACATCGAGGTCGGGCTGTTCGTGCACGGTGACGAGTACAAGCTGCTCGGCCTGATCCCGTCCGACATCCACCTGATCGGCCCGGTGACCAAGGGCGAGCCGTTCTTCCTGCTCGGCTCCGACCAGAACGGCCGGGACCTGCTGTCGAGGCTCATCCACGGCGCGCGGGTGTCGCTGTCGATCGGGCTGGTCGGTGTCATGGCCAGCTTCTTACTCGGCATGCTCATCGGCGGCGTCTCCGGGTACTTCGGCGGCGCGGTCGACAACATCGTGCAGCGGATCATCGAGTTCCTGATGGCGATCCCGACCCTGCCTCTGTGGATGGCGCTGTCGGCCACGCTCCCGACGGACTGGGGGCCGCTGACCCGATATTTCGCCATCACCGTGCTGTTGTCGCTGATCGGGTGGACCGGACTGGCGAGAGACGTACGCGGGCGATTCCTGTCGCTGCGCGAGGAGGACTTCGTCACGGCCGCCCGGCTGGACGGCGTGGGCCGGATGTCGATCATCTTCCGGCACATGATCCCGTCGTTCGCCAGCCACATCATCGCCTCGCTGTCGCTGGCCATCCCGAGCATGATCCTCGGCGAGACCAGCCTGAGCTTCCTCGGGCTGGGGCTGCAGGCGCCGGCGGTGAGCTGGGGCGTGCTGCTGGAGGGCGCGCAGAACGTGCGCGTGGTCGCCAACGCGCCCTGGATGCTGGCGCCCGGCGTCGCGGTGGTGGTCGTCGTGGTCGCCATGAACTTCTTCGGTGACGGCCTGCGCGACGCCGCGGACCCGTACGGGAACAGGAGGGTCCGCCGTGGGCGCAGACGACGTGCTGCTTGAGATCGAGGACCTGCGCACGCACTTCCTCATGGACGACGGCGTCGTGGCCGCGGTGGACGGCGTGGACCTGCGGGTGCGCAGGGGCGAGACGCTGGCCATCGTCGGCGAGTCGGGGTGCGGCAAGAGCGTCATGGCCCGCTCGATCCTGCGCCTGGTGGACCCGCCGGGGCGGATCGAGGGGGGCAGGATCACCCTGCACCGCGAGAGCGGCCCGGTCGAGCTGGTCGGCGCGCCGAAGAAGGTGCTGCAGCAGATCAGGTGGAACGACATCGCGATGGTGTTCCAGGAGCCGATGGCCTCGCTGAGCCTCGTGCACACGATCGGCAGCCAGATCGTCGAGGCGGTCCGGCTGCACGAGAACGTCGGCAAGGCCGTGGCCCGCAAACGCGCGATCGAGATGCTCGACCGGGTCGGGATCCCCATGCCGCAGCGGCGGGTGGACGCCTACCCCTTCGAGCTGAGCGGCGGGATGCGGCAGCGGGCGATGATCGCGATGGCGCTGTCGTGCCGGCCGAGCCTGCTGATCGCCGACGAGCCGACGACCGCCCTGGACGTGACCACGCAGGCGCAGATCCTGGAGCTGCTGCGGGACCTGCAGACGGACTTCGGCATGGCGATCATGCTGATCACGCACGACCTCGGCGTGGCGGCGCAGGTGGCCGACAGCATGGCGGTGATGTACCTGGGCAAGGTCGTCGAGTACGGCTCCGCCGAGCACGTGCTGTCCGCTCCCCGCCACCCCTACGCGCAGGCGCTGCTGCGCTCGATGCCGCGGCTGGGGCGGGCCTCGCGGACCCGGCTGACGGCGATCAAGGGCATGGTCCCGCCGCCGTACGCGCGGCCGGACGGTTGCACCTTCCACCCGCGCTGCGACCTCGTCGTGGCCGGGCGGTGCGACTCCGTGGAGCCGCGCCTCATCCCGGTGGGCGACCGCGAGGTGTCCTGCCTGCTTTACCAGCCTGATCATCATGGGGAGGACGAGTGAGCACGGAACCCCTGCTGCGGATCGAGGGGCTGACCAAGCACTTCCCCGTCCGCAGCGGACTGCTGGGCCGGCAGGTCGGCGCGGTGAAGGCGGTCGACGAGGTCGATCTGGACATCGCGGCGGGCAGCACGCTCGGCCTGGTCGGGGAGTCCGGCTGCGGCAAGACGACGCTGGGCCGGTGCATCGTGCGGGCGCACGACCCGACCGGCGGGCGCATGCTCTACCGGCGGCCGGACGGCTCGGTGATCGACGTGGCGGCGCTGAAGGAGAAGGAGCTCAAGTCGTACCGGGCGCAGGTACGGATGATCTTCCAGGACCCGCACTCGTCGCTCAACCCGCGCAAGACGCTGCGCGAGATCATCGGCGAGCCGATGCGGGTGCACAAGTACGGCACCAAGGACGAGATCGACGCGCGGGTCGGCGAGCTGCTGGAGCGCGTGGGCCTGCGCCCCGAGTACGGCAACCGCTACCCGCACGCCTTCAGCGGCGGCCAGCGCCAGCGGGTCGGCATCGCGCGGGCGCTGGCCCTGTCGCCCCGGCTGGTCGTCGCCGACGAGGCGGTGAGCGCCCTGGACGTGTCGGTCCGCGCCCAGATCCTGAACCTGCTGACCGACCTGCAGGAGGAGGAGAGCCTCGGCTTCCTGTTCGTCAGTCACGACCTGGGCATCATCGAGCACGTCGCGGACGTCGTCGCGGTGATGTACCTGGGCCGGGTGGTCGAGCAGGGCCCGACCGAGCAGCTCTACCAGCGGCCCATGCACCCCTACACCGAGGCGCTGCTGTCGGCGGTGCCCGACCCGGATCCGGCGGCCAAGCGGCACCGCGAGCGGATCAAGCTGCTGGGCGACATCGCCGACCCGGCGCACGTGCCGCCGGGGTGCCCGTTCAACCCGCGCTGCGTGTACGCCAAGGACGTCTGCCGCACCGACCGGCCGCCGCTGCGCGAGGTCCAGGGACGGCGGGTGGCCTGCCACTTCGCCGAGGAGCTGGAGCTGCGCGGCGTCCCCGACCCCGACGTTCGAGAGGTGACGGCATGACCGGCCTGCGATCCGGCGACGACGTGCGGCAGCGCGACCCGCGCTTCGACGGCGTCGTCCGCCCCTCCGCCGTGCTGCCCGGCGCCCGCGAGGCGCTGCTGCCCGCGCCGCACGGGCCCGACAACCACGCGGCCAACCTGCTGCGCACGCGCGGCGGCGAGCTGCTGTGCACCTGGTTCAGCGGGCCGGAGGAGGGCAGCCCCGGCACGAACGTGGTGCTCTCCCGGCTGTCCGGCGACCGCTGGGAGCAGCCGCTGCTCGTCGCCGCCGACCCGGGGCGCAGCGAGCAGAACCCGGTGCTGTCCGAGGACGGCGACGGGCTGCTCTGGCTGCTGAACACCTCCAGCGAGCCGTACGACCAGACGACCGCCCACGTCGTGGCCCGCACCTCGGCCGACGCCGGCCGGACGTGGAGCGAGCCGCGCGTGCTGCTCGCCGAGCCCGGCGCCTTCGTCAGGAACCCGCCGCTGATCCTGGACGACGGGACGTGGCTGCTGCCCGCCTATCACTGCGGGGCCGGCGGCGACACGTCCGTGGTGCGGCTCAGCGCGGACGGCGGCCGCACGTGGGCCGGGCACCAGGTGCCGGGCAGCGGAGACCTGGTGCAGATGACCATCGCCAGGCGGCCCGACGGCCGGCTGCTGGCGTTGTTCCGCGACCGGCGGGCCCGCCGGATCCACGCCGCCACCTCGGCCGACGGCCGTACGTGGTCGGCGCCGGAGCCGACGGACCTGCCCAGCAACGACTCCTCCGTCCAGCTCACGAGGCTCGGCGACGGCCGGCTCGCGCTCGTCTACAACGACGCGAGCCTGGAGCGCGACCAGTTCAGATGGGTGACCAAGAACGGCGAACGGCGCAAGAAGGCACTGCGCACCCCGCTCGTGGTCGCCGTGTCGGAGGACGGCGGGGCGACCTGGCCGGACCGGCGGGTCCTGCAGGACTCCGACTCCGAATATCGGCAGAACGAGCTCGGCTATTCCTATCCGAGCGTCATCGACGGCGGAGCCGGGCGGCTTCTCGTCGCCTTCTCCTATCTGCGGAAGACCATCAAATATCTGGAGATTGGCCAGTCATGAAAATCCGGCAGAGCATTTTATACGGCGCGCTGGCGGCGGCCGTTGCCGTCCCCGCGTACGTCACCGACGACGTGGGAGAGGTACGCGTGGAGCCCACCGGCGCCTACGCCTGCCGCCAGGACGTCGCCGCCCCCGACCCGAACGTGCCCAAGGTGCACGCGGCGGCCATCGCCCAGGCGCCGCAGGGCGACATCCTGACCGTCTACTACGGCGGCACCTCGGAGGGCTCGGCCAACCAGGCGCTCTACCTGTCGCGGCTGGCGGCCGGCAAGAAGACCTGGTCCAAGCCCGAAGTGGTGTTCGACGAGCCCGGCAAGGCCGACGGCAACCCGGTGCTGTGGTCGGACGGCAAGCGGCTCTACCTGTTCTTCGTGACGATCGAGGGGCACGGCTGGGAACAGGCCCCGATCCGGCTGATCACCTCCGACGACGGCGGTCACACCTGGAGCGACCCTGCCTACATCCGCAAGGAATGGGGGTGGATGGTCGGCACCAACCCGATCCGGATGTCGAACGGCGAGGTGCTGCTGCCGATCTACGACGAGTCCGGCTCCAGCTCCGGCTTCTACGTCTTCAGCCAGGACATGAGCACGTGGAAGGCGTACCCGGAGGAGCAAGGGAGCTGGATCCGCACGCCCAAGGGCTCGATCCAGCCGACGGTGGCGGAGGTCGAGCCGGGCCGGCTGGTCGCGTACCTGCGGACCGGCGACGGCGCGATCTACAAGAGCGAGTCCACCGACTTCGCCCGCACCTGGAGCGCGCCGGTGGCCGAGCCCATCGGCAACCCGAACTCGCGCGTCGCCGCGCTCAAGCTGGCCGACGGCAACCTCGTGCTGGCCTACAACCCCTGGGTCGAGCACCGCTCCCCCATGCGGCTCTCGCTGTCTCCCGACAAGGGCCGCACGTGGGAGAACACCGTGGACGTGGAGGCGCAGTCGGGCCCGCAGTTCACCTATCCGGTGCTGACGCAGAGCGCTGACGGCTTCATTCACCTGGTCTATTCCTACAACCGCAACAACATCCGGCACGTGGTGTTCAACGAGCAGTATCTCCGCGACTCGGTGGGCCTGATCTCGAACTGGCCCGAGCACACCAGCACCGAATTCAAGAACGGCGTCCGGCGGAATGTCGTGCGCCAGTGCAGTTACGCGCCTGCGAAGGGGAACTGATGAGGAACCAGGTCCGTGGTCTCGCCCTGCTGGCGCTCGCGCTGAGTGTCACCGCCGTCCCGGCCAACGCCTCGGCCGCCGCGTGCAAGGACGTGCCGAACAAGTACAAGCTGCCGTTCAGCGTCTGCGACGACGAACTGTTCATCTTCGCGGCCAACTACAAGCCGTTCGAGGCGACCGTCGCGGATGAGCAGGGAGCCGCGACCAGGGTCTTCGACGAGATCATCGGCAGCAAGCTGCGTGCGGCGTTCCCCGACGTCAAGATCAAGTACGCGACGTGGGACTACCCCGTGCGGTACGAGGACCTCAAGGCCGCCGGGGTCACCCCGGACGTCATCATCGAGGACCCGAAGAGCCGCATCGACCGCGACCTCGAGCCGCTGGGCTGGGTCGGCGACCTCACCCCCGACCTCCAGAAGGCCGGCATCGACCTGAACACCCTGAACAAGGCCGCGGTGGAGCTGACCAAGTCGCGCTCCGACGGCGGGATCTACGGCGTGCCGCTGTTCATCGACGAGCACGTGCTGCTCTACAACAAGAAGATCTTCGACAAGTTCAAGGTGAAGCACCCCAAGCCCGGGATGACGTACGACGAGGCGTACAAGAAGGCCAAGCAGCTGACCAGGGACGACGGCCTGGATCATTACAAGGGCTACATGCAGCACCCTGACCAGTACCTGGACTTCAACCAGGCCGGTCTCTACCCGTTCCTGCCGACGACGAGCGAGGAGCCCGCGCCCGAGGACGTCAAGGCCGACATCAGCGGTGACGCCTGGAAGACGTACGTGGACAACCTCTACCGCTTCCTGGAGATCCCGCGCAACGACTTCACCACCGTCAACGACTTCCTCAAGGGCGACATGAGCCAGCCGGGCCACCTGGCCATGGCGGTCGACACGCTGTCGCGGCTGAGCATGTACGCCGGCAGCGAGTTGTTCATCGAGGACGGGGACGAGGCCGCCTTCGCGGAGCAGGCCAAGAGCGTCGACATCGGCGTCAGCTCGATCCCGGTGCTCAAGTCGGGCTCCAAGACGACCTACCAGCCGAACACGCGGGCCGCGTTCATCCCGCCGTCCTCGCCCAAGAAGGAGCAGGCGCTGCAGATCGTGAAATGGCTGGTCTCCGAGGAGGGCCAGACCGAACTCTCCAGCCACGGCGTCAAGGCGGTCCTGCAGACCGACAAGGTCGTGCAGAGCTTCGGCAAGGCCGTCCCCGAGCTGGCCAAGATCGACACCTCGGCCGTCTACTGGGGCGAGAACGCCGCCGTGTCGAACTACCAGAACACCGAGTACTGGGACCTGCCGCTGTGGTCGGTCTACCGCCAGCACATCCTGCGTGACGGCGGGACGCCCGAGCAGGCGCTGACCCTTTCCCAGCAGCAGGACATCCCCAACTACATCAAGTCTCAGGCCGCATCCGGGAAGGATTGGTAACACTGTCCCCCATCGTGGAACGCTGGGGCGTCCACGAGATCGAGCTGGCCGGGCCGGCCGGCGGCAACCCCTTCGCTGAGGTTCGCCTGTCTGCCCGCTACCAGTTCCGCAATCGCATCGTCGAGGCCGAGGGCTTCTACGACGGCGACGGCGTCTACCGCGTCCGGTTCATGCCGGACGCGGTGGGTCCGTGGAGCTACACCACCGTCAGTAACGTGACCGAGCTGGACGGCCTGTCCGGAGAGTTCTCCGTGACGGCCGCTTCTCCGGCCAACCATGGGCCCGTGCGGGCCGTGGGGATCGACTTCGAGTACGCGGACGGTACCCCGTACCTGCCGTTCGGGACGACCGCGTACCACTGGACGCACGACCTGGACGAGGAGCGCGAGCGCCAGACGCTGCGCACGCTCGCGGCCTCGCCGTTCAACAAGCTGCGCATGTGCGTGCTGCCGACCGGGCCCATGTCCCCGCCCGAGGTGCCGTTCGCCGGGCAGGATCCGGACGGTCTGGACAAGACCCGGTTCAACCCGGTGTTCTTCCGCCACCTGGAGGAGCGGGTCCGCGACCTGCGGGACCTCGGGGTGGAGGCGGACGTGATCCTCTTCCATCCGTACGACGGCGGCGTGCGCGGGGTGCAGGACATGGGGCGGGAGACCGACCACGCCTACCTGCGCCACGTCATCGCCCGCCTGGCCGCCTTCCGCAACGTGTGGTGGTCGGCGGCCAACGAGTACGACTTCAACCGGGCCAAGACCGTGGCCGACTGGGACGACATCCTGCGGACGATCCAGCGGCTGGACCCGTACGAGCATCTGCGCTCGATCCACAACGGGACCCGCATGTACGAGGTCGCGCCCGTCTACGACGGCAACAAGCCGTGGATCACCCACCAGAGCATCCAGCACTGGGACGCCACGCTGACGAGCGAGTGGCTGGCGGCCTGCGCCAAGCCGGTCGTGATCGACGAGATCTCCTACGAGGGGAACATCGGCAAGCGCTGGGGCAACGTCACCGGCGCCGAGCTGATGGACCGGTTCTGGGCCGGCATGTCCAGGGGCGGGTACGTCGGGCACGGCGAGTCCCTGGCCGGATTCCAGGAGCGGGCGTGGATCGGCAACGGCGGCGGTCTGTACGGCGAGAGCCCGACCAGGATCGCCTTCCTCCGCACGGTCATGGAGGACCGCCGCGACGGCGTCCAGCTCCGCTACCTGGGGCGGCGGCAACCGGCCCACGTCACCGTGGACCTCCCGCAGGACGGCGGCTACGGGGTCGAGCTGATCGACACCTGGAACATGACGATCGTCCCGTTGGACGGGGTGCACCGGGATCGGGTGCGGGTGGCGCTGCCGCGCCGGCCGTACCTGGCGCTGCGGATGACGAGAGTGTGAGGCCGATGATCACCGATTCGATGGGGACCACCGCGCTCGGCTGGCACCTGCAAGGTGCGAAGCGGCGCGCGCAGACCCTCGCCACGCTGGAGTCCGCGCCGTTCGACCGGGTGCGGATGGCGGCGTTCGCCACCCGGTGCACGCTCGACTCGCTGGAGGAGCGGGTGGGGGAGCTGGCGGAGATCGGCGTGACCGCCGAGCTGGTGCTCTTCCACCCGTCCGACGGGGTCGGCGACGTGGACGCGGCCGAACGGTACGTGGCGGAGGTGGTGCCGCGGCTGGCCGCGCATCCGAACGTGTGGTGGTCGCTGGCCGCCGATCCCGCCCGCTTCCCCTTCCTGACCGAGCACGACTGGGTACGCCTGGCCGCGCTGGTGGCCGAGCAGGACCCCGGTCACCACCCGCTGTCGATCACCGTGGAGGCGGGGTCGCCGCTGCTGTGGCGGCGCGGGTTCACGCACGGCAGCGTGCACGCGGGCAGCCCGCGGGACGCCTGGATGGCGACGCGCGAGCACCACCTGCCGGTCCTCATGGACATGTGCGGGTACGAGGGCGATGCCGGCGATCCCTGGCTGAGCCTGACGCCCGAGGAGGTGGTCGGCATGGCCTGGGACGGCGCCGCGCGCCGGCGGCCGGTGACCCACGGGGAGTCCTACGCGGACGACGAGGGGCTGACGTGGTCGGCGGACGGCGGCCTGCTCACCGGGGCGGCCGTGCCACGGCTGGCGCTGCTGCGGCGGATCGTCGCCGAGACGCCGGCCGCGGCTCGCTACCACGATCACGACGCTCCGCGGCTGGTGGCCGAGGGGTCCTACTACCTGGAGTTCTGCGGTGAGCATCGCTTTCCGCAGCGGGAGTACGACGTTCCCGAGGGGCGGTACGAGGTCGAGGTGATCGACACGTGGGAGATGACGGTCAGCTCGCTGGGGGTGCGGGAGGGCGGCGGGGTCATCGAGGTCCCGCTGCCCGGCACGACCGGGCAGGCCGTCCGGATCCGGCGGGTCCCGTGACGGCCGACGCCGCGAAACTGTTCGCGCACGGCGGCCCAGCGGACGGCCCAGTGGGCGGTCCAGTGGGCGGTCCAGCGGGCGACCTGCTGGACGGGCCGCTGGTCGTCATCGCCGAGCCTGGCGGGAAGGTCGTCGAGGTGGTGGCGGGCTCGGACGGGCCCGAGGTGCGGCTGCTGCGGCGCGACGCCGCCGGGCCGCACCTCCGGGCGCCGCTGCGTGGCCTGCTCACCGCCTCGGCGGGCCGCCCGTGGCGCATCGAGCCCGCCGAACCCGGCACCGTCCGCCTCCAGCAGGCCACGGTCGGCGCGGCGGACGCGGGCGGCGCGGAGTCCCCAGGCAGGGCGGAGGGCTCAGGCGCGGCGGAGGCTGGCGGGGCGGTGGTGGTGACGGCGCGGGCCGGGGCGTTGGGTGCGCGGCTTGAGCTGGCCTTCACCCAGGACGGCCTGCTCACCCTCACCACCACCTGGCGCAACGACTCCGACCACGAGATCACCGACGTGGCGGCGGGCCTCCTGCTCCCCCTGCCCGCCGACGACGCCCACGTGACCATGCCGGGCGTCCTCTACAACGGCAACCCCTCCTCCGACCCGGACCGCCGCGTCCCCCGCATCGGCGACCGGCCAGGCGACGGGTTCGTGTGCGAGGAGCACCGCCTGCCCGTCCCCGCCGTCAACGCCGCCTGGGACGACCGCTACGTCAGCCTCTTCGCCCACCCCGAGGCCACCCGCGCCGCGGACGGCACCGTGGCCTACGGATCCCTCGGCGTCGTCCGCGCCCCCGGGCTGACGGTGGCCGCCCTGACGGGGGTGATCGCGTTCGACGGGCAGCCGGACGTCTGTTACGTCAGCAAGGCGGAGGTGGCAAACGAGCCGATCGGCTACCGCGACCTGGCCCCGGGCGCGACGATCACCACCCAGCACACCCTCGACTGGGGCCCGGTCGAGGCGCGCGGCTTCGGCTTCAGGAAGCTCGTCGGCACGCAGCTCTACCGGGACGAGGGCGCCCGGCCGCTGTCCGCGGAGGACATCGTCCGCCTCAAGACGAACGCCATGGACGCGCGCTGGGCCGGCGACGGCTACCTCGCCTACGCCGGCACCCGCCACCGGCGCCCCCGTACGTACCTGTACGGGTGGACCGGCCAGTGCCTGAAGCTGGCCCGCTGCGACGCCCAGCTGGGCCTGGAGCGCGACGAGCCCGAACGGGTCGAGCGGGCCCGCCGCGCGGCGGACTTCTACGTCGAGGGCAGCGCGACGCCGGTACGCGGCCTGCGCCACGGCCGCTATCTGCTCGACGACGACCGATGGGAGATGTTCCGCAAGGACGACGCCGCCTTCGTCTCCAGCCGCGCGCACGGCGAGACGATCGCGGACCTGGCCGGGCTCGCCGTCCAGTTCAGGGACGCCGGGCTGGACGTGCCGCCGGCCTGGCAGGAGGCGGTGGAGGACGCCGCCGCGCTCTTCTGGCACACCAGGCTGCCCGAGGGCGTCGTCCCGCTCGGCTGGACCCCGCAGGGCACGCCGGTCTCGCAGATGATTAGCGCGGCGGGGATCGCGTGCGTGCAGGCCATGCTGGGCGCGTACCGGCTGAGCGGCGAGCGCGTGTGGCTGCTGCGCGCCGAGGAGGTGCTGAGCCGTTACCACCGGCTGCACGCGGCCACGTTCGAGCGGCCGTTCGCGCACGCCACCCTGGACGCCTCCGGTGAGGACAAGGAGGCCGGGATGTACTACTTCCTGGCCGCCTACGAGATGTACCGGCTGACGGGCAGGGAGCTGTACGCGCAGTGGGCGCAGGCGGCGGCCGACTGGCTGCTGACGTTCGTCTACGTGTGGTCGCCCGAGTTCGACGCGGGCAGCACGTTCGAGCGGCGCGGCTTCAAGGCGTGCGGCTGGCCGTCGGTCAGCGTGCAGAACCACCACCTCGACGTGTTCTTCCCGGCCTCCGAGCTGAAGGAGTTCGGCCTGGCGACCGGGCAAACCCGGTACGCGGAGCAGGCGGACCGCATCCTGCACGCCCTGGGCCAGGGCATCTGCCAGGAGCCCGGCGACTGGGGCTTCGACGTGCCCGGGGAGCAGGGCGAGGGGTTCTTCCAGACCAACTGGCAGCGCAAAGGCGAGGCGAACACCTGGAACCCGTCCTGGGTGATCGCACTGCCGCTCTACCACGCGCTGCGCATGAGGAAGGTGTCATGAACGAGGCAGAGGCCTGGCGCTACGCGGACGAGCTGCGGGAGCGGGTGCGCCCGCCGGAGTTCCCCGGCCGCTGGTTCGACGTGACGGACTTCGGCCCCGCGGACCTGTGGACCGGGGCCTTCCGCGCGGCGATCGAGGCGTGCCACGAGGCGGGCGGCGGTCACGTGCGGGTGCCGCCGGGGACGTACCTCACGGGTGCCATCCACCTGCTCAGCAACGTGGACCTGCACGTGGAGGCGGGCGCGACGATCCTGTTCAGCACGGATCCGTCCGACTTCCTGCCGGCCGTCTACACCCGGTTCTCGGCCATCGAGTGCTACAACTACTCCCCCTTCATCTACGCCTACGGCCAGGAGAACATCGCGATCACCGGTGCGGGGACGCTGGACGGCGGGGCCGGTCCTGAGCACTGGTGGCCGTGGGTGGGCACGCCGGAGTTCGGCTGGAAGCCCGGGACGCCGCACGAGGCCGGTGACTGGGACGTCCTGCAACGCATGGCCGCCGAGGGCGTGCCGGTCGAGGAGCGGGTGTTCGGGGCCGGTCACTACCTGCGGCCCAACATGATCCAGCCGTACCTGTGCCGGAACGTGCTGGTGGAGGGCGTACGGATCGTGCGCTCCCCCATGTGGGAGATCCATCCGGTCCGGTGCGAGAACGTACTGGTCAGGAACGTGTCGATCTACTCGCGCGGGCCCAACAACGACGGCTGCGACCCCGAGTCGTGCCGGTCTGTGGTGATCTCGGGGTGCGTGTTCGACGTCGGCGACGACTGCATCGCCATCAAGGCGGGGCGCGGGCCGGACGGGCGGCGGGTGGGGGTGCCGTGCGAGGACGTGCTGATCGAGGACTGCGACATGCGTTACCGGTACGGCTCTGTCGCGATCGGCACGGACACGACCGGCGGGATCCGGAACGTGTTCGTGCGCCGCTGCCGGTGGGGCGGCCCCGGTCTGTACTTCGGTCTGTACATCAAGACGAACTCGGTGCGCGGGGGGTTCGTGGAGAACGTCTTCGTGGCGGACGTGGAGATCAGCGAGCTCACCAAGGAGGCCGTCTCGATCGACCTCTACCACGGGGACGGGCACAACGGCGATGACCCGCCGCCGGTGCGCAACGTCCACGTCGCCGGGGTGCGGAGCGACCGCACGCGCAGCGCGTACCTGCTGCGGGGGTATCCCGAGCAGCCGCTGCGGGGGATCACGATCAGGGACAGCTCGTTCGCGCGGGTGCAGCGGGCGGACGTGGTCAGCGACGTCGAGGACCTGGCGGTCACGGGCGTCACGGTCGGCGAGCCGACGACCCGATAGCCCCCGCCGCCCACCGCCCGGACCGGGCGGCGGGCGGCGGGCTGGGCGGCCCGCCGGGGGCTTGGCGACCGGCCGGGGCTTGGCGACCTGGAGGTCAGTGCATCGGGGCCCAGACCGTCATGGGTCCGGCGCCGCGGTTGGCCCAGGCGTAGTACGGGACGAACGTGAGGTCGATCGGGCCCTCGTGCTCCGGTTCCAGCGGGGCGGCGGCGGTGCGGTAGGGGAAGCCGCCGTCGGCCTGCCGGTGCACGTGGGCCCGGCCGCGAGCCAGGACCGGCACCACCTCGGGGGGCAGGCCGGTGATCGGGGTGCCGTCGCGCAGGTCCGCGTCCGCCACGCACAGGTCGTCCACGATCACGCCGCGGTGGTCGGCCTGCTCCAGGCAGTAGACCAGCGGGCCGCGCTCGACCGCGACCTGGCCGCGGGCGACGTCCAGGCGGGGCACGGCGGCGGTCAGGCGGGGACGGACGGCGAGGTCCAGGGTGACCCGGTCACCGGGCCGCCACGTCCGCCGGACGCGGCGAAGCCCGCCAGGGTCGCCGGACCGCCCGTCCGCATTGCGCCCATCCCCGGCAGGCCGCCCCTCCGCGCCGGGCTGACCATGCGCCGCCCTCCCATCTCCGGCAGGCCGCCCCTCCGTGCCAGGCCCGTCCGCAGCGGTGCGCCCGCCGGCGGCGGTGCGGCCATGCGCGCCGGTGGGCGTGAGGGCCACGTCCGAGCTCTCGGCCCACGACGGGATGCGGAGCGTGAGCGTCCATGGCCGGTCGGGAGCCTCCCGGATCACGATCTCGACCCGGCCGCCCCACGGGTAGTCGGTCTCGACCTCCAGCAGGACGTCCCCCGACCGGATCACGCCCGGCGCGTACAGGTGGAGCTGGACGCCGTCCTCGTCCCGGGTGGCCATGTAGTGGTCGAGGGAGGAGAGCAGGCGCATGACGTTGGGCGGGCAGCACGCGGTGCCGTACCAGTCCTGGCGGCCACGGGCGGGCGCGCGCCGGTCGTCGGGGTTGGCGCCGGCGCGCACGCGCAGCGCGTTCACGTAGAAGAAGCGGTCCCCGCCGATCGAGATCCCGGGCAGGACGGCGTTGTAGAGGGTGCGTTCCATCAGGTCCGCGTAGGCGGGGTCGCCGGTGGCGAGGAGCATGCGCCACGACCACTGGACGCTGCCGATGGCGGCGCAGGTCTCGCAGTACGCGGTCTCGGGGGTCAGCTCGTGCGGGCCGCCGAACTGCTCGCCGTACCAGTTGGCGCCCAGCCCTCCGGTCAGGTACGTCTTGGCCGCCACCAGGTCGCGCCACTGATCGCCGAGCGCGGTCAGCAGTCCCAGGTCGGCCGTCTCGACGGCGACGTCCGTCGCCCCCGCGGCCAGGTACATCGCGCGTACCGCATGCCCTTCCACCGTGGTCGCCTCCCGCAGCGGGACGCGGTCCTGGCGGATGCCGGGCCCGTGGTGTCCCTTGAGCGGGAGCAACTCCCGCCCGCGGGTGGTGACCATGCGGGCGGCCAGCTCCAGGTACGGCCGGGCGCCGGTCTCCCGGTACAGCTCGGCCAGGCCCGTCTCCACCTCCGGATGCCCGTCGAGCGCGTCGTCCGACAGGTCCTTGACGAGGTGGTCGGCGAAGCGGGTGGCGACGTCGAGCAGCCTGCGGTCGCCGGTGGCGCGGCTGCCCGCGACGGCGGCCTGCATGAGGTGGCCCGCGCAGTAGAGCTCGTGGCTGGAGGCCAGGTCGAAGTAGCGCTCGCGGCCGGTGAGCTGGGTGTGGGTGTGCAAGTAGCCGTCAGGAGCCTGGGCGGCGGCGACCAGGGCGGCGGCCTCCGTGTACGACCGGGCCAGGCCGTCGTCGTCGGCCCTGCCGCGTTCCCAGGCCACGGCCTCCAGCCACTTGTAGACGTCGGAGTCGGCGAAGACCTTGCCGCGGTGCTCCCCTCCGGCACCGCGGGCGGTCAGCTCCAGGTTGGCGAAGGCGCCGGACTCGCGGATCCGTTCGCCGCCCAGCGGGATCGTGACCTCGCGGTTGACCCGCTGACGTGCGCCCCAGAAGCCGCCCTCGATCCGCCCTCCCGAGACGGGTCGCAGGGTCACCGCCGCCTCCGGGCGCGGCCGCACCACCGAATCATCGCTCATGCGGCCATCTTCCCTCAGCGGAACATATCCAACAAGATATGAATATTTATACACCTCTTGACGTCATGAGTGGGGCGAAGGAGGCTGAATGCGACATATATGCAGCAATGAATATTTATGCGAAGGGATGGAAATGCCGGAGATTCCCGACACGGTGTTGCTCGAAGAGCGGGCCGAGCTGGCGATGAACGCGGTGGCCGGGCTGCCGGACGACGATATGGGCGGCATTCCGTACTTCAGCGCCGATCTGCTGGCCCGCCCTGCGGTGCTGCGGCACGGCGACTGGGACTGGGGCTCCAGCCACGGCCGGCTGCTCGACGCCTGCCTGCTGGCCAGGCACATGACGGGCAAGAACACCTGGCGGGAGGTCGAGCGGGGCTTCCGTACCAGGCTCACCGGCTTCTTCGGCGCGGACGGGCTGAGCTACCGGCTGGCCCGCCCCGAGGTGGGCTGGCCGGCCAATGCCAACCTCATCGATCAGCGGGCCGTGCTGCTGTCGCTTACTACCTGGTTCGTCTCCGACGGCGACCCCGAGGCCAAGCGGCTGGTGGACCGGCACGTGGCCGCGCTCAAGCGGATCGCGATCAAGGAACGGGACGTGTGGTTCTACCCCGCCTCCGAGTACACCCCGGACGGCTGGCCCTCCCCCAACGCCGTCGCGCTGCACCTCGCCCCCGATCCGGCCTCGTTCAGCGGCCGGTTGATCATGCCGTTGCTGCGCTATCACCAGGCGACGGGCAATGAGGACGCGCTGGAGCTGTGCGGGTGGTTCGCGCGGCTGATCGTGCACAAGAGCGGGGTGTACAACGAGGACGGCAGCTTCAACGCGGCCCGCGCGTACCGCAGCGGCCACTTCCACACCCGCCTGGGGACGCTCGAAGGTCTCGCCCGGTACGCCGCGCACACCGGCGACCACGAGCTGACCGCGTTCGCCCGCCGCAGCTACGACTGGGCACTCGGCCAGGCCACCGCGTTCGGCTGGACCCCCGGCGACCTGTCCGACCAGCGGTACGAGCACGAGAGCTGCTCCCTGGTGGACCTCATCGGCACCGGCATCACGCTGGCCCGGTCGGGGCACACCGCCTACTGGGGCGTGGTCGAGCGGTTCCTGCGCAACCACCTCGCCGAGTCGCAGCTCCTCGATCTGAGCTGGGTCGAGTCCGCGCCCGACGCCTCGGGCGACGAGCCGGGCTGGACGACGCACGTACGGGTGGGCGAGCGCGTGCTCGGCGCCTTCGCCGGGTACGGCGCCCCCAACGACTACGTCTGCGACGTCGAGCTGGGCCGTGGCCACACCGCCGACGTGCAGGCGTGCTGCGTCGGCTCCGGCGTACGCGGCCTGTTCTGGGGCTGGAACTCCATCGTCACCGGCGACGAGCGGACGGTCTCGGTGAACCTGCTCCTCACCAGGGCCACCCGCCAGGTCACCGTGCTCAGTCACCTGCCGCACGAGGGGCGGGTGGACCTGGAGGTGCACGAGGACCTGGGCGAGCTGCGGCTCCGGGTGCCGAGCTGGGCCGGGTACGCCAAGATCCGCGTCACCCGCGACGGCGGCAGCGGCTCCTTCGACGGGACCCAGGCCGGGGCGTGGGCGCCGGACGGCTACCTGTCCATCCGCGCCCCGCGTCGCGGCGAGCGGGTCACGGTCACGTTCCCCGTCCCGGAGTCCACGAGCACCGAGGTCGCGGCGGGCCGCGAGTACCAGGTGCGCTGGCGCGGCGACGACGTGATCGGCATCAGCCCGGAGGGGACCGCGCGCCCGATGTACAGCGGGCGCAAGGTTCATCCCACCGCCCCACGCCGGGACTACGAGCTGTCCCGGCCCGCGAAGGAGTGGACATGGTGAAGGCGGAGACGCCCATGCCGGACGACTGGTCGCTGCCGGCGCCGCCCGCCGCCGCGACATTGCGCCCGTACGACCTGCGCTGCGAGCATCTCCGGACCCCGCTCGGCATCGGCACGCGCACACCCAGGCTGGCCTGGCGGCTGGCCTCCGACCGGCGCGGCGACGCCCCGACCGGCCACCGGATCCGGGTGCACGGGCCCGGCGGCGTCCTGGCCTGGGACAGCGGCTGGATCGACGGCCAGGACGTCAGTGCCGACTACGGGGGCGGGCCGCTGGCGTCGTTCGCCCGCTACACCTGGCAGGTCGAGGTGCGCGACGGCGAGTCCGCGCGGTCGTGGTTCGACACGGGGGTGCTGCACGCCGACGATTGGCGGGCGGCCTGGATCGCGCACGACCCCGAGACCGAGCCGCCGTTCGAGCCGCCCACGGACGGCCGCGAGCCCCGTACCGACCGCACGGCGCACCTGCCCGCGCCCCGCTGCTTCCGTCGCGTCGCCGACCTGCGCCCGGCGACCGCCGTCCGGATCGCCTGCACCGCACGCGGCCTGTACGAGCTGCGCGTCAACGGCCACCGCGTCGGCGACGGCGAGCTGACCCCGGGGTGGACCGACTACCGGCAGCGCATCCCGTACCAGGTCTACGACGTCACGGACCTGGCCGGGGACGGGCCGCTGTGCGTGGGGGCGGTGCTGGCGGACGGCTGGTGGTCGGGCAGCCTCGGCTGGGACGGCCGGCAGCAGGCCCAGCGCTACGGCCGGCACCCCCAGCTCTTCGCGCAGATCGTGGCCGAGCACGCGGACGGCTCCCGCACCGTGATCGGCACGGACGAGCGGTGGCGCGAGAGCAGCGGGCCGCTGCGCTACGCCGACCTGCTCATGGGCGAGTGGTACGACGCCCGCCTGGAGCACGACGGCTGGGACCTTCCGGGCTTCGACGACTCCTTCTGGGCTCCGGCGCGCGTCGCGGACACGGACCACGCCGTGCTCGTGCCGTCCGTCGCCGAGCCCGTACGGGTGACGCAGGACCTCGTACCCGCCGAGACCCGCGTGACCCCCGACGGCCGCACCATCGTGGACCTCGGCCAGAACATCGCCGGCCGCGTCCGCCTGACCCTGCGCGGCGCCGCGCGGGGCTCCCGTGTCACGCTCCGGCACGGCGAGGCGCTCACCGACGACGGCGACCTCTACACCGCCAACCTGCGCTCGGCCGAGGCCACCGACCACTATGTGGCGGCGGGGCGGGCGGAGGAGACGTTCGAGCCGCGCTTCACCGTGCACGGCTTCCGTTACGTCGAGGTCAGCGGGCACGCCGACGTCGAGGTCGCAGGCCGGGCGATGCACTCGGACACGCCGGTGGCGGGTGAGTTCTCCTGCTCGGACGCCATGGTGCGGCAGCTCATGAGCAACCTCCGATGGAGCCAGCGCGACAACTTCGTCTCCGTGCCGACCGACTGCCCGCAGCGCGACGAGCGGCTGGGCTGGACGGCGGACGCGCAGGTCTTCCTGCCCACGGCCTGCTACAACGCGGACGTGGCGGCGTTCTTCACCGGCTGGCTGGCCGACCTCCGCTGCGCGCAGACGGCCGAGGGCGCGGTGCCGGACGTGGTGCCGCACGTGATGACCGAACGCCACGGCACCCCGGCCTGGGGTGACGCCGCCACGATCGTGCCGTGGCACCTGTACGAGGTGTACGGGGACGAGCGGGTGCTGCGCGACAGCCTGCCCAGCATGCGCCGATGGGTGGACTACGTCGAACGCCACAATCCCGCCCTGATCTGGCGGAACCGGGTCGGCAGCCATTACGGCGACTGGCTGCAGGCGGGCGTGACCACCTCGCGCGACGTGCTCGCGACGGCGTACTTCGCGCTGAGCGCCGACCTGACCGCCAAGGCCGCCGCCGTGCTCGGCGACCCGTCCGCCGGGCGTTACGCGTCGTTGCGGGCGCGGATCGGGGAGGCGTTCGCGCGCGAGTTCGTGTCGCGGGACGGGCGGATCACGGGGGACACGCAGACCGGCTACCTGCTGGCGCTCGCGCACTCCCTGGTCCCCGGCGAGCTCGTGCCCGCCGCCGTCGGCCACCTGGTGGCCGACCTGGAGCGGCGGGGGCGGCGGCTGACGACCGGGTTCGCCGGGGTGGCGCTCCTCGGGCCCGTCCTGTCGGCGCACGGGCGCGCCGACCTGGCGTACGCGCTGCTGCACGACGACCGGTACCCGTCGTGGGGGTATTCGATCAAGCGGGGCGCGACCACCATCTGGGAGCGGTGGGACGGCTGGACGGAGGAGGCGGGCTTCGGTCCCGTCGCGATGAACTCCTTCAACCACTACGCGCTCGGCTCGGTCGGCGAGTGGCTCTACAGCGGCGTGGCCGGGCTGGGGCAGGAGTCCTCGTCCACCGGTTTCCGCCGCCCGGTCGTCCGGCCGCTGCCCGGCGGATCCCTGCGGTGGGCGTCGGCGGCCTACGACACGCCGCTGGGGCGGCTGAGCAGCCGGTGGGAGGTGGACGGGGGCACTCTGCGGCTGTCCGTGCGGGTCCCGCCTGGGGCGGTGGCGACCGTACACGTGCCCACCACGGACCCATCGTCGGTACGGGAGTCGGGCGCCCCAGTGGTGGACGCTGTGGGGGACGCTGTGATGGACGCGGCACCACCGCCCGTCGAGCGGGTCGGGGTCGCCGGCTCGGCGCTGGTGTGCCGGGTCGGGTCGGGCGTCTACGAGTTCACCGCCGCGTGGGAGCGCTGACGCGCGGCCGGACCGTGACGACGTGGGCCGCCGCCGCCGAAGCCCTGGGCGGCGGCGGCCTGCGTGACCTCACGGTCCGCAACGTCATCCGCGTCAGCGCCGCCGGAACGGACCTCCGGGTACGCCTGACCAACGCCTTCGGCACGCGGCCGGTGACGTTCGGGCACGTGTACGTGGGCGTGCCCCTGGCCGGGGCGGCGCTGGTAGCGGGGTCGAACCGGCTGGTGACGTTCGACGGACGACCGGAAGTGACGCTGCCACCGGGGACAACAGCACTTAGCGACTCCCTGCCGGACGCGATGGTGTGGGACGAGGTGGTACCGGACGCGATACGGCCGGACGCGATGCCGCCGGGCAGGATGCGCCCGGACGGGATGCGGCCGGACGGGTTGGGGCGGCGCGAGGCGGGACCGGGCGCGGTACCAGGCGCGGGACCGCGCAGCCGCCTCGCTGTGAGCCTCTATCTCAGGGGGTCATGCGACACGATCACCGGCCGCAACCGGGCCACGACTCCCGCCCGCCCGCCGGAGCCACCGTCCGCCCCCGCCTACCGGTCGATCCCCGGTGACCACGCGGCGGACGAGAGCGGGGACGCCTACGTTGGGGAGGCAGCGAGCTGGCACTGGCTGGACGCGGTGACACTCACCGCACCCACGGTCAGACCGGGTGCGGCGGCCGTATCGGGCGTGGTGGTGCTCGGTGTGGCGGTGCTCGGGGACTCGATCGCCATCGGGGTCGGGTCCGAGACCGGCCACGGCTGGCCTGACCTGCTGGCGGACCGGGCGCTCCTGGAGTCGTGGCCGCTGGCCGTGGCCAACGAGGGCGTCTCCGGCGGGCGAGTGCTCAGCGCGGGCACCGGGCGATCGGCCGAGGACCGGCTGGCCGCCGAGGTGCTGACCAAGCCGGGCATCGACACCGTCATCCTGGCGGCCGGCCTCAACGACCTCGGGGCGGGCGCGCGGGCGAAGGACCTGATCGCCGCCTTTCGCCGCATCGTGGCGAGCGCGCACGCGGCCGGGGTGCGCGTGGTAGGCGCCACCCTCACCCCGTTCGCTGGGGCCGAGTATCACACCCCCGGCGGCGAACGGGCTCGCCAGGCGGTGAACGCATTCGTCCGCGAGGACGGCGCGTTCGACGGGCTGGCCGACTTCGACGCGGCACTCCGCGACCCCGCGAACCCTGCCCGCCTGCTGCCCCGCCACGACTGCGGCGACCACCTCCACCCGAGCGCGGCAGGCCACCTGGCCATGGCTGCGGCGATCAACCAGCAGACGCTACGGCGAGACCAACCGGCCCCGGCCCCACCGCGAGCCAGTCAGCCCGGACGACCGAGGCCGAATCAGCCCGGATACTGAAGGGCTGGTTCTGGGCGGTGGACGCCTCGGGGGCGGTAGCCGAGGGTGTCGGAGATGCCGAGGTAGTCGGCGAGCAGCCAGGTGATGGCCAGCCACATCTCCGTACCCTGCAGCCCGGACGTACGGGCCGCGCCATCCCCCTGGGTCAGGGCGAAGCTGAGGCCCGTCCCGTCCTGCCAGCCGCCGAGCGCGCGGTCCAGGTGCTCCCTGGCCCACGCCTCGCCCTCCGCGCGCCGGTGCCGGGTCTGGCGGCCGGTCAGCCAGAGCGGGTGGATGACGTCCAGCACGTTGCAGGCGTTGCCGGTGTCAGGGCCGAAGTAGCGCGGGTCGCGGGCCTGGGTGAGGACGGTGTCCACGGCCCGCTCGGGATACGGCAGCGGCAGCCCGAACTGTGCGAACGTGCCCCTCGTCAGCCGGTAGAACCCGTTGACGACCTGCAGCCAGCCGGCGTCCCCGTCCGGCTCGCCCCACATGCCGTGGGCCTGACGGCAGCGGGTCAGCAGCCAGCCGTAGAGGGTCTCCAGGTTCTCCCCGCCTACGCCGAACCCGGCGAGGTTGCGATAGAGGCCGGTGCCGAACGCGTCCACCCACGACCCGGCCGTCCACGCGTTGCGCGCCCAGTCGAGGCCGTCGAGGGTGGCGACCAGGTCCCTCGGCGCGAGGTCGGAGACCGCCTTGATCGGGTGCGCGAAACCGGTGCCGAGCAGGTCGAGCGCGTACCCGACGGACAGGACGTGGTACGCGGCGACGCCCTCCAGTTCGAGCCGCCCGCCACCGTCCGGGCCGGGCCGGGCATCGCCGTCCGGGCCGGGCCGACCGCCGTCGTCCAGTCCGGCCCGACCGCCGCCGTCCGGGCCGGGACGCCCGCCGTTGGCCTTCCCCATCGCCGTCGGCAGGAGTTCGGGTGAGCCGGGGGCGCCTATCTCGGGGACCAGACCGGTCGCCGGGTCCTGGCGGTCGCGCAGGAACGCGACGATCTCCTCCCGGGCCGGGGTGGGCGGCGGGCCACCGAGCAGGAGGTCGGCGATCTCGACGGCGTCGGCCCAGGCGCGTACGGTCGGCTCGGCGCCGGGACGGTCCACGTACCGCTCGCCCGTCCAGCAGCGGGCGAGCACCTCCCCGGCCTGCTCCCTGGCACGGTCGGCGAAGGCGGCGAGCCGTCCCTCCAGGTCGCGCGGGGCGGAGCGGGGAGTGCGGCGGTCGCGGATCGGGCGGGCCGGATTGCCGGCCACCATCGCCCACGCGGGCACGTCCTTGGTGACGACAGAGCCCGCGCCGATGACGGCGTGGTCGCCGATCGTCACCCCGTCGAGCACGACGGCGTTCGAGCCGATCCACACGTCGTCCCCGATGCGGATGCCCCGGCTCGTGATGGGCTGGCGGAAGACCGGGCGGTCGGGCGCGGTGCCGTGGTTGAAGCCCAGCAGGGACGTGTGCGCCCCGATCCGCACGGCGTCGCCGAGCTCCACCCGCCCCCGCACCACCGCGTACGGGTTCACGGTGCAGTCCGCGCCCATGGAGACGTCGTCGGTGACGTAGGCGTGGGCGGCGATGTAGCAGAAGTCGCCCATCCGCAGCCGGTCGGTGGACACGGCGGCCAGCGGGGAGATGAACACCTTCCCTGCGGCGTCGAGGCCGATCGCGTCGCGCAGGGCGGCCAGGTGGCTCTCCTGCGCACGGCGGTCCTCCTCGGTCGCGTGGTCCCAGAACAGCCACGGGCGGAAGTCGAACTTGGACGGTTCTGTCATGCGATCAAGGTCCTCTCAGACGGTCAGCGTCATCGACCAGGAGTAGCGCCGGATCGGCAGGCGGTAGTGCTCGGGCAGCGCGGGGCCGCAGGAAGCGCTGCCGAGGCCCTGCTGTCCGTGGTCCAGGTTCAGCCAGACCCGGCCGGAGTCGGTCAGGTCGTACGGGCGGCGGGCGGCCTGCAGCGCCTCGCTCGTCCAGCGGCGGGCGGTGAAGTCGACGTACGGCTCGCCGTCCACGCGCAGGGTCGCGAGGCCGGGACCCGACACCTCCAGCCAGCGGGTCTCGACGTGGTTGCCGTTCTCCTGCGGGACGACGTACCGGGTCTGCAGGGCGTCGATCGAGCGCGAATACCGGCCGACCAGCGCGGCGGCCCGGCTGTCCGCGTACGACTCGCCGGGGCCGCGCCCGAACCAGGTCACCTCGGTGTAGCCGCCCGGCAGGGCGAAGCGGGCGCCCATCCGGGGTGGGGTCACGCTGAGGTGGCCGTAGGCGGTGTCGTGCCAGTCGCCGACCGGGTCGGCCTCGATGAGCAGGGTCAGCGCGCCGTCCTGCCAGCGCCAGGTGCAGGTGGTACGGAAGCCCAGGGTCCTGGTCGCCGGGCCGCTGCGGCCGTGCACGACGAGTGTCCGGTCGTCGGGCCGCTCGATGTCGCCGGTCCTGTGCAGGAAGCGGTCGAGTCCCACGGCCTCCCAGTCGGCGGCCAGCGCGTTCCTCGGGCCCTGGCCGCGGTCGTTCTCGGTGGGGGCGCGCCACACGTCCAGCACCGGTCCGGCCAGCTCGACGCCGCCCAGGCTGAGCAGCCGGCCGGTCCTGCCGTCGAACGCCGCCGCCCCGAGCCTGAGCCTTCCGCTCGCCCCGCCCTCACTGCTCTCGGGAGCGAGGAGGGATACGGGAGCAGGGCCGGGGGCGAGGTCGGGGGTGGAGTCGGGGTCGAGGTCGGGGCTGAGGTTGGGAGCGAGGGCGAGGGCGAGGTCGAGGGCGGGAGTGGGGCGGCGGTGGGGGGTGGTGCCGAGCCGGGTCTGGCCCGTGGCGACCACGTGACCGGCCGGCGCCCATCGCGTGTCGGACGCCAGCACCGCCTCGACCGTGAGCCAGGTCTCCCCCTCCGCCGCGACCGCCATCTCAGGCAGCGGCACGCGCACGCTCTCCCTCGCCCGGCAACGCGGCACGGCCAGCGTCCCGCCGCCGGTCCCAGCACCAGCACCAGCACCGACAGGAGCGCGCACGCCGTCCACCTCCGTGAACCAGCGGAACGTCAGGTGGCCGAGGTCGATCGCGTCATGCTTGTTGGTGATCACCACCGAGCCGCCCTCGACCGCGATCCCCACCGGCTGGAGCGCCGCCCGCAGCTCCCCCAGCCCCGGCGACGGCGTCCGGTCCGGGAACAGCAGCCCGTCCAGGCAGTACCGCTCCCCGTTCGGCTGGTAGTCGATGTCCCCGCCGTGCCGGTAGTAGGTACGCCCGTACGCGTCCCGCCCCGAAAGCCCGTGGTCGATCCACTCCCACACGAACCCCCCGCAGAACCGCTCGTACGACTCCAGGATCGCCTGGTAGTCGGCCAGCGACCCGGGCCCGTTCCCCATGGCATGGGCGTACTCGCACAGCAGGAACGGCAGCCCGCGCCGGCGCACGTCGTCGGCCGAGTCCGGGACCACGCCCTCAGGCGCGGACTCCTTGCGCTGCCCGATCCGCTCCAGGTCGTCCAGCGACGGATACATCAAGCTGTAGAAGTCGGAGTGCCGGTAGCTGGGATCGCGCTCGTAGTGCAGCGGCCGGCTGGGGTCGCGCCCCCGGATCCACTCCTCGATGTCGGCGAACGCCGCCCCGGCGCCGCTCTCGTTCCCGAGCGACCAGATGACGACGCTGGGATGGTTCTTGTCGCGCTCGACCATCCGCCGGGCCCGGTCGAGCAGGGCCGGGCGCCACATGGGCTCGTCGGGCGGGTTGCCCGCCCAGCCCGCGTAGATGAAGCCGTGCGTCTCGATGTCGCATTCGTCCACCACCCACAGGCCGTACTCGTCGCAAAGGCGCAGGAACTCCGGGTGCGGCGGGTAGTGGGCGGTGCGGACGGCGTTGACGTTGTGCCGCTTCATCAGCTCGATGTCGCGGATCATGGTGTCGCGGTCGAGCGACCGGCCGCGTTCCGGGTCGTGCTCGTGCCGGTTGACGCCCCTGAACAGCACCGGCACCCCGTTGACCAGCAGCCGCCCGCCGGACACCTCGACGGTCCTGAACCCGATCGCGAGGTCGACGCGCTCCCCGGCCGCCGAGAGCGTGCCACGGTAGAGGCGCGGGTGCTCGGCGCTCCACGGCTCCACCCGCTCGATCGTGACCCGCTCGCCGGTGGGGACGCTAAGGCCGAGCTCGGGGATCTCCACCAGGCCGGGCGCGTCGGCGGTGACCAGGAGGGAGCCGGAGCCGGAGGAGTACGACGCGTGCACGGTGAAGTCGTCGATGCCGCCCGCCGGCCGGGCCAGCAGCTCCACGTCGCGGAAGATGCCCGGCAGCCACCACATGTCCTGGTCCTCCAGGTAGCTGCCTGACGACCAGCGGTGCACGCGTACGGCCAGCAGGTTGCCGTGCGGCCGCACCAGCCCCGAGACGTCGAACTCGAACGGCAGCCTGCTCCCCTTCGAGTGCCCGAGCAGCTCGCCGTTCAGCCACACCGTGCCGCAGGAGTCCACGCCCTGGAACCGCAGCACGCTCAGGCCCTCGCCGGGCCAGCCGGACGGGAGGTCGAAGCGGAGGCGGTAGTCGCCGGTGGGGTTCTGCTCCGGCAGGTGCGGCGGGTCGAGCGGGAACGGGTAGGCCGTGTTGGTGTACAGCGGCCGGTCGTGCCCCTCCAGCACCCAGTGCGACGGCACCCGGATCGTCTCCCAGGAGGCGTCGTCGAGGTCCGGGTCCGGCAGCGCGGGCCCGGTCCCCTCGGCCGTGTCCGAGAGCCGGAAGCGCCACCGGCCGTTGAGCGGCAGCCGGGGCGCGTCGGAGACGAAGTCCGCGCGGGCCGCCCGCCGCCCGGAGCCAGGCCCGGGGTCCTCATGAAACCCGCCATGAAACCCGACGTGAGACCCGACGTGAGACCCGGCAGGGGACCCGACAGGGGAATCGACCATCCGAACGTCCCTCCGTGCGACAAAACGTTTTAACCCTATAAGCGAGGGCCATCCCACACCAGATCTCACAAGCATTGACATCCGGCCGTGAATATATATATCATCCGGTAAATCGTTTTAACATCGCTGGAGAGTCATGACCCGACTCGGCACCGCCTACTACTGGGAATACCAGCGCTCCCCCGATCTGCGGCGCGACCTCGACCTCATGGCCCAGGCCAGGATCCGCACCATCCGCGTCGGCGAGTCCGTCTGGTCCACCTGGGAGCCGCGCGACGGGGAGTTCGACCTCGACTGGCTGACCCCCGTCCTGGACGGGGCGCACGAGCGCGGCATGGACGTCCTGCTCGGCACCCCCACCTACGCCATCCCGCCGTGGCTGCAGCGCAAGCACCCCGAGCTGGCCGTCGCCCGCGCCGACGGGTCCAGAATCCCGTGGGGCGCGCGGCAGGAGATCGACTTCACCTCACCGACCTTCCTCCGGTACGCCGAGCGCGTCGTCCGCCAGGTCGTCGGCCGCCACGGGAGCCACCCGGCCGTCACCGGGATCCAGCTCGACAACGAGCCCGGCCTGCACCTCATCCACAACGAGCCGGTCTTCGAGCGGTTCACCGCCTGGCTGGCCGAGCGCTACGGCGACGTCGGCCGGCTGAACGAGGAGTGGGGCCTGGCCTACTGGTCGCACCGCCTGAGCGACTGGGGCGAGCTGTGGCGGCCGCACGGCAACACCACCCCGTCCTACGACCTGGCCTGGCGGCGCTTCCAGGCGGAGCTGACCACCGAGTTCATCGCCTGGCAGGCGGACCTGGTGCGCGAGCTGGTCCCGGAGGACCGGGCGCTCACCACGTGCCTGGCCTACCAGCGCCCGGCGCTGGACGACGTACGGCTGTCCGAGCACCTGACGATCACCAGCGGGAACGCGTACTACCTGACCCAGGACGCCCTGAGCCGCGACGCCGGTGCCGCGCCCGCCGATCCGACCTGGTTCGCGACCGGCCCGGCCGGGCTGTTCCAGGCGGCCGACCGCATGTACGGCTCCAAGGGGCGGCGCTTCTGGGTGACCGAGACCAACGCCACGTCGATCGCCGTGTCCCAGCTCAACCTGCCGCCCTACGACGGCCAGCTCCGCCAGGCGGCGTGGGCGCTGGTGGCACGCGGCGCGGAGCTGGTCTCGTACTGGCACTGGCACACGCTGCACCACGGCTGCGAGACGTACTGGGGCGGGATCCTCGGCCACTCCATGGAGCCGGGCCGCGTCTACGGCGAGATCGCGACGCTGGGCGCGGAGCTGGAGGCGGCGGCCGGGGACCTCGCGGAGCTCACGCCGGACGCCGACGCCGGGTTCCTGTACTCGCACGAGAGCAAGTGGGCGCTGCAGTTCCAGCCGCCGCTCACCCTCGACGGCCGCAACCCCGACCGCGACTCCTACGAGCGCGTCCTCGCCACGTTCTACCAGGGCGCGATCGACGCGGGCCGGCAGGTGGCCTTCGTGACGGCCGCACAGGTCAAACGTTTGCCCGTCGTCGTGGCGCCCGCCCTCTACTGCCTGTCCGACGAGCTGGCCGCCGAGCTGACCGCGTACGTGCGCGACGGCGGCCACCTGGTGCTGACCTTCCGCAGCGGCTACGCCGACGAGGAGGCCAGGGCGCGGGCCGAGATCGCACCGGGGCCGCTGCGCGCCCTGACCGGGGTGCGCTACCTGGAGTACTCGACGCTGCTCGAACCGGTCCCCCTGCACGGGCTCGGCCGGCGGGACGTGGCCAGGCACTGGGCCGACGCGTTGGAGCTGGAGGGGGCCGAGCCGCTGGCGTTCTACGACCACCACCACTTCGGCCGCTGGCCGGCGATCACGGAGCACCGCTTCGGCGCGGGCAAGGTGACCTACATCGGCACCCTGCCCGGCCGCGACATGACCGCCGCGCTCTTCCGCCAGCCGGAGACCGATGCCCTGGTCGCCGCCGACACCCCGCAGGTCACCGTCCACTCGGCGGTCAACGGGCGCGGCGAGCGGCTGTGGTTCGTGCACAACTGGTCGGACCAGGAGAACACCGTGACGATCGCGGGCCGGGCCACCGAGGTGACCGGAACGCGGGAGCCGATCGCGCCGGGCCCGATGCGCCTGGCCCCCTTCGACGTACGAGTGGTGAAATGACCGTATTCCAGCCCACCTGGGAGTCGTTGCGCGCCCACCGGATCCCCGAGTGGTTCGGCGCGGCCAAGTTCGGCATCTGGTCGCACTGGGGGCCGCAGTCCGTGGCCCGCTCAGGCGACTGGTACGCCCGCCACCTCTACGGCATGCAGCCCTGGTCCGAGCCATGGGAGCGCACGAGAGCCGGCCGCCAGCACGCCCACCACCGAGCCCACTTCGGCGCCTCGTCGGACAAGGGCACGAAGGACCTGTTCCACCGCTGGCGCGCCGAGCGCTTCGACCCCGACGAGCTGATCGACCTCTACGCCGCCAGCGGCGCCCGCTACTTCGTCGCCCTGGCCGCCCACTGCGACAACTTCGACCTGTGGGACTCACCCGGCCACGACTGGAACGCCGTACGCGTCGGCCCGCGCCGCGACATCGTCGGCGCGTGGGAGCGGGCGGCGCGGGCGGCCGGGCTGCCGTTCGGGCTCAGCTTCCACCAGAACTGGACGTGGCGCTGGCTCGACGTCGCCCACGGCACGGACCCGGAGACCGGCGAGCCCTATGACGGGGCGCTGACCAAGGCCGACGGCGCCGGCACCTGGTGGGAGGGCCTCGACCCGGCCACGCTCTACCCGCCCAGGCACGAGCCGGGCGCCCGGCCGCCCGCGTACGTCGCCGAGCACTTCTACGCCCGCGTCCGCGCGGCGCTCGACCGCTACCGGCCCGACCTGGTCTACCTCGACGACTCCCGGCTGCCGTTCGGCGAGGGCAGCGTGGTCGAGTCCGAGCCGGCCAGCACGGGCGGGCTGGACCTGCTGGCCCACTACTACAACACCTGCCCGAGCGGCGGCCTGGTGACGGTCAAGCAGGTGCCGGACGCCGACCGCACGGCGGTCGTCCTGGACTGCGAGCGCCGCCAGCTCGACGCCGCCGAGGCCCATCCCTGGCAGTTCGACACCAGCGACGGCGAGTGGTTCGACTGCGGGGACGACGACCCGATGTTCCACCCGCGCAAGAGCGCGCAGCAGGTCATCCACACCCTGATCGATGTGGTCAGCAAGAACGGCACCCTGCTGCTGAACGTCCCCCAGCACGCGGACGGCACCGTGGACGCCCGCGCCCGCGAGCTGCTGGCCGGGGTGGGCGACTGGCTGCGTGTCTGCGGCGAGGGCGTGTACGACACCACTCCCTGGGTGCGCGCCGGCGAGGGCGCGACGGGGCTCGGCGCGACCAAGGGCTACGAGGGCTACAACGAGGCCGAGCGCGCCTACCGGCCGGGCGACATCCGCTTCACCAGGCGCGGCGACGCCCTCTACGCCACCCTGCTCGCCTGGCCAGAAAGAGGCGGCGCGGAAAGAGGCGGCGCGGAGAGCGGCGGCGCGGAGAGCGGCGGCGCGGTGATCACCAGCCTGGGCACCGCCGCCGGGCTGCTGGAGCGCCGCCCGGCCGCCGTCGAGCTGCTCGGCCACGGTCCCGTCGGCTGGCGGCTGGCCCCCGAGGCGCTGTACGCCGAGCTGCCGCCGGAGCCGCCCACGAAGGCCGCGTACATGATCAAGATCACCTGACGAGGAGCCCCTGCCATGGTGACGAACCTGCGCACATGCGACCTGACCGACCCCCTCGGCATCGAGATCACCCAGCCGTCCCTGACCTGGCGGCTGACCGGAATCTCCGGGCAGACCGGTTACCACGTGCAGGCCGGGCTCGGAGAGGGCACGGCCGATCTCTGGGACACCGGCGCGACCGACGGCCCCGACCAGCGCGTGCGTTACGACGGCCGGCCGCTGACCAGCCGCACCGCCGTGCACTGGCGGGTGAGGGTCCGCGACGCCGCCGGGCGCTGGTCGGGGTGGAGCCCGAGCGCCCGGTTCGAGCTGGGCCTGCTGAGCCCGGAGGACTGGACGGCCTCCTGGATCACCCACCCCGACTGGTACGACGACGCCGACCCGCGCGTCGGCGAAGGGCTCCCGCTGCCGCTGCTGGCCGGCGAGTTCACCCTGGACAAGCCGGTCATCCGGGCCCGGCTGCACGTGGCGGGCCTCGGCGTCTACGTGGCCTCGGTCAACGGCGTCCCGGTGACCGACGCCGTGCTGGAGCCCGCGTACACGGACTTCACCCGGCGGGTCGCGTACACCACCCACGACGTCACCGCGCTCCTGCGCGAGGGCGCGAACGCGGCCGGGATCGCGCTGGGGCCCGGGATCGCGCACGTGTACCCGCACCAGGACCGCTACATGAAGTTCTTCGGCTCCCAGGCGTCCCCCAGGGCCATCGCCCAGCTTGAGGTGGACTACGCCGACGGCACCTCCGGCCGGTTCCGCACCGGCGCGGACTGGCTGGCCACGCAGGGTCCCACCGTCCGCTCCCACTGGTACGGCGGCGAGGACCACGACGCCCGCCGCGAGGTCGCCGGATGGGACGTCCCGGGCACCGACCGCTCCGGCTGGCGCCCGGTGACCGTCCGGCCCGACGGGACCGGCCTGCTGAGGTCGCGCGCCTGCCCGCCGATCAGGATCACGGAGGAGCTGCCCGCCGCCGAGAAGCTGGTCGCCGCCGACGGCACCGCCGTCTTCGACGTCGGGACGGTCGTGGCGGGGTGGGCCGAGCTGCGGCTCGACCTCCCGGCCGGCCGCCACCTGCGGCTGCTGCCCGGCGACCAGCTCGACGCGTACGGGCGCGTCGTCCAGTCGAAGCCGACGACCGGCGCGCCGATCTTCAACACGTACGTCACCAAGGACGGCCCGCAGACCTGGCACCCGAGCTTCCGCTACGACGGCTTCCGCTACGTCGAGGCGCAGGGCCTGCCCGAGCACGTCGGCCGCGAGGCCGTGACGGCGCTCGTGCTGCGCGCGGACAACGCGCCCGTCGGCGAGTTCCGCACCTCCGACGACCTGCTCAACGACATCCACACGATCATCGACCGCGCGGTGCGCGGCAACATGTACAGCGTCCTCACCGACTGCCCGCACCGGGAGAAGCTGGGCTGGCTGGAGCAGGCGCACCTGCTCTTCGACGTCGTCGCCTACAACTACGACGTCGCCGCCTACTACCGCGAGCTGCTGGTCACCATGGCGGAGTCGCAGACCGAGGACGGGCTGGTGCCGGACACCGCGCCCGAGTACGTGGTGTTCGAGGACGCCTTCAGGGACGACCCGAACTGGGGCGGCGCGATCGCGCGCGTCCCCTGGCAGATCTACCGCTGGTACGGCGACACCTCGGCCATGGAGACCCACTACGACGCGATGTGCCGCTACGTCGGCTACCTGACCTCCCGCGCCGAGGACGGCGTGCTCGGCTACGGGCTCGGCGACTGGATCGGCCTGGACCCGGCGACCCCCGTGCCGCTGGTCTCGACCTGGGGCTACTGGCGGGCCGCCGACGCCCTGGCCAGGGTCGCCGGCGTGCTGGGCCGCGACGACGACGCCAAGCGCTACCGGGCGCTGTCCGAGGGGATCACCAGGGCGTTCGGCGACCGGTTCGGGGCGGGCGGCAGCCAGGCGTCGGACGTGCTGGCGCTGGACATGGGCGTCGTCCCCGCCGACCGGGTGCCGGCCGTGCTGGACCGCGTGGCGGGGGCGGTCGCCGACGGCGGGATCACCGTGGGCGAGGTCGCGCTGCCCGCGCTGTTCCGGGTGCTCGGGCGCGCGGGGCGGCACGACGCGCTGTGGCGCTTCGCCACCTCCACCGACCACCCGAGCTACGGCTATCAGGTACGCCACGGCGCCACCGCGCTGACCGAGGCGTGGGACGGGCCGACGCGTGGCCTGTCGCAGAACCACTTCATGCTGGGCGCGATCGACTCCTGGTTCTACCGCGGCCTGGGCGGGATCGGCCAGGCGCCGGGCTCCGTCGGCTTCCGCCGGCTCCTCATCGAGCCGGCCGTGCCCGGCGACCTGGAGTCGGTGACCGCGCGCACGGGCACGCCGTACGGGGAGGTCGCCGTGGCCTGGCAGCGGGGGGACGGGGAGTTCACGCTGGACGTCGAGGTCCCGCCGGGCGCGACGGCGAAGGTGCGGCTGCCCGACCTGGGGCTGCGACGGCACGCGGTGCCGGACGGGGCCACATCCGCGGGGGTGCGGGCGTACGAGGTGCCGGCCGGGCGGTGGACGTTCAGGGCGAGCCGATGAGCGGGGGCTACGACGCCGCCGGGATCAGGACGCCGCACAAGGCCGGGCGGCTGCTGGTCGAGGCGTCGCGGGAGCCGGGCAGGTTCGACAGCCTGTTCGTCGACTGCCCGTTCGTGTGCTCCGACGGCGGCGAATACCTCATGACGTACGTCGGCTTCGACGGGGCCGGCTACCAGACCGCGCTGAGCCGCTCCCGCGACCTGGTGACGTGGAGTCCTGGCGAGGTGATCCTGGCGCGCGACCCCGGGCATCCGTACCGGCGCTACAACGCGGCGCTGACCTCGATCGTCCGCGACAACCTGCTGGCCTCCGCCGGCCAGGTGACCTGGGTGGACGGGCGGGCGATCGGCACGTACCACGCCTATCCGGAGTCCGGGATGGAGGTGGGCGCGGCGGTCATCGGGTTCTGTGTCAGCGACGACCTGCGTACCTGGAAGGACACCGGCTCGGTGCTGCGCCCGCAGGACGGCGGCGCGTGGGAGCGCGGCGGGCTGTACAAGTCGTGGCTGCTGCGCCACGACGGCCTCTACTACTGCTTCTACAACGCGAAGAACCGCACCTACGACGGCTGGCGCGAGCAGATCGGCTACGCCGTCTCCGCCGACCTCGAACACTGGGAACGCCCAGAGCCCGGGCCCGTCGTGCCGCACGGCGGACCCGGCGAGTTCGACGAGCGGTTCGCCTCCGACCCGTGCGTGCTGCGGGACGGCGACTGGTGGGTGATGTTCTACTTCGGGCTCTCCTTCGACGGGCACGCCAGGGAGAGCTACGCGGTCTCACGTGACCTGCGCACCTGGCGCAAGAGCGGCGAGATCCTCATCGACGTGGGCCCGCCGGGCTCCACCGACGACACCTACGCGCACAAGCCCGCGCTCGTCTCCCACGACGGCCGGCCGCACCACTTCTACACGGCGGTCCGCCGGTGCGAGCCGTTCCAGGTCGGCGGGCACCCGCTCGTCGAGCGGCGCGGCATCTCCATGGCCCGCGGTTGAGGCGCGACGCGCTTCGGCCGTGGCCGACCCCCCTATGGAGGACATCATGATCGAGTCATCCCCCGGGCACTCACGCAGGCGCTTCCTGGCGGCGGCCGCCGGCGGCCTGCTGGCCACCGGAGTGGCGGGCCGCGCCGGCCCGGCAGCGGCCTCAGGACCTTCGGCGGCGGGCTCTTCGGCGTCAGGGCCTTCGGCGTCAGGCGCCGAGCCGGCGGCGTGGGCCAGGGTCGCCGTGATCAAGCGGCGGATCAGGCCGCCGCGCTTCCCCCGGCGCACCTTCCCCGTCACCGGCCACGGGGCCGTCGGCGACGGGACGACCATGTGCACCGACGCGTTCCGCCAGGCGGTCGCGGCCTGCGCGGCGGCGGGCGGCGGTCGCGTGCTGGTGCCGGCCGGCACGTACCTGACCGGCGCGATCCACCTGGCCGACAACGTCGAGCTGCACCTGGAGGCGGGCGCCACGATCGCGTTCAGCCGCGACCCGGCCGACTACCTGCCGGTCGTGCACACCAGGTACGAGGGCGTCGAGCTGATGAACTACTCCCCGTTCATCTACGCCATCGACCGCACGAACGTCGCCATCACCGGCAGCGGCGTCATCGACGGGCAGGCCGACGCCACGCACTGGTGGGACTGGTCGGGCGACCCGCCGCCCTCGGAGCGCCCCGACAAGGACCTGCTCGCGCGCCTGGCCGAGGAGGGCGTGCCGGTGGCCGAGCGGGTGTTCGGCACGGGCCACCACCTGCGGCCGAACCTGATCCAGCTCTACCGCTGCCGCAACGTGCTCATCGAGGGCGTGACGGTCAAGGACTCCCCCATGTGGAACATCCACCCGGTCCAGTGCACGAACGTGACCGTCCGCGAGGTCACCGTGGACAGCCCGCACGGTCCCAACAACGACGGCCTCGACCCGGAGTCGTGCGTGGACGTGCTGATCGAGCGGTGCGAGTTCAACACCGGGGACGACTGCGTGGCGATCAAGGCGGGCAAGAACGCCGACGGCCGCCGGGTGAACGCGCCCTCGGCCAACGTGCTCGTGGACTCCTGCGTGATGCGCGACGGCAACGGCGGGGTGACGATCGGCAGCGAGACCACCGGCGGCGTGCGCTGGGTCTTCGCCTGGAACTGCACGATGAGCAGCGCCCGGCTGGAGCGGGCGGTGCGGATCAAGACCAACCCGGAGCGCGGCGGCTACGTCAGGGACGTCTACTTCAAGGACATCACGGTCGGGCAGGCGGCCGACGCCGTCGTCGAGGTGGCCCTGAACTACGAGAACAAGAGCACCGGCCCCTACTACCCCGACGTCGGCGCCATCGACATCAGGGGCCTGCGGGCCGGGCGGGCGCCCAGGGCGTTCAACCTGATCGGTAACCCGGCCAACCCGATCAAGGGGGTGCGGGTGACGAACAGCGTGTTCGAGGAGATGGCCGAGGCCGACGTGGTGAGCGACGTGACGGGCTTCGAGCTGCGCAACGTGTGGGTGAACGGCCACCGCGTCTGACGTTCGAACAGGGCGTCGGACGGTCCCCGGCGCCCTTCTGGGCCTTCCTGATGTGATCTTCGTCCGCTACGCTCCCCCCTCTTGGCGTTGCACACGTGGAGGAGCGTCTCACGATGAACCAGCTGACCCGCGGCATCGCCGCCGTCGTCTTAGCCACCGTCTTATCCACCGTGACGGCGGGCTGCTCGGCCTCCGAGCCGCCGCCGAAGCCTGTGCTGGAGAAGACCTCCATCAAGGTGGCGGTCTTCGCGACCGCTGACGCCGCGCCGCTGTTCCTCGCCGTCAGCAAGGGCTACTTCAAGGAGGAGGGCCTGGAGGTCCTGCCGACGATCGCGACGGGCGGCGGCACGGTCGTGCCGATGACGGAGGCCGGCCAGGTGGACCTCGCGCAGACCGACTATGTCTCGCTCATCATGGCCGCTTCGCACGGCAAGCGGATGAAGGTCGTCGGATCCATGGCCGAGGCGGGCGCCGGCAGCTACGCCCTCGTGGTGCGCGACGACTCGCCGATCAGGTCCGTGAAGGATCTCAAGGGCAAGTCCGTCGCGGTCAACAACCTCAACGGGTTCAGCACGCTCGCCGTCGGCGCCATGCTGACGGACTCCGGCCTCGACAACCATGACGTCAAGTTCATCGAGAGGCCGTTCCCCGACATGAAGAACGCGCTCACCCACGGCAAGATCGACGCGGCGTGGCTGGCGGAGCCGTTCATCTCCGACGGAGCACCGAAGCTGCGTCAGATCCCCGACACCGTTTCGGACCGGATCAGGGGTCTGCCGGTCGGCGGCTGGATCGCGACCGACGAGTGGCGGGAGGAGAATCCGCAGACGCTGGCGGCCTTCCAGCGCGCGATCGCCAAGGCGCAGCGCCTCGCCGCGGGCGACCGCAAGGAGGTCGAGAAGATGCTGCCGACGTACATGAAGATCGGCCGGGAGACGGCCGAGAAGACCATCCTGGGGACCTACCCGACCACCATGGATCCGCGGCAGCTGCAGCGGGTCGCCGACTTCATGCAGCAGAACCGCTACCTCAAGGCCCCCGTGGACGTGAAGACCTTCATCGCGAGCGGCTGATCGCCTCCCTGCCCGCGAGCGGGGCGCCGCTCGGCGGGGCGGCGGACGGGCCCCTGCCGAGCAGGAGCGTGCCCAGCCACATGAGGGCCATGCCCACGGCGACCAGGGCCGAGATCCTCCCGGTCTGGACCATCCCCACGGCCAGCACCACCACGCCCGTAGCGGTCACGACGGCGCTCACCACCGTGACGCGCCCCAGCGCGGCCAGGATGACCGCCAGCGCGAGCAGCGCGACGTAGAACAGCTGCGCGCCTGCCGTGTAGACGATCAGCTCTACTCCTGGATAGCCCTTGACCTGCTCGAACACCGCCCGCATCGCCTCCCCGTCCACCGCGGTGAGCCCCGCGTAGAGGTCGATGACGAGCTGGACGACGTTGGCCGCCACGCTGAACAGCGCGGCGGCCACCGCCGCCGTCACCGCCACCCGGCGGCCTCCCGTGACGGGGCCCGCCATGCCGCGCAGGGCCAGCGTCATCACGCCGAACGCCAGGAATCCGGCCAGCCAGACCGCGTGCGCGGCCGTCCACCAGGGGCCGGGCACGAGGTCGCCGCCGATGGGTCGCATGAGGAGCCAGCCGCCGAGCAGGGCGGCGGGCCCTGCGGTGAAGGAGACTTGGGCCAGGCGGGTCGCGGGGTTCATGACAGCCACGATGCCTCTTCGCAAGGGGGTGGCTCATCGGTGATCGCCCCTGATTTTCCCCTGGCCCTGTCTCAGGGACGCGGTCAGGTGAAGTAGCGCAGCCAGACGTACACCCAGGCCATCAGCGTGCTCAGGACGGTCACGACGATGCCGTACCCGGTGAACTGCCCACAGTGCCTGGCCGGTCTGCGGGTCGGGGGCCTGGGCGAAGCCGCGCCGGCTCTGCCGTCCCCCGCCGGCCCTGCCGGCCCCGCCGCGCCCGTCGGGCGTCAGGCGGCGTCGGGGGTCGCGGCGACGGCGGCGAGGGGCTCGAAGTTCGAGGCCGCGCGCTCGATCAGCATGGACCGGCCCTTGACCTCGGCGATGACGGCCGGCCCCACGATGCCCTCCTGGCCGGGGAGCTGGCCGGCCCCTCCCTCCGGGCCGAGGGGGACGGCGATCATCGCCGGCTGCCGCTCGTAGCCGACCTGCTCCCCTTCCCCGGTGATCACCGCACGCAGGTTCGCGGCGAGCAGCTCACCCTGCATGCCCGCGAACCCCGCCATGTCCCGGTCCGCGTCGGCGATGTCCCCGATGGCGAAGACGCGGTCGTGCCCCTTGACGCGCAGGTGCCCGTCCACCTGGAGGTAGCCCTGGGCGTTCCTGGCCGCCGCGAGCGAGCCGCGCAGGTAGCCGGTGTGGAGAGTGACGCCGAAGCAGCGGTACCAGATGTCGGCGGTCAGCTTCTCCCCCGCCTCCGTGGCGATCGCGATGGGCGCGGCGGTGGCCGGCTCGGCGCTCGGAAGCTCCCGCAGCGGGCTGCCGAGCTTGAGCTCGACGCCGAGCTCCCCGAGCTGCCTGCGCAGCTCCTCCCGCAACTCCTGGTCGTACGGTCCTGACAGGATGTCGGGCGCGACGTCCGCGATGGTCACGTGCTTGCCGGGGAAGGCCGCCTTGATCTCCCCCGCCAGCTCCAGGCCGACGGGACCGGCCCCCACCAGCAGCACCCGCCCGGCCGACACCAGGGCCTCGTGCGCGGCCCGCGCCCTGGCCTTGGCCTCCGCCGTGCCCGTCTCGTCGATCTTGGCGGGGAACGCGTACGACGAGCCCGTCGCGAGGATCAGGTAGTCGGGCTCCAGCCGCTCCCCCGAGGCCAGCGTCACCTGGCGGCCGTCCACCGCCACGGCACGATCCCGCAGGTAGCGCCCATGTACGAGCAACCGGTCGTACGGCAGGAAGATCTGCTCCAGCCACTCGGGCGCCACCAGCGCACGCAGGGCGGCCACGTTGTGCATGAACGCGTCGGACGGGTCCACGAGCGTCACGTCGGCTACGTCGTCGAGCCGCTTGGCGGCCGTGACGCCGCCGTATCCACCGCCCAGGACCACGACACTCGGGCGCGTCCCACCGATCTCAGTCATCCGCTTCTCCTTGCTAGTAAACGAGTGGTCGCTACGCTAATACTATGAACTAGGAAAATCAAAGCGACAGCGAATCGGTTAGCATTGAGGGCATGCCGACGCCACCCGTGCACCACGATGTGGAAAGCTGCTCGCGCGGCGACGCCGCGTTGACGCGCGCGTTCGGCGTCCTCGGAAAGCGCTGGAGCGGGGTCGTGCTCGGTGTCCTGCGGCCGGGCCCCGCCGGGTTCCGCGAGCTGTCCCGCGCCATCGACGGAGTCAGTGACTCGGTGCTGTCAGACCGGCTGTCAGAGCTGACCAAGGCCGGGATCATCGCGCGCACCGTGGACGCGGGCCCGCCCGTCACCGTCTCCTACGAGCTGACCGCCAGCGGCCAGGCGCTCATCCCCGCGCTCGACCAGATCGCCGCGTGGGCGCAGGAGCACCTGCCCCCGGCAGACCCCTGCTAGCCCTTCCCTGAACCTCCCCCGAACGCCCTCCGCTGTCCTCAGCCTGGCCACCCTTCACTTGTGGGCATGCCGTAATCCGGTTAACGTCGTGTGTCAGAACTCGTGACCGGACGATGTCAGCCGCGTTGAAGGGCGCGGCGGGGAGTGAGAGTCATCAAGCGTTCCAACGCCCGCCGCCTGCCCGCCACGGTGTGCGCCCTGCTCGCGGTGGTCCTCGCGGCGACCGCCTGCGTCGGCCGGACGAGTGAGACCACCGCGGCCGACGGGACGCGGATCATCAGGTTCCTGCACTCCCAGCCCACCGGCACGTTCGCCGAGGCGATCAAGCTGTTCGAGGCGCGGCACCCCGACGTGCACGTGGAGGAGCAGCCCGTCCCGTTCGACGACCTGAACGCGCAGGTCCAGGCCAGGGTCGGCGCGCAGGACTCGTCGATCGACGTCTTCGCCGCCGACCCGCCGCGGGTGCCGAGCCAGGCCTCGCGCGGGTTCCTGGTGGACGTGAGCGACGACAGCCAGGCCATCGAGCAGGCGGTCGTCGAGCCCGCCCTGGACTCGGTGAGCTGGAACGGCAAGGTGTGGGCGTACCCGCTGTGGACCTCCAGCTCCTTCCTCTTCTACAACAAGGATCTGCTGGCCAAGGCCGGGGTCGAGGCGCCCGGCCCGGCCGCGGACGACCGCCTCACCTGGGAGCAGGTCGTCGCGCAGGCGGGCGCCGCGCAGCGCGCGGGCGCCCGCTACGGCGTGGGGTTCGACCAGGTCGATCGCTACTTCCAGCTTCAGCCCGTGCTGGCCTCCGCCGGAGCGGGCGACGGGCTCACCGGGCCTGGCGGGCTGCGGCCCGACGTGGACAACGCCGGCTGGAAACGGGTCATGGACTGGTACGCCGGCCTGCACTCCACCCGGCTGGCCCCGCGCGGCATCGACCCGCAGCAGATGCCCGACGTGTTCGCCTCAGGCCAGCTCGCGTACTTCGTCGGCGGCCCCGGCCGGATCGGCCAGTTCGTCAAGGCCAAGGGGCTGCGCTTCGGCGTCGCGCCGCACCCGTACTTCGCCGGGGGCAAGCCGGTCACCCCCACCGACTCGTGGGCCGTCGGCATCAGCGCGTACAGCGCCCACCCGCAGGACGCGCGCGCGTTCGCGCGGTTCCTGTCGCTGGACTCCGCCGGAGCGCTGGCGACCACCGGCAAGCAGACGCTCCCGCCGGCCAACAAGGTCGCCTACGACCGCTACGTCGCCAGAACCGTCCAGAACGGCGGCGACTCCGTCACCGGATTCAAGGAGCTGCTCGGCCACGAGCTGAACACGACCGCCCGCCACCGCCCCCGTACCGTCGGCTACGTGGACTTCGAGACGACGATCAACAAGACGTTCTCCGACATCCGCAACGGCGCCGACGTGCCCGAGTCGCTGCGCAACGCGCAAGAGCAGCTGGATCAGCTGCTGGAGCGCTACCGCGACCTCGAATGACCTGGGAACCCATGACGTCGAAGACACCCGCGAGGTCCGCGCGCCGCTCGATGTGGACGACGGCGGCCCTCATGCTGCTGCCCGCGATCCTGGCCCTGGCGCTGCTGCGGCTGTGGCCCTCGATCAGCGCCATCGTCACCTCGCTGCAGCCGCCGGGCGGACGCCCGGTCTGGTACACGTTCGCCCGCCTGTTCGGCGACGCGACGTTCCTCAACTCGCTCAAGGTCACGCTGCTGTTCAGCGTCATCGTCAATCCGCTGCAGATCGCCCTGGCGCTGTGGCTGGCGGTCACGCTGAGCAAGCGCGTCCCGGCCGTCGGGCTGTGGCGCACGCTCATCCTGCTGCCCGTCGCGGTCCCGCAGACCGTCTCGGCCATCGTGTGGGCGGTGGCCTTCCGCCCGGAAGGCCCGCTCAACGCGGTCGCGAACGCCGTCGGCCTGCCGAGCGTCCCCTTCCTGATCAGCCCGCGCACCGCGCTGCTGTCGATCGTCGTCGTCTGCAGCTGGGTCGGGGTCGGCTACTGGATGACGTTCCTGGTCGCCGGGATCAAGGACATCCCGCGAAGCCTGTACGAGGCCGCGAGCATGGACGGCGCCGGCCCCTGGCGCAGCTTCCGGTACGTCACGCTGCCCGGCCTGCGCCGCCCGCTGATGTTCGTCCTGGTCGCCGACACCGTGTCGAACTTCCTGGTCTTCGCCCCCGTCCAGATCCTCACCCAGGGAGGCCCGCAGGGCTCGACCGACCTGATCATGAACCAGGTGTTCGAGCGGGCCTACGTCACCGGCGACATGGCCACCGCCTCCGCCGGGACCGTGGTGCTCATCGCGATCGTGCTGGCCGTGGTGACACTGCAGTTCAAGCTCCTGCCGGGAAAGGACTGACATGGCGGGCGAAAGCGCCACCGGAGCCGAGATCCGCGCAGGCCGGCGCGCCCTGTGGATCGCGATCCCCGGCGCCGTGCTGTCGGTGCTCCCGCTGGTGTGGGCGCTCAGCTCGGCGCTGCGGCCCAGCGAGGAGGTGTTCCGCTACCTCTATCCGCTGTCCTGGCACACGCTCATCCCCGAGACCGTCACGCTCGGCAACTTCGTCACCCTGCTCGGCGGCGAGTTCCACTGGGCGATGATCAATTCGGTGATCGTGGCGTTCCTGAGCGTCGTGCTCGGCACGTTCCTGTCGGCCACCGCCGCCTTCGCGCTGGCCGTGCTGCGCTTCCCCGGCCGCGGCGCGCTGTTCGGCGTGCTCGTGCTGAGCTTCCTCATCCCGTTCGAGGCGATCGCCATCCCGCTGGCCACCACGTTCCGTGCCATGGAGATGCAGAACACCTACATCGGGCTCGTCCTGCCGGGAATCGGCAGCGGCCTGGCCATCTTCCTGCTGCGGCAGTTCTTCCTGAACATCCCGCCGTCGCTGGCCGAGGCGGCGCGCATCGACGGGCTGTCGTGGTGGGGCGTCTTCCGCAACATCTACCTGCCGCTGTCGCGGCCGTCGCTGGTGGGGGCCGGTCTGGTGGTGTTCGTGTTCCAGTGGCAGTCGTTCCTGTGGCCGCTGCTGATCGCGCCCGACCCCGCCATGAAGGTCGCGCCGGTGGCCATCGCGGACTTCGCGGGCGAGCTGGGCGTGGACTACGGGCAGATGTTCGCGGGGGCCATCCTGGCGGCGGGCGTGCCGCTGCTCGTCCTGCTCGTCTTCCAGCGCCAGTTCACGGCCTCCCTGGCCAGCAGCGGCACCAAGGAGTAGGAGACTCATGCGCCTCATCATCGACTGCGACCCCGGCAACACGGTCCCGGCCTCCGACGTGGACGACGGGCTGGCCCTCGGGCTGGCGCTCGCCGACCCCGCCGTCACCCTGGAGGCCGTCACGGTGGTGGCCGGCAACACGGCGCGGGACGTGGGCGTCGCGGTGGCCAGGGACCTGCTCGACCGGGCGGGCGCGGCCCAGGTGCCGGTGTTCCCCGGCGCGGCGGCGCCGCTCGTGGAGGACCCCGCGCCCTGGCGCGCCGACCTGGACGGCCGGCGCGACACCGAACGGGCCCGCGACCTGTGGCGGGACGTGCCGCCCGCGACACCCGTCGAGGACGGCGGCGGGCCGCCGGTCGCCGCGGCCGAGATCGTCCGCAGGGTGGCCGCCGCGCCCGGCGAGATCCACCTGGTCGCCGTCGGCCCGCTCACCAACGTCGCCCACGCCCTCCAGCTCCGTCCCGCGCTGGCCGCCGAACTGGCGTCGCTGACCATCATGGGCGGCGCCTTCGCGGTTCCCGGCCTGCTGCAGGAGCTCAACTTCGGTTACGACCCCGAGGCCGCGCACATCGTGCTGACCAGCGGCGCGCCGATCACGCTCGTTCCCTACGACGTCACCGGCCGCACCTCGCTGACCCCGGCCGACGTCGAACGCCTCGCCGCGGGCGGCCCGCTGGCCCGCTACCTCGCCGACACCACCAGGCCGTGGGTCCGCTGGGTCGCCGAGGCGCGCGGCCTGCCCGGCTGCCACCTGCACGACCCCCTCGCCGTCGCCGTGCTGCTCGACCCGTCGCTCGCGACCCGGCGTCATGTACGCGTGGACGTCGAGCTGCGCGGCACCCTGACCCGGGGACGTCCGATCGCCTGGGACGCCTCCGGCCACGTGCAGCGCGCCACCGGTCTGCGCGTGCCGGACATCGACGCCATCGACGTGCTCGACGGCGTGGACAACGACCGGCTGGTGGCGTACTTGATCGAGACCCTGCTCGGGGCCGGGTCGCGTACCTGATCAGAGCCGGGTCGCGTACCTGATCGCTCAGAGCTGGACGCTGAAGATCACGGCGGCGCGGAGGGCGAGCACCCCGGCCAGCACCAGCAGCGGCGCGACCAGGGAATGGCGCAGGACCGCCGCGCCGCCGGCGGACAGGCGCTCGGTGAACAGCCCGTGGAGCCCCGGGACCAGCCCGGCCAGGACCACCAGCCACAGCAGGAGCCAGGGCAGGCCGAAGACCATGCCCTGCGTCCCGGCGGCGAGCAGGGTCACCGCGAACGCCACGATCAACGCCAGTTCGAGCAGCGAGTAGAGCCGCTCGGAGATCGACAGCATCGGCGTGCTGGGCTTCGCCTCGGGGCGGAAACGGGCCAGGAGCAGCATCAGCGCCGCCGAGCCCGCCAGCCCGGAAGCGAGGAAGAGCCCGCCCAGCGCCCACGTGTCGCTCCACACCGGCTGGTTCGACACCGACAGCAGCACGCCCGTGTACCCCGCGATGAACAGCCCGAACAGCGAGCCGACGACGTTGAAGACGCGGTTGTCCAGCCACCGCACGAGCGGCAGCCTGAGCTTGCCGTCGCGGACGAGCGAGGCGGCGAACGAGACCGTCGTCACCGCGCCGAACACGACGAGCGCCCAGGAGCCGATCGACATCGGGGACCAGGACTTGAAGTTGATCCCCTGGCCGCCGGAGGTGGTGTTCCACAGCATGTGCCAGAAGCGCCAGGGGCGGCCGAGGTCGAGGGCGAGCAGGAGCGGCGCGATGAGCATCGGGGGGAACGCGATGTAGTAGCCGATCCTGGCCATCGGCTCGTCGCCGGGGCCGCCGCGCAGCCTGAGCAGGGTGGCCAGCACGTACGAGCCGCCGGACAGGCCGGCCAGGAAGAAGTAGAACAGGATGTACCACAGCCAGTCGGGAGGGCCGGCGAAGTGCTGGATCTCATCCATCGCGATCCTCCGGCCGCTCGGGCCCTTCCGGCCGCTCGGACCTTTCCTGCCGCTCGGGCCCTTCTGGTCGCCCGGGGTCCTCTGGTGGCTCGGGCTCCTTCGGGGGCTCCGGCTTCACCGGCTTCACCGGCCGTTCGGGCTGCTCCGGGTCCACGGATTCGGCGGTGGCCACCTGCTCCTTGCGGCGGCGCAGGGCGATCAGCCCGCCCAGCACGCCCAGGAGGGCGGTGACGGCGGCGGTCAGGTAGCCACCCTTGTTGTTGCGGCTGGGCAGGACGGCGTTGCGCTCGTTCGGCAGGCCGTACCTCTCCGGTTTGTCCATGAGCAGGAAGAACGCGTTGAGTCCGCCGTACACCTTCTCGTCGTGCCCGTAGAGCTGAGCCTCCTTGACGCCCTGGCCGTGCAGGATCTCCAGCCGCTTGGCGGCCGTCTGGCGCAGCTCCTCGACCGGGCCGAACTTGATCGACTCGGTGGGGCACGCCTTGGCGCAGGCGGGGGTCATGTCGTTCTGGAGACGGTCGTAGCAGAGCGTGCACTTCTGTACGACGCCGGTCACCTCGCTGGCGCCGATCACGTCGTACGGGCAGGCGGCGATGCAGTTGCGGCAGCCGTTGCAGACGTCGGGCTGGATGAAGACGGTGTCGAACTCGGTGCGGATGATCGCGTTCGTCGGGCAGACCTCCATGCAGCTGGCGTGCTGACAGTGCTTGCAGACGTCCGACATCATCAGCCAGGCCTTGCCGCCGCCCGCGTCGACGCTGTCGTCGGGGACGTTGTCGTGGAACTGGACGTGCCGCCAGGTCTGGGCGTCGAGCCTGCCGGTGTTGTCGAAGCCGTCCATGAACGACGGGGCGTTCCCCTCCAGCTGGTTCCACTGCTTGCAGGCCACCTCGCAGGCCTTGCAGCCGATGCACACGCTGGTGTCGGTGAAGAACCCGTACGCCTGTCCAGGTGTGATGTGCGGCATCTTCAGAACCCCATCAGGTTGGGCGTGATCTTGGTATAGCCCTGCTCGGCCATGTGCAGGTCGATGGGCACCGCGACCAGCTCGTCCACCTCCGGCACCGCGCGGGGGTCGCGGCCCAGGTCGACGTCGATCAGGTAGCGGCGGCAGGTGTGGCACGATTCGGCCCGCAGATGCGGGAAGAGCAACGCCTGCCCGACCAGCTCCCGGTCCACCGGCCCGGTGCCCGAGCCCAGGTGCGGGCCTGGGTGCGGGCGGTGCGGGGCTAAATGGGAGTCGTGCGGGCCCGCGCGGCCGACCTGCGGGCCCGCGCGGGCTTCGGCGTAGACGGTGCGTTTGCCGGTTTCTCCGCAGTTGGGGCAGGTGGTGGCGGAGAAGTTCCACTCGTACCCGCATTTCGCGCAGACCAGCATCCTGCGCCCGCTGACGAGCGGGTCGTCGATGGCGGCGCGATAGCTGAGCTGCGGCGGGCCACCGCACGCGGGACACCGCCCGAGCTTCGCCACCCCAGGCGGAACGTCCGGCGTCGCGACGGCCCGAGCCTGGACCCCGGCGGCCGGTGGCGGGATGACGCGCAGGGTGGCGCGGGCGAGATAGCGCTCCACGGGGGTGAGCTCGTCGCCCGCGAGCCAGGCCGCGAGCAGCTCATCCACGCCATCGTCGGGGCTGGGGCTCATGCCGGCGCCCGTGCCGGCGCCTGCAGTGGCGCCCGTGCCGGTGCCTGTGGTGGCGCCCGTGGTGGCGCTCAGGCCGAAGGCGGTGGTGACGGCGGCGGCCAGCAGCGGCGGGCCGTTCGCCAGGGTCGCCTCGGCCACCCGGTGCAACACGTGCCGCCGCGCCCACCCCACGGCCCCCTCCTCAGGGACGTCGTCGGCGGCCGACTCCCACACCTCCACCAGCGCCAGGTACAGCCCGAGGACCTCGGCCGCGTGCGGATACCGGGCGCGCAGCGCCACGGCCCGCGTCCGCTCCCTGGCGTACATCACAGCTTCTCGATGTTGACCAGGAACGCCTTGTACTCCGGCGTCCGCGCGCTGGCGTCCCCGACGAACGGCGTGAGGGCGTTGGCCAGCCAGTGCTGCCCGGTGTTGATCCCGACGAACCCCCAGTGGATCGGGATCCCGATCTGGTACACCGTCTGCCCGTCGATCGTCAGCGGCCCGAGCCGCTTGGTGACGACCGCCCGCACCTCCAGCTTGCCGCGCTTCGACGACACCCGTACCCGGTCGCCCGTCTCGATGCCCTTCTCGCGAGCCAGCGCCGCCGGCACCTCGACGAACGCCTCGGGCTGGAGCTGGACCAGGTGCTCGACGTTCTGGGTGACGTAGTGCTCGTGCTCGGTCAGCCGGTACGACGTCGCCACGTACGGATAGTCGGCCGCGGTGCCGAACCGGTTCGGCCGCCCGGCCCGCTCGTCGTACCGGAAGACCACCGGCGTGGCCGACACCTGCGGGTGCAGCGGGTTCGCGACGGGCGACTCGATGGGCTCGTAGTGCTCGGGGAACGGCCCGTCGGCCACCGCGTTGCTGAACAGGCGGCCCACGCCCTCGCCGGTCATGATGAACGGCAGCGGCGCGTCCGGCCCCGGCCCGGTCGTCGGCGGGTAGTCGGGCACGTCGCCCACCCATTTGCCGTTCTCCCAGGCGATTCCCGGACGTTCCGGGTCCCACGGGCGGCCGTTCTGGTCGGCGGAGGCGCGGTTGTAGAGGATCCGGCGGTTGGCCGGCCAGCTCCACGCCCAGGAGGGGTAGAGGCCCATGCCGCTGGGGTCGTTCTTGGCCGGGTCCTGCACGCCGTCGCGCCGCTTGGCGAGGTTGCCCTCCTCCGGGTAGTGGCCGGTGTAGATCCAGTCGCCCGCGCTGGTGGTGCCGTCGTCGTTGAGGTCGACGAAGGTGGCCAGCCGCTTGCCCGTACGCAGGTCCTTGCCGTTGATCTCCTGGGCGATCTCGTCCAGCTCGGGCTTGCCCGGGTTCGCGTACGGCAGGGCGAGCTTCAGCACCGGATCCGGAAATTTCCCTCCCTGGGCCATATAGAGGGCGCGGACCCGCTGGAACAGCTCGGCCAGGATCCAGTGATCGTGCCTGGACTCGCCCTCCGGCGGCAGCACCTGGTCCTTCCACTGCACCCAGCGCCCGCTGTTGGTGAACGAGCCGTCCTTCTCGATCCAGTGCGTGGCGGGCAGCATGAACACCTCGGTCTGGATCTTCGCCGGATCCATGCCGGGCGCCTGCCAGAACTCCGAGCTGGTCGTGGCGAACGGGTCCATGACGACCAGCCACTTGAGGTTCGACAGCGCCTGGAGCACCTGGTTGGAGTCGGGGCCGATGCTGGTCGCGGTCATCCCGGACAGCAGGACGCCCTGCATCTTGCCCCGCAGCGCCTGGTCGAAGATCGAGATCCACGAGGCGTTGGCCGCGGGCTTGGGCAGGTAGTCGAAGGCGAACTCGTTGTCCTTCGTGGCGGCGTCGCCGTACCAGGCCTTGAGGAGGCTGACGAGGTAGCGGAGGTAGTTCTCGCCGAAGAAGTTCACGGCCCTCGCGTGCGCCTTCTTGCTGGCGCTCTCGTCCAGGTACGCCTTGATGTCCTTCTGCCCGGGGGCCGGGATGCGCAGGTAGCCGGGCAGGATGTCCCAGGAGATGGCGTGGTCGGTGTTGCCCTGGATGTTGGCGTGGCCGCGCTCGGCGTTCATGCCGCCGCCCGGCCGGCCCATGTTGCCGAGCAGGAGTTGCAGGATGGCGCCAGAACGGATGAGCTGCACGCCGGTGGTGTGGTGGGTGAGGCCGACGGCGTACACGATGGTCATGACCTTGTCCGGCCGTCCCATCTGGCCGACCTCCGCGGCCACCTGGAGAAACTGCTCGCGCGGGATCCCGGTGATGCGCGCGACCGTGTCGGGGTCGTAGCGCCGGTAGTGGGCGCGCAGCAGGTTCAGCACCGAACGCGGGTGGTCGAGGTCGATCTTGGCGTGGCCGTCGGCATCGGTCTCGTAGGCCCACAGCTTGGTGTTGTAGACGCCCTGTTCCCGGTCGAAGCCGTTGAACATGCCGTCCTGGAAGGAATAGCCCTCCTTCACCACGAACCCGGCGTTCGTCGCCCACCGTACATAGTCGTCGTGGTAGAGCCGGTTCTGCAGGACGTGGTTGATGAGCCCGCCGAAGTAGGCGACGTCCGTACCCGTGCGGATCCTGATGTAGGTGTCCGCCACCGCGGAGGTCCTGGTGAAGCGCGGATCGGCATGAATGATCTTCGCGCCTCTGTCCAGTTTGGCCCGCATGAGCCATCGGAAGCCCACCGGATGGGCCTCTGCCGGGTTGGCGCCGTTGACCAGGATCAGGTCGGCGTGCCTGATGTCACGCCAATGGTTGGTCATGGCCCCTCGGCCGAACGTGGCAGCCAAACTGACCACCGTGGGACCGTGTCAAACACGGGCCTGTTGTTCGAGGTGAACCAGGCCCAGCCCCCTCATCAGCTTCGTAGCGAGATAGCCCTCTTCCGAGCTGAACGCCGCCCCGCCCGCGAAGGCGATGCCCTCGCAGCGGTTGACGACGTTCCCGTCGGCGTCCTGCGTGACGAACGTGGCGTCGCGCGAGCTCTTGATGTTCCTGGCGAGCCGGTCCAGCGCGAACTCCCAGGAGACCTGCTTCCACTCGGCCGATCCCGGGGCGCGGTAGAGCGGGTGCGGCACCCGCCTGCGGGAGACGGCCAGTTGCAGCGAGGTCGCCCCCTTCGGGCACAGCGTCCCCTCGTTGACCGGGCTGTCCGGATCGCCCTCGATCTGCAGCAGCTCCGTGGTGCCGTTCGCGGCCTTCTTGGTGTAGGCGACGAGCGCACACCCGACCGCGCAGTACGGGCACAGCGAGTGGGAGATCGCGGCGCCCTCGATCCGCAGCCGCTGTTTGACCTCGATCGACTCGGCCAGATCGAAACCCAGGGCGGAGCCGCCGAGCACCCCCATCGGGCCGATGCTCAGGAACCGCCGTCGGCTGACGTCCATGACCGGACTCCCCTCAGCTGCAGCCGTGGGTACCGTTCCGTTATCTCACCGTATGATCCGACAGAACGCTCGTCTACCCCTGAGCGAACTGCAGATCCTGCCGCCCGCCGGGATCCTCGGGGTTGCGCAGCAGGTCGAGCAACCTCGGATCGGCCGGTACGAGCACGCCGTGGTCGCCCCGTTCGGCCGCCAGGCGCAGCACCTCCCGCCAGGCAGGACGCCCCAGGGGCACGGTCGCAGGCGCCCACCGCCCCGCCCCGCCTTCGTCGTAACCCCCGTCCGCCATCCGCAACACCCGCACCCATCCACCCTCCGCATCGGCAAGCTCCCCCTCCTTCCCAACAACCTGACCCCGCTCCTCACCCCACTCGGGACGCTCACCCGGAGCGGGACTGTCGGCGAGCGCAGGCCGTTCGCCCGACTCGGGACCGTCACCCGACTCGGGACGATCGGCCGGCACGGAACGATCGGCCGGCACGGGGTGGTCGGCCGGCTCGGAGTGGTCGGCCGGCTCGGGACGATCGGCTGGCTCGGGGTGGTCGGTGATGAGGGCGAGGCGGCCCCGGCTCAGGCGCTCCACCGTCGCGAGCGCCCGCGACCCGACCGGCTCCGGCAGGGCCGCGACCAGCAGCGCTCGGTAGGTCACCGCAGCCAGCGCGGCCGTCAGGGTGAGCGGGTCGAGCGGCGGCGCGACCCCGTGATCCAGCCACAGCGCATCGGCCCCGGCCGCCTCGAAGGCGACCGCCTCCGACAGCCACTCTCCGGGATCACCCTGCGGCCTGGGCAGGACGACCCCGACCCGGACCCGCTCAACACGTCCCGGCACCCCGGCGTTCTCTCCTGTTTCCGTCATCGCACGTCCCGGTGCTTCGGCGTTTCAGCCACTTCCCTCATCGCACTTCCCTGTGACGGCACGCAGCCGATCATCGATGCGCCGGGTGAAGCCGAGCCGGTCCAGGTGTTCCAGCAGCGGGATCACGACGCGCCGGTTGGTCCCGAGCGCGTTCCGCGCGTCACCCGCCGTGAACGGCTGCGGCAGCCCGGCCAGCGTACGCGCGGCGGCGGTGTCGGCCCCCGGCATCAGTACGACCCCTTCGGCCAGCCGCAGCACCAGCCCGGCTCGGGCGGCCATCCCCACCACCTGCCGGGTGAGCCCGATCCCGGGCAGCCGCGCCGCCTCAAGCGCACGGTACGGGTCCGCCGCCAGCTCGGCACGCAACCGCTCGACGGCGGCGACGACCGCCTCGGGCACGCCACCGGCATCGATCCGCCCGTCGGACACCTGGAGCGACGGGCTCGCCCGCACCAGCGCTTCGACCAGTTCGCGGGCCGGCAGGCGAAGAGCGGTCCGCGCGGCGTCCACCGGAATGCCCGGCTGCTCCCCCACCACCGCGCCCAGCCGCTCCCCCAACTTCGCCCAGTGCCCGGGATCGACCATCCACTCACCCGCGCCCGGCACGTCGAGCCCCACGGGGTCACACCCCATGGCAATCAGCTCGGACCGGCGCACCACACCCCGCCAGCCCAGCACGGTAGCCGCATCGGGCACCCGCCCCGACGGACCAGGCGACGCCCCTGCGGCATCCGGCGCCCTCCCCGCCGAATCAGGGACCGCGAACGGGGCCAGCTCCGCCGCGCGTCTGGCGGCCGCGCCCCGGCGGCGGAGCGGCTGCGGGCGTACGTCGAGGACGAGCACGCTTGCGATCGGCCGCCCCGAGCACCGCAGCAGCGCCCGGTCCCCGACCCGCAGGGGAAGCGGCCGCGCCAATGTCAGCCTGACCAACTCCGACCCCGCCTCCTTCGCACCCGGCAACCTCGCATCCGCCGCCCCCTTCACACCCGATGACCTCGAAGCGTCCGCCCCTGACCCCAGTGCTCCCGATCCCCGCGCCCCCAGACCTCGCTTCCCCAGACCTCGGGCCTCCCGACCGGGCACCTCCTGTGCGGGCGCTCCCCGACCAGACGCCTCCGGACTGGACGCCCCCGGACCGGACGCAGCGGAGCCCACTGGCCCAGGGCTGAGGGGGCGGAGGCGGACCGGGACCGAGGCCGAGCCGATGTGGAGCACGGCCTCACGCGGCACCAGCCCACCGTCGGCCCGCGCACCCGCCACCCGCGCGTCACCCCGCGTGCCCACGGGCACCCGCGCACCCACTCGCGCGTCACCCCACGCGTCCCCAGGCACCCGCACGTCCCCAGACACCCGCACGTCCCCAGGCACCCGCGGGTCCCGAGGCGCCCGCGCGTCTACGGGCGCCCAGGCAACCACGGACACCCGGGCGTCCACGAGGTCCGTCGTCAGCCAAGCGTCAGGGGTGAGCAGCGTCTTCCCCCGTGCGGCCCGATCCCGCTCCACCCCGCGCAAATTGACCGCGACCCGGGCGGTGGCCGTGACCTCTTCGACCGGCTCCCCGGCGACCTGCAGCGCCTTCACCCGCACCCGCTCCCCGTCCAGGACAAGGAGGTCACCGGCCCGGAGCGTACCGGCGGCCAGCGTGCCGGTCACCACCGTCCCCGCGCCCTTGACCGTGAACGCCCGGTCGATCCACAGCCGCACCGGCGCGCCCGCGTCCGGCGGAGGGAGCGAGGAGACCAGCAGGTCGAGCCCCCGGCGGAGCTCGTCGAGCCCTTCGCCGGTGCTGCCGCTCACCGTGAGCGCCGGCCAGGAGATCCGCCGGCGGGCCTCCTCCAGCGCCGGCGCCGGGTCCATCAGGTCGCACCGGGTGATCACGAGCAGCCCGCGTTCCACGCCGAGCGCCTCGATCGCCTCCCAGTGCTCCTGCGACTGGGCCTGCCAGCCCTGGTCCGCCGCCAGCACGAACATCACCGCCGGCACCGGCCCGAGCCCCGCCAGCATGTTGGTGACGAACCGCTCGTGTCCCGGCACGTCCACGAAGGCCAGCCGGCGCCCGGACGGGAGCACGGTCCACGCGAACCCGAGGTCGATGGTCATGCCGCGGCGGCGTTCCTCGGCCCACCGGTCGGGCTCGATGCCGGTGAGCGCCCGTACCAGGGTGGATTTGCCGTGGTCGACGTGCCCGGCGGTGGCGATCACGTACATGCCAGCACCGCCCGTACCAGCTCCTCGTCCAGGTCGGGCGGGACGGAGCGCAGGTCGAGCAGCAGCCGCCCGCCCGCCACGCGCCCGGCCACCGCGGGGTCGCCCAGGCGGAGCGGCAGCGCCAGCCGTACGGGCAGGGCGAGCGCCACGCTGGGCAGCTCGCACCCTGGCGCGCCCCCGCCGCCCACCACGGACACGCTGTCCACCACCTCGCACCCGACCGCCGGGCCGGACCGCGCCGCCTCGCCGTCGCCCAGCCGGTCGTCTATCCGCCCGGCCAGGTGGCGGGCGCGATGGCGCAGCTCCGCCAGGTCGGCGCGCAGGGCGAGACGCACCGGAGGGTCCGAGCGGAGCGTGGCCTCCAGCGCGGCCAGCGTGAGCTTGTCCACGCGTAACGCGCGGGCCAGCGGATGCCGGCGCAGCCGGTGGACCAGGTCGGCACGCCCCAGGATCAGCCCCGCCTGCGGTCCTCCGAGGAGCTTGTCGCCGCTGGCCGTCACGAGGGCGGCGCCGGCGCGCAGCATCGTACGGACGTCCGGCTCGTCAGGCAGCAGCGGCTCCGGATCGAGCAGGCCGGAGCCGATGTCCACCACCACGGGCACCGGCAGGGCGCTCAGCTCCGCGACCGGGGCGGCGGCGATGAAGCCTTCGACGCGGAAGTTCGACGGATGCACCTTCAGCACGAACCCCGTCGCCTCCCCCACCGCCTCCGCGTAGTCGCGGACGCGGGTGCGGTTGGTGGTGCCGACCTCGCGCAGCCGGGCCCCGGTGGACTCCAGCAGGTCGGGGAGCCGGAACCCGTCGCCGATCTCCACCATCTCGCCGCGGCTGATGACGATCTCCCGGCCCGCCGCGAGCGCGGTCGCCGCGAGCACCAGGGCCGCCGCGTTGTTGTTGACGACGTGTACGTCCTCCGCCTCGGGCACGGTCGCCGCCAGCGCGGCCAGCACCGTCCGCCCGCGGCGGGCCCGCTCCCCCGTCTCCAGGTCGAACTCCACGTCCGTACACCCGGCCGCGGCGCCCATCGCCGCCACCGCCGCCGGTGAGAGCGGGGCGCGGCCCAGGTTCGTGTGCACGAGGACGCCGGTGGCGTTGATCACCCGTCGCGGCCCCGCCGCCAGCGCGGACACCGCCGCCGCCACGACCTCCTCCGGGGCGATCCGCCCCTCCCTGGCCCGCTGCTGCGCGGCCACGACCGCGGCCTTGACCGCACTGCGGCCCGCACCCCCGGCCGCCGCCCCGGCCAGCCGGGGATCGGCCAGCACCTCATCGGTACGCGGGATGCGGCGTCGTGGATCGCCGCTCATGCCGGACCTCGCGCGGAGGCGCACGGGGATCGAACCCGCCGGCGACGCCGTGCGCCGCCCACCGGTTTTGAAGACCGGGGTGCCCACCAGAACACACGCGCCTCCAGGACGGATACTTCACGATATGACGGTCATGGTCGCGGAGCCATCCGCAATCGTGACCTCTCCGCGAAGGAGCCGATGACGATCATGACGGAAGTCAGGCTTACGCAGTACGCCCGTGGCGGCGGTTGCAGCTGCAAGATCCCGCCTGGTGAGCTGGAAGCGGTCCTCGCCGCCTTCCCCCCACTCGACCCCCGCGAGGGGCGAGGCGTGCCCGGTGCGGCGGTGCTCATCGGGCTGGAGCATGGTGACGACGCCGCCGTGGTGCGGATCGACGGCGACCGCGCCCTGGTCTCGACCGTCGACTTCTTCGCCCCGGTCGTGGACGACCCCTACGACTTCGGCCGGATCGCCGCGGCCAACGCCCTGTCCGACGTCTACGCCGTCGGCGGCGAGCCGCTGGTCGCGCTGAACCTGCTCGGCTGGCCCCGCGACCTGCTCCCCATGGAGCTCGCCCACGAGGTCCTGCGCGGCGGCCTGGACGTCGCCCGGCAGGCGGGCTGCGCGGTCGGCGGCGGACACAGCATCGACGACCCCGAGCCCAAGTACGGCATGGCCGTCACCGGGCTGGCCGACCCCGAGCGGCTGCTCCGCCTCGACGCCGGACGCCCCGGCCTGCCGCTGAGCCTGAGCAAGCCGCTCGGCGTCGGCGTGCTCAACTCCCGGCACAAGGCCACCGGCGAGGTGTTCCCCGAGGCGATCGCGTCGATGACCGCCCTCAACAGGGACGCCGCCCGCGCCGCGGCAGGGGTGGGAGCCCGCTGCGCGACGGATGTGACCGGGTTCGGGCTGCTGGGACATCTGTTCAAGCTGGCCAGGGCGAGCGGTGTGACGGCCGTCGTCGATGCCGCCGCGGTGCCGTACCTGGCCGGGGCGCGCGGGGCCGTCCGCGACGGGTACGTCAGCGGCGGCACCCGGCGCAACCTGGCGTGGGTGTCGCCCCACCTGGACGCCGGCCCGGTCACGGAGGAGGAGTTGCTGCTGCTGGCCGACGCGCAGACCTCGGGAGGGCTGCTGGTGGCCGGCGAGGTTCCGGGCGCGACGGTCATCGGCGAGCTCGTGCCCGCCGGGGAGCACACGGTGATCATCAGGTAGCCGCACCGCGCCGTGACCGCGCGGGGCCTCGCGGGTTACGTTGAAATCGAACGTGTGGTCATCTGCGAAGGACGTGGTTCTCCGTGCTCTACCTCTTCGGCTTCGAACGGATCGGCGTGGCCGTGAGCGACATCTACTTCGTCGACCCGAACCCCGGCAAGGACCAGGACGGCGCCGAGCGGGGCGTCCGCCTGGAGGTCCGCAGGCTCGAACCGGGCGAACTGAAGGGATCGATCTACTCGGCGCGCCCCATCACCGTCGATAAGCCCATCTGGCGGATCGACCTGCTGGAGTCGGTCACCGGCACGCCCGGCAGCTTCGACCGCACCCACCACCACCCGGCCGTCGAGGGATGGGAGCCGGGCGGGCGGGTGTTCGACAAGGAGCTGTCGGCGGAGCCGCTGAAGTGGCTCAGTGCGCGGCTCGCCGACATCGAGGGCGTGCTGGCCGAGGTCGGGGCCGATCGCGACGAGGTCAGCGCGGCGGACGTGGCGGGGCTGAAGGAGCGTACGCCGGAGATCGTGGACGCCGTACGCCGGCTGCTGGCCGACGTACGGGCGGGCCATCTCGCCACCCCGCCCGACGAATCGGCCACCAGCGTCCGCGCCAGCTGGCTCTGACCCCGCAGCACCTGGCGGGCGGTCAGGCGTGATCGCCTGCCAGCGGGCGGCGGTGGAGGAGGCCGAAGCGGGTCCACATGGCCTCGGCCGCCTCGATGGAGGCTCCCGTGCGCGCCGGATCCACCGCGGCGAGCTGCGTGACCAGCGCCTGCGCCACCGCCAGCCCCGCCGTCAGCGACGGGAAGAACGCCTCCCCCTCCGCCGGCACCATGACGACCTCCTCGGCCGCCGCCGCCAGCGCGGGGCTGGCCGCGTCCGTCAGCGCGAACACCCGCACCCCTCGCGAGCGGGCCACGTTGGCCGCCAGCACGGTGCTCTCGTACAGCCGCCAGAAGCTGATCGCCACCAGCACGTCGCCCGCCTGGATCGCGGCCACCGCGTTCGCCAGCTCCGCGTCGCCGGCGGTGACCGCCGTGACGGGGTAGCCCGCCAGCCGGGCGTTGTGCGCCAGCGCCAGCCCGACGGCCGCGTAGCTGCCGTCGGCGACGATCACGGTGCGGCGCGCGGCGGCGATGGCCTCGGCGATCGTGAGCAGCACCGTCTCGTCCATGCGGCGGGTGAGCAGCGCGAGACTGTCGAGGTCGCGGCTGAGCGACCGGGAGCTGGGCGAGGAGCCCGGTGAGCTGGTGCCGCTGTGCTCGGCGGCGACCTGGCCGGCGCTGAGCAAGGACAGGTAACGCGCCCGCAGCTCCTGCTGGAGCGCGGGCCAGCCGGCGAACCCGAGCGCCTGGGCGGTCCTCGTCACGGTCGCCACGTTCGCCCCGGCGAGCTGGGCCAGCTCCACCGCCGACCCGAACAACGCCCGGCGCGGCTGCGAGAGCAGCACCTCCAGCACGGCCGCCGCCTTGCCGCGCAGCCCGCGCTCGGGCACGCGGGCGCGCAGCCAGTCCTCGAAGCTGTCGGTGGCGCGCTCTGTCACGTGATCCTCCCCCTCGGCCGGGAACATGCTACGCGCTTGTAACACCCTCGACTTGCAAAGGGTATTGCAAATCAGTGGTATTGCACTATATGTTGCTTCGAATTCGACTTTCGGTGCCCCGACCTGGGGAAAGGTGTGTTCGATGACCTTGTTGGCCCGTCTGGACCGGCTACCGCTGAGCCGTCCGCACTACGTTCTGCTCCTGATCGGCGGGCTCGGCTACACCTTCGACGGCATGGACTCCGCCGTGGTCGCCTTCCTGCTGCCGAGCGCGCAGGAGGCCTGGGGACTGTCCAACGGACAGCTCGGCCTGATCGGCTCCGCGACCCCGTTCGGCTTCCTCTTCGGCGCGACCGCGGCAGGCCTGCTCGGCGACCGCATCGGCCGCAAGAAGGTGATGATGTACGCGCTCGCCTTCTATGCCGTCTTCTCGGTGATCGCCGCCTTCGCCCCGAGCTATGAGGTGTTCCTGGGCGCCAGGGTGCTGGCCGGAGCGGGCGCGGGCGCGGAGAGCGCCATCATCGCGCCGTTCCTGTCGGAGTTCGTGCCCGCCAAGCGGCGCGGGTGGTTCATCGGCGCGCTGGCCGGGTTCTTCTCGTTCGGGTTCGTGATGGCCGCGCTGATCGGCCGGTTCGTGGTGCCCACGATGGACGACGGCTGGCGGGTCGCGCAGGTGATCACCGCCTTGCCGATCGTGATGCTGCTGTGGTGGCGGCGCTCGCTGCCGGAGTCACCGCGCTTCCTGCTGCAGAACGGCCGCGTGGACGAGGCCGAGTCGGTGGTCGCCGACCTGGAACGCCGCGTCGAGCGGGCCACAGGACAGCCGCTCCCGCCGGTGCCGGAGACCGCCACGGCGCCTGCCGCGAACGCGCCGAAGGTGAACCTGCTCAGCGCGCTGCGCTATCTGTGGAGCCCCGCCATGGCCAAGCGGACCGCGGTCATCTGGCTGGTGTGGTTCGTGATCACGTTCTCGTTCTACGGGTTCTTCTCGTGGATCCCCACCCTGCTCGTGCAGCGCGGGATCACCGTGACCAAGAGCTTCGAGTTCTCGATCATCATCTACCTGGCGCAGATCCCCGGCTACTTCTCCGCCGCCTGGCTGTCGGAGCGGCTGGACCGCAAGAACACCATCGCGATCTACCTCGCCGGCTCGGCGGTCAGCGCGTTCTGGCTGTCCCAGATGGACACCCCGGCGACGATCACGCTCGCGGGCGCGGTGCTGTCGTTCTTCCTGAACGGCACGTACGCCGGCGTCTACTCCTACACCCCCGAGTTGTTCCCCACCTGGATCCGCGCCACCGGGACCGGCCTGTCGAGCGCCTTCGGGCGGGTCGGCAGCATCCTGGCTCCGACGATCATCGGACTGTCGGCGGCCGGCCTCGGCTTCGCCGGTGTGTTCGGCCTGACCACGGCGGTGCTGGTGGCCGGGGTGGTATGCGTGATCGTGTTCGGCCTGTCCACGGCGGGCCGATCACTCGAAGAGCTGACAGAACCAACCAAGGAGGCCAGTAAGTGAGCGGCTTGACCGAGCTGGAGTCGGCGGTGCGGCAGGAGGTCGGGGTGCGGTTGTTCACCGTCCTGGCCTGGGTGCCGGAACGGCGGGCGCTGCGCCGGGTGCACAGCAGCCATCCCGGGCAGTACCCCGTGGGCGGGGAGAAGACCGTGGAGGTCGCCCAGGGCTGGCTGACCCAGTGCATCGAGGGGCGGCAGCCGTACTTCGGCAAGGACCGGGCCGCGGTGCGGGAGATCTTCGCCGACCATGAGCTGATCGAGAGCCTCGGCTGCGGGTCGATCATCAACGTGCCCGTGATCGACGGTGACGAGGTGCTCGGCGTGCTGAACATCCTCGACGCCGAGGGCAGCTACGACGAGGAGTCGGTCGCCGCGGCGAGGTCGCTGGCCCCGTCGGCCGTGCCCGCGCTGCGCGCGGCCCTCCAGGGAGGTGAGCGGTGAGCCTGCTCCTGCGCAACGCCCTGCTGCTCGACATGGACTCGGGCGAGTACGCCGAAGGCGACCTGCGCTGCGCCGACGGCCGCATCGTCGAGACCGGCCACGGGCTGAGCGCGCCCGACGGCACCCGGGTGATCGACGTGGCGGGCGCCCCCGTGGTGCCCGGCCTGATCGACGCCCACGTGCACGTGACCGCCTCCACCGCGAACCTGGGCTCGCTCGGCTCCATGTCGCCCTCCTACGTCGCCGCGCACAGCGCCCGGATCATGGGCGACATGCTCAGCCGGGGCTTCACCACGGTCCGCGACGCATCCGGCGCCGACTTCGGGCTGGCCGACGCGCAGGCGGAAGGGCTCATCCGCGGGCCCAGGCTGCTGTTCTGCGGCAAGGGGCTGAGCCAGACCGGCGGCCACGCCGACTTCCGCGGCCGGGGCGAGCATCTGCAGGACGACCATCCCTGCTGCGCCGGGGTCGGGCGGATCGCCGACGGCGTGGACGCGGTCCGCGCCGCCGCCCGCGACGAGCTGCGCAAGGGCGCGCACCACATCAAGGTCATGGCCTCCGGCGGCGTGGCCTCGCCGACCGACCGCATCGACTCGACCCAGTACTCCATGGACGAGCTGCGTGCCGTCGTGGACGAGGCCACCGCCGCGAACCGCTACGTCGCCGCCCACGCCTACACCGCGCGCGCGGTCGACCGGGCGCTTGAGGCGGGGGTGCGCTCCATCGAGCACGGCAACCTGATCGACGATCACAGCGTGGAGCTGTTCCTGCGGCACGAGGCGTACCTGGTGCCGACGCTGGTGACGTACTGGGCGCTCAAGGAGGAGGGCCTGGCGTTCGGGCTGCCCGAGCGGAGCTGGCGCAAGGTGGACGAGGTGCTCGAAGCGGGCCTGGTCGCCCTGGAGCGGGCGGCGCGCGGCGGCGTACGGCTGGCGTACGGGACCGACCTGCTGGGCGGCATGCACCGGCACCAGAACCACGAGTTCCGGCTGCGCCGCGAGGTGCAGCAGCCGATCGACGTGCTGCGGGCGGCCACGACCGGCGCGGCCGAGCTGACCGGGATGGCGGGCGAGCTGGGCACGCTGGCCGTGGGCGCGCACGCCGACCTGCTCGTGCTGGACGGCGACCCGCTGGCGGACATCGGCGTGCTGGCCGACCCCGCGCACATCCGCCACGTGGTCCAGGCCGGAGCGATCGTCACGGGCTGAGGAACCATCCGCCACGTGGTCCAGGCCGGAGCGATCGTCACCGGCTGAGGAATCTCGTACCGTTGGCAGGGTGACGACGGCCATCCGCACCGCGATCGTGATCGTCGCGGTGCTGGCCGTCCTGCTCGGCCTGCTGTGGGTGTTCCAGCGGCGGCTCATCTACCTGCCCGACGGGGCGGCGGTGCCGCCGGCCGCCGAGGTCGTCCCCGGGGCGCGCGACGTCTCGTTCACGACGAGCGACGGCCTGCGGCTGTCGGCCTGGTACCTGCCCGGCACCCGCGACGTGACCGTGCTGGTCACGGGCGGGAACGCGGGCAACAGGCGGGACCGCGCGCCGCTGGCCCGCGCACTCGCCGCACACGGCCTGCCGGTGCTGCTGATGGACTACCGCGGCTACGGCGGCAATCCCGGCTCGCCGACCGAGGAGGGGCTGCGGCTCGACGCCCTGGCCGCCCGCGACTTCCTCGGTGACGTGCCGGTCGTCTACTTCGGCGAGAGCCTCGGCGCGGCGGTGGCCACCGGGCTCGCGCTCGAACGCCCGCCCGCCGGCCTGGTGCTGCGCTCGCCGTTCACGGATCTGGCGGCGGCGGGGCGGGTGAACTATCCGTTCCTGCCGGTCGGGCCACTGCTGCGGGACCGCTTCCCGGTGGCGGAGCGCATCGCCCGCGTACGCGCGCCCGTCGTCGTCCTGTACGGCACCCGCGACACGATCGTGCCCCCGCGGCTCAGCCAGGCGGTCGCGGCGGCGGCGCGGGCCACGGCCGTCGAGATCCCCGGCGCCGGGCACAACGACCTGGCCATGCTGACCGGCGACGAGGTCGTCGGCGCCGTGGTCAACCTGGCCGCCCGGGCCCGCGGCCGCCCGTAGGCTGCGCGGAGCGGCGCTACGCCGCCACCGTCCCGGTGCCGGCCGCGCGCCACCGTAGGCGGCGGCCCGGCCTCCGACGGTGCCGCCACTGGACTCGCACCGCCGTGCACCGAAGCTCGTCCTCGACGGCATCGCCACGGGGACCCGCGCCGCCGTAAGATCCACCGGTGAGCGCCTTACGTATCGCCTCCATCTGTGTCACGGCAGCGGGTGTGCTGGTCGCGGCGATCATCCTGGTCCTCCGCGGCGACGGCGAGCCGGCCAGGGAGCGTCTGGTTTCCACGATCGCCGAGACGCATCCGAGTGTGCTGATCGACGCGCAGGGGACGACCTTGGAGGAGTTCTCCGGCGAGTGCGGCGCCAGCCGCTATCCCTACCTGTGCGACCGGGTACGCGCCGAGCTGCTCGCGAGCGACGCCAAGCTCCTGACCGGAAGCGGCCTGACGATCAGGACGGCGATCGACCCGCGCACGCAGGAGGCCGCCCAGCAGGCCATCGAGCGTTACGTCGGCCGCGACGACCCGTACGTCGCCGTCCAGGCCATGGTCGTTCCCGGCACCGGGGAGATCAGGGCGCTGGCCACCAGCCACGGCGGCGCGCAGAAGTTCCAGCAGGGCAGCACGGCGATGGTGTATCCGCTGGCCGCGGCGCTGGAGAGCGGCCTGCGCTACTCCGACGGCTTCCCCTACGCGGCGTCCTACCGGGCGGCCGCGTACTCCGCCGTCAAGAACTGCAAGGCCGAGAACGTCGCAGACCCCACGTTCAGCGTGGTCAACGATCAGAAGGGCGGCCACGATGACTTCACCACCCTGGAGACGGGCACGTGGGCCGGAGAGAACACGTTCTTCCTCAAGCTGACCGAGCGGATCGGCCTCTGCGAGAGCGTGACGATGGCCAAGCGGCTCGGGCTCGCCAGGGCCGACGGCGCGCCGCTGCAGGAGTTCGAGACGTTCGCGCTGGGGATCAACGAGGTGGACCCCGTCGAGGTGGCCGGCACGTATGCCACCCTCGCCGCCCGCGGCCTGCGCTGCGCGCCACGGGTGGTCACGGAGGTCCGCGGCGACGGCGGCTTCACGCGTGCGTTCCCCGCGCGGTGCGAGCAGGTGCTGGAGGCGCCGGTCGCCGACGCCGTGACCGGTGTGCTGGCGGGCGCGCTGGCCAGGAGCCCGATCAAGGGCCTCGGCCGCGACGCGGCGGGCATGGACGGCACGGCCGACGCCAACGTCACCGCCACGTACGCCGGCTACACCCCCGACCTGGCGGCGGCCGTCAGCCTCGGCCACTCCGATCAGCCCTACAAGCACAAGCTCGCCGACGTCACCATCGGCGGCGAGCGCTACCCGAACGTCCGCGGCACCACCATCCCCGGCCCGATCTGGAAGAACTCCATGACGGCCGCGTTGGACGGCACCGCGCAGACCCCCTTCACCAAGCCCGACACCGGCCGGTTCGGCGGCTGCCGCGACGCCTGCGACAGGTGATCGCGAGCCGCCCTGCCCCGGGAAGGCGAGAGTGCCCACGATGATGACACCTCTGGACCGTACTCAGTACCTCGGGTACACCCCGGCCACCGAGAGCCTCCGGCTGATCGCTCACGGCCTGCCGAAAGAGCTGCCGGAGACGCTCGGGGGCCGGCACCGGTTCACCCCGCTCTCCCTCTACGTCGGAGCCCGGCTGGCGGCGACGGCGTTCGCGCGGCTGGACGACGTCGGAATGTTCTGGTTCGACGTCTGGCTGCTGTCGCCGAAGCGCGGGGGGCGGTGGAGCCTGCGCACCGGGAGCACCCTCGCGGCCGATCCCGACGACGAGGACGTGCTGCGCCCGCGTCTCGGGGCCGACACGCTGCACGGGCACGCGCAGGCCGGGGAGAGCGCCCGGTTCAACGCCAGCTCCGTGCCGTGGCTGCACTGGCCCGCCAGGTGGGTGACCTACGGCTTCGTACGGCTGTCCGCCGAGGTCGGCGCCGTGCGGATCGAGGAACAGGAGGTCCCCGTGCCCGATCACGGCCTGCAGGGGCTGGCGTGGCGGCCCGGCCGTACAGGGACGGAGGTGGACCTGCTCGACCACAGAGGCCAGCCCGTCTCGGCCCTCACACTGAGTTAGGCCGCCACGCGGTCAGGCGGCCGGGCCGGTGAAGTAGTGGCCCTTGCCGAGGTCGTCGATGAGCCCGGGACCGGTCGGCTGCCACGCCAGCAGCTCGCGGGTCAGCGCGCTCGACGCCGGGCTGTCGAGCCCGACGGCGTGGCCCAGCCAGCCGAAGTGCCCGCCCGCGTCCTGCTCCGGGATCGCGGCGACCGGCACGTTCAGGTGACGGCCCATCACCTCGGCGACGGCGCGGATCGGCACACCCTCGTCGGCGACCGCGTGCAGCACCGATCCGGCCGGGGCCTGCTCGGCCGCCAGGCGGAAGAGACGGGCGGCGTCGAGCCGATGCACGGCCGGCCAGCGGTTGGAGCCGTCGCCCAGGTATCCGGCGACGCCCCTGGCGCGGGCGACGCCGGCCAGCATCGAGATGAAGCCGGGGTCCCCTTCGCCGTGCACGGTCGGGGGCAGCCGCAGGACCGACGAGCGGACGCCACGGGAGGCGAGGGAGAGGGTCAGCTGCGCCGTGGCGGCCCGCGACATCGGGCCTTCGGCCTGGCGGGCGAAGAACTCGGGGTCGCGGCCGTCCCGTTCGGTCAGCGGCCGGCCGGGGCGGAGCCCCAGCACTCCGGAGGCGATGACGAGCGGCCGGTCGGAGCCCGCGAGCGCCTCCCCGAACGTCTCGACGGCGCGCAGATCCGCCTCGGCGGCGCCGGGGAAGTCCCCGGAGAAGGCGATGTCGTGCTTGAAGGCGAGGTGGATCACACCGTCCGACGCGGCGGCCGCGTCCCGCAGGACGCCGAGGTCGTCGAGGGTGCCGCGCAGCACCTCTGCCCCGGCCGCGGTGAGAGCGGTGGCCGCGGCGTCCGTACGTGCCAGGCCGGTGACCTGGTGGCCCGCGTCGATGAGCTCGGGGACGACGGCGGAGCCGATCCAGCCGGACGCCCCGGTGACGAAAACGCGCATGAGGAAATCCTTCGGGTAGTTGCCCATCCTCGGGCGCGGCGAAGCGCACGAGAGCGACTGATGTCAGTCACTGTCTTCACAGTAGCAGAGCATGTCAGTGACTGACATCAACTATGATCGGACCATGGGTCGATGGGAGCCGAAGTCACGCGAGCGCCTCGAACAGGCGGCATTGGCGCTCTACGGCGAGCGCGGTTTCGAACAGACCACGGTGACGGAGATCGCCAAGCGGGCGGGGCTCACGGAGCGCACGTTCTTCCGGCACTTCGCCGACAAGCGCGAGGTCCTGTTCGGCGGCTCGGGCATGCTCCAGGAGCTCTTCACGACCGCCGTCGCCGCGGCGCCCGCCGGCACGACGCCGATCGACGCGATCGGCAGGGCCCTCGACGTCGTCGCGGAGCTGTTCGAGCAGCGCCACGAGAGCGCCAGGCAGCGGCAGGCCGTCATCGCCGCGAACGCCGAGCTCCAGGAGCGCGAGCTGATCAAGCTCGCCAGGCTCGGCGCCGCGCTCGCGGACGCGTTGCGCAGGCGCGACGTCCCCGAGCCGGCCGCGAGCCTGGCCGCCGAGGCGGGCATCGCCGTCTTCAAGATCGCATTTGAACGCTGGATCGCCGACCCTGGCCAGCCCGACCTGGGGCAGCTCATGCGGCAGTCGCTCGACGAGCTGAAAGCCGTGACCGCGGGCGAATGAGAGCCCAGCAGGCGCCCTGAGGCGGGCGCCCTGAAGCAGGCGCACTGGACCAGCCGCCTGAGTCAGGCGCCTGGCCGGGCGGTCAGGAGTCGAGCTGGGACTCTAGCTCGGCGACCGCGTGGTCCCGGTGGACGTTGAGGGTGGCCACGGCCTCGTCGGCGGCGCGGCGGCGCAGGGCGTCGAGGGTGGCCCGGTGCTCCTTGACGACGCGCTCGCGGTTGCCCGCGTCGCCGTAGTACATCGACCGGTAGGCGTCGGTCGCGTCCCACAGGGTCCTGATCAGCCGGGCCAGCCTGGGCATGCCCGCGCACTCGAACAGCGTCATGTGGAACAGCCGGTTGGCGGTGGCCATGGCCAGCACGTCACCCGCCGACGCGGCCCGCTCGACCTCCTCCTGGGCGGCGTCGAGCCGGTCGAGGTCGGCGTCGGTGAGGCGGGCGACGGCCCGGCGGACGGCCTCCTCCTCCAGCAGCTCCCTGATCCGGTAGACCTCGCGCAGGTCGTCGAGGGAGAGCGTCTCGACGAAGTAGCCCCGATGGGCCTCGTACGTGACCAGCCCCTCGCCCTGCAGCGTCTTCAGCGCCTCGCGCAGGGGGACGCGGCTGACCTGGAACTCCTCGGCCAGCGCGTCCTGCCGGATGGGCGTGCCTGGCCGTAGCCGGCCGGTGGTGATGGCGCGGCGCAGCTCGGCCAGCACGAACTGCTGGGCCGTCGGCGGCCTGCGTCGTGCCTCGTCCGGAATCACCGCCCCAATATCTCATGGACCCACGCGTCGTCCTGTCCGAGCGCGGGCGGCGGGCGGCGGTAGGTGGGCGGGGTGGCGCTCAGGCGTACCGGATTGGCGACCTGGCCGACCCCGTCGATCCGTACGGACGGCTCCAGGCCCAGGTCCTCGGCCAGGGCGAAGGCGGCGGCCAGGTCGTTGATCGGGCCGCAGGGCACCCCGGCGGCGGTGAGCCGCTCGAACCACTCGTCCGCCGTACGGGTGGCGAGGGCGGCGGTCAGGTCGGCGACGAGGGTGTCGCGGGCGGCCACCCGGGCGGCGTTGACGGCGTAGCGGGGGTCCGCGGCGAGGTCCTCGCGGCCGAGCGCCTTGCACAGGGCCTGGAACTGGCGGTCGTTGCCGGCCGCGATCACGATCGGCCGGTCGGCGGCCTGGAACACCTCGTAGGGGACGATGCTGGGATGCCGGTTGCCCATGGCGTGCGGCACGACCCCGGCGGCCGCGTAGGCGGAGGCGTGGTTGGTGAGCGCCGACAGCAGCGAGGACAGCAGCGACACCTCGACCCGCTGCCCGGCACCGCCCGCCGCACGCTCCGCGCCGCCTGAGACGCCGCCTGAGACGCCGCCGGAGACGCTGCCGGAGGCGCCGCCTGAGACGCCGTCGTCGAAGACGCGGGTGCCGCGGCCGGTGCGGTCGCGGTGGTGCAGGGCGGCGAGGATGCCCAGCGCCGCGTGCAGGCCGGTGATCACGTCCACCAGCGCCACGCCCGCCTTGGTCCCTGGCCCGTCCGGCTCGCCCGTGACGCTCATCAGCCCGCCGACCGCCTGCGCGATCAGGTCGTACCCCGGCAGCCCGGCCCCTTCGCCCGACCCGAACCCGGTGATCGAGCAGTAGACCAGCCCCGGGTTCAGCTCGCGCAGCGCGTCGTAGCCGAGCCCGAGCCGGTCCATCGTGCCGGGCCTGAAGTTCTCCACGAGCACGTCCGCCCGCGCCGCGAGCGCCCGCGCGACCTCCACGTCGGCCCGCAGGTCGAGGGCGATCGAGCGCTTGTTCCGGTTCACGCCGAGGAAGTACGTGGCCTCGCCCCCGGCGTACGGCGGCCCCCAGGCGCGGGTGTCGTCCCCGGTGCCGGGCCGCTCCACCTTGACCACCTCGGCCCCCATGTCGGCCAGCAGCATCGTGGCGTAGGGACCGGCCAGCACCCGGCTGAAGTCGGCGACCAGCAGCCCCGACAGGGCACCGCTCACGCCGGCGTCCCGAGGTAGACCGTCATCGTCCTGGTGTAGAACTCCCTGGCCGCCCGCCCCTGCTCCTTGGGCCCGAACCCGCTCTGCTTGGCCCCGCCGAACGGCACGTAGGGGAAGGTCAGCGCCGACTCGGAGTTGACGTGCAGCACGCCGACGTCCAGGCGTTCGACGGCCTTGAGCGCGACCCCGAGGTCCCTGGTGAAGATGGCCGCCGACAGGCCGTGATCGCTCAGGTTCGCCAGCCCCAGAGCCTCCTCCGTGCCCGCCGCGCGCACCGCGCCGACCACGGGCCCGAACAGCTCGGTACGCCAGAAGTCCACCTCGGTCCCCGGCAGGTCGAGCACGGTCGGCGGCACGAACCAGCCGTCCAGCTCGGACGGCGACCCGCCGGCCAGCGGCTTGGCCCCCTCCCCCACGGCCCGCGCCACCCCGGCCGACACGCGGTCCCGGGCGGCCGAGCTGACCAGCGGGCCCATCTCGACGGCCGCGTCCAGCGGGTCGCCGACGACCAGGCGGGCCGCCCGCTCGGCGACCCGCGCCAGCAGCTCGTCGGCGACCTCGTCGGCCACGATGAGCCGCGAGGTCGCGGTGCACTTCTGCCCCGTCGAGCGGAACGCCCCGAGGGTGACCTGCTCCGCCGCGTGGTCGAGGTCGGCGTCGGCGAGCACGATGGAGGCGTTCTTGCCGCCCATCTCCGTCTGCACCGGCTTGCCCAGCTCGCCGCATCGGGCGATGACGGCCCGGCCGACCGCCGTGGAGCCGGTGAAGGACACCGCGTCCACGCCGGGATGGCCGACGATGACCGAGCCCGCGTCCGCCTCGCCGTACACGAGGTTGAGCACCCCGTCCGGCAGGCCGGCCGACGTCAGCGCCTGCGCCAGCCGGTAGGCCAGCACCGGCACCAGCGAGGACGGCTTCCACACGACGGTGTTGCCGTAGCTGAGGGCGGGGCCGATCTTCCAGGCGGGGATGACGATCGGGAAGTTGAACGGCGTGATCATCCCGACCACGCCGACCGGCTTGCGGACGACCAGGACGTTCTCGCCGGGGCGCGGTGAGGCGTAGATCTCGCCGCTCTCCCTGTCGGCCTCGCCCGCGTAGTACCGCAGGATGCGGGCCGAGCCGCGCACCTCGGCGATGCCCTCGGGCAGCGTCTTGCCCTCCTCGCGGGCCAGCTCGGCGCCCCACTCCTCGGCGGCGGCGTCCACGAGGTCGGCGGCGGCGTTGAGCACGGCCGCGCGGGCGTGGTGCGGGGTCGCCGCCCAGCCGGGCGCGGCCTCCCTGGCCGCCGCGACCGCCCGGCCCACCTCCTCCGGGGAGGCGAACCGGCCACGCGCCACCACTTCGGCCGGCCTGGCCGGGTTCGTGTCGGCGAACTCCTCGCCGTCCCCCTCGACCCAGCGGCCACCGATGAGATTCAGAACGTCCATGGTCAACGCACCCTAACTGTGTAATATTGGATTTTCAATATTGGATCCAAAATAGGAGGACCCGGGACAATGATCGAGCCGACCGCGCTGTTCGCCCTCGACACGCTGCTGACCGAGGAGGAGCGCGAGATCAGGACCACGGTCAGGCGCGTGTGCGACCGGGAGATCCGGCCGCACGTCGCGGACTGGTTCGAGACCGGGGAGCTGCCCGCCCGCGAGCTGGCCCGCACGCTCGGCTCGGTCGGCGTGCTCGGCATGCACCTGGACGGGTACGGCTGCGCCGGCATGGGCGCGGTGTCGTACGGACTGGCCTGCCTGGAGCTGGAGGGCGCCGACTCCGGCCTGCGCAGCCTGGTGTCGGTGCAGGGGTCGCTGGCCATGTACGCGATCTGGAAGTACGGCAGCGAGGAGCAGAAGCAGGAGTGGCTGCCCGCGATGGCGGCCGGCGAGCGCATCGGCTGCTTCGGCCTGACCGAGCCCGACTTCGGCTCCGACCCGGCGGGCATGCGCACCACGGCCAAGCGCGAGGGCGGCGACTGGGTGCTGAACGGCACCAAGATGTGGATCACCAACGGCTCAGTGTCGGACGTCGCGGTCGTGTGGGCGCGCACGGACGAGGGCGTCAGAGGCTTCCTGGTCCCCGCGGGCACGCCGGGCTTCACCGTCAACGACATCAAGCACAAGATCTCGCTGCGCGCGAGCGTGACGAGCGAGCTGGTGCTCGACGGCGTCCGCCTGCCGGCCGACGCGATGCTGCCCGAGGCCAGGGGCCTGCGCGGGCCGCTGGGCTGCCTGAACGAGGCGCGCTTCGGGATCATCTTCGGGGCGATGGGGGCGGCGCTGGACTGCCTGCAGACGACCATCGCGTACGCGGGCGAGCGCGAGGTCTTCGCCAAGCCGCTGTCCTCCTTCCAGCTCACCCAGGAGAAGCTCGCCGACATGGCGCTGGAGCTGGGCAAGGGCCTGCTGCTCGCGGTGCACCTCGGCCGCCTGAAGGAGGCCGGCACGCTCACCCCCGAGCAGGTGAGCGTCGGCAAGCTCAACAACGTGCGTGAAGCCCTGGACATCGCCAGGAAGTGCCGCACGCTGCTCGGCGCGAGCGGCATCACCCTCGAATACCCGGTGATCAGGCACTCGGTGAACCTGGAGTCGGTGCTGACCTACGAGGGGACCTCGGAGATCCACTCGCTGGTCGTCGGCAAGGCGCTGACCGGCGTCGCCGCCTTCAAGTAGAGCCTCACCTTCAAGCCGGGGCCCTTCAAACAGGGCCCCGGCTCAGGAAGAGCTCAGAACACCTGCCAGGTCGCCTCGGTGACCTGGCAGGGGCCGCCCTGGTGCACCCGCATCCGCCGGGCGGGCAGGTCGAGCCCGATCGTGGCCAGCGTCTCCCACCGCTGGTTGAGCGGCTGGCTGAGGTCGGGGTGCGCGCACACGGGCGCGTCGTCGGGACCGTGGCTGAGCATGGTCAGCGCCCGCCCCGTCAGGTCCTCCCCGCTCAGTCCCTCGACGTTGTCACGCAGGTGCCGATGCCGGATGTACGTGCCGGGCCGCTCGGTGGCGTGCCGCTCCCCCACCGCCAGCGCGGGGTCGAGGAAGTGGTTGCAGTGCAGCAGGACGCCGTCGGGCCCGGGCGGCACGACGGCGACGCCGGCAGGCGAGATCTCGATCGAGGCCGCCTCCGAGCCGGTCACGACCGTGATCACGGTGGAGGCCGAGACCGTGGCGGAGCGCGCGATGTCCGCGGCCTCCTCGACGGTGGCCGCCTCGTCCAAGATCCTGCGGGCGATCAGGTGCACCGGCACGCCGACGTCGGCGGTGTCGGTGTCGTGGCGCAGGATGTTGAAGTGGATGCCGAGCCCCGCCGTGTTGATCCCGATCTTGGCCAGCGCCCCGGCCTCGGTGAACGTGCGCACCACGTGACCGGGTGCGGGTTCGAGCTCCCACAGCATGGGCGCGTCCCGCAGGTGGTCGTGCCAGTCCCAGGTCTGCACGGTGCGCGGGGGCAGGCCGCCGCCCGGCAGGACGACCGAGGTGGAGCACTCCCCCTCGCCGGTCGCGTCGATGGCGGCCAGGATCTCGGTGCGGGCGTTGACGACCGCGACCTGCCAGGGCTCCAGCCCGGCGCCCGCCGCGATCCCGGTGATCTCCTCGGCCAGCCTGGGCGCCCAGCCGGCACAGCGGTCGAGCGCCCGCTCACCCCACACGCGCACCTGCGCGGGGGTGGCTCCTGCGGTCTCGAACAGGTCGGTGTAGCCGGCCAGGTTGCCGGTGATCTGTTTGCGGCGGTGGGTGCCCAGCTCCTTGCCGCGGGCGTGGGGGTCGGTCTGGGTGGAGGTGAACGTGGGAAATGTCATGAACGATCCATCAGGTCGGCGAGCCCCGGATTGTCGGCCGCGAACGAGTCGCGGACCCGCTCGTAACGTTCCTCGTCGATGTCCTGGCTCAGCTTGAACATGCTCTGCTCCGTACGCACATGAACGCGAAATGCCACTACCCCCGGCAGCAGCGCGGTGAACCTCTCCCTCGACGCCGGGGTGGGCTCCCACGCGGGCTCGCGGAGCGACTCCACCGCGGAGACCGTCCGCTCGACCACGTCCAGCGTGTCGCCGATCACCTCGACCCGGCCGGTCAGGTGGACGGCGGCGTAGTCCCAGGTGGGGACGGCCGGGTCGGTGGCGTACACGGTGGGCGAGACGTAGCCGTGCGGCCCGGAGAACACCACGAGCACCTCGGTCCCGGACTCCCAGGAGCGCCAGTGCGGGTTGACGCGGGCCATGTGGCCGAGCAGCGTGCCGCCCTCGAACCGGCCCTCTTCGAGGCGTTCGACGACGACGGGGACGTGCGTGGCCACCGGAACGCCGTCCGCCGAGCTGACGACCAGCGCGAACGGGTTCTGCCTGACCAGGCCGGCCACCTGCTCGGGGCCGGCGGCGGCATAGCGGGGGAAGGTGTACACGCCCTACTCCGCGGCGCTCAGGATGGCGTCCCACGCGACCTCGGAGGCCAGCGTGCCGAGACCCGTGGGCTTGACGCCGGTCAGCTCGACCTCGTCGGTCGTCATGGCGAACATCGTGTCGCCGTCCGTCAGCGTGTGGAACGGCTGGATGCCCCGGTGCATCGAGCTGTGCACCTGGCGGCCGATCTGGAGCAGCTCGACGTCGGTCAGCTTCACGTTGGTGATCATCACGGTCAGCGTGGTGTTGCCCATGACGGCCGGGCCGTCGATCAGCTCCGCGTAGTCCTCGCTCGGGTGGCGGCGGGCGCCGAGGTCCTCGTGGTAGTTGCCGCGCACGACCCGGCCCTGCCGGTCGATCACCGCGCCGACGGAGTTGACCACCGTCGCCACCAGCACCTTGGCCGCGCCGAACGTGCCGAACGCGGCTCCCTGCCCGGCGAACTCGGCCCGGCCGAAGTCGACCTTGCCCGCGCTCGCCGTGCGTCCCGCGCCGCACCGGCCGACGGGGACCTCGCCCTCGACGGCGTTGCGCAGGGCGGCCCGGCCCAGCTCGGCGTCGGGGTAGACGGCGGTGTCGCGGGTGGAGAAGTCGTAGATCACCGCCCCGGACACCAGCTGCAGCTCGTCCCACTTGGTGCGGTTGTCGCGGCGGGCCAGCAGCTCGTCGCTCACGCCCGCCGCGGCGGCCAGCCCGTACACCGAGCCGCCGGCCAGGCAGATCGCGTGGTTGTAGTCGTAGCCGCCGCTCATGCCGACCGCGCCGCCGCGCGCGTCCACGGCCGTGCGGGCGCCCGCCGGAAGGTGGATCACGGTGCAGCCGGTCGGGCCCTCGCCGTACTCGGCCGTGCCGACGAACACGCCGGGCAGGTCGAACGCGACGGATCCACGCCCCGGGCTGGCCTGCGGCGTCAGCGGCAGGTCCGCGTTGCGCGGGACGCCGGGCGCGAACTCGGACGGCCGCGCGAGCCGGTGCCCGTCGGTCACAGCGTCGTTCACTGTGTCATCCACTGTGTCATCCATTGGGGCATTCATAGGGCCTCCAAAAGCTGCTTCGAATATTCGTGGGCCGGATCGGTGTAGAAGGTGGCCGTGTCGGCGGTCTCGACGATCTCGCCGGCGCGCATGACCGCGATCCGGTCGGCGACGTAGCGGACCGCGCCGAGGTCGTGGGAGATGAACAGGGCGCTGAAGCCGTACTCGGCCTGCAGGTCCTTGATCAGGTTGAGGATCTGCACCTGCACGGAGACGTCGAGCGCGCTGACCGCCTCGTCGAACACGATGAACCTGGGCTTCGTGACCAGCGCGCGGGCGATGGACACGCGCTGCCGCTGGCCGCCCGACAGCTCGTGCGGGTAGCGTCCGGCCAGCGCGGCTTCGAGCCCGACCTGTTCGAGCATGCCGGTGACGGCGTCACCGGCCGGGCGGCCCAGCACGGCCAGCGGCTCGGCCACGCTCTGGCCGACGCGCATCCTGGGGTTGAGCGACCAGTGCGGGTGCTGGAGCACGGCCTGCATGCGGCCGGCCAGCTCGCGCCGCCGCTTGGGGAAGGGGCGGCCGTCGAATCTGACGGCGCCGCTCGTGGGCCGTTGCAGGCCGAGCGCGACCCGGCTCGTGGTCGTCTTGCCCGAGCCCGACTCGCCGACCAGGCCGAGGGTCTCGCCCTCGGCGACGGACAGGGACACGTTCCGCATGGCGTTCAGGTGGATGCGCCGCAGCGGCGGTCCCGCCGTGAACGTGACGGTGACATCGTCGAGTTCGAGGATCATGCGGTCACCTCCGGCCGCCGGCCTGCCGTCATGTGCGCCTCCAGCTCCCCCGCCCGGTGGCAGAGGACGTCCTGCTCGCGGATCCGGACCGGGGCCGGGCGCTCGTGCTCGCAGCGCTCGACCGCGAACGGGCAGCGCGGCGCGAAGGCGCAGCCGGGTGCCGCTCCGGTGAGCACGGGCGGGCGGCCTGGCACCGGCTCCAGGCGGGTGCCACGGGCCGCGGCGGCGGGCGCCGACCTGGCCAGCGCCGCCGTGTAGGGGTGGGCGGGGTCGCCGAGCACCTGGCGCGCGGGGCCGCTCTCGACGACGCGGCCGCCGTACATGACCGCGACCCGGTCGCAGCGGCGCGCGACGGCGGGCAGGTCGTGGCTGAGCCACAGGATGCTCGTCCCGGCGTCGGCGGCGAGCGAGAAGACCACGTTCAGCACCTCCTCACGCACCTGGCTGTCCAGGGCGGCGGTCGGCTCGTCGGCGACGAGCAGCTCGGGCGCGGTGGCCATGGCCATCGCGATGGCCACCCGCTGCGCCATGCCGCCGGAGAGCTGGTGCGGGTACGCGCGCGTCACGCGGGCGTCGTCGAGCTTGACCCGCCCCAGGTGGAAGCCGACGTCGGCGCCGCGCCCGAGCACCAGCCTGAGCTGGGCCCCGACGCGCATCGTCGGGTCGAGCGAGGCGATCGGGTCCTGGAAGACGAACCCGAGATGCTTCTTGCGCAGGTGGCGCAGCCTGCCGGGAGGCAGGTCGAACACCGGCTCCCCGGCAACGGTCACCTCCCCGTCGGAGCGCACGGCCGTGCCCGGCAGCAGCCGCCCGACGGCGGAGCCGAGCGTGGACTTGCCCGAGCCGCTCTCGCCGACCAGGCCGAGCGTCTCGCCCTGCCGGAGGTCGAGGTCGGCCCCGTCGAGCGCCCGCGTCTGCGGATAGTCGATCACCAGGTTGCGCACGGTGAGAAGGCTCATGTCAAAGACCTCGTCTCCCGGGGTTCGAGGCGGTCGCGCAGGCCGTCGCCCACCACGTTGATCGACAGGATCGCCAGCACCAGCACGACTCCGGGGCCGAGGATCAGCCAGGGCGCGGCGATCATGTACGTGCCGCCCTGCTGGATGAGCACGCCGAGCGAGGCCTGCGGCGGCTGCACGCCGAAGCCGAGGAAGCTCAGCCCGCCCTCGACCGCGATGCCGACGGACAGCGCGTACGTGCCCTGCACCGCGATCGTGCCCGCCACGTTCGGCAGCACGTGGCGGCCGAGCACGCGCGGCAGCCGGGCGCCGCTGATGACCGCCGAGGTGACGTAATCGCGCTGGGACACGGCCACGGCCGCGGCCCGCACCAGGCGGGTCATCAGCGGGATCGTCACCAGCACGATGCTGGCCAGCGCGGCGAGCTGCCCGGGGCCGAGCACGGCGGCCACCAGGATCGCGAGCACGATGGCGGGGAAGGAGTAGAGCACTTCCACCAGGCGCATCACCAGTTCGTTGAGGTAACCGCCACGGTATCCGGCGATGATGCCGAATGTCGCGCTCAACGCCGCCGTCAGCAGCACGGCGATCGACGAGAGCAGCAGCGTCGTGCCGACGCCCTCCATGACCCTGGGCAGCACCGAGCGGCCCAAATTGTCGGTGCCCAGCCACCAGCCGGGCCCCGGCGGCTGCAGGCGCGGGCCGACGATCGCGTCCGGGTCTCCCCCGGCGCCGACCAGGCTGCCCAGCGCGAACACCACGAGCACCAGCAGGCACACCAGCCCGGCGACGGAAAGCCGGTCCAAGCCGAGCCTCTTCATGCGCGCCTCCCAGCCCTGATGGACGCCGTCTTCATGAACGCCGTCCCAACCGACGCCGCCTTCATGATCGCCTTCCCGCCAGCACGCCGAGCCTGGGGTCGAGCACTCCGACGAGCAGGTCGATCAGCACGTTCATCACGATGAACACCCCGGCCGCCAGCAGCACCCCGGCCTGCACCACCGCGTAGTCGCGGCGGCCGACGGCCTGCACGATGTACGAGCCGACGCCCGGCAGGTTGAACACGTGCTCCACGATCAGCGTCCCGCCCAGCAGGTACGCGGTGATCGTGCCGAGCAGCGTGACCACCGGGGTGGCGGCGTTGCGCAGGATGTGGTGCCTGACGATGAACCACGGCGACTCGCCACGCCCGACGGCCGCCGTGACGTACGGCTCGACCAGCACGCCCATGACCGCGTCGCGGGTCGTCCTGGCCGTCACGGAGATGGAGAAGATCGACAGCACGGCGGCCGGGAGGATCATGGCGGCCAGGTTCGCGACGGGGTCCTGGCCGATCGGCACCCAGGAGCCGACCTCCAGGCCGAGCGCGTACCGGGAGAAGACGAACACCACCAGGCTGCCCAGCACGAACTCCGGCACGCTGACGCCCAGCCCGCTGAGCAGCCGGCCCACCGTACCTCCCCCTGCGCCGCCCTTATTACGCGCCGGGCGGGTGCGGACGGCGGTCAGCACGCCCAGCGGCACCCCGGCCAGCACGCTGGCGGCCACCGCCAGCACGGTCAGCTCGGCGGTCACCGGCAGGCGGGCCAGCAGCTCCGTGCCGACCGGCTGGCGGCTGATCATCGAGACGCCGAAGTCGCCGCCCGTGACGGCGGCCAGCCAGTGCCCGTACTGCAGGAACACCGGCTGGTCCAGGCCGTAACGGGTGGCCAGCTCCGCCTTCTGCTCCGGCGTGGCGAAGGGTCCCAGCACGGTCTCCGCGAAGCCGCCGGGCATCAGGCGCACGGCGGCGAAGATCAGCACGGAGACGCCCAGGAGTGTGGCGGCCGAGCTGAGCGCCCGGCCTGACCACCACATCAGCAACCGCATGGCTACTGGGTCTTCTTCACGCGGGCGTCGGCGACCAGGCGCAGCACGTTGCCGTAGCCCTCGGTGGCGTACAGGCTGGGGCTCAGCGCGTCGCCTCTGAAGGCGACCGTGGCGGGCCTGGTGACCAGCGGGATCATCTGCGCGTCCGCGTCGGCCTTGGCGCAGACGGCGGCCAGCGCCTGGTCCCGCGCGGCGCCCGCGGGCTCCTTGCCGGCCGCGTCGATGAGCGCGTTGAGGTCCTTGTCGGGCTTCATGAAGCCGACGTTGAAGCCGGCCGTCTCCGGGTTCCACCACTTGGTGACCATGCCGGGGTCGGCGTAGCCGGCGAACCAGGACAGAGCGGCGTCGAACTCGGCGGGCGCCTTGCCGTACACCTTGCCCGACCAGCTCGCCTCGTCCATCTGCTCGATCTTGACGGTGATGCCGGCCTGCTGGAGGTTCTGCTGGATCACCTGGGCGACGGCCGGGGCCGGCTCGGTGGCGAAGATGCTGAGCGTGAACGTCAGGTTCTGCGCCCCCGCCTCGGCCAGCAGCTTCTTGGCCTCGTCCAGGCTCTGCTTCGCCGACGGGAGCGCGGCGGGGTCGCAGGCGCCCGGCAGGCCCGCCGGGGTGACGGCGGTCGGCTTGCCCTTGCCGCCGAGCGCCACGTCGGCGATCTGCTGGGGGTCGAGCGCGATGTTGATCGCCTGGCGCACCTTGGGGTCGGCGAGCTTGGAGCCCGGCGCCAGGGTGTTGAGCATCAGGTAGTAGAAGTCCGTGGTGGCCTGGGTGACGACCTGGACGTTCTTGGCGCCGGCCAGCATCGTGGCCGAGTCGACGTTGCCCAGCGTGGCCAGGGCGGCGCTGCCGTTCTGCAGGGAGGCGATGCGCGCGGCCTCCTCCGGGGCGATCGTGATGTTGAGCGCGTCGGCCGCCGGCTTGTCCTTCGACCAGTACTTGTCGTTGCGCTTGAACGTCCACGACACGTCCTGGCGGTGGTTCTCGACCACGTACGGGCCGGTGCCGAGCAGTGTGGTGGCCGGATCGACCGACTTGTCGTCGATCTCCTTCATCGGCAGGACGGCGGCGGGCACGTTGGCCAGCGCGGCCAGGAACGGCGTGTACGCCTCCTTCAGCGTGACCTTGACCTTGCCGTCGCCGTCCTTGGTGACCGACTCGACCGGGCCGAGCTGGCCGCGCCACACCGACTTGGAGGCCAGCAGCCGCTTGAGGCTCCCGACCACGTCGTCGGCCGTCATCTCTCTGCCGTTGGAGAAGGTGACGCCCTTGCGCAGGTGGAAGACGTACGTCTTGGGGTCGGGGGTGTCCCACTTCTCGGCCAGCATCGGCTGGACGCTGAAGTCGGGGCCGATCGTGACCAGCGTCTCGTAGGACAGCGAGAGCAGCTGCCAGGTGGTGGCGACGTCGGCGAGCTGCGGGTCGTACCCGGTGGCCGCGCCGCTGTCGATGTGCACCTGCAGGTTGAGCGTGCCACCGGCCGGGAGCGCCTGATCGGCGACGGCGAGGTAGCCGGGGGCGGCGGTCTCCTGGGTGGCGGCGGGCGGGGTGCTGGTCGTTCCGGTGGCGGCGCAGGCCGAGACCAGCAGCGCGGCCGTGACACCGCAGGCCAGGCGTATGGGACGCATGGGCCTCTTCTCCTCTAGTGGCAGGAACGTTCGGCGGCGCTCGGCGGGACGTCGAGCGTGGGGTTCCGGTCGAAGAAGCCGACCGGCTTGAGAGTGAACCCGCAGGTGTCGACCGGCATGATCGGCCAGTCCTCGGTGCGGGGGAAGTGCGTCAGGCCGAACGTGTGCCAGAGCACGATGTCCTGCCCGTCGATGTCGCGGTCCGCCCTGGTGTAGAGGGGCAGGCCCGCGCCGCCGGGATGCTGGTTGACCAGGTCCCCGGCGGGATAGCGCTCTGCGGGGTGGTAGCGGGTGACCCACAGATGCCTGGTCGCGAACTCCGCCCTGCGGTGGATCGAGGATCCCTCGGCGGCCATCAGGGTGGGCTTGCCCTCCGGGAACAGCGCGTAGCCGACCGGGTGGCCGAGACGGTTGCGCACCGAGGGGTTGACGACGTGCCAGGTGCGCTCCGCCTTCAGGTCGGCGTCGCGCTTGGCCTGCTGTTCCGTGCGGAGCCGGGTGACGGCCCGGCCGAACGCGTTGCCGTACGGGCTCTCGGCCCGCGCCGCCTCCACCTCGTCCACGGCGTTGGCCACGCCGTCCACCGTCATGTCCAGCCGGGCGCTGAACAGGTGCTGGTGGTACGGTGCCGCCAGCCCCGGCGCGACCTCCGAGGCGTAGGGCGCGGCGCGGTCGTCGTAGGCGCCGGTGAAGACGATGCCGGTGGCCTTCACCTCGAGCTCGATGGTGCCGTCGAGGTAGAGGTACCAGTAGAAGCCGTAGTCGTAGTTGCCGACCGTGACGAAGAACGAGATCACCAGGCGCCGCTGCCTGCGCGTCTCCCTGGAGCCGTTGGCCGGGTCGGTGTGCTTCCACAGCACGCCGTAGTCCTCTTCGTGCATGCAGATCGCGTTCGTGATCACCTTGGGCACGCCCGCGCCGTCCGTGACGACCGCGTCGAAGTAGGTGATCTCGCCGAGGCAGTCGCAGCCCAGCTCCAGGGAGTTGGCCAGCTTGCCGAGCTGGTACTCGCCGGTGTCGAAGTAGTTCTGCCAGAAGCGGATCGGGCTCGGGTCGCCGTACGGGACCATCATCTCGGCCACCGAGGCCCGGTAGACGATGGGCCGGGTGCGCCCGCCGTCCTCGAACCCGATCTGGTGGAGGGTGAGGCCCTCGCGCATGTCGTACCCGAGGCGCAGGCTCCACTTCTCCCAGGTGACCAGGGGGCCGTCGACCGTGAAGCTGGGGCCTTCCGGCTGGGTGATGTGGATCGGCTTCTGCGAGGTCCTGTGCGGGCCCTGGTGGTAGTCGCCGGGCTCGGCGGGGATGGGCTGGGGTCCCGTGTCGACGATCTCCAGGATCTCGCCCTTGACCAGATCCACGTACGCGACCAGGCCGTCCACCGGGTGGGCCCACGGAAGGCTGTCGGGGGTGGGCATCAGGTGGGCCAGCACCCTGGCCACCCGGCGGCCCTCCTCCTTGGGCAGCTCGAAGTGGCCGGCGCTCAGGGCGGCGAGGTAGACGGTCGCGGGGTCGTCGATGCCCCTGCGGGCGAGCGCCCCGGCCCAGCCGGCGTCCTCCCGCAGCACCCGCCTGACCAGGGCGTGCTCCTCGTCCAGCATCGGGACCTGGCCGTCGGTGATCGGGTCGATCGGCCTGCGCTCCTCGACCCGGCCGGCGCTGATCGACACGATCACGTCCTCGGACTGCTCGGTGGCGAGGTCCAGGAGGAGGGCGCGGGCGCGGCGGGCCGGCTCGGCTCCCGGCTCGTACGCCAGGACCGCGTCCTTCCTGGGCTCCTCCAGGCCGAGATAGGCGACCCGCACCGTCTCACTCAGCAGGCCCTCGTCGATCAGAACCCGCCTGACCTCGTCGATCTCCTGCGCGGCGAGCGGGTCGAGAGGATGAGGGTGCTTACCGGTGGACAGGTGCAACGTTCCGCCCCTTTCTGCTGCCGGAACGTTCCGGCAATGTCGGGCTAACATAATTGCGAGGGCGGAAGTAGGACAAGACCTTGGGTCAAGGCGAAACACATCGTTTACCGGACCGGCCCGGCCGGCCGGACCCTCGCGAACGAGCAGAACCCCGTGCCGGTGGGCCTTCCGGGGCATGCGGAGCCCCGGGAGGGCGGGTTCCCGGGGTGAGCGAAACCGGGAGGACGGGTTCTCACGGGTGAGCGAAACCGGGAGGACGGGTCCTTGCCCGCGAGCGGGATCTCGGGCGGGGTTGGGACACCGGGCGGGCGGGAGCTCGCGGGCAGGCCGCTACCATCGGGGCGTGCAAGCAGACGAGCCGGTCACGATCTTCACCGTGGCCCGGGAGGCCGGGGTCTCCAAGACGACGGCCTCCGACGCGTTGCGCGGATCCGGGCGCGTGTCGGAGGCGACGCGGGAGACGGTCGCGCGAGTGGCGGAGCGGCTCGGCTACGTGCCCAACGGCTCGGCCAGGCACCTGCGCAAGGCCAGCACCGGGACCATCGGCCTGCACGTGCCCGAGGTCCTGACGCGATCGTCCTACTACATGTCGTTCGTGTTCGGCGTCGTCGAGCAGGCGGCGCGGCACGACTACGACGTCACACTGATCACCTCGGGCCAGCGCCGTGCCCGGGCGCCGCGCGTGGACGGGCTGGTGCTCGGCGACCCGCTCGGGGGCGATCCGGTGGTGGAGAGCCTGATGGGCACGGGGCTGCCGACGGTCTCCTGCGAGCGGTTCCCCGGCGCCAGGCAGGCGGACGGGGTGGTGTGGTCGGATCACGCCCCGATGCTCGCCCGGCTGCTCGACCACCTGCGCGAGTCGGGCGCGACCCGGCCTGGGCTCATCGTGGCCGGTGACGAGAGCGACTGGGCGGCCAGCGTTCACCGGGGCTACCTGGACTGGTGCGGCTCGCACGGGGTGCTGCCGCTGGTGCGGCGGGTGTCCTTCGACGCCACGGGCGACGAGGTCCGCGCCGCCGCCCGCGCCCTCCTCGACGTCCCGCCCGGCAGCACGCGCGAGACCCCGTCCGGTGCCACACGCGACACCCCGTCCGGTGCCATGGCCGACGGGCCGGGCGGTGGGGGGCCGATGGATGCGCTGGTCTGCGCCCCGGCGGGGGCGGCCACCGAGGTCGCCCCGCTGCTGCGGGAGGCGGGCGCGAACGTCCTGCTGGCCTCCTGCGTCGACAGCGCCGGCACGCGGCTGGCCGACCCGCCCATCACCGCGATCGACCTGCGCCCGCGCGAGGCCGGGGCGAGCTGCGCCGAGCTGCTGTTCGAGCTGCTCTCCGGGGCAGCGCCGGCGGGGACGGAGCGCCTGCACCCGATCGAGCTGGCCGTACGCGCGTCGACCCACCCCCGATGACGCGCACCGCCGGACGCACGAGGGCGCCCGGCGGTGGCTGGGGAACGGAAAGGCCGGTCAGCTGAAGGTGACGTCGCTGCAGAAGTAGAACGTCTGATCCATGTGCGAGGCTTTCCAGATCGTGTAGATGACGTGGTGGCCGGTGCGCGACCCCTTGCTGAGGCTGTTGATCATGTACGTGCCGGAGGGCGCGTACTTGGGCGTCTCACGGACCAGGTCGAGATGGTTCCAGCCGAGGGGCGTGGTGAGGGCGTTGTACCCCTGCTTGGTGATGTAGACCTTGATGTAGTCCGCGCCGTGCAGGGCCTGGTCGGTGACCCTGACGTTGAACGTGCTCGACATCGCCGTCGTCTTCCAGGCGCCGGGCGTGTCCATGGAGCGGTAACGGCTGTCCGAGGTGTGGCCCGCGCTGCAGAGCTGGCCGTTGGGGATGACGGCCTCGTGCTGACCGGCGACGTTGTCCCGGTAGAGCCCGTTCCAGTTCCACATGGCGTTCGTGTTGTCCTGCCACGCCTGCCAGCACATCGGGTCCTGCTGTTGCATCGTGGGGTTCTGGAAGTCGCTGCCCCATCGCAGCCAGCATCCGTAGTTGCGGGACGCCGGGTCGGTGGTCGAGCCGTGCGCCAGGGCGGTGTCCGCCAGGGGGATGGCGAAGAGCATCGCCATGGACAGCAGCAGGGCCAGGGCGCGCTGCGCCCATCGGGTCGGTGCGGCATGGGGCATAGTGCGGTCTCCGTGTTCCGGTCGGGGTTCCGGTAGATAGGAGCGCTCCCGGTGGGGGACGGTAGCTGACCGCACAAATCCGTACAAATGACGGGCTGAAGTCAACGCCCGCGCGGCTGCCGTGTGCCCTGGTGCCGGTGGGGGTGAGCAGCGGAAAGGGCTTTCCCAGGGAGGTGCGGCAGGGGTGAAAGTTTCAACCCCGAAGCTGTGCCCCGGAGCGAGAAGGCGCTCCGGGGCCTGGGACCTAGGGCACGCCCGGACGGGCGGCCAGCGAGGTGTACACCGTCACCTCGTCGGGCTGGAGCAGTCCGTCCTGGATGGCACAGATGAGCAGCTTCTCCTTGGTGGGCGCGGGACGACCCGCCGCCGCGTACTTCACGCGCGCCCGGTCGATGTACTGGCGTACGGTCCGTTCCTTGATCCCCATCCGGGCCGCCACCGAGGCCTTCGACATGGACTGGAACCAGTACAGCAGCGCCGCCCGCTCCTTGTCCGAGAGCTGCGGCCGATGCGGCCCCTCGTCGGTCGCGATCGCCTGGGCCATCGGCGGCGTGACGCTCGGCCGGTCGGCCGCCACCTCCAGGATCGTCTCCAGGCAGGAGTCGCGCGTCGCGCGCCCCTTGCCGATGAAGGCCGAGGCGCCCGCGTCCAGCACGGCGCGCACCGTCTCAGGTTCCTCGTGCTCGGAGAAGACGATGACGCGCTGGCCGCCCCCGCACAGCTCGCCCACGCGGTCGATGACCATGGTGCCGTTGAGGTTGAGGTCGAGCAGCAGGACGTCCGCGTCCGTGCCGCGTACCGACTCGATGGTGGGCCCCTGGGCGACGAGCTCGACCGGGCCCGGCGCGCTGAACCAGGACCGCACGCCGTCCACGACGACCTGATGGTCCTCCACCAGGGCGACCGTCACGGGACCCCGGGCGGCCGTTCCTGTCACATGCTCCGTTATGGGCCCTGCTGCCAGATGCTGTTGACCCATACCTCCCCTCCCTGCCGCTGATAAGTGACGACGACCCCGCTCGCCTCCTGCACTGAGGTCGCGCTGATGAGCAGGTCGTCGTTGTCGGCCACGACGGCCACGCTCACCATGGTTGACATCGCGGACACCGTGACCCTGGCCCGGGATCTGGCGCCGTCCAGCGCTCTGAGTGGCGCTGCTAGCAGGTCCTCGCGTACTCCCTCCGGCATCGTCGGCAGATGCTCCCCGAACGGCGGCGCCGTCACCAGGACCATCCGCCGCTCCGCCGCGTCGATGCGCTCGCGCAGCGCGGACACCAGGACGTCGGGCACGTCCTCGCGCTCCGTGATCAGCCGCCGCAGGCGCGCGGCTCCGGCGGTGCAGTCCTCGCGTACGCGCGGATCCCCCGGATCGGCCCCGTCCGCGAGCTGGGTGAGCAGCGTCTCCGCCACGTCGCGGATCGCGGCGTACCGGCGGATCCGGTCGGCGTGGATGCTCTGGGCGGACTCCCGCCAGGCGTCGTCGGCGGCCAGGCGGCGCGACAGCAGCACGGCGTCCTCCGCGCGGGCCAGCAGCATGTGGCAGCCCGCCGTGTACCCGAGCTGCATGGTGATGCCGCCGACGATGACCACCAGGTATTTGGCGATGGACACGCGGTCGAGCATCCCGGTCACGGCCATGGCCGTCAGCATGATGGCGGCGTTCGCGACGAGGAACGCGATCAGCTCGGCCCGCCAGCGCGGCCGGTTCCAGACCAGCATGACGCCGATCCAGCCGATCGAGCCCCAGCCCCAGTCGCTGATGCCGAGCAGCTCGGCCGGCCGGCAGGCGGCGATCACCGCGACGTCCACGGCCAGCGTGGCGACGGCGAGCTCGCGGATCCTGGACGGTCCGCTCGACGTGCGGGCCAGCGACATGGCGGCGATCACGAAGATCACGGAGTAGACGACCCAGGCCACCAGCGCCAGCATCGGCCAGCGGAAGGAGCTCCAGCCGGTGATCGTGACCGTGAGGTCGTAGCCGAGGTGCCACACCCCGGCGATCACCGCGGCGCCGAGCGCGGTGAAGCGCGCGTACCTCTGCGCGACCTGCTCGATCTCCTCGGTCATGGCCGCCACCAGAGCTGCACGCGGGTGCCCTGCGCTCCGGAGGAGATCTCGGCGCCGCCGTTCGGCAGGGAGCGCATCGTGTCGAGGATCGAGCCCCGCACGCCGAACCTGTCGGGCGGCAACCGGTGCTGGTCGAACCCGCGGCCCGAGTCGGCGACCTCGACCCGCACCTCGCCGCCGCTCCTGGTGGAGACCAGCTCGGCCTCGCGTACGCCGGCGTGCAGCGCGATGTTCGCCAGCGCCTCGGTGACGGCGCGGGCGAAGTGCTCGGCCACGTTCCCCGGCACCGTCTCCGGCGTGAGGCGCTTGTGGACGTCCAGGCCGGTCGCCCGCCCGGCCACCTCGTCCAGCAGCGTGTCCAGGGCGATGAGCGCGGAGTCGGCCTGCGGGGTGTCGCGCAGCTTCTCCAGCGCCGAAAGGTCCGTGACGACCTGGGCGCGCAGGGTGGGGGAGGGCTCCTCGTAGGTGCCGAGGCCGACCATGGTCAGCGTGTGCAGCGACGTCTCGTGGATGCTGCCGACCTGCCGCAGCTCGTCCTCGCGCCGCAGCCGTTCCACCATGAGCGCGATCCCGGCCCGCGCGCTCTCCTTCAGGAAGGCGTCGGTCGCGGCGGACGAGCGCCGCAGCAGCGTCATCAGCAGCAGGATCGCCGTGAGCTGGACGAGGTGGATCCCCAGCGTGCCGAACACGTCATGAGCGGGCGAGGCGAGCCGCACGCCCACCGCGAACGCCGCCGCCAAGCCCAGGCCGACGGGAACGGCGACCTTGATCCGCCAGGTGACCCCGGCGACGACGATGGTCATCGTGACCAGCCCCGCGACCCAGCTCGACCCCGTGTCGAGGGCGTCTTCCGCGACGAGGTGACGCTGCGCGAGGCACAGCGCGACCGTGATGGCCACATCACCGGCCACCAGCCAGCCCGGCAGCAGCTCTTTGCGCCACAGCACCCGCAGGAACAGCCCCGTCGCCACGAGATGGACCGCCAGCATCGGGGCCAGCCACCCCATGGAGACCGGTGGCACGGCTCCCAGCACCGCCGCGATGACCGCCACCGAGCCCACCGCGCTCCGCGCGCCCGCACCAGTACGCGCGACGGCCTTGTCGAACTGGCTCGTCGCCGAGTCGTATCTGGTGGAGCCGGATTGAGCCATGAGCCGCCCGTACGCGCCGAGAGCACAAGACGGGTCTCACGATAACGCAGGGCACAGTGGGTAAAAAGCAACGGAAATGGATTTCTCCAGACGTGGCGGCATATGGGGTCATGGGTCGCATGGCTGAGTCCCTCGGGCCGGCTTTCTGCGGTCTTCACCGCCTTCCCGAACCTTCGTCGGTTCCCGCCTCTGCGGCATGACGGCTGATCGGCCGTCAAAGTGCTACGACGGCCGATCGGCCGTCAGTCGCGTCCCTTCATATGAGCGTGTACTGGGCGCAGGTCGCGATCACCGCGGCGGGAGGGGACCCCAATGACTTACATCGTGATCTCGATCTTGGTCGGCTGTCTGTCGGTGATGACCGTCCAAGGCCGGCGGGGGAATTGGCCGACGGGCATGCCGGTGGCGCGGCCGCGGCTGATGGCCGTGGGCGGCACGTACGAGGGCTCGGGTGGGCGGCCCTCGGACGCGTACGTCATCCAGGAGCGGCTCGTGGCAGCGGCCCATGGCGCGGGCGGGGCGGAACCGGGGCACGCCGCCGCCGCGCTGGCACTGGGCGCGGTGGTCGCGACCCGGCCGCAGCACATGGGGACGCGGGAGGAGGACCTCGACGAGTGCGCCCAGGCCGCGCACCGCGCCGTGCGCACCGCGGCGCTGCGCAACCCCGCGATGCCGAACCTGGCCACCACCCTCGACGTGGTCGTGCTCGACAGGGGCGAGTACCCGCGGCTGCGCTTCGCCCACATCGGCAACGGCGCGATCTGGCACTGCCCGAAGGGCGGGACGCCGCAGCCCCTCACCACCTCGCACTCCTTCGACGACGGCGCGCTGCTGCGCGGCATCGGCCTGCCCTCGGCGCTCAACCCCGAGATCGGCTCCGTGCCGCTGCGTCCGGGCGACCGGATCGTCATCGTCACGGACGGCGTGATCCGCGCGCTCGGGGCCGCGCGCGTCACGGAGCTGGTCAGCAACGCCGTCTCCCCCGTCGCCTGCCTGGACCGCCTGTACGACGAGATGGCCGCCGCCGAGCCGGCCGACGACGCCACAGTGATCATCGCGGACTACGTGACCGCGTGACGGCCTGTTGAGTAGGGGGCTACTCAGGTCAGGACCCACGTGCCGCGGCGACGATCGGAGAAATCTCCCACCATGGACCGGAGGCTTCGATGAGCGCCATATTCGGAGAGACACTCAGCTTCACCCAGGCGGACGGCGAGAGGGTGCGGCTCGTCGTCTTCGGTGACGAGCACTACGCCCGCTACGAGACCCCCGACGGCTTCACCGCCGTCTACGACGCCGCGACCGGCGCCTACTGTTACGCCGATCTGAAGGACGGGCGCCTGCACTCCACGGGGGTCCGGATCGACTCCCGCGACGCGCCCGGCGACGTGCCGCGCCACCTGCGCGAGTCCGGCGCCGTCAGGGCGGCGGCGCGCATGGAGCGGCCGGGGACGCTCTCCGCCGAGGCCGCGGCGGACGCCGCGATGACGTTCGGGCCGACGGGCGGGCTGCTGGAGGGGCGCAGGCTCAGCGTCGGCACGGTACGCGGGCTGACGATCCTCGTCGACTTCGCCGACCAGGCCGCCACGGTCAGCCGGCAGCAGGTCGAGGCGCTGCTCAACGCGCCCGGCTACCGGGAGAACGGCAACGCCTGCTCCGTCAACGAGTATTTCGCGACCGTGTCGAGCGGCCTGCTGCAGTTCACCAACGACGTGGCAGGCCCGTTCAGGATGAGCCGCGACATCACGTTCTACGAAAAACCGGAGAACCACGACGTGCTCGTCCCCGAGGCGCTCCAGGCGGCCGTCGACTCGGGCGTGGACCTCACCAGGTACGACTCCCTCGGCCAGCAGGTCGTGGACGCCGTGACCATCATGTACGCCGGCGAGAGCCGCCACATCAAGGACAGCGTCCTGTGGCCGCACAACAGCGTCATCGAGCTGACGTTCGGCGACATGCGCACGCACTTCTACCTCGTGACGAGCATGGGCGCGGGGCCGCAGGAGCTGTCCATCGGCACCTTCTGCCACGAGAGCGGCCACCTGCTCTGCCGTTTCCCGGACCTGTACGACTACGGCGACCGCGACGGCGACGACTTCACCAGCTCGGGCCTCGGCCTGTACTGCCTCATGAGCGCGGGCAACCACCTGAACGGCGGCAAGACGCCCGCGCCGGTCAGCGCCTACCTGCGTGACCTGGCCGGCTGGTGCCCGGACAAGGTGGACCTGAACCGGGGCGGCACGTTCGAGGCGCGGCAGGGGGACTGCCGCCGGGTGTTCCGCTACACGACGGGCGTGCCGTCGGAGTACTTCCTGGTCGAGAACCGGTCCAAGCTCGGCTTCGACCTGCACCTGCCGTCGAGCGGCCTGGCCGTCTACCACTGCGACACCAGGGGCTCCAACGAGCTGCAGGAGGGGACGCCGCTGCGGCACTACCAGGTCGGGCTGCTCCAGGCCGACGGCCACCTCGACCTGGAGAACAACCTCAACAGGGGCGACAGCCGCGACCTGTACAGCCGGGTCGCGGGCACGGCGCTGTCACATTCGACGGTGCCCGCCAGCCTGCTGTGGAGCGGCGCCGAGTCGGGGCTGACCCTGTCGGCGATCAGCGATCCCGGCCCTGCCATCCGCTTCAGGGCGGGAACCACGGGGGTCAACGGGGCCATGTTCACCTCGGTGTCGCGGCCCGAGCTGCGCATCCCGGACAGCGATCCGCACGGGGTGGCGGACACCATCATGATCGAGGCCGAGGGCACCGTACGGACGCTGAAGGTGCTCATCGACCTCGACCACGACCATCCGGAGGACCTGCGGCTGGTGCTGCACTCGCCGACGGGGCGGCGCATCGTGCTGTCGCATCGGGAGCCGCTGAAGACCGGAGAGGTGCTGCAGTACGCGACCGAGCCGCCGTCGGTGCTGACGCCGCTGGTGGGGCAGCCCGCGGGGGGCGGGTGGACGCTGCGGGTCAGCGACCTGGCCCCGGCGCACGCGACCGCGGGAGTGCTCAGCGCGTGGCGGCTGGACATCGTCACGGGCACCTGAGCCGAGGACCGTTCGGGGGTGCGGTGCGGGGGCCGTACGGATCGGGGGGCCGTGCGGGGTGCGAGCCCCGTGCGGATCGAAGGGGCCGTGCGGGCTGTGGGCCCCGCGCGGGAGGAGGGGCCGTGCGAGGTGAAGGGGCCTCGCACGGATGGGGGCCGTACGGGTGGAGGGGCCTGTGCGGGTTGGGAGGCCGTACGGGTGGAGGGGCCTGTACGGAGGGTGATCGAGGGACGTTCAGCTCCTCGATCACCCGTCCCCCAAAATGCCGATTTATCGGGCAGTGATGACCTAAGCTCATGCCTGTGAACCCTCCGGGTGGCAGCAACCCCAACGTCCCGAGCTCTTCGCGCGTCTACGCCTTCGGGCGGGACGGCAAGGACGACTACGAGGCCGATCGCCGGGCGGCCGAGCAGGCCATGGCGGCGGTGCCGGGGGCGCGCGAGAGCGCCAGGAACAACCGGGACTTCCTCGGCCGGGCCGTCCGCCACCTCTCCCAGCTCGGCATCCGCCAGTTCCTCGACCTCGGCACGGGCATCCCCAGCCAGGGCAACACGCACGAGGTGGCGCAGGCGCAGGCGCCGGAGTCCCGCGTGGTGTACGTCGACAACGACCCCCTCGTGATGTCGCACGCCAGAACCCTGCTGACCAGCGCGCCGGAGGGCAGGACCGCCTACATCGAGGCCGACGTACGCGATCCGCGCAGCATCCTCGACCACCCCGACGTGCTGGCCACGCTCGACTTCACGCAGCCGATCGCGCTCGTCATGGTCGCCGTCCTCATGCACATCCCCGACCAGGACGACCCGGCCGGCCTGGTCAAGGCGTTCGCCGAGGCCCTGCCCCAGGGCAGCTACCTCGTGCTGAGCCATCTGACGCTGGACTTCCTGTCCGAGGAGACGGCCGAGAACTACCTGTCGGTCACCGCGAACCAGGCGACGCACAGGACACCGCGCTCCCGCGAGCAGATCGCCGGCTACTTCGACGGGTTCGAGCTGGTCGAGCCGGGGCTGGTGGCGGTCTCCGAGTGGCGGCAGACGCCGTTCTTCACCGACACCTCGACCTGGATGTACGCGGGGGTCGGCCGCAAGCTCTGACCCCGGCCTCACCTGACGCGTGGGGTGGCACGCATGCCGACATACACGCATTCAGTGCCATCCGGCAGCGTCGAGAACACCACCGGCATATAACCGTCGCTGAAGGACGGCCCCGCCCCCGACCCGGCGAACACCGTCGCACTGAGCGGCGTCAGCTCGGCCTCGATCGGCGGCGAGATGTCCTTCATGCCGTCCACGAACTCGTACCGCAGGTGCCCCCGCCCCTCGCGCTCGCTGACCGTGATGGCCACGCCCGCGCGGCGGTAGCGGCCGGTCAGCGGCGCCAGATCCACGGCCGGCGGCGTCGCGGGCGGGCCGAACGGCTCGGGCATCCGCACCCCGGCCAGCTCGCCGAGCAGCTCCCTGAACAGGTCCGAGCACATCAGCCGGGCGCCGCCGCCGTTGGTCAGCAGGGCGACGGCCACGCCCGCGCCGGGCACCACGCGCAGGTAGGCGTACTGTCCGACGGCCGCGCCATCGTGGCCGAAGCCGGGGACACCGGCCCAGTCGTACAGGGTCCAGCCCAGGCCCCAGCCGTCGGAGCCGACCGTCCACTTGTCGGGGACGTCCACCTCACGGCGTCGCATGGCCTCGACGGCTCTCGCTGACAAGACCCGGGTGCCGTCCTGGGCGACGCCTCCGTCCAGGTGCGCCCTGGCCAGCCGGACGAGGTCGCCGGCGCTCGCGAGGACACGCGCGGCGGGGGCGGCCGCGCGGGCCTGAAAGTCCCACAGCGGCGCCGGGTCCGGGTACGCACCCGGCGCGCCCAGATGGCTCATCGCGGTACGGAAGCTCAGCGCCTCCTCCGGCAGCGTCATCGTGTGGCCCAGCCCGAGCGGGGTCAGCAGCCGGTCCTTGAGCGCCTGGTCCCAGGTCAGGCCGGTGATCACCTCGATGATGCGGCCGAGGATGATGTAGCCGCTGCCGCTGTAGGAGAGGGCCGCGCCCGGCGGGCAGTCCTGCCCCAGGTCCGCGCACGCCTCGACGTACCGGGCCAGGCAGTCGTCGCCGCGGCCGGTGTCCACGTGGAAGTCGCCGCTGAGGCCGCTGGTGTGAGTGAGGAGCTGCCTGACGGTGATCTTCTCGGCGGCCTCCGGGTCGGCGACGGCGAACCCGGGCAGCAGGCCGGCCACGCGGGCGTCCAGGTCGAGCTCCCCCGCATCCACGAGCCGCATCACCAGCGTGGCGGTGTAGATCTTGGCGATCGAGCCGAGCTGGAAGATCGAGTCGGTGGTCGCCTCGACGCCGGTGCCACGGTGCAGCACCCCGCTCGCCAGCTCGTGAAGCTCGTCGCCGGACAGGATCGCCAGGGTCGCACCCGGAACGTGGTGCGCCTCGCGCAACCGGTCCAGCCGCTCCTGCCAGTGGGCCAGGTCCATGATTCTCTCCTTGCTGCGTACATCGTTCCTCTGATGCGAACACTGTACGCACATGAGGATGACGTGCGCAACCCAGGCATCCGGAGTGCGCCGTACCGTTCCAAAGCCGTTTAAGGTTCAAGTTGTGCAGCACATCGGGGACGGGACGGCGCGGTGAGTACGACGGTCGGCGCCCAGCAGGCCGCGGGCGATCCGCCGCCTTCCGGGAAGCGGCGGCGGCGCAGGCGATGGCTGTCCTGGACGGTCGTCACGCTGCTGGCCCTGTGGGCGATCATCAGGATCGGCGGCCTGGAGCAGGGCTCGTTCCTGACGCAGCTCGTGACCGCGACGCCCTACGGGGCCGGGCTGGCGGCGCTGACCGCGCTGCTGTGCCTGGCCAGGCGCAACCGCCCGGCCGCGCTCGCCGCGGCGCTCGTGTGCGCGGCGCTGGTCACCGTACTCGTGCCGCGCGCGATCAGCGCGGAGCAGCCGGCCGCGAACGGCGCGCCGCTGCGGGTGCTGACGATCAACCTGTTCGGCCGGGGCGACGCCAAGACCGTGGTCGACCTCATACGCAAGTACGACGTCGAGGTGTTCAGCGCGCTGGAGCTCACCCACGCCGAGGCCGAGCGGCTGGACGCGGCCGGGCTGAAGCAGCTCATGCCGTACCGGGTGCTGCAGCCGGAGTACGGCGCGACCGGGAGCGGCATCTACGCCAAGCATCCGGCGACGGAGCTGACCGGCCTGTTCACCCCGATCGGCCACAACATGCCGGCCGCCACCGTGACGTTGCCGGGCGGCGGCAAGGTCGAGTTCGTGGCCGTGCACCCGAACCCGCCGCTCGGGCGCATGGAGGTGGAGTGGAACGCCGCCCTGCGCGCGCTCCCCCCGGCCTCCTCCTCGGCGGTCAGGGTGCTGGCCGGCGACTTCAACGCCAGCCTCGACCACCGCGCCTTCCGCGACCTGCTCGATCGCGGCTACGTGGACGCGGCCGAGCAGGTGGGCAAGGGCCTGACGCCGACCTGGCCGAACTTCCGGCCGATCCCGCCGATCATCTCCATCGACCACGTGCTGGCGGACCGGCGGGTGAGCGTCCGGCGGGTCGAGGTCGTGGACGTGCCCAGAACCGACCATCGCGGCGTGTTCGCCGAGCTGCGCCTGCCCTGACGACCGCGCCCGTCAGGGTTGGGTGGGGCACATGGTGAAGGTGACGGACTTGCTCCTGGAGCCCGGCGAGGTGATCCGGAAGGTGGCGGTGTGCGTGCCGTCCTGGGGGCTGACCAGCTTCTTCGAGGTCACGTTCAGGGCTCCTTAGGGTCCGAGCATGGGCAGGCGGTCCGAGTCCGCGCGTTTGGGGCGTCCGATGGACCGAGCCTGGCGAGGCGATGGGAGTCCGGGCGTTCAGGGCTCCCTGATGTGGGTGGTGAGGCGGCGTGCGGAGCCGAGGGCGACGGTTTCGCCGGTGAGGCGGATGACCGCGCGCAGCGGCGGGTCGGCCGCCGAGGGGCCGGCCGCGAGCACGATCGTCCCCGGCTCCACGATGCGGCGCAGGTCGATGCCGGTGTAGGAGAACGCGTCCGAGGGCACCACGAACGTCACCGTCCGCGACTCCCCCGGCTCCAGCGCCGCCCTGGCGAACCCGATGAGCTGGATGGCCGGCCTGGCCACCTGGGCGACCGGGTCGGAGGCGTACAGCTGCACCACCTCCTCGGCGGGCCGCCCGCCCGCGTTCCTGATCGTCACGCTCACCTCGACCGCGCCGTCGGTGAGGACGTCCGCGCGGTCGGTGGCGATGGCCGTGTACTCCACCGCCGAGTACGACAGCCCGTGCCCGAAGGCGAAGGCCGGCGTGGGGTCGAGCACCGTGATCCCGTCCGCCCGCCGGCCCAGCGGCGCCTGGAGGTAGGTGGAGGGGTTGATGGCGGGCGAGTCCGGGATCTGCACGGGCAGGCGCCCCGACGGGTTCACCCGGCCGCTGAGCACGCCCGCGACCGCTGAGCCGCCCTCGACGCCGGGGAAGAACGCCTGGATCGCGGCGGCGACCCGGTCCTTGACCGCGCCGAGCGCGTACGGCCGCCCGGACACCACGATCAGCACGGCCGGCGTGCCGGTCGCCAGGACGGCCTCGACCAGGTCCTGCTGGAGGCCGGGCAGCCGCAGGTCGGCCGCGTCGCACCCCTCGCCGGACGTGCCCGCCCCGAACAGCCCCGCCCGGTCACCGACGAACACGAGGGCCAGGTCGGACCCGGCCGCGAGCGCCGCGGCGGCCGCGATGCCGGACCCGTCGCCGCCCGACACGTCGGTCCCGAGCTCGTAGCGGAGGTCCGCCATGGGGAACTCGGCGGCCAGCCGCTCCCTGATGGACGCGATGGGCAGCCCCATCCCGTGCTCCGGGTAGCGGTCGAGCACGTGGTTGGGGAAGGCGTAGCAGCCCAGCAGGGCGCGGGGGTCGTCGGCGCAGGGCCCGACGACGGCGATCGTCAGGCGCTCGCCGGGATCGACGGGCAGGACGCCGTCGTTGCTCAGCAGGACGAGCGAGCGCTCGGCCACGGTCGCGGCGAGCTCGCGGTTGCGCGGGCCGTCCAGGTCCACGTCGTCCGCGCCGGCGGGGACGAGCGGGCCGCCGTCCAGCAGCCCGAGCTCGATCTTCTGCCGCAGCACCCGGCGTACCGACTCGTCGACCACCGTCTCGTCCACCCGGCCCGCGCGCACGTGGGCGACGAGGTGCGCGCCGTAGCCGACGGTCTCGGGCAGCTCCACGTCGATGCCGGCCCGGATGGCCAGCGCGCCGGCCCCCGCGTCGTCCTCGGCCACGCCGTGCATGGAGGCCAGGAACGGGATGGCCCAGTAGTCGGCCACCACCGTCCCGACAAAGCCCCATTCGTCCCGGAGCAGCCGCCGCAGCAGGTCCGCGCTCGCACCGACGGGGACGCCGTCGAGGTCGGTGTAGGAGTTCATGACCGATCGGGCGCCGCCCTCGTGCATCGCGGTCTCGAACGGCGGCAGGATCACGTCGGCGAGCTCTCTCGGCCCCATGCTGACCGGCGCGTGGTTGCGCGCGGCGCGCGAGGCGGCGTACCCGGCGAAGTGCTTGAGCGTGGCGATGATCCCGGCCTGTTCCAGGCCGCGCACGTACGCGGCGCCGAGCTGGCCCACAAGGTACGGGTCCTCGCCGAGCGTCTCCTCCACCCGCCCCCACCGGTAGTCGCGCACCACGTCCAGGACCGGCGACAGTCCCTGGTGCACGCCGACCGCGCGCAGGTCGCGGCCGATGGCCCCGGCCATGCGCTCGACCAGCCCGGGGTCGAACGTCGCCGCCCAGGCCAGCGGCGTCGGGTACGCGGTCGCCCCGTACGTGGCGAACCCGGTCAGGCACTCCTCGTGGGCGATGGCCGGGATGCCGAGCCGGTTCGCGGCCATCACCTGCTCCTGGAGCGAGCGCAGGCGCTGCGCCCCCTCGGCCGGGCTGACCGGGGCGGTGCCGAAGACACGGGTGAGGTGGCCGAGCCCGTACCGCAGCCGCTCCTCCAGGCCGCCCGCGGACATGAAGAGGTCCTGCAGGGGCGCGACGCCGCCGGGCTCGTCCGTCTGCACCCAGACGGATCCGAGCTGCGCGACCTTCTCCTCCAGGGTCAGCTCGGCCAGCAGCGACTCCACGCGCTCGCCGGGCGTCCGGGCGCTGTCCCGCCAGGGCGCGAGGCCCGGCGCGTTCACAGAGGTCATGGCTTCCTTCGCGGTTGTCGGTCAGCCGCCGCAGGTGGAGACGATCCGGTACGGCGGGATGACGGCGATCTGCGCAGGCACGGCGACGACGGCAGCCTGCTGAAAGTTTCGGCGCATGGTTCCGGGCATCCATCCGGACTCTAGGCACCCTTCGGGAAGCTCGTCAATAATGTTTCGTAAGATCACCGAAACATTCGGAAGCCGGTACGCGCGAGATCGCCAAAGGGGCCGAGCGGACGGCCCGCGAGCACGGCCTGGCCGTGGTGCCGTCCAAGCCGCAGGACCGGCACACCGGCGGCCCCGGACTGGTCCGCGAGGGCGACTTCCACGCGGCCCTGACTACGATCCGCGGCCGCTCACGGAGACGCGACCGGCGTGGTGCTCGCACTGGCGCGGGGCGAGCCGCTGCCGCGCAATCGGCTGGAGCCCGCGAACGACCTCACCCTGCGCGGCAGTATCGCCCCGATACCGAAAGTTTCGGAAAAATATCCGCAATAATCGGCGTCGAATCGGCGGCAGGTAACTGTAACCAAAGCGTCAGTTTCGAACCTGAGTTCGAGTGTGGAATCGTCTCGTCCTACCGGGCACACGGGGGCCCGCCGACGCGAGGAGAATCGTCATGCCCGATCGGAGATCGTTGATCGCGCTCGCCCTGGCCGTGGGCGTCGCGGTCGCGACACCCGCCTTACCCGCGCAGGGAGCCGACGGCGCCCAGGCCTTAGCAGCGCAGACTCCGGGGCCCAACGTGGTGCTCAGGTGGAACACGGCGCTGCTGGCCGCGATCCGCACCGGGACGCTGGGCCCGCCGCTGGTGGCCAGGGCCCTGGCCATCGTGCACACCTGCGCCTACGACGCCTGGGCCGCCTATGACGGCGTCGCGGTCGGCACCCGGCTGGGCGGCTCGCTGCGGCGGCCCGCCGCCGAGCGCACCCAGGCGAACAAGGCCGAGGCCATCAGCTTCGCCGCCCACCTGGCGGCCGTCGATCTCTACCCGGCGCAGCGAGCCGGGTTCGACGCGCTGATGGCCGAGCTGGGCTACGACCCGGCCAACCCGGCGAGCCCGGCGGCCCAGACCGGCAGGACCGCGTGCCAGGCGGTGCTCGACCACCGGCACGCCGACGGCTCCAACCAGCTCGCCGGCTACGCCGACACCACCGGCTACGCGCCGGTCAACGCCCCGATGGTGGTCGCGGACCCGCTGACCTCGCTGGCCCAGCCGGGGCGCTGGACGCCGCTGACGTACGTCAACAGGGCGGGCGCGCTGGTCACGCCGCCGTTCCTGGCTCCGCACTGGGGCCGGGTGGCGTCGTTCGGCGGCACCGCCCGCGACCTCGCCGACGCCGTACGCGCGCCCTACCCCTACGGCTCGGCCGCGTTCAGCGCGCAGTCCGCCGAGATCGTGTCGATCACGGCCGCGCTGACGGACCGGCAGAAGGCGATCGCCGAATACTGGGCCGACGGCCCCGCCAGCGAGACGCCGCCCGGGCACTGGAGCCTGTTCGCGCAGCAGGTCTCCGCACGTGACCACCATGGGCTCGACCAGGACGTGAAGATGTTCTTCTCGCTGACGAACTCGGTCATGGACGCGGGCATCGCCTCGTGGGAGGTCAAGCGGGACCACGACTCGGGCCGCCCGATCACCACGATCCGCTTCCTGTACAAGGGGCAGCAGATCCCGACCTGGGGCGGCCGGGTGATCGACGGGGCCACGTGGGTGCCGTACCAGGCGGCGACGTTCCCGACGCCGCCGTTCGCCGAGTACGTTTCGGGCCACAGCACGTTCAGCGCGGCGGCGGCCGAGGTGCTCAAGCGCTTCACCGGCGGCGACGCGTTCGGCTCGCAGGCGGTGATCGCGCAGGGCTCGTCGCAGGTCGAGCCGGGCGTGACGCCGGCGCAGGACGTGACGTTGCGCTGGCCGACCTTCACCGAGGCCGCCGACCAGGCCGGGGTGTCGCGCAGGTACGGCGGCATCCACTTCAAGCTCGGCGACCTGGAGGGCCGGGCGCTGGGGCGGTCGGTCGGCACGGCCGCATGGGAGCGCGCCAAGAGCTACTGGACGGGCCGCGGCTGAGGACCTGAGGGAAAGCCGGGCGCCCGCTCCCCTGCGCGAGAGCGGGCGCCCTTGTCCTGCGGGGAATGTCAGGCGACGTTCTCCGCTGCCTCCCTGTTCAGCGTCTCCAGGTCGAAGGCACCCGACTTGACGGCCGCGGTGAACCTCTCCCAGTCACGGCGAGGTACTTCCAGTACCGTGTCCGGGTTGTCCACGTGGATGACTTCCACGTGGTCGTTGATCCGCTTAGCCGCGACGCGGCTGGCGTCTTCAGTCATGCTGCACTCCTTCCAGTGCACCCTGCGGAGGTCTCCACCCCGGCCACCCTTTCGCAGGAGGACCGGGGCGGTTGCGGGCAGCCTGTCATCCCGCCGGGACATCGGCCACCCGTTCCAGCCGGACGGTCGCAGAAAACCCCACACGCGGGAATCGATTCGTTGACCTGGGTGAAAGACATCTCAGCCCAGGGGTCACTCCCGTGCCAGAACGACCGCCAACGGCAGCCTCCTGGCCACCGTCGCGAGCACCACCGAGGCGAGCGCGGCCAGCAGCACGGCGGCCCCCGCCGCGCCCGCGAGCCCGCCGAGGAGCCCGATGAGTACGCCTTCCGACAGCACGAGCCGCCTACGGCCCGTCTGGAGCTGAAGCGTCAAGGGGTTGCAAGAGGCTTTCAGCAGCCCCGCTGAACACGGCCCTGTCTGGGGCCACTGGGGCTGAAGGGGTTAATGGGTTGTAAGAGGCTTTCCCGGCCCCACCGCAAGACCCCGACCCCGTACGGCTCGCCTGAGGCCCTTGGGGCTGAAGGGGTTAATGGGTTGTAAGAGGGTTTCCCGCCCCACCGTAAGACGCCGACCCCGTACGGCCCTGCTTGGGGCCACTGGGGCTGAAGGGGTTAATGGGTTGTAAGAGGGTTTTAAGTGAGTAGTTAGTGGAGGGGCGTAGCTTCACGGCCGAAAACACATCACCTCATGACTTAAGAGGACATGTCATGGCCTTGACCCAAGAGCGGACGGACGTCTTCGAAAGCAGGAGCGTTCGCATCACGTAGGACCGAATGATCATCCACTTCCGGATGTTTCGAGCATTGTTGAAGCATTCCTCCAGCGATGTCTTCAATGTCTACAGTCCTACCCGTGGGGGCCCAAGTAACAAGGACCGACGTGTGGAGCGAGCTGCGCGTGAGCTCCACACCACAGCTACATCTCTCGATCTCGCCCAACCTGACCGCCCTTGCCATGATCGCGGACGCCCTCGCCGGCCGGCGGCGTGGCCTGCCCGAGCTCTGGCGGCGGGCGATCGCCTCGCGCGTCGGCCCGCTCGGTCACGAGGCCGTGCGCCCGCTGGCCGCGCCGGGCACCTCGGTCGCACCCGACAGCCTCGTGCCGCACGCGCCCGTCGGCGCGGACGTCTCCATGCAGGCCCAGATCAGCGCCCTGTACGACCTCCCGCCCGAGGTCCTGCTCAAGGACCTGGAGCAGGCGTTCGGGCCGGGGACGCCGCCGCCGCACTGGCGCGCGGCCGCCGAGCGGCCCGCCCGCTGGCTGCGCGGCTACGCGGGCGCGCTGGGCGACGTCTGGAACACCATGGAGCCGCTGTGGAAGCGGGCCCGCCCGCTGCTGGACAGGGAGGTCGAGCGGGTCGGCGTCGCGACCGTGCGCGGCGGGCCCGAGCTCCTGCTCGGAGCACTCGGCCACCGCATCGCGTACGGCGAGCGCGGCCTGCTCCTCCCCCGCCAGGACCCGGGCACGTACGAGCTGGGCGACCGGAAGATCGTCCTGGTGCCGATGCTGGCCGGCAAGGACGCCCTGATCGTCAGCCTGGACCACCCCGAGGTGGTGTGGATCGCCTACCCCGTGCCGGGCGCGGACTCGCTGTGGCGCAAGCCCGTCGCGCCCGCAGTGGACGAGCTGTCGGCGCTGGTGGGGCCGGTCCGCGCGGACCTGCTCTGCGTGCTCGACCAGCCCATGACCATGTCCATGCTGGCGACCGGCATGCAGATCGCGCCGAGCGGGCTCACGTACCACTGCGACCGGCTGCGGGCCGGTCGGCTGATCACGCGGGAGCGCCGCGGGCGCGAGGTGTGGATCGCCCGCACCCATCGGGCGGAAGAGCTGCTGGAGCTGTTCCGCCGTTAGAAGGAGTCAGAGAAAGGGGCAGCGGCGTGGTGCTCAAGTTCCACCGGGACGCGCTCGACGGGTGCGCGGCGGCGGCGAAGACGGCCTCCGGAGCCTTCACCGGGCTCGCCGGCCAGGCGCCGGCGGCGGCGGCCTTCGGGAACGTGTCCGGGTCCGCGGCCATGGTCACCGCGATGGGCAGCCTGGTGAGCACCGCCGACCTGGCCGCCAGGACGCTGGGGAGCCGCCTGGCGGCGGTCGATCGCACCCTCGACGCGGTCGATCGCACCATCACCGCCGCCGACGGGGGCGCGGTCCGCCGATGAGCGCGCTCGACGACGTCAGAGGCGTGCCCGGCGGCGCCGAGCTGGCCGACCTGGCCGCCCGGGTGATCGGCGATCCTGGGGCGATCACCGCGGCGGCGAACGCCTGGCGCGCGGCGGCCGACACCGCGCAGCAGCAGGCGGGCGCGGTCCGCACCGCGACCGCCGAGGTGGACGATGCCTGGCAGGGCGACAGCGCCGACGCCTTCGCCGGCTACATGAGCGGGCTGGTGGGCTGCGGCGACACGCTGCAGCAGGCGTTGCGCGACTGCGCGGGCCAGCTCGACACCGCGGCCGGCGCGCTCAGCTCGGCGGAGTCGGCCGCGCTGGAGATCTGCGGCGGTTACGCCACCACCGCGCGGGCCCAGTACGACGCCGAGCCGCGGCCCACCGACGACCAGGTGCTGCAGAGCATGCAGGGCAGGCTGAGCCAGGCCCGCGAGGAGCTGAAGGGGATCGCCGACGGCGCGGGCGCGACGCTGGCCGACGCGGCGGGGAAGATCCAGGCCGCCCTCTCCCCCATCCCCGGCGCGGTCGCCGCGGTGCACGAGCCCGACGCGCAGCCGTTCGCGCCCGCGGTGGGCAAGCCGCTCGGCTGGTCGCCCGCGGAGCCGGACGACCGCTCCACCGCCCTGGCCGGAACCACCCCGCAGAGCTCCGGGTCACCAAGCTTCGGCGGGTACGGCCCCAGCGGCCCGCCCCCCGCAGGCGGCGGCCCGGCTCCTCAGGGCCAGGTCGCCGACTGGATCAACCAGGCGATCACCATTCTCAAGGCGCAGGGCTACCCCGCCGACAAGATGAACCCGAACGACATCTGGATGATCATCAAGCATGAGTCCGGCGGGAACCCGAACGCCATCAACAACTGGGACTCCAACGCCGCCAAGGGCACGCCGTCCAAGGGCCTGATGCAGACCATCGACCCCACCTTCAACCGGTGGAAACTGGCAGGTCACGGCGACATCTACAATCCCGTGGACAACATCATCGCGGGCGTCCGGTACGCTGTCGAGCGCTACGGCTCGGTCTCGAACGTGCCCGGCGTGGTCGGCACGAAGACCGGCGGCGGCTACCGCGGCTACTGATCGGCCGCCAGCACGGGCTTGGCGGCCCGCGACGGGTCGAGCACGGGTCCCTCGGGAATGAGCTGGAGCACGTTCATGGGCACGGGAGCCGCCTGGCCGGGCGTGTAGCCGAGCTTGCCCAGCACGTCCTTGCCGGGCACGGCGTAGCGGCGGCCCTCCGCGGTGACCAGGTAGTAGGACTGGACGACGTCGAGCTGGGCGTCGCCGGGCAGGACGCCGGCCAGCACCGCCCGGCCGGGCGGGAGGCGTACCAGGTCGGTGGTGTCGCCGCGCGGCTCGGGCAGCGTCGCGCCGGTCGTCAGGCGGGCGCGGGTGGAGCCGGTGCCCGTGTCGGCGTAGACGACGCAGAGCGGGCCGGCCGGGTCGTAGGCGGTCATCTTCGGCATCACGGCGGGCAGGCCGTCGGCGGGGAGCTTCGTGCGCGAGCGGCGGGCGGCGTTCGCGGTGGCGGCGTCGACCGGGATCTCCCGCACCGCGCCGCCGCCGTAGGCCGCCCGGCTGGCGGGGTCGCTCAGCAGGAGCGTGGCCTGGCCCTGGGTGATGGGGGCGAGGCCGTCGGCGAGCAGCACGTACCAGCGGGTCTCGCCGCCGGCCACGGCGCCCGCGAGGAACACCTGCCCGACGGCGGCGGTCTTGCCGCCGGGGCCGGTCACCGGCCTGCCGCGCCCGCCGATGGCCGGCGCGGCCAGGTCGGGGCCTTCAGGCAGCGCGTTGAGCCAGGCCACGGGCACGGCGGCGGGGGTCGCCGCGGTGAGCCCGCCGGCGATCCCGCCGGCCACGCGCATGCGGGTGCCGCGCCAGATCGCCCACGTCTGCCCGCCCACGCCGACCAGCAGCGCGTCGCCCTCCGCGACCGGCGTGCCGCCGACCTGGCTGCCCGCGACCAGCGTCACGTACGGCTCGCGCCCGGTCGTGTCCACGCGCTGCCGCACGCAGGCCGACCAGGGGCCGCTGACCAGGTTCGCGGGGCTGGGCAGCGAGTCGGGCGCGCCGGGGATGCCGATGGGCGTGCCCCGCTCGTACGTGGTCAGCGCCTCCCGCGCGACGACCCGCTCCTTGATCGTCCCCGAGCCCAGGACAAGCCGGGCCGAGGCGTAGTTGGCGACCGGGACCAGCCGGCGTTGCGCCTGGTCGTAGACGAACCTGGCCCCCGTCTCCCGTTCGATGATCAGCGTGCCGGGGTTCTCCAGCGCCTTCGTGCCGCCTGGGCGCAGCAGGCCGTAGACGGCGAAGCCGACGCACAGCAGGACCGCGACCATGATGCCGGCCAGGAAACCGACGTTCTGGCGGCGCAGCGGCCACTCGGGCTGGTTCGGCTGGGCACGCATGAGCGCCAGCCCGATCCGCTGAACGGTGAGGCGGTAAGCCTGGTAAAGGTCGCGCTGGCTGTGCACTCCGCCCCTCAGATCACAAGAGTCACTTCTCACACCAATTTATCGGGATAAATCACAAGAAGCCGAGCAGTATCGCAATCAAGAACACTAAATGACCTTCTCGTACGTTCCCGCATCACGCGCCCGAGCCGTCAAAAGGTGGGCATCGTGAATCCGGACACGCGGAATATCACCCCCGACGCCATCGGCTCGACGCCTTCCGCACCAACGTGCGGTGGGCGGCGGGGCACGTGGACAGCATCGGCGATGGGTTCCTCGTCTACTGGGGGCGGCGTTCAAGATCGCGCAGGAGACGTACCTCCGGCTGGCCGCGTTGCAGGTCCTCGCGCTGGCGCCGCAGACCAGGGTGGCGGCCAGGATCGCGATGCGCAGGACGGGCGCCCAGTCGAGCGCGGCGCTGGTCGCGGCGACCGGGCGGCTGCAGAAGTTCCTGGGCTCGCTCGGGTTCAAGGACGTGCTGGGCGGCGTCGCGGCGGGCATCGGCGGCTCGGCGGCGGTGCAGCTGGCGTTCATGCGGCCGGACGGGAAGGCGGGGATCGACTTCACCGAGGCGGCCATCGACACCGCGAACGCGGGCACCTTCACCGCGCCCGGCGCGGGTCAGGCGCTGCCGGACAGCACGCGGACCTTCGGCTGGCGGGTCAGGACCCCGGACGGGGACATGAGCCTGGACGACGTGGTGACCAACCGGACCCCCTGACGACGACATGGGCGGGGTCAGCTCACCAGGCCGCGGATGGTCTCGTACAGGTCCATCACGGCCAGCGACAGCGGGACCAGGGCGATCATCAGCAGGATGTCGAGGATGTCGCCCACGCGGCCCCAGAACGGGGACGGGCGCGCGGACGCGAGCCACAGCGCCGTCCCCGCCACGGCCAGCGCGAGCACCACCAACGCGGGGACGATGCCGTAGAGGATCAGCCCGCGCGCCGCCACGACCACGGCGCCGGCCGGCCAGGCCACGCCGGCCAGCGCCGTGGTCAGCAGCCAGGCGCGCTGGCCGCGGCCCTCGAAGACGCGCGCCCGCATGAGCAGCGACACGGTCAGCGCCGCGCTCATCGCGAACCCGGCCCAGGTGCCCTCCAGCACGAGCAGCACCTGCGCGCCGAGCACCACGAGCGACACCCCGCCGAGCAGCCCGGCGCAGAAGCGGTCGGCGACCACCGTCTTGTCGATCACCAGCGCGCCGTCCAGGTCGCCGCTCTCCCGCCTGAGCTCCTCGGCCGTGGTCGGCAGCGCGGGCAGCGGCATCCCCGCCAGCCTGAACGACAGCGAGGGGATCGCCGTCGTCAGCCCCACGGCGAGCGCGGCCAGCACCCCGGCCACCCCGGCCGGCGGCAGGCCGAAGGCCATGACCGCGCCTGAGCCCAGCAGCCCGCAGAGCGCGGCGGCGGCCAGGCCCAGGAAGCCCGGCAGCCCCCGCTCCACCGCGAACCCGGTCGCCGTCGCCAGCATCAGCACCACGCCGAAGGCCGAGAGCAGGGTCTCCGCCTGGAACAGGTCCGTCCCCGACGCCGGACCGGCCAGCCCGGCGACGAACCCGTACGGCAGGGCCGCGTAGCCGAACACCGCGCCGGCCCGCGAATCGCCCAGCGCACGTGACAGCGCCGCCGCGACCATCAGCAGGACCAGCGCGACCGCGCCCGCGACCAGCGCGGTCGCCCCCCAGGGAGGCCCGGTCAGCAGCAGCGCGGGAGCGCCCGCGCCGAGCAGGCCGGCGGCGGCGCGCAGGCCGTACGCCCTGGTGACGGCCGGCTGCCAGCGGCCGGTGCGCTCCAGCACCCCGGTCGCCACCGCGTCGGCCACGTCGTCGAAGACCACCTCGGGCAGCTCGTGCCCGCGCGGGCGCAGGTGCAGCAGCTCGCCGTCGTGGACGGCCAGCTCCGACAGCGTCGCGTTCACGTCGAACGGCGGGCCGCCCAGCCGCTGGAGCACCCAGCCGCCGTGCGCCAGGCCCGCTTCCGCGAGCCCTTCGCCGGCGATGCGCAGCAGCGTGGGCAGCAGGTTGCCGAGCGGGATGTCCGGCGGCAGGCCCAGGTCCAGGAAGCCGCGCGGGGTCACGACGCTGACCCGGCACAGGTCGGTTCCGGTGGCGCTCACCCGGACGAGTGTATGGATCGGACGCCGCGCGCGACGGGCGAAAAACGTTCAGGAATTTTGAAATATCGCCTATATCGCTACGTCAGCGGCTTGTATGGCGTCGTGAGCGGCAGCCTGATCGTGGTCCGCAGGCCCGAGCGGCGCCGGCCACCCGAGCCACCCGGCGGCGAGGTCCTCCTCGAACCGCCCCCGGAGATCCCCGAGACGGTCTCCGGCGGCGGCCTGACCCAGCTCCTCACCTACCTGCCCATGATCGCCGGGGCGGGGGCGATGGCGCTCATGTTCACCGGCGGCAACACGAACAACCCGATCATGCTGGTGTCCAGCGGCCTGTTCGCGGTCTCGATGATCGGCATGTCCCTGGGCCAGATGACGCGCAACGCGGGTGAGCGCAAGAACCAGCTCAACGGCCAGCGCCGCGACTACTACCGCTATCTGGAGCAGGTCAGGAAGCGGGTACGGACGGCCGCCGCGCAGCAGCACAAGGCCATGACCTGGAACCATCCGGACCCGGCCGCCCTCTGGTCGCTGGTGATGACCACCCGGCTGTGGGAGCGCCGGCCGCGCGACGACGACTTCGCCCAGATCAGGATCGCCACCTCGGCGCAGCGGCTGGCGCTGCCGATGATCCCGCCGGAGACCAAGCCGATCGAGGACCTCGACCCGGTGACGGCGGGGGCGTTGCGCAGGTTCGTCCGCACCCACGCCACCGTTCCCGGGCTGCCCGTGGCGCTGGCGCTGCACTCGTTCGCCCGCATCCTGATCTCGGGCGACCCGGCGGCGGCGCGCGGCCTCGTACGGGCGGCGCTGGCGCAGGCGGCGGCGCTGCACTCGCCCGAGGACCTGCGGATCTCGGTGTGCGCGGCGGGCGACCGGGCCCGCGAGTGGGAGCCGGTGAAGTGGCTGCCGCACGCGCTGCACCCGGTGGAGGAGGACGGGGCGGGCCCGGTGCGGCTGGTCACCGGCGACCTGGGCGAGTTGGACGATCTGCTGGGGTTCGAGCTGAAGGACCGGCCGCGGTTCAGCAAGGGGCTCGCGCCGGACGCGCTGCCGTACCACGTCGTGGTCGTGGACGGCGGCACGGTGCCCGCGGGCAGCCAGCTCGCGCTGGACGTCATCGAGGGCGTGACCGTGATCGACCTCAGCGGCTCGGCCCCGCAGGCGCCCGCGCAGCTCACCCTGCGCCTAGAGGTCACCGCGGACGAGGTGACCAGGGTCGCGGAGGACGATCTCGGCAAGGAGCTGCGCTCCCTGCTGGGGCGGCCCGACCGGCTGGACCCGGCCGCGTTCGCCGCGCTGGCCAGGCAGCTCGCGCCGATGCGGGCGGCCACCGCGGGCAAGGAGGACGCGCAGGACGTGTTCGCCACGAACACGACGCTCACCGACCTGCTCAGGATCGGCGACGCGCGGCGGCTCTCGCCCACCGCGACCTGGCAGCCCCGCCCGGTCAGGAACCGGCTGCGGGTCCCGATCGGCCTCGGCGCCGATGGCCGGCCGGTCGAGCTGGACATCAAGGAGGCCGCCCAGGGCGGCATGGGACCCCACGGGCTGGTGGTCGGCGCGACCGGCTCCGGCAAGTCGGAGCTGCTGCGCACGCTGGTGCTGGCGCTGGCGATCACGCATTCCTCCGAGGCGCTCAACTTCGTGCTGGTCGACTTCAAGGGCGGCGCCACCTTCCTCGGGCTGGACGGGCTGCCGCACGTCTCCGCGGTGATCACGAACCTGGAGGACGAGCTGCCGCTGGTGGACCGCATGCACGACGCGCTGCACGGCGAGCTGGTGCGCAGGCAGGAGCTGCTGCGGGCGAGCGGCAACCACGGCTCGCTGCGCGACTACGAGCAGGCCCGCGAGCAGGGGGCCGACCTGCGGCCGCTGCCGACGCTGTTCATCGTGCTGGATGAGTTCAGCGAGCTGTTGTCGGCCAAGCCGGAGTTCATCGAGCTGTTCGTGATGATCGGGCGGCTCGGGCGTTCGCTGGGGGTGCACCTGCTGCTGGCCTCGCAGCGGCTGGAGTCGGGGCGGCTGCGCGGGCTGGACACGCATCTGTCCTACCGGATCGGGCTGCGGACGTTCTCGGCGGCGGAGAGCCGGGCGGTGCTGGGGGTGGCGGAGGCGTACTCGCTGCCGCCCGAGCCGGGCAACGCCTATCTGATGTTCGAGACGACGGGCATGACGCGGTTCAAGGCCGCGTACGTGTCGGGGCCGTACCAGGCGGTCTCGGCGCAGAGCCCGGTGGCGTCGGCCCGCTCCGGGCATCGCGGGAAGATCGTCTGGTACGGCCCAGAACGGGTGCCGCTGCCGCCCGTGGAGGCCGCGCCGCCGGTCGTCGAGGACAAGGGCCGGCCGGACAGCCTGCTGGACATCGTGGTGGAGCGGCTGGCCGGGCACGGGGCCGCGGCGCACCGCATCTGGCTGCCGCCGCTCAAGGAGCCGTCGCCGATCGACCGGCTGCTGCCCAGGATCGAGGCCACTCCCGAGCACGGGCTCACCGCCGCGGGCACGGGCCAGGATCGGCCGGGGCGGCTGCACGCCGTGGCGGGGATCGTGGACAGCCCGTTCGACCAGCGGCGGGATCCGTACTGGCTGGATCTGTCGGGGGCGGCGGGCAACGTCGCGATCGTCGGCGCGCCGCAGACCGGCAAGAGCACGCTCCTGCGCACGCTGATCGCCTCGATCGCGCTCACCCACACGCCCAAGGAGGCGCAGTTCTACTGCCTGGACTTCGGCGGCGGCACGCTGTCGGCGCTCGCCGGGCTGCCGCACGTCGGCGGGGTGGCGAGCAGACTGGACACCGACGCGGTACGGAGGACGATCGCCGAGGTCAAGACGCTGCTGGAGCGCCGGGAACGGCTGTTCGTGGAGCGCGGGATCGACACCATGGCCACCTACCGGCGGATGGTCGCCTCGGGCGCCTACGAGGGCGACGGCTGGGGCGACGTGTTCCTGGTGGTGGACGGCTGGTCGATCCTGCGCCAGGAGTACGAGCAGCTCGAACCCGACCTCGCCGACCTGGTCACCCGTGGCCTGGGCTTCGGCATCCACGTCATCGGCACCGCGAACCGATGGCTGGAGTTCCGCGCGAGCGTGCGGGACCTGCTCGCCACCCGGCTTGAGCTCAGGCTGGGCGACGCCTTCGACTCCGAGATCGACCGCAAGGCGGCGGCCAACGTGCCCGAGGGGACGCCGGGGCGCGGGCTCACCAAGGAGGGGCTGCACTTCCTGGCCGCGCTGCCGCGGATCGACGGCCGCTCCACCGTGACCGACCTGTCCGAAGGGGTCGCCGCCCTGGTCGGGGCCGCCGCGGCCGCCTGGCGCGGCCATCCGGCGCCGCCCGTGCGGCTGCTGCCCGCGCTGCTTCCCGCGCACACGCTGCCGGGGGTCGTGGCGGACGACACGCGCGTGCCGATCGGGATCGACGAGGCCGCGCTGGCGCCGGTGTCGCTGGACTTCGACGCCGATCCGCACTTCGTGGTGTTCGGCGACACGGAGAGCGGCAAGAGCAACCTGCTGCGGCTGATCGCGCACGGCATCGCGGCCAGGCAGACCCCGATGCGGGCGCGGTACGTCGTCATCGACTACCGGCGCTCGCTCCTGGACGCCACCGACACCGAGCACCGGATCGGGTACGCCGCCTCCAGCACGGCCGCGGCCACGCTGCTCAAGGGGATCCAGGAGGTCATGCAGACGCGCCTGCCGCCGCCCGACCTCACCTCCGAGCAGCTGCGCACGCGGAGCTGGTGGACCGGGCAGGACCTGTACGTGATCGTGGACGACTACGACCTCGTGGCCACCTCCTCGAACCCGCTCAGCCTGCTCGGCGACCTGCTGCCGCAGGCCAGGGACATCGGCCTGCACGTGGTGCTGGCGCGGGCCATGGGCGGGGCGGGACGCAGCATGCTGGACCCGGTGGTGCGGCGGCTGAAGGAGCTGAACTCGCCCGCGGTGCTGCTGTCGGGGCCGCGCGATGAGGGCCAGCTCTTCGGCAACGTACGCCCGAGGACTCTGCCGCCGGGGCGCGGCCTCTACGTGGACCGCAGGTCGGGCGAGAAGCTCATCCAGACCGCGTACCTGGCGTGAGGCCCGCCGGTCTGTGCTGCGGCCGGGGTCAGCGCAGCGGCCCGGGTCACGCTCGACGCGACTCAGCTCACGCTGATGCGACTCAGCTCACGCTGATGCGGCGCGGCTCACGCTGGTGCGGCGCGGCTCACGCTGGTGCGGCGCGGCTCAGCGGCCTAGGTCGCGCTCGATGCGGCCCAGCTCGGCGACCGCCTGGTCCATGGCCGCCTCGTAGGCCTCCCGCGCCCCGCGCAGCCGCAGGTCGGCCGGGTTGCCCGCGGCGGCCAGGTCCAGCGGGCCCTCCCCCAGCGTCTCCTTGAGCAGCTCGGCGGACCTGGCCTGCATGTCGGCCAGCGCCTCGGCGATCAGCACCAGGATGGTCTCCGACAGCCGCTGCGAGCCCCACCGCAACGCCCGGGGGTCGATGTCGAGGCCGGTGACGCCCTGAGCCGAGCACTCGACCCGGACCAGCTTGTCCGGGTCGAGGGCGGCGCCCTTGACGGCCAGCACCTCCTGGTAGAGCTCCTCCAGACCGTCCATGGGCCTTGTCGTGGATCCCGGCGATCTGGGCCCGCTTGGCCGCCAGGTAGGTCTGCGCGGCCAGCTTGACCTCGTCGAACGCGTCGCCCAGCGCCCCGCCCATCGAACCGAACGCGCCGAACGCCCCGGGGGTGAGCTCGATCCGCGCGACGTCCCTGTTCATGTCTTCCAGATTCCGCATGGGGGCGTCCGCGATGGCGCGGGCCATGTGGCGCATCGACTCGACCACCACGTCCACTTTCTCCCCTGACATGCGCTCACCCCACCACAGGCGCGCCGCAGTCGATCACCGGCCGGAAGAAGTCGTCGTCGCCGCCCTTCGAGGTGACCGATCGGCGGGCGCTCTGCCCGTCCTGCGGGGCGCCACCGGCCATGGGCATGAACGGGACGCCGCCGGACGCCTGCGCGCCCCGTTCGCCGGCCGCCGCCGCGGGGCCGGCCGCGGGCCAGGAGCCGTCCACCACCGGCACGCTGCCCGGCCGCACCGACGGCCCGGTCTCGGCCACCAGCGCCCTGCCTGAGTACGGGTCCTGCGCAGAGTGTGTGAGCGGGTTGCCCGCCGGCTTCGGAGGGGTGCCCGTGGGAACGGTCGTGGGAACGGTCGCCACCGGCGTCTGCGGCGGGGTGCCGGTTGTGCCGGGTCGAGCGGTGCTGTTCGTGCCGGGCACGGAGCCGTCCGTGCTGGGCTGTCCGGTACCAGGGACGCTGGCGAGCGAACCGGCCGGCGCGGCGGCGATCGGCGCCAGAGTGCCTGGCACGGTGCCCGGTCCTGTTGCCGGACTTGTTACTGGGCTCGTTACAGGGCCCGTTACTGGGCTCGTTATTGGGGCCGCAGGCGACAGACCCGCGGTGGTGGGCTGGGAACCCGAGGTATCCGCCAGCGCGGTGGTGGAGCGCGCCGGTACCGTGTCCTCGAACTGCGAATCACCACTCGACGCCGAAGTTCTGCCGGGCGGCTGGTACGGCGGGGCCGAGGCCAGCTCCGCGTCCCACGGCAGCCGATCCGGCAGCTCCCCGTGCGCCTGATGGAAGACGCCGTTGAGCCGCACCATGAACTGCCGGGCGTCCTCGTCCGGGTTGTTGAGCGGCACCTCGCCCCCGGACCCCATGGCGTAGACCGTACGTGTGCGCTGCGCGGTGGCCTCGTCGAACTGCGTTTTCGCCAGGCCCAGCTCGCGGCTCACCGTCGCCAGCGAGGGCGGGACCTTGTCCACGCCGTCCCGCAGCGTCTGCAGGTACGCCTGGATCCGGTCCAGCCGGGTGAGCATGGCCCGCGCCGACTCCCCGCCCCAGTTCCCGTCGGCCACCAGGCGGCCGGCGCTCTCCCGCAGCCCCGTGATGGTGCTGCCGAGCGCCTCCGAGGTCGCCTGGTAGGTGCCCGCGACCTGCCCGAACTCCTCCGGCACCGTCCCCATGACCAGCCCGCGGATCGCCTCGCGCCCGCCGTACGCGCTGGGGTTGCCACCCTGGAGGCAGCCGTTCTTGATCGGTTGTGGTTCCAGCACGCGTCCCTCTATCCGGCGCTGTCGGTACGGGGCGCCGCGTCGGCCGCCCGCTGGTCGGCGTCCCGCACGGCGTGGGCCGTGGCGGCCAGGTCGTCGATGACCCGCTGAACCTGCTCCAGGACGAACTGGAGCGACTCCCCCGTGGCCACCCGGGCACGGTGCACGGTGTCGCCGTACCCCCTCGCGATGTCCCAGCTCCCGGGAGCGGCCGCCGACAGGTCGAGCAGCGCGGCCTTGGCCGCCTCAAGCTCGGGCAGCAGCCCGCTCGTGAGCTTGCCGGCCTCGCCGAGCAGCACCTCCGGGTCGCACAACGCCGTGGCAGGGTCGATGAGCGGCTCGTTCACGTGCCCCAGCGGCGGACGTTCGCGTTCTCCGCGTCCCGCATGATCTCGGTCGCGTCGTGCAGCGCGGGACCGAAGCGCTGCATGGTGTCGCCCATGGCCACGACCGCGTTGTTCCATTCGGCCTTGGCCGCCAGGTAGACGCTCGACGCCGCGCCGCCCCATGTTTCGAGGATCTTGAGGTCGTCCTCCAGGTCGGTCAGCTCGCCGACGAGGTTCGCGTAGGCTCTGCCGAGCTCCGCCGCGATCTCCTCCATCTCGTCGAAATTGGCGAGGATGATCTCTGAGCCACCGCTCATCATGGTCTCCTTACTCAGAGCTTGATCTCGCCGCCGCTGAGCGCGGCCTTGAGCTGCTGGGCGACGTCACTGGCGTTGCTGGTCGCCTCGGTGTACTGGATGCCCGAGGCCTTCAGGTTCTCCGCGATCGTGTGCAGCGCGTCGATGACCCGCTTGAACTGCGGGTTCCACTCGTTGAGCACCTGCGTGTAGACGGACGCGGACGGGCCCTGCCAGGCGCCGCCGAGCGTCTCGGGGATCTGGGTGAGCCGGTTGTGGATCTGCGTGATGTTCCCGTGGGCGATCAGCGCGCGTTCGGCGGCGCTATGTTGGCTGCCCTCTTCAAAACGTGTAGGCCCGTCTACCACGTGCACCCCTCCGGTCTCAGGAACCCCGGATTCGTCCGGGTTTCGTACTGTGGCTCAACGTAAATGGGCTCGTACGAGCCGGGCTACGATTTCAACTTTCCTGTAAATGTCCGGTCCGCCGGCTCCGGCGGCGGGCCCTGGGCAGCGTCAACGCCAGGAACACCACCAGCACCGTCACCCCGATCGCGCCCCCCGCGATCGCGACGGCGATGCCACGCGCCCGCTCGTCGGGCACCGGAGCCCTGGCCAGCACGACGGGGGCCGCGGCGTCGCCGCTCTTCTGCGCGGCGGGCGGGAGCACCGAGGTGACCGCGAGCAGCGGGTTCACCAGCCCCGCGCCGGTTCCGGCCGCGCCTCCGCCCTCGGCGGTCTGCTCCAGCATGCGCTTGACGCCCCAGTGGTCGAGGTCCGGATGCCGGGCCCTGATCAGCGCCGCGACCCCCGACACGAAGGGGGCGGCGAAGCTGGTGCCGTCCAGCCCCGTACGGTAGCCGCCGCCCGTCCACGCGCTGGTGACCCCGGCGCCGGGCGCGGTGACCGAGATGCGGGTCGCGCCGTTGGAGAACTCCGACTTCCCGCCGCCGGGCGAGGCCGAGCCGACGGCGACCACGCCGGGGTACTCGGCCGGATAGGCGGGCGTGACCGCGCCGTCCTCCTGCTTCACGTTGCCCGCCGCCGCCACGATCACCGCGTCCTTGGCCTGCGCGTAGGCCACCGCCGCCTTCAGCGCGGGATGGTCGTGGGCCTGCACGGACACGTTGATCACGTCCGCGCCGAGATCCGCCGCCTGCCTGATCCCCTCGGCGAGCCGGGCCACGTCTCCGGTCTGCCCCTCGGTCTGCTTGATCGACAGGATCCTGGCCGCGGGGGCGACCCCCATCACGGGCACGCCGCGCGAGGTGAGGTCGCGGCCCGCGATGATCCCGGCGACCGCCGTGCCGTGCCCCACGCAGTCGCGCGCACCGGTGCCCGTGAGGTCCACCTGACGCGAGACGACGCCGGCGAGCTGGGGATGCGCGGCGTCCACCCCGCTGTCCACGACGGCGACCGTCACTCCCTCACCGCGCGTGAGCCGCCACACCCGCTGGAACCGCAGCCGCTCCTGCGGCCACGGCTTCCCCGTGACGTCCTGGACGCCGGGCTCGGGATCGCAGACGACCGCCCGCGTGGGCGTGGCGGCCGGAGTGGGGTCCGGAGTAGGGGCGGGCGTCGGGGTGAGTGTGAGCGCCAGGCCGATGGCCGCGGCGCCGTACCAAGGGAGAGGCACGGTACGGAGTCTGCCGACATTTCCGATTTGAGCGGCTCTCTTAGAAATATCTTGAAATGAAGCCCCGCACCGCGAACCACGAGATAGGCAGGGTGCTGGCATGTCGGTCGAGGTGTAACGCGGGGAGCAGGGGTCATGACGCAGCCGATGCCCGTGGAGGAGGGCGGCGACGCCCAAGGCGGGCCCAGAGCGGGCCTCGGCCTGTCGGTCTACGCGCGGCCGCAGACCACCCGTACCTACGAGGGTGGCGGCAGCGGCGAGGAGTACGACTTCGACCCGGACAACATCGAGGAGTCCTACGCCGACCACATCGTCTACCACCGGGTCGGCGACTACCCGGACGTCGCGCCCCCGGCGCCGGCCGCGGGCGACCGCGACGCCTTCGTCGCCGCTCACCGGGTGGACCCCGGGACGGCGAGCAAGACGCTGTCCGTGAAGATCAAGGACTATGAGGACCCGGCCACCGGGAACCCGCTGCCGACCTCCCCGGTGGAGGAGCTCCGCCGGGACCTCGAAGAGCTTCAGGGCGCGAACGGCCACGGGCTCGAGGTCCTGCTCTCCTTCTGCAAGCTGGACGAGCGTGACCTCGGCAACTGGACGGCGGCCAATGACATGCGCGCCACCACGGACAAGGCCCAGGGCACGCTGAGCGAGGCCGTGCAGAGAGTGCTCACGACCTACTCCTCGGTGGTGACGGCCTTGAACGACACCGTCAAGACGGCGAAGAACGCCGACCAGGCGATCACCGACGGCCTGCGGACGCGGACGTGACGGGGGCGTCATGACCGAGCCGTGGAACAAAGTACTCAAGGACTCACGCGAGCCGCAGATCGACGACATCGCGCCCACCGCGGGCGGCGACTCGGACAGCAGCGACGGCGTACGGGCGCTCATCGACGCCACCGATCCCGAGCGGGTCGCCGCGGCCGGGCACAACTACCGGACGGTCGCCGAGAAGTGCAACGCGTCGGTGGAGGTGCTGTACCGGCAGGCCCAGCGCGTCGCGGACACGCTCGGCGGTGAGTCGGTGAAGGGCATCCTGGGGACCATCGGCGAGCTGCAGCGCGACCTCGCGCGCATCAACTTCGCCGCGGAGTCGGTCGCCCGGCCCCTGATCTGGTACGGCGAGCAGGTGCTGCCGTGGTTCAAGCGCAACACTCCGGGAACGGGCTCGGTCGGCCTGGACGACTCGATCGGCGACACCTTCGGCAGCGACACCAACGGGCACGCGCTGGCGCGGCACCATCTCAAGCAGCTCAACCGGTTCATGGGCGACGCGTACAACGCCATCCCCAACGAGATGGTGCAGCGCACCACGGCGCCGCAGACCGGGATGGCGGACCCGCCGTTCTCGCTCCCGACCGGCATACCCACCGGGGTGCCGGGGGCCGGCGACCCGTACGCGGGATCGGGCCTCCCCCCTTCCTCCTACGGCACCCCCGGCTTCGGCGACCCGGCATCCGGGCCCGCCTCCACCAACCCGGCCTTCGAGAACCCGAGCACCCAGAGCCCCGGCACGGACGTCCCCGGCCTGAAGGACCCGTCACTCCAGGACCCCTCGCCGCAGGACCCGTCGGTCAAGGACCCGTCCACGCAGACCACGTCCGCCCAGACCCCGAACCTGAGCGCACCGCAGACGCCGAACCCGGCGCTCAACACGCCCAACCTGTCCCAGGTCCCCTCGACCAGGACCGACCTGTCCGCGCTGCAACCGGCGAACGTGCCGATCCTGCCGGCCGTCCCGCCCACCGGTCTGCCTCCGGGGACGCCCACCGGCCCCGGGCTGACCTCAGGCAGCGCCCCGGTCACCCAGCTCGGCAGCTCGACGTCGTTCCCGGGCGGTGGGCGGGCCATGGCGGCCGGGACGTCGATGGGCATGATGCCGCCCATGATGGGCGGCGGGCAGGCCGGGCAGGACAAGGATCGTGAGCGCACCCGGTTCCCGCTGGTGGAGGACGAGTCCTTCGAGAGCGACGACATGGGCGGCCCGTCCGTGATCGCATGACCGTGACGACCGAGCGGGTCCGCGGCTACCGGCTGCTGGAGCGGGCCGGCCAGGACGGGCCGTGGACCATGCACCTCGCGCAGTCCGCGGCCACCGGTGCGGAGGTGCTGGTCAAGACGCTGGCGTGCCACCGGGTGGACCGGCGGGCGCTCAAGCGGATCGTGCGCGGTTTCGGCTTCCCCGAGGCGCTGGCCGCCCACGACGGTGTGATCCCGGTGCTGGAGGTGGGGGCCACCGGGGACGGGCGGCCGTACCTGGTGACGCCGTTGCACGACGGGCTCACGCTCGCCGAGCGGCCGGGGCGGAGCCTGCCGATGCCCCTCGACCAGGCGGCGGGGCTGCTGCGGGCGGTGGCCAGGGCCGTCGCGGCCACGCACGCGGAGGGCGGCGTGCACGGGCGCGTCAAGCCCGAGAACGTGATCATGACGCCGCGCGGGGTGGTGCTCACGGGGTTCGCCATGTCGGCGCTGATGTCGATCGTGGAGCTGCCCGACGGGACGATCCCCTCGCTGCACGCCGCCCCTGAGGAGCTCGAAGGCCGGCCGCCGGTGCCCGCCTCGGACGTGTACGCGCTGGCGTCGATGACGTACGAGCTGCTGGCGGGGCGGCCCGCGTTCGCGCTGGACGGGCCGGGGAGCACGGCCAAGTTCACGCTCGGGGTGCTGACGGAGAGCCCGGCGCCGCTGCCGGGAAGCGTCTCCCCGGAGCTCAGGGACGTCCTGACCAGGGCCATGTCCAAGGACCCCGCCGCCCGCCCGGCAGCCACCGACCTGGCCACCGCCGCCTCGTCCCGCCCACCCCGCCCCCTCCGCCTCCCCACCCCAGAAACCAGCCAGCCCACTCCGGACGCCGGCCAGTCCGCCACGGCCCGCCTCCCCGCCCCTGACACAAGCCAGCCCACCACCGCCCGCCTGCCTGCTCCCGGCGTGAGCCAGCCGCGCACGCCCAGCCAGCCGCGCACCCCCGATCTGCCTGTGGGAGTCGCCGGGCAGCCGCTGACGGCTCGGCTGGCCGCTGCCGACACCGGCCACTCCGGGGCCGCCCCGCGCCTGGGATCCGTAGCGGGGCAGCCGTTGACGGCTCGGCCGCCTGCGCCCGACGTGTCGGTGGAGCGGTCGGAGCCGCGTGAGCTGGTCTGGACGGTGGATCCCAACCGGTCGCAGGTCAGGCCCCCGGCCGGCCCGCAGCCGTTCGCGCCGCCCACGCCCGGCGCCGCCGCTCAGCCCGGTACGCCGACCGGCCAGGACCCGAAGCGCGGCAGGAAGGCGCCCCTGCTGATCATCGGCGCCTCGGCGCTGGCCGTCCTGGTCGGCGCGGGCAGCGTGGCCCTGGCGATGAGCGGCGGCCCCGGCACCCAGGAGCCCGTCGCCGCGACAGCCCCCGCCCAGGATCCTGCTGAGAAAGGCGGACAGGACACCCCACTCCAGCCCGACAAACAGGCCCAGACCGACGACCCGCAGGCGAAGCCGTCATCCGGGCAGCAGACCCCGTCCACCGGGCAGAGCGAGACACCGGCCCAGCCCTCCGCCTCGCCCTCCCTGCGCCGGCAGACCACCGATCCCGCGACGCTGGCCGCGTACCGGCCGAAGAGCCTCAAGCTGGTGACCGACAACGGCGCCACGGTGACGATCTCCTGGAAGGCGGTGCCCAAGAGCGGCTACCCCGTGGTGATCCAGCAGTCCCCCGGCGACCGGCTGATGGCGGCGGCCGACGGCAGCAACACCTACACCATCGGCGGCCTGGACCCCGTCACGGGCTACTGCTTCAAGGTCGGCACCGTGGTCACCCTGGGCCAGCCCTCGTCCATGGCCTGGTCGTCCGCACTCTGCATCAGAGGCTCCGCCGAGACGAGCCCCGGACAGCAGGACGACGAGGTGCTCCCCCCGATCGTGCTGCCCCTGGCGACCCCGGCACCCTCCTGAGCGGGCGGGGCGCTACCTGAACAGAACGGCAGGGGACAGACGGCGGACGAGCCTGGCCCCCGCCCCGACCTTCCGGCGCACCAGCACGTCCACCGCGGCGAAGCTGCGCCACGCCAGCTCGGCGTCGGCCTCGTCCACGGGTGGCGCCCCGCCGAACGTCGCCAGGTTCGCCAGGTCCGCGAGCACCGTCAACGGCTCGCGCGCCGCGTCCCCCAGCACGGACTCCGCCACGTACGCCACCTCGCGAGCCGTCAGCGCCCCCGACGAGACCGCGATCCCGGCCCCGCGCAACCGCCCCACGGTCTGCCGCCACGCGCCGCCGACCCGCGCGGCGGGCGTACCGGCCCGGCGGCGGCGCGTCCGCCGCAGCGGCGGCACGATCAGCACCGCGAGCAGGTAGGCCACCAGCACGCCCGCGGCGGCCGGCGCCCAGGTGAGCGGGCCGGCCGAGGAGCCGGTACGCGGCTCGGGGCGCGGCGTGGCCGGGCGGGAGGACGTCGGCGTCGGCTTGGGCTGGGCGGTGTCGCTGTTGATCGCCTGCTCGATCTCCCGCGCCTGCTTCGGCTCGCCCTCCGCCACGTCGCCGCCCCCGCCGGAGCGCGTACGGGAGGGCGTCGGGTAGAACGGCACCCACCCGATCCCCTCGAACTCGACCTCGGCCCAGGCCAGCACGTCCCCCGCCCGCACCTGCCGCGCGCCGCCGGCGCTCTCCGGGTCCGCACCGGGACGGAAGCCCACCACGATCCTGCTGGGCAGCCCGATCGCCCGCGCCAGCAGCGCGAACGACGCCGCGAACTGCTCCGTCGTCCCCCTGCGCGACTCCGTCAGGAAGAACTCGATGCTGCGGTAGCCGTGCCCCGGCGCGGAGTTGACGTCGTTCACGGCGTGTTTGCGCAGGTACGCCGCCAGCCGCGCGGCCTGCTGCGTCGGGCTCCTGGCCCCGGCCGTGGCCTTCCTCGCGATCTCGCCGAGGCGGGCGCGCTGCGGCGGCGTACGCCCGTCGGGCCCGTCGGGCAGCCGCAGCGCGGCCGGGTCGGCGGCGGGTACGGCCTCGCGCAGCTCCGCCGCCGAGTAACGGCGGATCCCCGAGGTCACCTCGTACGTCAGGCCCTCGGCCGCCTGTGCGCTGGCCAGCATGCCGGTCGCGGGATCCACCACCATGCCGGGACCCGTCGCCCGGACCGGTCGGTCCGCGGCGGGCAGCCACGGCCCGGTCAGCTTCTGCAACGTGAACCGCTGCACGACGCCCTCCCTCGTGCCCTCCGCCCCCGGCACGCGCCCGCCCGTGGGGACGAACCCGGCGGTCGAGGTCCAGGTCACGCCGTCGAACGTGTCCAGGACCGCCAGCCGGAGGTTCGCCTCGGAGGTCGTGCCGACGGTGAACAGCTCGCGCTGCGGGTTCTGCAGCCACGCGGACACCTGGTCGAGCGCGCTCACGCCGTCGATCGGCTTCGGCGGCGGCTGTTCGACGAGCTGCCGGACGTCGTACGGACGCTCCGCCATCGGCAGGACGGGCGCCACGACGACGGCCGCCAGCACGAGGCCGGCCAGCAGCGGCACGCCGGCGAGGACCGTACCGAGGGACCTGGCGGATCGGACCAGCGCGAGGAGCAGCGCCACCCCCGCGAACACGGCCGCGTACGGAACCATGGACGCCGCGCCCCCGACGCCCAGCACGACGGCGACGGCCAGCACGGGCAGTGCGGCCACAGCGGGCAGCAGGACGGACCTGGACCTCAGCGCGAGCTCGCCGCCCGCGGTCGCGGCGACCCAGACCAGGAAGCTGACCAGCACGATCGCCTTGCTGCCCGGCGCGGCGGGGAGAATGGTGGTCAGCAGCCAGCCGCCCGCGTCGCGCACGCCGAGCAGCGCGGCGCGCACGGCGGCCGGAGCGGGCACGAACCCGAGCCACGCCTCCGGCCTGAACAACGTCGCCGACACCGCCACCAGCCAGGCCAGCGCGCTGACGGGGATCGACCCCCAGAGCGGCAACCGGCCGGAGAGCAGCAGCGACAGCACGCACGGCACGCCGGCGGCCAGCGCCACCACGGGGACCAGCGCCGCCGGCGGGAACACCCCGTCGAACGCCAGCCCGGCCACCCCGGCGAGCAGCGCCACGACGACCGCGGACACCCCCGCCCGCACCCGCTCCCCCACCGGCACGACCACCCCCGCCACGCTCTCCCCCGCCCGCCCCGGCCCCCCATCCGCACTCCCAGCGGCCCGCACCGTCCCGACCGCCCCAGCGCCACCGGACCGCCCGGCATCCCCGATCGGCGCGGCGGCGGGTGGGGTGGTGTTCAGCGTGGCCATGCCGCCGCCAGGTCCGCCAGGTCACCGGCCTCGATGACGGTCACCCCCGCGGCGGCCGGCGGCCCGCCCTCCGTCGGATCCCCCACCCGCACGAACACCACCTGATCGAAGCGCCGCCGCACCGCCGCCGCGGCGGGAAGCGCCTCGTACGTCCCGCTGACCAGCACCAGCGCCCCACCCGACCCGGCGCGGCGCAGCGCGGAGCCTGGCGGCTCGGCCGCGGCCGAGCGCTCCACCACCGCCAGCCGGTCGAGCACCACCTCCGACTCCCCCGGCCCGCCCTTGGCGTGCAGGAGCTCCCCCATCCCCGTGAGCAGCCGCACCGGGAAGCGGTCGCGCGTCACCGAGCAGGCCACCGACGCCGCCACGTCCACCGCCAGCTCGAACTCGTCGTCCCCCTCGTAAGCGCCCGGCCGGGTGTCGAGGAGGGTGACGGTGCTCGGCAGGTTGACGTCGGTCAGCTCCTTGACCATGAGGACGCCGGTCCGGGCCGTGGAGCGCCAGTGGACGTGGCGCAGGTCGTCGCCGATCACGTAGTCGCGCAGCCCGTTGAAGCTGGTCGCGCCGTTCGGGGCGGACCTGGAGACCAGGCCGTCCAGGTGCCGCTGCCGCCCGGCGTGCGGGGGCGTGAGCGGCACCGTACGCGGCCGGACCAGCAGCAGGTCGGGCCGCCCGTACGCGATCGAGCGCCGCACCAGCCCGAACGGGTCCGTGCGGTCGAGCACCAGCGGCCCGACGCGCGTCTCGCCGCGCCTGCGGGTGGGCAGCCGGTACGACACCGTCCGCGCCGTGTCGCGGGCCAGCGGCGGCACCTCGACGGTGACGGAGACGCCGCGGCAGGTGTCCCTGGCCACCAGCCCGGAGCGGCGCCGGCGGCCGGCGTTGCGCACGTGCAGGAGCGCGACCGCCGGATCGCCGCGGGCCACCTTGACCGGCGTCACCTCGCGGCGCACGTCGAGCCGCGCGCCGCTGAGCGTCCACAGCGCGCCGGCTCCGACGGCCACGAGCCCGGCCACCGCCAGGACCGCCGACTGGGCGTACCCGAGCGGCGCGCCCACGGCGTACACCAGCGCCGAGGCGGCCACCAGCCCCCACCCCGCCCTGGTGATCATTCACACTCCCAGAGCGGGGCCGCCGGGAAGCCCCCCTTCGGCGTGGCCATCAGCACGTCGTTGAGCCAGCCGTTGCCGCTGCCCGACTCGACCTTGTTCCAGACGTCGCTGCTCTGGCCGGTGTTCTCGTCGGTGTACGTCTCACCCTTCTGCTGGCAGATCACGGTCAGCGTGATGTACACGTCCTTCTTGATCCGCCCGGCCTCGCCGCTGCGGCTGGGCCCCGGCCGGATGAGGGTGTCCATGTTGGCGTTGTTGGCGTTCTGGAACTGGGCGCTGGGCGGCTGCAGGTTCGCCGTCGCCTCCGCGCGCTCCTGGCTCTCGCCCGCCGCGTTCTTGGCCCGGAGCGTCCAGGTGTAGGACTGGCTGTTCTTGAGCCCGGTCACCTCGGCGCTGGTGCCGTCGGGCGCGGCCGGGTGGGTCCCCGGGCCTTCCAGGGTGTAGGTGACGCCGCCGTCCTTGGCGTTCTCCGGGGCGGACCAGGTGAGGTCGGCGCCGTGGTTCTTGCCCTTGGCGGTGAAGCCCGAGGGCCTGCCGGGGGCGACGCAGGGGCGTACGGGGATGGTGGGGGCGGAGACGGCCTCGCCGCCGTCGTACTCGGCGGCGACCTTGAAGGTGTACTCCTGGTCGCACTTCCCGCCGGTCACCCTGAACTGGAACGGCCCGTCGGGCTGGACGCGCGAGGGCGTGACGTCGGCGCCGCCGGGGGCGCCCTTCAGCGAGTACCCCGTGACCGTGCCCTGCCCCGACGGCGTGAAGACGATCTCCATCCACCCGGGTCCCGAGTTGGCCGTGACCGTGCCGGGCGGGCCGGGGGTCCGCGTGGGCGTGGGGGTGGGCGTCGGGGTCGGGGTCGTGGTCTCCGTGGGCGTCGGGGTGGGCGTCGGGGTGGCCGTCACGGTCACGGTCGGCGCGGCGGTGGCGGTCTTCGTCGGCGCCCCCGTCGGCTTGCCCGTGGGCCGCTTCGTCGACTTGGTCGGTACGATCGTCGGCTGCACCACCGTCGGCGTGTACGTCGGGATCGGCAGCGGCGTCGGCGTGTCCTTCTGGTCGAGCGCCTCGTCGTACTTGCCGACCCGGTGTCCCCTGCCGTCCTTCTCGATGACCAGAGCGGTCTCGCTGAACTGGTCGTTCACCCAGAGCAGCCCGTCCTTGACGAACACCTCCAGCGGCCCCGGCTTACCGGTGACGACCTTCTCGGGTTCGAACCTCTTGGCCACCGTGTCGTACACGATGAGCCGTCCCGTGTTCTCGTCGGCGATGTAGACGCGCCGCCCGAGCGCCTGCGGCGCGCCGAGCTTGCCGCCCTTCACGGCGACGGTCGTCAGCGCGCCGCTCGCGGTGTCGACCAGGACCAGCGCGCCCTTCTTCGGCGCCAGGATCGGCACGACCTGGCTCTCGGCGACCGGCGGGACCAGGAGCCCCGCGCCGCCGGCGTCCGTGATCGTGCTGGGCAGCGACACCTGGAGCCTGGTGCCGGTCGAGCCGATCACCATGGCGGAGGCGGCGGTGGCGTTCGTGACCAGCGGGACGCCGTTCGCGATGGTCAGGGTGAGCGGGTCGCCCGGCTCGCCGACCGTCACGGCCTTGCCCTGCTGCCCGCCGTTGACCTGGACGAGCGTGCCCTCTTCCGGGACGGGCACCCAGAGGGTGCCGTTCTTGTCGATGTTCGCCTGGCCGAGCGGGGCCTTGAGGGTGATCGGGGCGCCGACCGCGTCCACCGTCAGCGGGTTGAGCTGCTGCACGGTGCCGGCCCGCGGGTCGATCCCGTAAGCCTTGCCCGCCCCCATCACGATCTGCATGCCGCCCGCGCCCAGCGTGTTCGTCTGGGCGACTTCGAGCTGGGTGGGGTCGATGCGGCTGACCGTGCCCGTGGCCTCGTCCACGACGAGCACGTTGTCGCCGTCCTGCACCACCTTCAGCGGCGTGTCCCCGGCCGCCTGCTCCGCGGGCCGCTCCGCCGAGGCCAGGTCCACCCGGCCGTCCACCTGCCCGGACAGGCCGTTGGCGTGCACCACCTCGCCGTTGAGCGCGCTGGCCAGCCAGGCCCCCACGTCAGCCAGCTTGGGGCGGGCGCTGGAGACGCCCGTGCCCAGGAACAGGGCGACCCCCACCAGCACGGCGACCAAGGCCGCGGCGACGATCCCCGCCGCCCGCCGACCGGTCGTGCTACGCCACCGAATGGCCACCGTTCACATCCCGACGAATTTCGTGCATGCGTATCCGCGGACACACTAGGGTGACGCCCGCGATTGACGAGGTTCCTTCAAATAACGTGGAAGTGTCCGTTCAGCGGGGGTCGCGGCGTCGTTCCTCCATCGCCTGGAGCCGCTCCTCGACGGACTGCCCGAAGGACTCCAGCGCATTGCCGAAGCCGTCGCTATCATTCAGCAGGTCCGCACCGGTCATGCCCGCGCCGAGCGTCCCGGTCATGATCTCGTCGACCTGCATGGCGACGTCGTCCTGTGCCCGCTGAGCCGCCTCCAGCACGGCTTCGGCCAGCTTCTGGCTGTCCAGCCGCATGGCGCGCGGCGCGAGGACGACTTCGGTCAGCCGTCCTGAGGCCCCGGCCGCCACGCGTACCTGCCCGTCCGCCGCCTCACCGCGGCCGACGGCCACGTCGATCTCGCTCTTGAGCTCTTCCGCGCGGGCCAGCATCTGCTCCGCCTGCGCGGTGATCCGTTCCAGGTCTCCGGGATCGAAGTCGTTCAACGTACCTCCTGGGCTCTCTGCGCGGCAGATTACGGGGCCACCCCGCCACTTCGGAAAAGCTTGAAGCGATTCGTCCTTACGTCTCGCTGGCCGGCAGGGGGTCGCCGGATCAGCGGGCCAGGAGGGCGAAGCGGCAGGCGGTCGCCGTCAAGGGGTGGCCGCGTTCCATGGCCTCGTGCAGGGCGCGCAGCCGGTCGCCGTACGCTTCCGGGTCGAAGTCCGGAACCTGCCACGGCACCACCCGGAGGAAGAGGACGAGGGCGCCGATGTCGTGGAAGGTGATGGGATGGCAGGCCGCCTGCGACCAGGTGACCGTGAGGCCGGCCGAGGTGAGGGCGGCCGATGCGGTGGCGAGGTCCCAGTCGCGGTCCTCGTGCGGTGGCGCGCCCAGGGCCTGGTTGAGCTCTTCGAGGTCGCAGCCCGCCACCTGCTGGGTGAGGAACGTGCCCCCGGGGGCCAGGACGCGGCGGACCTCGTGCGGGTCGTACGACTCGTGCCGGTCGACGATCAGCTCGAACGATCCGTCCGGGAACGGCAGCTCGTTCCCGGCCGCGGCCACCTCGATGCCCAGGGGCTCCAGGCGGGCGCGGGCGATCGGCACGTTCGGCGGGTGGCCTTCGGTGGCCGCGGTCCTGGGTGGCAGCGGCTCCAGGGCGGCCAGCCGTTCACCGCCGCCCGTGCCGAGGTCGAGCAGGGAGGACGCGCCGGGGAGCCGATCGCGCACCAGCGCCTCGTAGTCCCACGGCAGGGTGCCGCCGTCGGTCATGCGACCGGTGAAGGCGGTGAAGTCCCAGCCTTCGAACGGGGTGGTCATGCCCTCGTGAATCAGCTCCGCGTAGCCCATAGGACGTGATCATGCCGGGCCGGCGCACCAGCCCGCCTTCCGTTTTCCGCCGGCGCGAGCCCGGGAACAGCCGGTGCTCGGCCCGAAGCGGCCAGTGCTCGGCCTGAAGCGGCCGGTGCTCGGTGCGAGCCGGCCGGTGCTCGGTGCGGGCCCGTTGCGGGCTCGCTGCCGGTCCGGGGTCAGCGGGGTGGGGTGCTGGCGCGTAGGACGATGTCGGCCGGCATCAGGACATCGTGTGACACGTCCGAGAGCGCCAGGCGCAACGCGCTCAGCCCCGCCTCGCGCAGCGGCACCGCGACCGAGGTGAGGGCGGGCACCACGTCCACCGCCGAGCTGATGTCGTCGAACCCCGCCACCCCGACGTCCGCCCCCGGGATGACGCCCGCGTCGCGGAAGGCCGTCATGGCCCCGATCGCCATCACATCGTTGACCGCGAACACCGCCTCCACGTCCTCGAACCCCCGCTCCACCAGCCGCCGGGCCGCGTCATAGCCGCCCGCGCGGGTGAAGCCGGTCTCGATCGCGAGCGGCTCGGGGACGCCGGACCCGCGCAGCCCGGCCAGGAAACCCGTGTGCCGGTCGCGCGAGGTGCGGATCTCGCCGGGCGCGTGGAACACCGCGAAGCGCCGGTACCCGGCCCCGAGCAGCGCCACGGCGAGCCGGGCCGCCCCGTCGTGGTTGTCGATCATGACGGTGCTGAACGGCAGGTCCCGCTGGCTGATCAGGACCACCCGCCCCCCGGCCGTACGGTATTCGGCCAGCTCCTCGATGAGCGCGTCCCGCGTCCCCGCGCCGTCGACGCGGCTGCCCGCGACGATGATGGCGCGCGGACGCTGCCCGCGAAGCGTTCTGACGATCTCCAGCTCGCGCTCGGGAGAGCCGTCGGCCACCGCCATGGTGACGATGAGCTCCGCCGCCTGCGCCTCCTCGGTCACCCCCGCCGCGATGGAGGAGAAGTAGGGGTCGGCCACGTCGCGCACCACCAGCGCGACGGTCCTGGTCGAGCCCTTGGCGATGGCCTGCGCCGACAGGTGCGGCTCGTAGCCCAGCTTGACCGCCGCCGCCCGGACCCGGGAGGCGTTCTCCGACCTGACGTTGCGCGCGCTGCCGTTGAGCGCGCGCGACGCCGTGGCGATGGAGACTCCGGCCTCCCTGGCGACGTCGTAGAGGGTCGGCGGGGAGGCAGGCGCCGTGGACCCGTCATCCATGCCGATCATTGTGGCACCGGAGTCACGGGCTCGCCGGGCTCTCGACGGCGGCTCCCTGGAGGACCCGGAGGTCGTCGATGTGGACGCTGCCGTAGTCGGTGCTGTTGGCGTAGTACTCGACCTGCGCGACGCTGTCCGCGGCGGTTCTGAACGCGGCGTCGCCGAGGGTGAGCCGGCGCACCAGCGGGATGGCCGACTCAGCCGGACTGTGCCGAAGAAGGGGCCGAAGAAGGAGCCGAAGAAGGAGCCGAAGAAGGAGCCGAAGAAGGAGCCGAGGAAGGGGCGTGGACGACCGGGTGGGCCACGTCGTGCGCGCGCAGGTGGCCGCACATGCCCCAGCGCTCCTCCGCCGGGCTCTCCATCAGCGCCGACTCCAGGAGATGGGCGCCGTCGCCGCGGTCCAGGGCGTCGAGGATGCCCGCCGTGCGGGCGGTCTCCTGAGCGACCGTACGCTCCCAGATGCCGCGCCAGGCCGCCGCCTTGGGGCGTACCAGAGCGAGGGCGCTGTCGTACAGGCGCTGGAGCGGCGCCGGGTCGCCGGCCCGCGCGGCGTCGGCGAGCCGCAGGAAGCCCTCGACGGCCAGGTCACGCCGCCGCGCCACGGCCGCCTCGATCTCGGCGGAGTCACCGTCCGGGAGCGCCGCGGCCGCCCGGTAACGCTCCGCGTCGGCGACGATCTCGGGCGGGAACGTCATGACCGCGTCGCCCGCCTCGGGCAGCCCGGCGTTCGACATGACGACGACCACCTGGAGATCGCCGTGGTTGACGGCGCGGTGGATGGTGCCCGGCGTGAACCACACCGTCGATCCGGCGCTCAGCTCCGTCTCGCGCAGGCCGTTCACGTCGAGCGTCTGCAGCGCGCCGCGCCCGCCCACGACCACGTACGCCTCGGTGGAGGCCGTGTGCAGGTGCGGCGTGCCCCCTTCCAGGCCGTCGGCGCACGCGGCGCCCGAGTAGACCGCCAGCCGGCTGACGGACGTGCCGCCGGGGAACGTCATGCGAGCGCCTCCCTTCCGCGCTTGGCCAGCAGCGCCGTGCCGTCCTCGCCGCGGTCACCGTCGGCGATCACGACCGCGTACCTGAAGCGGAGCGACTGGCCGGGCGGCAGCTCCACCTCCTCGCTGAAGAACGGCGCGGGGCACAGGCAGGCGAAGTCCTCGCTGCGCGCGAACCACTGCGGCGGGTGCTGCGGGTTCGCGCTGTCGTCGACCATGACGATCGTCGAGTGCTCGCCGGTCTCGTCGTGCCTGCCGCGGAAGCCGAACCACTCCGCCCGGGTGCCGCGCAGCTCGTCGCCACCCGCTCCGCCGGGCGACTGGATGACGCCGCCGGTGAACGACCTCGGCCCGCGCCAGAACAGGCCGCCGTAGCCGGCGTTCTCGCGGCCCTTCGTGGTCGGGGAGCCGAACATGAGGGCGCCGCCGGACACGTTCGTCATGGCCGTGTCGAAGATCAGCGCCCAGGTCTCGTCGTCCACGACGGTCGCGGCGAGGGAGCGCCGCTCCTCGATGACCGGGTCGCCGGCCTGCGCGGTCCAGTCGAGCTCGTGCCCGATCTCGACCCGGCCGCCGTCCGCCGCCAGCGTGATCGGCTCGCGGTGCGTCGCGCTGCCGTTGTTGTCGAGCTGCACGTACGACCGCCCGTGCACGTACGTCGGCCCGCCCCAGAAATTGTGCTCCCCGACGTGCGGCAGCGACCAGGCGATGCCCTTGTGCCAGACATGGTCGTGCGGCCTGAACAGCGACACCAGTGCGCCGCCGAGCGTGCGGATCGGGTGCAGGTACGGCTTCGGCGACTCCAGCACCGGCGTGTCGGGCCGGTAGGTGTAGGTGAACAGCTCGACGCCGCCCGCCGAGACGGAGACCGACCGGCCGAGCGCGTGGTTGGCCTGCAGGGTCACGGGTTCCTCACCTTTTCCCACGGGGTGCCCGTGCCATCCATCCTCGTGGCGAACGGGCTGTCAGCAGTGATCTGTCCACTTCGCACGCGCTCGCCGGTGAAGGCGGAGGCGTACAGGGCGGCGATGAACTCCATCGTCCGCCGGGCGTCCCCGGCGGTCACCGGGGGCGCCTCGCCCTGGTCGAGCGCGTCGAGCACGGCGGCGAGCCAGCCGCTGTGGCCGCTGGACCCGCCGGCGCGCCCGGCGGCCCACAGGGCGCTCAGGTCGTCGTGGCCCGGCGCGGGGGTCACGGTCCAGTCGTCGTCGGTGTAGCCGTACAGGTGCGCGACCTCGACCGTGCCGCGTTCGTAGTCGAAGCGCAGCTCGGAGGTCTGCCGCGGCGACACCACGGAGTTCACGACCGTGGCGGCCGCGCCGCTCTCGAACGTCACCAGCGCCATCGACACGTCCTCGGTGTCCACGGAGCGGGCCCGGCGGGCGGCCACGGCCGTGACCTCACTCCAGGGGCCGAGCACCGAGAGCAGCAGGTCGAACTGGTGGATGCCGTGCCCCATCGTCGGCCCTCCGCCCTCGGACTCCCAGGTGCCGCGCCACGGCACCGCGTAGTAGTCCTCGTCCCGGTACCACTGGGTGGCGCAGGTGGCCAGCAGCGGGCGGCCCAGCTCGCCGGCGGCGGCCAGCCGCCGCAGGCGTACCGCGCCGGCGCCGAAGCGGTGCTGCAGGACGGTCGCGACGTGCGCCGTCGAGCGGCGCTCCGCCTCGATCAGCGCGTCGAACTCGGCGAGCGAGAGCGTCGGCGGCTTCTCCACCAGCGCCGTGACCCCGGCCTCCAGGCAGGCGATGGCCAGCGGCGCGTGCGACTGCGGCGGGGTGCAGAGGTGGACGACGTCCAGCTCCTCTTCCCGCAGCAGCTGCTCCGCGCCGCCGTAGCTGCGCGCCACGCCGAACTTGGCGGCGAAGTCGCCCGCCCGGCCCGCGTCGGTGTCGGCCACCGCCACCAGGCTCGCCCGGCCGCCGGACCCGAGCAGGGCCTCGGCGTGGGCATGGGCGATCCCACCGGTCCCGACGATCGCGGCCCGATAGTTCCGTTCAGACAAAATCATGCTCCTGTACGTGGGTTTCTCAGGCGCCTCCGGCACCGTGGGAAAACGTATTCCGCAGTTTGCATGGCTGTTACGCGAGCGTCAAGAGTCGTGCCCTGGGACCCGTCCGTCACGAAGAGCCGACGGCACGGGTGCTGCCGCGGACGATCAACCGGCCTTCGAGGGTCAGCCGCCTGACCGTGTCCGCCTTCGCCAGCGCGAACCGGATCGCCTCCACGCCGGCCCGCGCGAGCGGCAGCGCGACGGTCGTCAGCCGCGGCGTCACATCGCCCGCGAGCGGAATGTCGTCCACGCCCGTCATGGAAACGTCCGCGGGCACCGCCAGACCGGCCGCGCGAAAGCCCGACAAGGCTCCGATGGCAATGGTGTCGTTGACCGCGAGAACCGCTTCCCGCCCGTCCATTCCGTTCGCCGCCAGCCGCTGCGCCGCGTCGAACCCGCCCTGCCTGCTGACCTCGCAGTAGACGACCCGGATGTCGCGCTCCCGCACCCCTCCCGCGCGCAATCCTTCGGCGAATCCGGCGCGGCGATCGGCCAGATTCGCCAATTCCCTTTCGCCTCCGAATATCGCCACCCGCCGGTGCCCGGTCTCCGCCACGAGAGCGCCCGCCGCCCGGCCCGCGGCGCGATTGCCGAAGTCGATCGAATCGAAACTCAGGTCGGTCTCCCCGACGATGACGACCCGGCCGCCCTCCCGTTCGTACGAGTCGAGCTCCTTGAGCAGCCGGCCTTCGAGCGCGTTCGTCAGGACACGGCTGGAGGTGAGCACGAGAGCGCGGGGGCGCAGGGCGCGCAGCAGCCGGACGGTCTCCAGCCGGCGTTCCGGGGCTCCCATGGTGGACGAGACCGTGACGAAGGCCCCGGCCGTCCGCGCTTCGCGCTCCATCGCGGCCACGATCATGCCCATGGACGGCGTCGAGAGGTCGTCGGCGACCAGCGCGATCGAGTCGCTCGCCCGGCGCATCGCCCTGGCCGAGGCGTCCGCCGTGTAGCGCAGGGCCGCCGCCGCGGCCAGCACGCGGGCCTCGTACTCGGGCGCGACCTTCCTGGCGCTGCCGCTCAGGACCCTGGAGGCGGTGGAGACGGAGACTCCGGCCGCCGCGGCCACGTCGTGCAGCGTGACCGTGGGCCGCGCCGCATGGGGCATCCGCGGTGTCCTCTCCTCGGGGCCGGAAATGAAGAGTACTGCCCTTCCCGGCGACTACCGGGCGCAGGCGGCCGCCGATGTCACGCGTCCCGCATGACCCCTGTCATGGGAAGCCGGTGACAGCGCGGACTTACCCGCAGGAGCCGGGCGAACCATGCTGGCCAGCATGGCTTCTCACCAATGGCGACAGACTGCCGCAAAGGCCGGGGCGATCGCCACCGGCACGCTGCTCGCGGTGGCCCTGGCCGCGCCCGGCCAGGCCGCGGCGCACCAGCGGACCGGCACCCCCGAGCCGTCGAGCTCGGCGACGCCCGGCTCCGGGCTCGACCGGCAGGCGCTGCGCCGAAGCCTGGACGCCGCGCACGAGGCCGGGATGTACGGCATCTACTCCGAGGTCCGCGACGGCCGCCAGACCTGGCAGGGCGCGTCCGGCGTGGCGGACGTGGACACGCGCAGGCCGGTGCGGCCGGACATGGTGCACCGGATCGGCAGCATCACCAAGACCTTCACCGCGGTGGCCGTGCTCCAGCAGGTGGCTCGTGGCACCGTCGACCTGGACGCCCCGATCGCCCGTTACCTCCCCGAACTGGTCCCCGACGAGCGCGGTCAGCAGATCACCGTGCGGATGCTGCTCAACCACACCAGCCACATCGCCGACTACGTGGGCCCGGCGTTCCCCTCCCTCCTTGAGGGCACGACCTCCAGCCTGGACGAGCACCGCTTCCGCACGATCGCCCCCGAGGAGCTGGTACGGCTGGGCCTGGCCGCCACGCCGACCGGGCAGCCGGGAGCGACACCCGGGATGTACTCCAACACGAACTACGTGGTCGCGGGCCTCCTGCTGGAGAAGGTGACGGGCGTCGACGCCGAGGAGTACATCACCCGCAACGTGATCCGCAAGGCCGGACTGCGGCACACGTCCTTCCCCCGGACGGCGCGGATCCCCGGGCCGCACTCCAAGGCGTACGAGTCGTGGTACGGCTTCATCGACCCGCCCCGCGACTACAGCGTCTACAACATGTCGTGGGCGAGCACCGCCGGGGCCATGGTGTCCACGATGAGCGACCTCAACCAGTTCTACCGGGCGCTGCTGCGCGGTGAGCTGATCGGCGCCGCGCAGCTCGCGGAGATGCAGAAGACGGTGCTCGTCTGGCTGGGCGGCGGGCAGGCGAACTACGGGCTCGGCATCTACTCGGCCGACCTTCCGTGCGGCCGGTTCTGGGGTCATGACGGCGGCGTCTTCGGCATGGGCACCCAGTCTCTGGCGAGCGCGGACGGCAGCCGCCTGTTGTCGTTCGGGATGAACCTGATGAAGTACCAGCGCCTCGACGAGAGCGGCCAGCCGGTGCCGAACGATATCGACCAGGCGATCTTGGAGCATCTCTTCCTGGCGGTGTGCGGGCAGAGCGCCGGCGCCACCGCCAAGTCGGCGCAGCCGCCGTTCGTCCCGTTCGCCGCGGACAGAATGCTGGTCAAGCGCTGACGCAGGTGGCGGTCTGTACGGCAAAGCATGAGAGGTCAGCCGATCTACCTGTAACCGATCATGCCGCCGGCAGGTGTGTCCTCGATCACCTCTGGTATGCGGATTTCTCCACAGATGATCGGCCGGCCACTCCGTAATGTCCCTCTCGCCGGGATCACCCGGAGCATGACAACGGGGAGGAACACAATGCGCAAGACCCTAGCGATGGCGACGCTCGCCGGCTCGATGGCCGTCACCGGACTGGCCCTCACGCCCGCCGCCCAGGCCACCACCCAGGCCACCGCAGCGTCCACCGCGTCCACCGTGACCGCCACCCAGTCCACCGCGTTCAAGAGCTGGGGCAAGTTCTTCTCCAGCGACCGCAAGGCCTACACGTTCGGCAAGACGTGGAAGAGCGGCGGCACCGTCTTCACGAAGTGGTACGGCGTGGACAAGGCCGGCGGCAAGAAGGGCTGGGTCTGGTTCGAGTACTACAAGAACGGCGGCTGGCACAAATTCAACCGCTCCTGGGACGGCAAGGTCACCGGCAGCTGGAGCGGGCGGGGGATCAAGAAGGTCTACACGTTCACCTGCTGGGCCGGCAAGTTCGACAACTGCGGCAAGAAGTACCGCATCTACTAGACCTCTGACGTTCGGCACGTCCCATGATCGAGGCCCGGCCGACACCCGCCGGGCCTCAGGCCTGTTCCAGGCCGCGACCACCATGATCCGCCGATGTCACAGAACGGCCGGGCTGTCTCGTCTTGGGTAACGGAGAGACACACACTGACGTCGGGAGGGTGAGGGCCATGCGGGTGTTCGTGGCAGGGGGTAACGGAGTGATCGGGCGGCGGCTGGTGCCGCAGTTGGTGGCCCGGGGGCACCAGGTGACGGCCACGACGACGAGCGCGGCCAAGCTGGGCCTGCTGGAGCGGCTGGGCGCGGAGGCCGTCGTGATGGACGGGCTGAACGCGACGTCGGTCGGCGAGGCGGTGGCCCTGGCCCAGCCGGACGCGATCGTGCATCAGATGACCGCCATTTCCGGCAAGCCGGATATCAAGCACTTCGACCGCTGGTTCGCCACCACCAACCGGCTGCGCACCGAGGGGACGGATCACCTGCTGGCCGCCGCCCAGGCGACCGGCGTGACCACCTTCCTCGCGCAGAGCTACGCCTCGTGGAACGGCATCCGCGAGGGCGGATGGGTGAAGACCGAGGACGACCCGCTGGACCCGACGAGCACGGGCAAGGGTGCGGCGGCGATCCGCCACCTTGAGGACGTGGTCGTCAGGGCCGGTGGCGCGGCCCTGCGCTACGGCGCGTTCTACGGGCCGGGCGCCACCGACGACCAGGTGGAGCTGGTGCGCAAGCGGCAGTACCCGGTCGTCGGGAACGGCGCGGGCCACAGCTCGTGGGTGCATCTCGACGATGCGGCGAGCGCCACCGTCCTGGCCGTGGAGCGGCAGGTGAGGGGCGTGTTCAACATCGTCGACGACGAGCCTGCCCCGGCCAGCGAGTGGCTGCCCTACCTGGCCGCGTGCGCGGGCGCGAAGCCGCCGATGCGGATCCCCGTCTGGCTGGCCCGGCCGCTGGCCGGGAGGACGGCGGTGGCGATGATGACCGAGGGGCGCGGCTTCTCCAACGCCAAGGCCAAGCGCGAGCTCGGCTGGCAGCTGCGCTATCCCACCTGGCGCCAGGGCTTCAAGGAAGAGCTGGCCTGACCCGGACCGGCTGGGCGTGGCAAGCGGCCCGGCAGTCCGTGGCCGAACCGGCTGAACGAGCGCGAGGAGCAGCCGGCAGTCCGTGGCCGAGCCGGACGGCCGGGCGTGACGCGCAGCCGGCGGTCCGCCGCCCGGCCTACGCGGTCGGGCGCGCCTGACGTACCCCGGCCCGCCAGACGTCGGCGATGGCGCGGGTCGCGGTGATGTCCGTGGTCGGGTCCCCGTCCACCAGCAGCAGGTCGGCCCGGAGCCCCGGCGCGATCCGGCCCCGGTCGGCGAGCCCGAAGCAGCGGGCGGGCAGGCTGGTGGCGGCGGTGAGCGCCTGCTCCGCCGTCAGCCCCGCCCGGGTCAGCAGCAGCAGCTCGTGGTGCAGCCCCGCCCCGTGCGCCGGCCCGAACGGCGTGCAGTCCGTGCCCGCCAGCACCGGCACCCCCGCCCGCAGCAGCGCCGCAGCGGACCGCGACGCGTTGCGCACGCCCTGCGAGTGCATGGGCACGTCGGTGATCTCCCTGCCGAAGGTGGCCTTCGACCGCTCCGACATCCGTCCCGCGATCCGCTCGTCCCGCAGCAGCTCCCGGCCGCCGGGGTCCCCGGTGACGGCCTCGATGTAGGTGATCGTGCTGACCACGAACGCGTCGTACGACGAGATCCGGGCGGCCAGCTCCTCGGCCTGCTCCTCCCCCGCGTCGGAGTACAGGTGCGCGAGCCCGTCGGCGCCCGCGTCGAGCGCGATGAGCGCCTCCCGCGCGGTCACCGTGTGCGCGATGACCCGCAGACCCGCCGCGTGCCCGGCCTCGACCAGGACGGCGGCGACCTTGGGGCTGAGCACCGGGAGCGACATCCCCGACGCCCCGCCGTCGTCGACCGCGATCTTCAGGTAGTCCACGCCCTCCGCCAGCCGCGCCTCCACGAACGCCCTGGCCTGGCCCGCGTCGGCGACCGTGTCGAGCCCGACGTCGGAGCCCAGGGCCTTGAGCAGGTCCGTGGTCATGATCTGGGTCGGGTGCCCGCCGGGCGCGGTGGCGATCATGCCGGAGCTGCGCAGGTCGGCCACGTCGTCGCGCTCGGCGGCCTGCCTGCGCTGGGCGGCGAGGATGGGCGGCAGGTTGTTCATGTCGAGCTCGGTGGTGACGCCGAACGTCAGCGCCTCCGCCAGATCGCCGTCGAACGCGTGCGCGTGGGCGTCGATCAGGCCCGGCAGCAGGGTCTTCCCCGCACCGTCCACCTCGACGTCCACCTCGGCGTCCACCGGCCCGCCCGGCTCGCCGATGCGGCCGCCGTCGATCACGACGTCGGCGCCCGTCACGGTCCGCTCACCGTCGAACACCCGGACATCGCGGATCAGAGTACGCATGAGACTCTCCATATAGTTTGACGTCTAACTACTTCAGGACGGAACGATCCCCTTCCCAAAGATGATTACCCGCCTGATAGTACGACATCAAACTACTAGCGGCAAGCCACCGGCCCGCGCCCCCGAAGGCGGGAACGCGGGCCGGCGACGGCGATCAGTGCGCGAACGCCTGGAACTCGGCCGCTCTCACCTGCTCCCGCTGCGGGCTGGCGGTCGCGCAGTCCGTCGCGGAGTTCGGATCGCTGTCCTGCTCACCGGCGTACCGGGGGTTGCCGGTGCACTGGGTGCTGACCACGCGGAACATCAGATGCGTGGCGCTGGTGGCCCGCACCCCGAACGACTTGAAGATCAGGTCCGCGCCCCGGGGACGCGGCAGCCCGGCGTCGAAAGCGTTCGACGGGCTGGTGTAGATCTTCGTGAAGTTCGCCGGCTGCGCGCAGTCCGTGCTGCACGCCAGCACCTCGAACGCGCGCAGGCTGGAGAAGCGGTTCTGGGCGCCGGGATCGGCCGGGTCGCCGACGTTGGGCCTGAGCATCGCGCTCACCTGCACTCTGCGGATCTTCACCGGGCTGTCGCCCGCCAGGTCCACGACGACCGACTTGCCGGCAGGCGCGCCGGTGAGCGAGGCCCAGTTCGTGGCCTCGGTCTCGTCGATCAGCTTGGCCTGGTTGACGCCGTCGCCCGCCGCCGCCGCGCCACCGGCCGCCGAGGCGAGGTTGCGGGTCAGCGGCAGCGGAAGCGGCAGCTGGATCCCGGGGAGCACCACGTACTTGAACCGCGTGTGGCCGAACCCGTTGCCCGCGACCACGAAGTCGTAGGCGCCGGGCGTCATCTCCACGACGTCGCCGAGCGGCGTCGCGGGGTCGGTGTCGGCGATCGGGACCACGCGGCCCTCGTAGTCGCCCGCGTACAGCCGCAGCGCCGCACCCTTCGCCTCGCCGAGCGGCTTGAGCCGCAGCGAGCCGTTCTTGCCCGCCGGGTTGACGAAGCTCGGCGTCGGGTCGGGGTCGTTCGGGCCGAGGCTGGCCGCGCCCTGGCCCAGGCCGTGCTCGGCGAACGCGCGCCACATGATGTCCTGGTTCGCGCCGCCGAAGCGGATCGCGTCGGCCGCGAGCAGCGCGTCACGGTGATCGACGTAGCTCACCGCGCCCGAGGCCATCAGGAGCAGGGCGTCGAACGAGAGCTGCGCCCAGCGCCGGTTGCCCGGGCACCTGTCCACCGGCGTCTGCCCGTCCGCGCACGCCCGCTGCTGCTTGGCCGTGCCGTCGCCGTACCGCTTGACGAAGGCCGCGCGCACGTCGAACTGCGTGGCCGACCAGATCTCGCCGTCGGCGTGCACCTGCTGGCCGACGATGTCGTAGTTCATGTCGCTGTAGTTGAGCGGGGACTTCGACATGTCGTAGTTCCTGATGCCGCGCGCCTTGTCGCCCGTCACGTAGCCGCCCGTGACGTACGGGGTCAGGCCGGAGGGCCGGAAGCCGTACTCGAAGAGCTGCTCCATCGCGACCAGGTCGGAGGTGCTCTCGTTCATGGCCCCGGCCTGGGCGCCGCTCCAGCCGGCGTTCGGGCCGCCGATCATGCGGCCGGAGATGGCGTGCGTGTACTCGTGCCCGACGACCGACATGTCGTAGTCGCCGTCCACGCACGGGGAGTAGAACGAGCCCGCGATCGGCTGCCACAGGTACATGTTCGTGATCGGTGCGACCCCGTCGGGGCCGGTGATCTGGTTGGCGTTGTCCCGTACGGACAGCACTCGCGCGCCGGCCTGGGCGTTGCCCTGCTCGGGGTCGTTGCCGAGCCCGCCGCGGTCGCCGTTGTCGGCCTGCATGTTCCAGGCGCTCTCGGTGAAGCCGAGCCGGTAGGACCAGTCGTGCATGCGGTTGTGCATGGCGTTCAGGTTGGCGATGGCGGCTTCGAGGTCGTTCTCGCCGGGCTGGTCGAGCGCCGCCGGGTCGCACTTGGCCTCATGCCAGGCGTTTTGCCACGGGTAGGTGTAGTTCCTGCTGGGCGTGAGCACGTTGGAGCGGGTGCCGACGCTGAACGGGTCGCCGTTCGCCCGGTTCTCGTAGGTCCTGGCCGCGTTGCCGAGGCTGGAGTTGGTGGGGGTGTTCGTGGCGTGGTCGACGTCCCATGCCTTGCCCGTGCCCGGGTCGCCGCCTGTCACGTAGTCACAGCCGGGCCCGGCCGCGAAGCACCAGGTCTTGCGGGTGTCGGCGGAGGAGTAGTCGTCACGCGGGTTCGACGGGAAGACCGACCAGTGCGGGTTGTCCGGGTCGAAGTGGTCGACCAGGTTCTCGCGTACGAGGATGGCGCCGCTGACCGCGTCCACGTGCGTCGTGTACGCCGCCGTCTCGCCCTGCTGCCCGCCACCGATCAGGACCACCTGGTACGCGCTGTGCACCCCGTCGGGCGCCGGCACCGCCACCGGGGTGGCCTGCTTGGTGGCCGCCGTGGCCAGGTCGATGCCGCCGTCCCTGGCCGCGATCTCCATGGCCTGCTGGGCGCTGAGCGTGGCCGCCGGGGGTGCCTGCGTCGTGCGTGACAGCGAGGACGTCACGTGCCTGACCTGGCCGCCGGCCACGCCGACCGCGACGAGGCCGTCCACGCCGGCCGGCAGGTCGCCGAAGCGCTGGCGCAGCAGCACGGCGTGACCTGAGCCGATGGGGTTGACGGCGACCTTCTCCAGCGCGTCCACCGATTCGTCCGTCAGGCCGAAGACGGCCTGGTTGCTCTTGAGATAGCTGCGGGCGGCCTGTTCCGGATCGGATCCGAGGCCGTCGGCCAGCGGCTGGGCGCTGATGACGGCGGCCGGGGTGCCGAGTGTGTTCCAGCGGATCTCGGCCGTGGAGCCGGCGCTGCGCGCGTTCGCCCCCGTGGGCGGCGGCACCCGGCCCTGACGGTTGTCAAGATCGGGTTTGCCGTGGTTCTCGGCCTGGAAGTCGTGGATCTCTGGAGCTTGTCCGCCGGGCTGACCTTGGGCGGCCCCTGCTAGGGGTAGAGCCGACGCGATGACCGCGACGACGATGAGCGTGCTGCGTAACCAAGGCTTGGTCGACACGATTCCCTCCTGCGTGCCAGGGATGCGCATATTGCGCGCATCTTCGCAAGAGGTAACACCGCTTCACCGGTCTGACAAGATCTAGTAAGACCCGAGATATCGGCGTATAAGGCCATTGGCGGGGGTGAAGTGCGGGACAGGCGGCCGGCGCCTCGGCGGACCCATGAGGATCGTATGTAGTTACGACCATCCCTTACATGGAATGAGGGTTTGGTCCGCCGCGCCCGGCTCAGTTCCCGCACTGATCATTCAACTCCCGCCTCCGCGGGTGCCGCAACCGAATTATCGTGCGCCGGTCACCCGTCCGCGAAGACGGAGGCGTAGACCGGCCGGCCGTGCTCGGTGACCACCTGGCCGGCCAGCCCGCCGCCGGTGACGGTGGACAGCCGCAGGTCCAGATAGCGCTCTTCCTCGACCATCCGCAGGTCACCGCCGGTTTCCGGTAGCCAGGAGGCCACCTCGGCCAGCCGCCCGGCCCGGTCGCGCGCCAGCTCCGCGCGCAGCCCGGCCAGGCTCGTGGCGTCGTACGGCTCCGCCTCCCCGCGTCCGGGCTCCGCCTGCCAGGCGCCGACTCCGTACGCGAAGCAGACCAGGGCCATCCACATCTCGGCGAAGTAGACCGGGTCGGGCGCCAGCTCCAGCCCGGCGAACCGGTCACGGAGGAAGAACAGCGCCCCGAGCTGACCGGGCAGCAGTTCCAGCCGGCTCTGGAACTGGGTCAGCGTCGCCCGCTTGCGCGACAGGATCTGCTCCAGGTGCCCTCGGGACGGCAGCCCGTACGACCGGTTGAGCGCCGTGATGTCCGGCCACAGCTTGGCGTAGTCCTTGCGGCCGCGCAGCCGCATCGCCTGGGCGCGCAGCTCGGCGGGCAGCACGAAGAACCACTGGTCGCGGCCCTCCAGATAGCCACCCTGCCCGGACTGGACGCAGCAGGCGTCGTCGAAGCGCCTGGTCTGCCCCGCGCCGAGCAGCGCCGAGGAGCACAGGGCGTGGTTCTGGGCGGCGTCCTGGATGTAGCCGAGGTGCAGCGGCACGATCGCCACGCCTTCGCGGGCGCCGTTGTGCAGCTCCACCTGGCCGTAGCCGACGACCCGCTTGAGCTTCAGCCCGGAGCGGGGCGGCACGATCCCGGGCCGCTCGGGGCCCCAGACCGGCACCATGGTCAGCGCCCCGGCCCGCTGGGGCGCTCCCGCGCGGTAGCCGCCGAGGTCGAGCGGCGCGGGCAGCAGCGTGCTGAGCGGTGTCATGTCCTTCCTCCTTCCAGTTGGTCGAGCATCGCGGTGCGGATCCAGCGCTCGCCCGGTGCGCAGTGGCCGAACAGCCACGGCAGCAGCCCGGCGAAGTCGTCCTGGTGCCAGAACGCCTGCCGCGGCAGGTCCGGCGCCGGGTCGCGCAGGGTCAGGTCGTCGCCACGGGTGAACGTCGCCTGGCAGAGCACCACGGGCGTGGCGTCCCCCGTGTACGGCAGGGTGGCGACCACTCTGGCCAGGTCGCCCGGCAGGTGGTTCTCGTAGCCGTCGGTGACGATCACCACCAGGTCGGGCGCGGTGTCGAGCGCGTCAAGCAGCCCGGTCGCCAGGTCGGTGGCGTGCGCCGGGTCGTGCTCGGGGCCGCCGGTCTCGATGACCGTGAGCCGTTCGCACACCTCGGCGAGCACCAGCCGCAGCGCGCCGGCCTGCGACATGACCGCCCACTCGCGCTCGCCGTAGCCGCGCATGGAGCCGGACGTGTCGAGCACCATGGCCACGCTGCCCGGCAGGCGCGGCAGCCCGCGCGTCGCCTCGGCCACGTATCCCGCCAGGGCGGGACGCAGCTCGGCCGCCGGTCCGCCCCGGTAGAGGTGCACCAGCGTCGCGGCGATGTCGCCCCGGTTGGTCGGCGTGACGATCGGCACGTGCTCCCTGACCGGGTCCAGCGGCGCGGGCGGCTCCTGCGGGGCGACCGCTCCGTACGTGCCGGGCGCGTAGAGCGCGCGCACCCGCTCGACCGCCACGTCCGGGCGGGCCGTGAACCGCAGCAGGTGCCTGTTCAGGTAGCCGCCGCCGGTGTCGCCGGCGGTGATCAGGCGCGCGCACGCCCGTGCGGTCGCCTTGCCGAGCGCGTGCTCGAAGCAGTCGGCCAGGGCGGCCCGGCGCGCCTCGATGAGCTCGCCCGCGTCCGGGTGCTCCAGGACGAAGGCGAGGACGGCCCGGGTGGCGTGCTTGTGGTTGGCGCGCATTCGCCGCAGCGCGAGCAGCGCGGTGACGACGTGCGCGGGCGGCAGGCCGAACATGAGCGCCCGCGTGACCTTGGCCAGGATGTCCCTGGTCCGGTCGTCGAGGCCGTCCTGCGCGTCCGCCAGCGTACGCAGCAGCACGCGGGCGCGCTGCCAGGGGAGCACACCGGGCACCAGCGCGAGCAGCGCGTATCCCTCGGGGTCGCTCAGCCGCGCGGTCCGGTGGAGCTCCACGTCGTCCCACGCCAGATCGCCACTCCGGGAGAGAACCAGCGGGGTGTCGTGTGTCCGGAAATGCGAGAGAAGAGTAGGGGTGTCCACGGGATAAAAGTCTAGGAATCCCGCCCGCCGGATGAAACTGCTTTATTTTTCGTACGCAGCCGGATTCGCTCGCACTCGTCAAACGCTTTTTCGCAGACGGCCAATTCGGCGTCGGTATAGGCGAGCAAATAGACCGTTTCGATGCGTTGCGGGCTGTTGTCGCCCAAGTGGGCGAGAATGGCGGCCAGCATGCTCCGTACCGTCGGCTCGATCTCCGCGCCCGCCTCGCCGGTGCCGAAAATGGGGAACACGATCGAGGCCGCCCGCCGTTCGCCGTCCTCGATCTGCTCCGCGCGCAGGAACACATTGCGTACGCACGCGCCCAGATTGTCCACCTGCCGGTATCCGGCTCCCGCGGTGCCGTGGACGACGGCGGCGTGCACGATGCCCATGACGCCGTTGCGCCCGGCGAGCTGGTGCGGGGCGGTCACGATGGCGGTGCCGGGCTCGACGGGCACGTTGGCGCGCACCTGCGCGCCGAGCTCGTCGGCGACGCAGTCCTCGGTCACCCGCTCGGTCAGCGGGTCACGGCGGGCGCCCTCGTAGCGGATGACGGCGGAGATCGAGCGCTCATGGAACCTGGACATCTGCATGTCGGTGTTCTCGGAGTTCACCCACACGTCGACGTCCTTGACGTTGCGCAGGTCGCCGGTGATCAGGACGATCTTCCGTTCCGGATGCCCGGCCACGGTGTAGTCATAGGTCCGCGTCTCCGCGATCTGCCGCGGCCGGCGTATCTTCTCCTCCGTGTCGAGCCGCTTGCGCAGGGCCGCGTTCGCCTTCTTCTCCTCGTCCAGCCGGCCCGCGGTGCGCATGGCTCGCGGGCCGTACCACCAGATGAAGACGAACAGGCCGGCCGCCCCCGTCATGGTCGCGCCCATGAAGCCCGCGGAGAACTCGCTCTGCGGAAAGAAAGAGAACAGGAGTATGACCGGGAACAGGGCGAGCAGTAACCAGGAGATGGTGTGCAGCCGTTCGTTGCCCCCGTCTTGAGAGCGCCACATCTGCCAGGCGAACGAGCCCAGACCGAGCAGGAGACTGAGCATCGCCATGAACAGGACGACAGGGTCGGCCGCCATTTGACCTCCCAGCCCGAGACAAACGCGGGGACGCGGTTATCAGGCTAATACCCGGGGGGCGTAGGCGAGCGCGCCGCGCCCTGTCCGCCAGGTGACCGTTTGCGGACACCGGCCGCCCCGGGGGCTGGACGGCTGGAGCTCCAGCACCGATGCTGTTGGCAGCACCTGTCGCGATCACCGACCCGCTGGGAGAGCTGTATGAAAGTCCCCACCTGGACCCGCCGCGCCGCCGCCCCGCTCGCGGGCCTGACCGTCGTCCTGGCGATGGGAGCCGTTCCGGCGCAGGCGGCCGACCCGTCGTCGCCGTGCACGGATGCGAACGTGATCAGGACACCGCAGGCAGCCATGGTCCTGGCCGACGGCGATTCCGGCGGCAAGCGCCCCGTGTGAGAGTGGATCGGGCCACGTGCTAAGGCTTGCGGCCCAGGCAGCCGTACTGGAACACCTGGCGGTCGCCGTAGCTGGTGCCGGAGTCCGGCCGCCACTGCGGGAGCGACACCAGGCCCGGCTCCACCAGGTCCAGCCCTTCGAAGAAGGCCTGCAGCTGCTCCGGGGTGCGCAAGGTGAGCGTCGTGGCGCCGCTGGCGTTCCACTGGGCGGCGGCGTCGTCCATCGAAGGGCTGCGGACGCTGTGCGCGATCGCCAGGTAGCTGCCCGACGGCAGGGCGTCCAGCAGCGTGCGCACCGAGGCATGCGCCTGGCCGGCGTCCGGGACGAACTCCAGCACGCCCATCAGCATCAACGCGATCGGGCGGGAGAAGTCCAGCGTCCTGGCCGCTTCGCGGACGATGGGCTCGGGCTCGCGCAGGTCGGCGTCGAGGTAGTCGGTGGCCCCCTCCTGGCTGCCGACGAGCAGCGCCCGGGCGTGGACCAGCACGATCGGATCGTTGTCGACGTAGACGATCCGCGCCTTGGGGTTGACCCGCTGCGCCACCTCATGGGTGTTGTCCGCCGCCGGGATGCCCGTGCCCACGTCCAGGAACTGGTCGACGCCGCATTCGCCGGCCAGGTAGCCGACGGCGCGGCCGATGAACTCCCGCTCGGCGCGGGCGTTGACCGGCAGGTCCGGCATGACCTTCACGATCTCTTCGCCCACCTCGCGGTCAGGCGCGTAGTTGTCCTTGCCACCGAGCCAGTAGTCCCACACGCGGGCCGGGTGTGGGACAGAGGTGTCGATCCGCGCCGTGATCGCTGCCCTGTCGTTCTCCACAGGTCCCTCACCCATCGGATCCCCCTCATCAGCACACCTGGCCCAACAGTCAGGCACCAACATAGATGATCTACGACCGCCGGAAGGGGGGAAATCGCGACAAAGGAACGGCGGCCGTCGCGGGTCACTCCCGGCGGGCCACCCTGTCGGCCTTCCTGCCCCGCCGCCCCGGCCAAGCCCCGTACGGGGAGGGCACATTCCGGCGACCGCCGTGGATGAGCGCGGGCCGCAGCCCGCGAAAATGGGCGAGTGGCGGATCGGCAGGCGCTCTAGAGTGGGGACGAGCAGGGGGAGGAACCGATGTCTAGCCGCTCTGGGCGCGTCACCCTGGCCACGATCGCCGCCTCGGCCGGCGTGTCCGTGGCCACCGTGTCGAAGGTACTCAACGACCGCAGGGACGTCGCCCCGGACACCCGGGCGCTGGTGCAGTCCCTCCTCGTGAAGCACGGCTATGTCGCCGCCTCCGCACGTCGCAGGGCCGAGCGGCCACCCACGGTCGAGGTGCAGGTGAACGGTGGGCTGTGCGCCTACGTCACCGAGATTCTCAAGGGCGTGATCAAAGCCGGGAACGAAGCGGGCGTGGCGGTCATCGTCACCGACGGCGACGGCATGACCGACGGTGGCACCGCCTGGGCCCGCGCCCTGGTCGCCGCCGAGCGGCGCGCGCTCATCACCGTGTGCGGCGAGCCGAGCCCGGCGCAGCTCGCCACGCTGTCGCGGGCCCGCCTGCCGGTGGTGGTCGTCGACCCGGTGGACCAGCCGCAGGGTCTCGTGACCAGCGTCGGCCCGACCAACTTCGCCGGCGGCCTGGCCGCCACGCAGCATCTGCTGGCTCTGGGGCATCGCCGCATCGCCTATCTGGGCGGCCCCGCGTCGGCGAGCTTCAGCCAGGCGCGCATGCACGGATTCCGGGCCGCCATGGAAGCCGCGGGCGCGCCCGTGCTGCCCGATCACGTACGCATGGGCGGATATTGCTATGACGACGGGCTGAGGGAGGCCGCGGTCCTGCTCGGCCTGCGGCCCGAGCCGACGGCCATCTTCGCGGCCTCCGAGGAGATCGCCCTGGGCGCCGTGCACGCGGCCGCGTCCCGCGGGCTGCGGGTGCCCGACGACCTGAGCATCGTCGGCTTCGACGACACCGAGCTCGCCGTCATGGCGTCGCCGCGGCTGACCACCGTACGCCAGCCGTTGCTCAAGATGGGGGTGATCGCCCTGCGCACCGCGCTGCGCCGGGCCGCCGGCGAGGAGGTCGAGTCCCGCCACATCGAGCTCGCGACCGAGCTGGTCGTACGCGAATCGAGCCGGGCCGCCTGAAAGGGCCTCTCGACACCCTCGGACCGGGACGCCTCTTCCCCGTCAAAAGCCATTCATAGGGCTACACTCCACATGACTCCCGTAGCGCTCAAACGCCCAGCAGAGCGCACGATTCTGGCATGTAGGAGCTTTCCCCCGAAGTCCGGCAGTCGATTGCGGGGACCCCGTCAGACCTACTTCCATGGGATGTCATGACCGTCACCCACGAGCAAATTCGCGCCGTCCTGGCGGACTATCTCGACGCCCACCCCGACCGGGCACCGGGTGTCGCCAGGCTGACCCATTCTCTCGGCCCCGGCCTCGACATCGCCTCACGCAAGACCTTCCCGCTCCACGTCACCTGCAGCGCCGCCGCCGTGGACGACGCCGGCCGGATCCTGATGACCCATCATCGGGCGCTTAACCGCTGGCTGCTGCCCGGTGGCCACATCGAGCCCGGGGACGACAGCCTCTACGCCACGGCCCTGCGCGCGCTGGAGGAGGAGACGGGCATCGCCTGGCGGCACGCCGTCTCCCTGCCCGCGCCCGGCATCGCGCCCGTGGACATCGAGCTCCATCAGGTCCCCGCGGACCCGGCGAGCGGCGAGCCCGAGCACTGGCATGCGGACTTCCGGTTCGCCGTCCGGGTCAGGGACACGGCGGTCACGCTCCAGTTCAGCGAGCTGACGGCGTTCTCCTGGCGCCAGTCGGCCGACCTGCCGGCGCCGCGCCTGGCCATCCGGATCGCCGCGTTCTGAGGTCGGAAGCCAGGGGTCGCCGCGGTCAGGGAGCCCGGACCGCGGCGGCTCCGGCCTGGGCACTCAGCCGACGACGGCGATCATCGTGATTCCGCTCCGGGAACCCCCACCAGCTTGACGAGGAACCGCTCGACCTGCTCCGCCAGCGGCGGCCACGGGTGGTCCGGCTGGTTGAGGCGCATCGACACGGCTCCGTGCACGGCCGCCCGCAGGTCGAGCGCGATCAGCGCGGCGTCGTCCACCGGAACGAGCCCGGCGCCCATGCAGCTCCGCACGGCTTCGGCGGTCCGGTCCCCGAGCTCCCGCTTGAAGGCCATGTCGGCCCGCTGGTTGAGCGTGCTCTCGTGCAGCACCTTGTACAGCCCCGGGTGCGCGTACGCCCAACCCGCCAGCACGAGGATGCGCGCGCGGAGCTTGGCCACCGGATCGCCCGCATCCGACTCCGCGGCGTCGATCGCGCGCGTCAGCTCCTGGTGACCGCGCTCCAGAGCGGTCAGGACGAGGGCGTCCCGGTCGGAGAAGTGCAGGTAGACGGACGTGGCGGCGGTGCCGACCGCGCGCGCGACCGCGCGCATCGACAGGGCCTGGTCGTCGCCGAGGCCGTCGAGCAGCTCCAGGGTGGCCGCGACGATCTCCTCGCGCAACCGCTCGCCCTGTCCGCGCGGGTTACGGCCGCGGGTCCTGGTCTCGGCTGCGTCGTTCATGAAAGGCATTGTACGAAGACGCATGTAAGACTACAGTCGTAGCGCTACAGCCGTTCACTTAAGGAGTGACCTATGAGCGCCGCCCTGCAGTCAGCGCAGCCGCAGCTTGAGGCGAACAAGAGAACCGTGCTCGAGTTCTACGAGACCGCGTTCAACCGGAAGGACGCCGACGCCGCGAGCGCGTTCGTCGGAGAGCCCTACATCCAGCACAACCCGCAGATCGGCGACGGGGTGGCGGGACTCCAGGCCCGGCTGCGCCAGCTCAAGACCGCGTTTCCCGAGCTGCGCGTGCAGGTCAAGCGGATGGTCGCGGAAGGCGCGTACGTGACCGCGCACGTTCACGCGGTCCGCGTGCCCGGCCAGCGCGGCGTGGCCATCATGGACGTGTTCCGGCTGGAGGACGGCAAGCTGGTCGAGCACTGGGACGTCATGCAGGACATCCCCGAGCAGAGCCAGAATTCCAACGGGATGTTCTGAAGAGCGCGGACCGAGCCGAGCCGGGCGCGATCGGGCGGGCGGCGACAATAGGCTGTGGCGTTGGAGCTTGTCAGCAGGGAGACGCACATGCCGACGTTCCCCCAGGGGAAACCGCGGCCGCACCTCGCGGGGTCGCAGGGGGGCGAGCCGAAATATCAGGCGATCTACCGTGATCTGCTTGAGCAGATCGACGGCGGCGAGTTCGAGCCCGGCCAGCCGCTGCCCTCGCAGCGGGAGCTCGGCGCCCACTACGGCGTGAGCCTCATGACGGTGCGCCAGGCGCTGCAGCGGCTCAGCGCGGAAGGGCGGATCGAGCAGCGCCACGGTCTCGGCACGTTCGTCGCGGGGACCGTGATCCCCTACCAGATGAACAGCCTGGGCAGCCTCGCCGACGATCTCGCGCGGCAGGGGATCGAGCTGGAGACGGTGGTGCTGGGGGTACGCCGTGCGCAGCCGCCTGGGCCGGTGCGGGCGGAGCTGCGGCTCGCCGCGCACGCCGAGGTCACGGTCGTCGAACGGCTGCGCGTCGTGAGCGGCTCCCCCGTGATCCACCAGCTCTCGTACGTCCCGCTCTCCCTGACCGTGACGTCCTCGGGGGGTGGGCGGCCCACGCCGTTCCTGGAGTCCTTGGCGGAAGGGGAGCTCGAACGCACGCCCCTCTACACGCTCATCGAGGAGCGGTGCGGCGTCTCGCCGGCGTGGGCGACGGAGGCCGTCAAGCCCGTGGTGCTGTCGGAGGAGCAGGCCGCTCTGCTGAGCCAGCCGGCCGGGAGCGCCGCGTTGCTGAGCACGCGGGTGACCTTCGACGCGGACGACCGGCCGGTGCTGGTGGACCGGGCGCTGATGTGCGCGTCCCACATCGTCTTCACCACCAGACGCCAGGTGCCGCAACCGGCCGTCTCCCTCCGCCTGGACGCCTGAGCCCCGTCCTGGACGCCCGGACGCCTGGACGCCCGGACGCCTGGACGCCCGGACGCGTGGACGCCGCCTCGACGCCCAGAGCCGGACGCCCGGACGCGGCCACAGGTGGCCGCTCGGCTATGTGCGGGCGCTCAAGGGGCGGCCGGGGACCGGGCGTCGTCGTACGCCCGCCGCGAGGTCGCGGGCCACCGCCGCCACCGCCGCCACGCCCGATGCCGCGTCCGGTGCGTTCATCAGCGCGCGGACGAAGGCCGAGCCCACGATCACTCCGTCGGCGAACGCGGCGACCTCCGCCGCCTGATCCCCGTTCCCGACCCCCAGCCCCACGCACACCGGCAGGTCGGTGACCTCCTTCGTACGCGCGACCAGGTCCTTCGCGCCCGCACCCACCAGCGCCCGCTCCCCCGTCACCCCCATCAGCGAAGCCGCGTACAGGAAGCCGCGCGACGACCGCGCCGCGCGGGCCAGGCGCTCGGGGGTCGAGGTCGGCGCGACCAGGTGGACGCGGTCGAGCCCGTGCCTCTCGGCCGCCGCATGCCAGCCGGCGGCCTCGTCGGGGATGAGGTCGGGCGTGATCATCCCGGCCCCGCCCGCCGCCGCCAGGTCGGCCGCGAACGCGTCCACCCCGTAGCGGTCGATCACCGTCCAGTACGTCATGACGAGCGCGGGAATCCCGTCCGCCGCCAGCTCGCGGACGGCGGTGAGCGCGTCGGCCGGAGTGACCCCGCCCGCGAGCGCCGCCTCGGTGGCGCGCTGGATGAGGGGCCCGTCCATGAGCGGATCCGAGTACGGCAGCCCCACCTCCACCACGTCCACCCCGCCCGCGACCATCGCCTTCATCGCCGCCACCGACGTGCCCACGTCGGGGAAGCCGACCGGGAGGTATCCGAAGAGCGCCGCGCGCCCCTCACTCCCGGCCCGCTCGACGATCGCCCGCACGCTCACGCGCCACTCCCCTCGTCCACCAGCACCCCGGAATCACGAGCGTCCAGCGACCCACGGTCGCGGTCGCGGTCGCGGTCGTCCAGTGACCCACGATCGCGGTCGTCCAACAGCCCACGATCGCGGCCGTCCAACGGCCCGGCGTCGCCGTCGTCCAGCAGGCCGAAGTAGCGGGCGGCCGTGTCCATGTCCTTGTCGCCGCGCCCGGACAGGCTGACCAGCACGAGGCCGTCCGGCCCCAGCCGCCGGCCCTCCCTGATGGCCCCGGCCAGCGCGTGCGCGCTCTCGATGGCCGGGATGATCCCCTCGGTACGGCACAGCAGCCGGAACGCCTCCATCGCCTCCGCGTCCCCGACCGATTCGTAGCGGGCCCTGCCGAGGTCGTGCAGCCAGGCATGCTGCGGCCCCACCCCGGGATAGTCCAGCCCCGCGGAGATCGAGTGGCTCTCCAGCGTCTGGCCGTGCTCATCTTGCAGGACGAACGTCCGGCTCCCGTGCAGGATGCCGGGCGAGCCGCCCGAGACGGCCGAGGCGTGCCTGCCCGTCCCCACCCCGTCTCCCCCGGCCTCCAGTCCCACCAGCTCGACCCCCGGGTCGTCCAGGAAGGCGTGGAAGATGCCGATCGCGTTCGAGCCGCCGCCCACGCAGGCGCACACGACGTCCGGCAGGCGGCCCGTCAGCCCGAGGACCTGCTGGCGCGCTTCCACGCCGATGACCTCCTGGAACGTGCGTACCATCGTCGGGAACGGATGCGGTCCCGCCACGGAGCCGATCAGGTAGTGGGTGTGCTCGACGTTGGCCACCCAGTCGCGCATGGCCTCGTTCATGGCGTCCTTGAGGGTGCGCGAGCCCGACGTCACGGGGACGACCTCGGCGCCGAGCAGGCGCATGCGGACGACGTTCAGGGCCTGGCGCCGCATGTCCACCTCGCCCATGTAGACGACGGCCTCCAGCCCGAGCAGGGCGGCGGCCGTGGCGGCGGCCACGCCGTGCTGGCCGGCGCCGGTCTCGGCGATGATCCTGCGCTTGCCCATGCGCGCGGTGAGCAATGCCTGACCGAGCACATTGTTGATCTTGTGCGACCCGGTGTGGTTGAGGTCTTCGCGCTTGAGCAGGACGCGCGCGTTCCCGGCGTGCGCGGCGAAGGCCGGCGCCTCGGTGATCAGGCTCGGCCGCCCCGAGTACGTGCGATGCAGCCCCTCCAGCCGCGCGGTGAACTCCGGGTCGGCCAGCGCCTCCCGGTAGCCGAGATCCAGCTCGTCCAGGGCCGCCACCAGGGCCTCGGGAGCGAACCTGCCCCCGAACCCGCCGAAGTACGGTCCCGCCCGATCGGCGAGCACCTGCTTGTCAGCCATGGTCGTCCCTCCGGAGTTCTAGTGTTCTAGAACAGTTGTAGCCGCCCCGCGCCCCATGCGTCAACCATCGGTAAAACCCTAATTCCCTACCAGTTAGATTGACATCACAGGGCGGGCGATCTACGTTGGGGAACGTGACGACCACGGCTCTGACGATCCGGGGCCACGTGGACTTCTGCCGCGTGGCCAGCGCGCTCTGTCCCTCCTTCCGTCCCCAGCACATCCCTCTTACGGAAGGAAACAACCCATGTCATCCCTGTCCATCGTCCCCGTCGCGGGCCGCATAGGCGCCGAGATCTCCGGCGTGCGGCTCGGCGGCGACCTGCCCCCGGGCGTGTTGGCGGAGATCCGCCTGGCCCTGCTCGGCCACAAGGTGGTCTTCTTCCGCGGCCAGGACCACCTCGACGAGCAGAGCCAGGTGGCCTTCGCCCGGCTGCTCGGCGAGCCGACCGCCGCCCATCCCACCGTGCCCTCGCTCGACGGCAACGGCCACATCCTCGACCTCGACTACCGCAACGGCCACAAGGTGGACCGCTGGCACACCGACGTGACGTTCGTGGACCGGCCGCCGCTGGCCTCGGTGCTGCGCGCGATCACCGTCCCCGCCGCCGGCGGCGACACGCTGTGGGCCAACACCGTGACGGCGTACGAGCACCTGCCCGCCGCGCTGCGCGCCCTGCTCGATCAGCTGCGGGCCGTGCACACCAACCAGTACGACTACGGCCGCGTCGCCACCGCGGACGACCCGGACCGGGCTCGCAAGTACGCCGAGGTGTTCGCCTCGACGGTGTTCGAGACCGAGCACCCGGTCGTGCGCGTGCACCCGGAGACCGGCGAGCGTTCGATCCTGCTGGGCGACTTCGCCAAGCGCCTGGCGGGGTTCACCGCGCACGACTCCGCCGCGCTGATCCGGCTGATCCAGGAGCACGTCACCGAGGTGGAGAACACCGTGCGCTGGCGCTGGTCGCCCGGCGACGTGGCCATCTGGGACAACCGGGCGACGCAGCACCGGGTGGTCCACGACTTCGGTGACCGGCCGCGGCGGCTGCACCGGGTCACGATCGCGGGCGAGGTGCCGGTCGGGGTGGACGGCCGCCCCAGCACGGTGCTGACCGGCGACGCGGCGGCCTATTCGCCGATCGCCGCCTGAGCTCCCCCCTGTGTGGCCCCGGCCCCAATGACGTGGCCGGGGCCACACGAGTGCGCTCGTACGGCCCTTGAGCAGGCGAGCTCCAGGAGCCCTGGGAGGCCTCCGAACGCGGGGACGTCGGCGCCGAGCACGCGATCTACGCTGCGGACGCGATCCTGAACTACCCGCAGTCGGGCGAGCGTTTCAACGGCCGGTCAATGATCCAAGTGGCCTGCCGCTCGCTGCGTCACGTCGCAGCGCATGCGGCAGGCCGAAAGCTCACAGAACGTCCGCTTACGGGTGGGGCAGGAAGCGGCCGAAGCGGCCCTGGTGGTAGAGCAGGGGCCGGCCCTGCCCGTGCACCCTGGCCTCGGCGACCAGCCCGACGACCAGGATGTGGTCGCCCACGTCCACGGTCTCGTGCGGCAGGCAGATCAGGTGCGCGGAGACGTCCTGGAGCAGCGGCGTGCCCAGCGGGCCCGGCCGCCACCTGGTGGGCTCGGCGAAGCGGTCCACGTCCTTGCGCGCGAACCTCGACGCCAGCTCCGCCTGGTCGCCGGCCAGCACGTTCACCGCGAAGTGATCGGCCGCGCGCAACGAGGGCCAGGTGGTCGAGGAGCGGTCCACGTAGAACGACACCAGCGGCGGATCCAGGCTCACGGACGAGAACGACGTCGCCGTCAGCCCGACCGGGATGCCGTCGCTCTGCGCGGTGATGACCACGACGCCGGCCGCGTGCACGGCCAGGGCGCGCCGGTAACCGTCGGCGTCCACTCCCCGTCCCGGCCGCCGCCGGTCCGCAGGCGACGGCGCACGGCGGGGCTCCCCCGGCGAGCCGGGCTCCCACCCCGAGCCCGGTTCCCGTCGCGAAAGGCCGGGCTCGCCGCGCGACGGACCGGCCTCGCCGCGCGACGGACCGGGCTCGCCGCGCGACGGACCGGGCTCGCCGCGCGACGGGCCGGGCTCCCTCGACGCGCGGCCCCGGGCGGGGCGCGCTTCTCTCGACGGCGGCAGCCGGAGGTCCTTGACCGGCCGGAGCTCCGGCCTGGTCTCCGTCATCGGAACGCTCCTTCCCCGACCACCGCGGCCACCTGCGCCGCGACCCGGTCGGCCCAGGTCGCCAGCACCTCCTCCACCTGCGGGATCTGCGACTCCAGCACCGCCAGCCCCGGCGTCGGCACGACGGCGCCCAGCTCCACGAGCAGCGGGCGCAGATGCACCTCCACCGCCAGCGAGTGCTTCGGATCCCCCATGACCAGCAGCGGCAGCGCCGCCTTCCCGGCCAGCGCGTCCAGCGGCAGCCGGTCCGCGAACGCCTTGAGCAGCCCGGTGTAGGTCCCCTTGTAGGTCGGGCTGGCCACCACCAGCACGCTCGCCTCGCGCACCAGGCTCAGCGCCGCCGCCACCTCGGCGGACGGGTCGGCCGAGAGCAGCTGCGGCCCGAACACGGACAAATCCACCACCTCGTACGGCTCAGCCGCCCCGATCCGGCGGCCGATCGCCTGGGCGGCCGCGGCGGCCACGGTCAGGGTCCTGGAGCCGGGACGGGGGTTGCCGACCAGCGTGACGATGCTCATCGCGCCACCGCCACTTCGCGCGGCGCGGCGTACCGGGAGGCGGGTCTTTCCAGGCCGTAGTTGCCGCGCAGTGTGCGGGCCTCGTACTCGTACCGGAACAGGCCCCTGACCTGCAGCTCAGGCACGACGTAGTCCACAAAGTCGGACAGGCCGCCGGGCAGGATCGGCGGCATGATGTTGAACCCGTCGGCCGCCTCGTTGAGGAACCACTCCTGGAGCTGGTCGGCGATCTGCTCGGGTGTCCCGGCCACGACCCGGTGGCCGCGACCGCCCGCCAGGCGGCCGAGCAGTTGCCTGACCGTGAGGCCTTCGCGCCTGGCCAGGTCGACCACGAGCTTGCGGCGGCTCTGCGCGCCCTCGGTCTCGACGGAGACGTCGGGCAGCGGCCGGTCGAGCGCGTCCTCGGTCAGCTCGATGCCGGTCATGGTGGAGAGCTGCGCCAGGCCGTACGCGGGGATGATGAGGTCCTCCAGCTCCTTCTCCAGCCGCAGCGCCTCGCGCTCGGTCGAGCCGATGATCGGCGAGATGCCCGGCAGGACGAGCAGCTCGTCGGCCCGCCTCCCGTGCGCCGCCAGCCGGCGCTTCAGATCGGCGTAGAACTCCTGGCCCTCCGCGAGCGTCTGCTGAGCGGTGAAGACGGCCTCGGCGTGGCGGGCGGCGAACTCCTTGCCCGCCTCCGACGACCCGGCCTGCACGAGGAGCGGATGGCCCTGGGGCGAGCGTGCGGTGTTCAGCGGGCCGCGGACCGCGAAGTGCTCGCCCGCGTGCTCGATCGCGTGGATCTTGCCGGTGTCGGCATAGTGGCCGCCGACCCGGTCGCCCACGATGGCGTCGTCCTCCCAGCTGTCCCACAACTTGCGGGTGACCTCCAGGAACTCGGTGGCCCTGGCGTAGCGGTCGGCGTGCGCGGGGCGTTCGAGGCCGAAGTTGCGGGCCTCGGCCTCGCCGGCGGAGGTGACGATGTTCCAGCCGGCCCGGCCGCCGCTGATGTGGTCGAGCGAGGCGAACTTGCGCGCCACGTGGAAGGGCTCGTTGTACGTCGTCGACACGGTGGCGATGAGGCCGATGTGGTCGGTGACGGCGGCCAGGGCGGACAGGAGCGTGAGGGGTTCGAGGCCGCCCAGGGCGTTGTGCCGCACGTTGCCGTGCAGGGCCACGCCGTCGGCCAGGAAGACGGAGTCGAGCTTGCCGCGCTCGGCGATCCTGGCCAGCTCCTGGTAGTGGCGGACGTCGGTGAGGCGGGCCGGCTCGGTGCGCGGGTGCCGCCAGGCCGCCTCGTGGTGGCCGACGCCCATGAGGAAGGCGTTCAGGTGGAGCTTTCTCGTCACGTGGTCCTCCAGGTGGAGAAGCGGCGCTCGACGCCGACCAGCAGCAGGTTGAACAGCAGGCCGAGCACGGAGATGGTGATGATCCCGGCGTACATGTCGGGGATGCGGAAGCTGGACTGGGTGTCGAGGATCAGGTAGCCGAGCCCGGCCTTGGCGCCGACCATCTCGGCGAACAGCAGGACGAGGATCGAGTACGCGCCCGCCAGCCGCACGCCGGTGAAGATGGTCGGCACGGCGGCGGGCAGGATGACCTTCTGGAACAGGCGCACCGGCCCCAGGCCCATGGACCTGGCCGACTTGATGAGCAGCGGTTCGACGGTCTTCACCCCGCTGATGGTGTTCAGCAGGATCGGCCAGGCGCACGCGTACAGCACGAACGTGACCTTCGTCGTCTCCCCGATGCCGAGGATCAGCGTGAACACCGGCAGCAGCGCCACCGCCGAGGTGTTGCGGAACAGCTCCAGCAGCGGGGTGAGGAAGTTCGCGACCGGGCGGTACCAGCCGATCAGCAGGCCGAGCGGGATGGCGAACAGGATGGCCAGGCCGAAGCCGGCCAGCGAGCGGGCCAGCGACGCCTGGAGGTGCTCGGAGAGCTGCCCGCCGATCAGCAGGTCGTACCAGGCGACGAGGTTCTCCGAGAGCGGGGGCACGAAGACCGGGTCGACCACGCCGAGCCTGGGCAGGACCTCCCAGGCGGCGAGGAGGAGCAGGATGGCCGTGGAGTTCGTGGCCGCCCGCCTGGCCGTCCTGCCGAAGGCCCGCTTCCTGCGCGGCGCCGGAGGAAGCGCGGCAGCGGCCCGGCCGGGCTCGCCGGGGTCGAAGTCGCGCTCGGGACCGGGCTCGTCGGAGTCGAAGTCACCCTCGGAGCCGGGCTCGGCCTCGTCGTCAGGGAGGTCGTACCAGTGGACGTCGCCGGGGAGCCGCTCGCTCACCGCGGGTGTCGTGTCAGCCATGGGAGGTGACCACCCTTCGCTCCTGCGCCTGGGCCGCCGCGACCTCGTCGCGCAGCAGGCTCCACACGTGATGGCGGTACTCGCCGAAGACCGGGTCCGCGCGCAGGTCGCCCTCGCGGGAGTCGAAGCGCACCTCGATGATCTCCTTGATCCGGCCGGGCCGCGACGTCATCACGGCGACCCGCTGGCCCAGGTAGACGGCCTCGTCGATGCCGTGGGTGATGAAGATGGCGGTCTTGCCGGTCTGCTCCCAGACGTGGACGAGCTCCTCCTGCAGCGACTCGCGCGTCTGGGCGTCCAGCGCGGCGAACGGCTCGTCCATCAGCAGCACGTCCGGGTCGAAGGCTAGGCTGCGGGCGATGGCCACGCGCTGCCGCATGCCGCCGGACAGCTCGTGCGGGTAGCGGTCCTCGAACCCGGTCAGGCCCACGAGCGCGAGGTGTTCCCTGGCCCGCCGGGCGCGTTCCTTCCTGGGGACGGACTTGGCCTCCAGCCCGAACTCGACGTTGGCCTGCGCGGTGCGCCACGGGAAGAGGGCGTACTGCTGGAAGACGATGCCGCGGTCGAGCCCCGGGCCGGCGACCGGCGTGCCGTCGATGAGGATCTCGCCGGCGGTCGGCTCGGTGAGCCCGGCGACCAGGTCGAGGAGGGTGGACTTGCCGCAGCCGCTGGGGCCCACGAGCGTGAGGAACTCGCCCTCGCGCACGTTGAGGTCGATGCCGGACAGCGCGGTGAACGGCTCGGGGGCGTCGCGGACCTGGAACGTCTTGGTGGCGTTCCTGATGCTGATCTTGGTCATGAGGCGCTCCCGCCGGCGTAGGGGTTGTACGCGTTGGTGTAGAGGTCGGCGGCCTTGACCTGGCCCGGCTTGATCTCGCCTTCGCGCTCCAGCCAGCCGATCCACGTCTCGAACTCCTTGGCGGCGATGACCCCGCCCTGGCCGGCGATGCCGGTGCTCTTCCAGAACCGGACGACGTCCGTGGTCTCGTTGCGGCCGCGCTTCTCGATGATCTGCACGAACTTGGCGACGACCTCCTCGCGTGGGTGGGTCTGCGCCCATTCGACGGCCTTGGCGAAGCCGGTCACGAACGTCTTGGTGGTGGCCGGGTTCGCGGCGATGAAGTCCTCGCGCAGGACGACGGATCCGGCGGTGAACGGGCCGAACAGCTCGACGTCGGTGAACAGGGGGCGGAGCCCGCCGCGTTCGAGCGCCTTGTCCTTGAGCACTCCGCCGAGGGTGCCGGCGTCGAGCTGGCCCTGGCGCAGGGTCTGCTCGGTGTTGACCGGCGGGACGACGACGAGCTGCACCTGCTTGATCTCCTCCGGCGTCAGCCCCTGGCGCTTGAGGTATTCCTTGATGACGGCCTCGTGGTGGGCGCCGAGGGTGTTGACGCCGATCTTCTTGCCGATCAGGTCGCGGGCGGTCTTGATCGGGCTGTTCTCCGTCACGTAGTAGCCGTTGAAGCTCTCCTTGTCGGAGCCGTAGTAGCCGATCACCGCCTTGATCGGCGCCTTGGCCGCCTTGAGCTTGACGATCGCGCCGTCGAAGGCGCCGCCGAAGTCGGTCTGGCCGGTCGCCGCCGACTGGATGTCCTGCGGGCCCGAGGTGGTGTTGCCCACCCACTTGAGCTGGAGGTCGCCGAGATAGCCGAGCTCGTCGGCCAGCTCGGGGTAGGTGACGGTGCCGGCGTTGCCCTGGTAGCGCAGCACCTTCACCTCGGTCTGTCCGGGTCTCGCCGCTCCCTCGGCCGCGCCGCAGCCGGCCAGCAGGGCAGGCAGCAGCAGGGCGAGGAGGGCTGGTCTGATCTTGATCACGATGGTTCCTCTGCGGGAACGCGCCGATGCCGGCGCAGGGGGGAACGAGGTCGGCTCGAAACTCGTGATCAGCGACACTGCGCGCTGGCGACGTGGCCGAAGTCCACGTGCGGGCGCCGGGTCAGATAAAGGCCCTGGCTCATGCCTACGAAACTACGAGGCACGATCGATAAAGTCAACATTTCCTACTTGGGATACATGAATTAGGGAGACGAAGGTCCCTCTCCGGCGTCGCGTCAGCCGCGCAGGGCCGACGGCGGGACGGGGATGGCGGGGAACGGGTTGTCGGGCAGCAGGATCACCCGGCGGGCCTGCTCGGCCTGCCCGGCGGCGTCCAGGTGGAGCAGCGCCGCGCCGATGCCGGCCGCGCCCACCATGTAGCCGGTGTCGGCGGTCACCTCGCCGGGCCGCAGCCGCCGGTAGGCCTGGTACCAGCGGTAGCCACGCCCGTCGTGGTCGCTCGCCCGGCCGATCAGGTCGGACGCGAGCGTGCGGGCGTACTCCAGGTGGGACACCTGCCCGGTCGCCGCCCACAGGCCGACGAAGAGCTCGATCAGCCCGGCCGTGCCGCAACACTGACAGGCCACGTTCCAGTAGCCCTCGGTACGGCGATGCGGGACCCCGCTCTTGACGATGCCGTGGGCCAGCCGCTGCACCCAGTCCAGGTCGCCCGCGTCGCCCCCCACCCGGTACAGCTCGTAGAACATCCGGGCCACGCCCGCGGAGCCGGAACAGAAGCCCAGGTAGTGCAGCCCGCGCGCCTGCGGCACGTGGTGCGGGACGACCGCGCAGGCGCCGGTCACGACGCTGATCTGGCGGACGAAGTCGGCGCCGCTGCGGGCCGCGAACATGAAGCGCTCGTCGCCCGTCACCCCGTACAGGCGGGCGAGCAGGAACGCCGTGCCCGCCGTGCCGGCCAGGAAGCCGGGCGTGACGGCGTCGACCGGCAGGTCGGCGCAGTCGCCGAAGCGGTGGCCCGGCACGGGCAGCCTGGCGATGCGCAGGCCCGCCTCGACCGCCGCCTCCTCGTACGCGGGCACGCCCAGATGGGTGGCGGCGCGCAGCAGCCCGAGCATGATGCCGCCCTCGCCGCGCTGCGCCGGGTCGCGCGACCAGCTGACGCCCTCGGCGGAGGCGCGGCCCCGTCGCACGATCAGATCGGCGATGGCCCTGGCCTCGGCCTCGAAGCGGTCCTCGCCGAGCACCCAACCGGCCTCCATGAGCGCGATCATCGTGCCGGTCAGCCCGTGGTAGAGCGAGAGGTCGTCCTGTTCCCGCCAGGTGTCGGCGAGCCTGCGGGCTCCCGCGCGCGCGTCCTCCAGGTACGCCTCATGGCCGGTCGCGGCCGCCAGCTCCAGGAAGAACAGCACGATGCCCGCAGCCCCCGAGTAGAGGGACCAGGGCTCAGGGGTGACCGCCGAACCGCCACGCGGATCGGGATTGGCCACCCAGCGCCTGCCGTGCTCGTCATCGGCCGCAGCGGATCTGATCCACCGGCCCGCCAGGATGGCTGCGGTCAGCGGAGAATCGGCACGGGCACTCGACGGACGGATCCTGTCCAGACTCACTCTGTGATTGTCCCACACATTTGGTAGGGATTTGGGATAACTCGATGACGGCCGCTATCCCGCTAGTCTCGACGCGTAGCGCCGCCGAGTCCATGGAGTCACGTCGATGATCTTCATTACCGCCAAGTTCCGTATTGTGCCCGAACACGCCGACCGGTGGCCAGAGATCTCCGCCGAATTCACCGAGGCGACCCGCGCCGAAGAGGGCTGCCTGTGGTTCGACTGGTCGCGCAGCATCGCCGACCCCGCGGAATACGTCCTGGTCGAGGCGTTCCGCGACGACGCGGCCGGGGCGGCGCACGTCCAGTCCGGCCACTTCAAGCAGGCGCAGCAGACGTTGCCGCCCTACCTGCTGGAGACGCCGCGGATCGTGAACGCGTCCGTCCCGCAGGACGACTGGTCCCTGCTCGGGGAGATGGCCGTCCCCGAGCGGGACTGACGCCTCCGTCAGGGGCCGCCCCGGACGCTGCCGTAGGCGAACAGGCTGAGCGGGCCGGGGCCCGCCACCGGCTGTTCGGCGGTGACCGCCAGTGCCAGGGTGTTGGTCCCGTGCTCGTCCAGCAACCCCGCCGGGAGCGAGAAGTCGCGCTGCGGGCCGATGTCGCCGCCGTACTGGCCGACGTTCCAGCCGTTGAGGAAGATCTGCACGCGGTACGCGGGTGACGGGTCGCCGCCGAAGCGGAGCCCGACGGGGATGTCGTGGCCCTTCGGGAGGTCGAGGCGGAACGAGGTCCGGTACCAGGTGACGCCTGGGGTGGCCGGGGCGGCGGTTTTCCAGGATTTATCGGGATATGACGGCAGGTGCCAGCCGGTGCGCTCGCCGTACAGGCCGCCGTTGTTGAGCGGGCCGCGTACCTTGTCGGCGCCGGCCGCGCCCTGGATCCGCCACGTGACGGGGGTCGCGCCGACCGTGCCTGCCACCGTGGCCGCGACCAGGCCGCGGGGCTGCTTGAAGCGCAGGTCGTCGGCGATCCAGTCGTCGTTGTGACCCATGTTCGCCACGAGGACGGCGAGCACATTGTCCGTTCCGGTCTTGAGCGTGCCGGCCGGGATGTCGAAGTGGCCGGGGCCAGGGTCGGGGTTCGGCGGGTTCGCCTGGTCGCCCGCGTCGGCCTCCACGCCGCCCGCCGCCGTGCCGAGGTAGCGGCCGTTCAGCCAGACCAGGTAGTTGCCGCGCAGGCCGGTGACGGCGTTGAGGTCGATCCTGGTCTCCGCGCCGGTGGCGGTGAAGTGGCCCCGGTACCAGACGTTGCCGTAGTGGTAGCCGTAGTCGTCGGCGTACAGGACGGGCAGGGTCTTGGGCGGGTGCGGGCTGTTGGTCGTGGTGTGGTCGGCGGCCGTCCAGCGGGAGTCGTCGAACCCGGGCGCGGCCTCGGGAGCCTCCGCACGGGATCGCCAGCCCGTCAGCGCGGGCAGTCCGGGCTGCTCGGCGGCGCGGGTGGCGCCCAGCAGCGAGCCGCTGGACGTCCTGGTGACACGTACGTCGTCCGCGCCGATCCGCAGGCGCCTGGCCGCGGGCGCCGCGAACACCTCCACGGACCCCGCCGCCGCCGTGTCGGCGGACAGGCGGAGGGTGTCGCCCTGGGCGGTGGCCGAGCGCACGAGCTCGGTGCCGCGAACCAGCACCGGCCCGAAGCCCGTCTCCGCCCGCCAGAACGTCGCCGCCGTCTCGTCCGTCCCGAGCAGGAGCAGCAGCGGGCGCCGCCCGCCACCCGTGACCAGCACCCGCGCCAGCCCGTCGTGGTCGTAGTCGAGGCGCAGGTCGTTCCCGCTGTACGCGGCCCGCACGGCCCCTTCGAGCACCTTGACCTCCGGCCGCGAGCCGTAGCGCAGGATCGTCGTGCCCGGCGAGCCCGCGGTGCCGTACAGGAGCGCCACGTCACGGCCGCCGATGAGAGCGTGCGTCATGATCTCGGAGCTGGACAGGACGAGACGCTGGCCGCCCAGGTCGTACCCGGCGACGAGGACGTGCGCGTCGCGGCCCCGCACCCGCACGGGCACCTGGTGGCGGCCGTCGGGGGCGGCCCAGTCGAGGGTGGCGTCGTCCGTGCTCGTCGCGGCCCTGTCGGCATGCTTGAGCAGGACGAACTGGGTCCCGGTGTCCGGGTTCGCGCGGGTTGTCGTGGTGAGCGCGGGGTTGCTCGGCGCGGCCGGGGACGTGGCCGCCGCGTCGGTCTTGGCCAGCGGCGCGACCGCCTCCAGGAAGTAGCCCTGACGCTTGAACTCGTCGTACTTGGGGGTGAGCAGCCGCGCCTCGGTGATCGCGGCGCCGTAGTCGTAGGAGGTGTAGACGTCGTTGGGCTGGGCGAGCCAGCCCCAGTTGGTGCCGCCGTAGCCCATGTAGTACGAGAACATCGTCGCCCCGGTCGTGACCAGGTTGTTCTTGTAGAAGTACTTCATGTACGCCGGTCCGGTCAGCTCACGGCATTTGTCGTACCCGGCGTTGCCCAGGTCGATCGCCCCGGCCTGGTACTCGGCGGCGAACACGGGGATGTCGTCGCGCAGCTTCTCGGTCAGCCCCTCGCCCCAGGGGCCCCAGGCGTCCGGGTTCGCGCACTCGAACGACTGCGGGTAGTCGTCCACGCCCGGGATCTGCACCGCGCCCGGACCCGTGGCCCAGGTCGAGCTCCAGCTCCCGGCGTCGCAGCAGTCGTTGGTGGTGATCGGCACGTCGATGCCGTCGGCCCTGGCCTGGTCCTGGATGTCCTGCATGTAGGCGGCGTCGGTGTTGACCTGGTACTCGTTCTCGGCGTTGTAGAGGATGACCGGGCCGCCCTGGGTGACCTGGTGCCTGGCGAGGATCGGGTTGATCCGGTGCAGCCACTCGCGGTAGGCGTCCTGGAATCCGGCCTCGCTGCTGCGCGCCCGGCCCGGCACGTTCTTCAGCCAGGCGGGGAAGCCGCCGCCGGTGGTCTCGGCGTTGATGTACGGTCCGGGCCTGGCGATCACGTACAGGCCGGCCTGCTGGGCGGTGCGCAGGAGGCGGTCCACGTCGCGCACGCCGGTGAAGTCGTACGCGCCGGGTGCGGGCGAGTGGTAGGCCCAGGAGAAGTAGAGGGAGACGGCGTTGAACCCGGCCGCCTTGAACTTCTCGAAGACGTCACGCCACAGCCGCTGGCTGGGCAGGCGGAAGTAGTGGAACTCGGCCGCCTGCAGGACGATGCGACGGCCGTCGACCTGCAGCGAGTACTTGTCGTAGGTGACCTGATGCGCGGCCCCGGTGCGGGCCGTCGCCGGCACGACCGTCAGAGCCGAGCCGAGCAGCATGACCAGGAACACCGAAAGCAAGCGCCTCATGGTCGCCTTCCAGGGGCAGCGAGGGTTGATCCGCAGCCTTTAATTTGGCGTCCATCCAAACAAAAGTCAACGCCCAATCCGCCCGCGCCCATCCCAGCCCGGCGCGGCACGCCAGCCCTGTTACGTGAACGTTACGAAGGTTCGCGGGCCGCCCCAAATCCCCATTTATGCTGCTCAGGGCCATAATTGGGGAGCTGGAATGTTTTTTTCCGGGTTATTGACGAAAAAGCCGGGTCGTCGGCAGACTCTGCCCTATGTCCCACCCTCGTGGCCCTCTGTCACAGCTCCGGCGCGGGCACGAAGAGCTCGTGCTGGAACTGCTGCGCAAGCACGGCCCGCTGAGCCGGGGCGAGCTGGGCAAGCACTGCGGGCTGTCCCGCACGACCCTGTACGACATCCTCGCCGAGCTCGTCTCCAGCGGCGCGGTCGTCGCGGCCTCCCAGCAGGACGGGCCGCGCGGGCGCGGCAGGCCGGCCGAGACCCTGACCCTCAACCCGGACGCCGGGCAGGCCATCGGCATCGACTTCGCCCGGCGCGGCCTGCACGTCGCGGCCGTGAACCTGGCGCACGAGATCGTCGGCACGGCGAGCGAGCCGCACGCCGCCGGCCTGCCGTGGGAGCAGCGGGCGGAGCTGGCCTGGCGGCTCGTCCGCACGCTCACCGGGGGCGGGCTGGAGCTCGGCGCGCTGAGCGCGATCGGCGTCGGCGTGGTCGGCCCGGTGGGCCCGCCACTGGACCCCGAAGCCGAAGCCGAAGCCCATGCCGAGAACGATCCCGCGAGCGGTCCCGAGGATGAGGTGCCGCATCCCGTGCAGTTGCTGCTGCGGGAGCGGTTCGGTGTCCCGGTCCTGCTGGACAACAACACCAGGCTCGCCGCGCTGGGCGAGTCCATCTGGGGCGCCGCCGCCGGCGGCCAGGACGTGCTGTACCTGCGCCTGTCCCACGGCGTCGGCGGCGGGCTGGTGGTCGGCGGGTCGCTGCACCGCGGCGCGTACGGGCTGTCGGGCGAGTTCGGCCACATCACGGTCGACCAGGACGGCGCGCCCTGCGACTGCGGCGGCACCGGCTGCTTGGAGACCGTGGCCTCGATCAGGGCCGTGCTGGAGTCCTACCGCGCCGCGGGCGGCCGGGCCGAGGACGTTCCCGAGCTGGTCAAGGCCACGAGGGCGGGCGACGCCCCGGCGCTGGCCGTGCTGGCGGAGGTCGGCGCGGCGATCGGCCACGTGCTCGCCGCCGTGTGCAACGCGATCGGCCCCAGCGTGATAGTGATCGGCGGCGAGCTGGCGGAGACCGGCGCCGCGCTGATCGAGCCCATAGAGCGGGCACTCGGCGCCCAGGTCATGCCGGTCTCCAGACATCGCGTGAGCCTGCGCCGCGCCACACTCGGCGAGGTCGCGGGCGCCCTCGGCGGCATCGCCCTGGTGCTGCACGAATCCCCGCTGCTTTCGCGCTACCCGGCCGGGCCCGATCTGGCCCCCGGCCTTCTGAGGCAAGAGGACCCCATGAACCAATCGAGGCACGTGACCGCACGCGGTGCGGCCACCGATGGACGCACGGCGAAGGAGGGCTCATGACGGAGCTCGCCGCGCTGAGCAAGTCGCCGGCGGCCCCGGCCGCGCGGCGCGGTCCGAGGCGCTCGCCACGCGCGATCGCGCTCAACCTGGCCGCGGTCGCCATCGGCCTCGCCGTGTGGACGCTGCTGGCCACGGTCGGCGTGCAGGGCCTGCCCAACCCGCTGCAGGTCGCGGTCAAGGCGGGCGAGCTGATCGCCGACGGCACGCTGCTCGGGGACGCGCTGGCCAGCCTGCGCAGGGTGCTGTCCGGCTTCCTGCTCGGCACCCTGCTGGCGATCCCGATCGGCTTCCTGATGGGCTGGTACACCACCGCCCGCGGCCTGCTGGAGCCGTACGTCCAGTTCTTCAGGACCATCCCCCCGCTGGCGATCATCCCGCTGGCGATCGTGCTCATGGGCATCGGCGAGGTGCCGAAGGTCTTCGTCATCTTCCTGGCCTCGTTCCTGTCCAGCGTGGTGGCGACGTTCCAGGGCGTGGTGGACGTGGACAAGACGCTGATCAACGCCGCCCGCGTGCTCGGCGCGTCCGACCGGACCATCTTCCTCAAGGTCGTGGTGCCGGCGTCCACACCGTTCATCCTGGTCGGGATGCGGGTCGGGCTCGGCTCGGCCTGGGGCACGCTGGTCGCGGCCGAGCTGATCGCCGCCCAGGAGGGTCTGGGCTTCCGGATGCAGCAGGCCCAGCTCTACTACGACCTGTCCACGATCTTCGTGGGCCTGATCGCCATCGGCGTGCTCGGCCTGCTGATGGACCGGCTGCTGCTGCTGGCCGAGCGACGTCTCACCGACTGGCAGGAGCGCCGATGAACAACAAGATCTCGTTCAGGGACGTGGTCAAGACGTACCCGATGAAGGACGGCGTCGTCTTCACCGCCCTCGACCACGTGTCGCTGGACATCGCCGACCGCGAGTTCGTCACGGTCGTGGGCCCGTCGGGGTGCGGCAAGAGCACGCTGCTGAGCATGGCCGCCGGGCTGGTCACGGCGGACTCCGGCGAGGTGCTGGTGGACGGCGTGCCGGTCGCCGGGCCGGGGCCGGACCGCGGGGTGATCTTCCAGCAGTACGCGCTGTTCCCCTGGCTGACCGTGCGCAAGAACGTCGAGTTCGGGCTGAAGCTGACCGACCTGCCGGCGGACGAGCGCAGGCGGCGGGCCGAGCGGGCGATCGAGCTGGTGGGCCTGTCCGACTTCGCCGACGCGCTGCCCAAGACGCTGTCCGGCGGCATGAAGCAGCGCTGCGCCATCGCCCGCGCGTACGCGGTGAACCCGCAGGTCCTGCTCATGGACGAGCCCTTCGGCGCGCTGGACGCACTGACCAGGGTGCAGTTGCAGGACCAGCTGCTCGACACCTGGAGCCAGGAGCAGCGCACGGTCATGTTCATCACCCACGACGTGGACGAGGCCGTCTACCTGGCCAGGCGGGTGGTCGTGATGGCCGCCAGGCCCGGCCGCGTCCAGCAGATCATCGACGTGGACCTGCCCTACCCGAGGACCGAGGAGATGCGGCTGTCGCCCGAGTTCGGGCGGATCCGCAACGAGGTCTGGCACTCGGTCTACCACCAGGCTCCGGCCGTATCCGCGGCCTGGTAGCCGCACCTCCCAGAAAGGACTGATCCGCCATGCTTTCTCTTCGTCGCGCCCTGACGGCCGCCTCGGCGGTGAGCCTGATAGCACTCTCCGTGACGGCCTGCTCCGACGACGGCAACACGGTCAGGTTCGGCTACATCAGCGACTTCAACGGCGCGAGCCTGCTCGCGATCGCCGGCAAGCAGGGCCTGTGGGACAAGCAGGGCCTCACGCCGGACATCAAGGTCTTCACCAACGGCCCGCTGCAGATCCAGGCGCTCGGCGCGGGCGACCTCGACTTCGGCTACATCGGCCCCGGCGCCATGTGGCTGCCCGCCACCGGCAAGGCCAAGGTCGTCGCGATCAACACGCTCGCGTACGCCGACCGCGTCATCGGCAGGCCGGGCGTCAACACGATGCAGGACCTCAAGGGCAAGAAGGTCGGCGTCCCCGAGGGCACGTCCGGCGACATGGTGCTCAACCTGGCACTCAAGAAGGCCGGCATGACGGCCAAGGACATCCAGAAGGTGCCGATGGACCCGGCCACCGTCGTGTCGGCGTTCGCGGCGGGACAGATCGACGGCGCCGGCATCTGGTATCCGCTGATCGACACCATCAAGCAGAAGGTGCCCGGCACGGTCGAGGTGGCCAGCACCAAGGAGTTCCCGGACAACTCGTTCCCGACCGCCTTCGTGTCGGGCCCGCAGACGGACCAGGCGCTCACCGAGAAGGTGATCAAGGTGCTGCAGGAGGCGAACGACTGGCGGGCCGCGCACCCCGATGAGGCGATCACCGAGGCGGCCGCGCTGCTCAAGCTGGACGCGGCCAAGGTCAAGGCCGACGCGGCGAACGTCCAGACGATGACCACCGCCGACCTGGTCGCCAAGACGAAGGACGGGACGGTCGCCAAGTGGCTGAACAGCCTCGGTGACTTCTTCGTCGGCACCGGCCAGCTCAAGTCGCGGCCCGATCCGGCCACGTACTACACCGGCGACCTCTACACGAAGGCCGCGGCCAAGTGAACCTGCTCTTCCTCATGACCGACCAGCACCGCGTCGACACCCTGGGCTGCTACGGCAACCCGCACGTGGCCACGCCCAACCTGGACAGGCTGGCCGCCACGGGCACGCGGTTCGATCGGTTCTACACGCCGACGGCCATCTGCACGCCCGCGCGGGCCAGCCTGCTCACCGGGCAGGCTCCGTTCAGGCATCGGCTGCTGGCGAACTATGAGCGCAACGTCGGCTACCTGGAGGACCTGCGAGAGGACGCGTTCACCTTTCCCAGCGCGCTGCGGGAGCGCGACTACCAGCTCGGGCTGATCGGCAAGTGGCACGGCGGGACCAGCCGCAACGCCGCCTCCTACGGCTTCGACGGCCCCGACCTGCCCGGCTGGCACAACCCGGTCGATCATCCCGACTACCTGGCCTACCTGGCGGAGCGCGGGCTGCCGCCGTACCGGATCTCCGACCTGGTACGCGGCACCACGCCGAACGGCAACCCGGGCAACCTGCTCGCCGCGCGGCTGCACCAGCCGGTCGAGGCCACGTTCGAGCACTACCTGGCGACCAGGGCGATCGAGCACCTGGAGCGGTACGCGGCCGACGGCCGGCCGTTCTTCCTGGCCACGCACTTCTTCGGGCCGCACCTGCCGTACCTGCTGCCCGACGAGTACTTCGACATGTACGACCCGGACCTGGTCGAGCTGCCGCCGTCGATCGCGGAGACGTTCGAGGGCAAGCCGCCGGTGCAGCGCAACTACAGCGACCACTGGACGTTCGACACGATCCCGATCGAGGTCACCCGCAAGCTGATCGCGGTCTACTGGGGCTACGTCACGCTGATCGACCAGCAGATCGGGCGGATCCTCGACCGGCTGGACGAGCTGGGCCTGACCGATGAGACCTCGGTGTTCTTCACCGCCGACCACGGCGAGTTCACCGGGGCGCACCGGCTGCACGACAAGGGCCCCGCGATGTACGAGGACATCTACCGCATCCCCGGCATCGTCCGCATTCCTGGCGCGCAGCCGCAGGTCAGGAACGAGTTCGTGACGCTCACGGACTGCACGGCGACGATCCTGGAGCTGGCCGGCTGCGACACCAAGCCCGCGGTGGACAGCCGCAGCCTCGTGCCCCTCGTCCGCGGCGAGCACCCGGAGTGGCCAGGCGAGCTGCTGGCCGAGTTCCACGGCCACCACTTCCCCTACCCGCAGCGGATGATCCGCGACGACCGCTACAAGCTGGTCGTCAACCCGGAGTCCGTCAACGAGCTGTACGACCTGCACGCCGACCCGCACGAGCTGAGCAACCGCTACCCCCATCCGGAGCTGGCCCCCGTGCGCCGCCGCCTGATGCGCAGGCTGTACGACCTGCTGCGCGAGCGCGGCGACAACTTCTACCACTGGATGACCCCGATGTACGACATCGGCGCCTCCGACTACGACCCCACCCTGAGCGCTTTCGAGAAGGAGGGCACGCCCGGATGAAGATCCTCCTCGGGCTCACGGCCTTACTGTCCGGCCTGCTCACCGGCCCCGCGCAGGCCACCGCGGCTGCCACCGCGCCGACGTACGCGAACCCGGTGTCGGCGGGCGTGGTGGACACCTTCCCCGACCCCACGATGATCCGCGGCAAGGACGGGCTCTGGTACGCCTACGGCACCCAGAACCCGGTCTTCAACAGCACGGGCGAGGACGGCGAGCGCATCCTGCCCATCCTGCGCTCGGCGGACCTGACGCACTGGGAGTACGCGGGCGAGGTCTTCGCCCCGCAGACCCAGCCCGCCTGGCACAACGCGGCCCGGCTGTGGGCGCCGGACATCAGGTACGTCAACGGCAGGTACCACCTCTACTACTCGGTCTCCCCCAACGGCGGCGACCTCGGCCTGGCGACCGCGCCGACCCCGACCGGGCCGTGGACGGACGCGGGCGACGTGCTCCCGGCCGCGACCCAGGCCGGCTGCCCCACGGGGCACATCGACCAGGCCCAGTTCACCGACGTCGGCGGCGCCCACTACATGTACTGGGGCAGCTACGACGTCATCTGCGTGGCGCGGATGAACGCCGACGCCACCCGCATGGAGGGCACGGCCACGCAGGTCGCCAGGGGCCGCAGGATGGAGGGCGCGTACGTCGTCCGCCACGACGGCTTCTACTACCTGTTCTACTCCGACGCGGGTTGCTGCCAGGGCTCCTACAGCGGCTACCAGGTCAAGGCCGGCCGCGCCACCAGCCCGTTCGGCCCGTTCACGGACGACGAGGGCGTGGACCTGATGGACCTGACCAGCAAGGGGGCCATCGTCGCCGGCGCGAACGGCAACCGCTGGGCCGGTCCGGGACACAGCGCCTTCCAGACCGACCTGTCCGGCCAGGACTGGCTCGTCTACCACGCCATCTCCACCGCCGACCCGGACTTCCCGCCGATCGGCGGCGGGCGGCTGGCGGGCCTGAGCAAGCGCCCGCTGCTGATCGACCGGCTGGACTGGATCGACGGCTGGCCGGTGGTCCGCGCCGGAGCCGGCCCGTCGGAAGGCGCGCAGCCCGCCCCGGTCGCGGCCTTCGACGCCGGTGGCACGTTCAACGGGGGCTCGCTCACCGGCTGGCGGCCCGAGCGCGGCTGGTCGCTCAAGAACGACCAGGACGCCCGCGGGTACGCGAGCCACACCGGGAACACCACCGCCTACCTGGTCTCGGCGAAGAAGACCCCGGGGGCGAACGTGCGGGCGCAGGCGGACCTGCGGGTGACCGACGGCACGGCCGGACTGACCCTGGCCCACGTCAACCGGAACAACAACGTGGTGGCCCGGCTGGACGAGAGCCGCGGCGCCCTGGTCACCGACGTGCTGATCGGCGGCAGGAGCCGTGGCGAGAAGGTGACGGCGCTGCCGTCCGGGTTCGACTTCGGCGCCTGGCACACCGTGGTGGCCGAGCTGCGCGGCACCGAGCTGACCGTCCAGGTGAGCAGTGACCAGCTCGGCGACCCGATCGCCGAGCAGAGCCGCGCCCTTCCCCGGGCGGCGGCCAGGCCGGGCTCGGCCGGGGCGATCGCGCGCGGCACGGCCGACGCCGACAACGTGGGCGCGGCCAGGCTCTACACGCCGGTCGCCGAGCGGGTCCCCGAGCCGGCGCCGGGCGAGCTGCTGCCCGCCTACGGCGACGAGTTCGACGGCACCTCGGTCGGCTCGCCCTGGCAGTGGGTGCGCGGTCCGGCGGCCGGAGTCTCCGTGTCCGGCGGCGCCCTGTCCTGGCCGACCCAGAACGCCGAGCTCTTCCAGACCACCAACACCGCCTCGGTGCTGCTCCGGGACGCGCCGGACGGCGACTACACGGTGGAGGCCAAGCTGAAGTTCGCGCCGACGCAGGCCAGCCAGCAGGCCGGCATCCTGCTGTACGAGAACGACGACCGCTACTTCAAGATGGCGCACTCGGCGCTCCCGCTGTCCAGGGGCAACGGGGCCGTGCTGCAGATGAGCGAGTTCGGCAAGGAGGGCGAGCGGCCGACGACCACGCCGCCGACGGCGGTGTTCAACGCGCCGATGTTCGGCGGACCGGCGGCGGAGACGATGTGGCTGCGGCTGTCCTACCACCATGACGCCGCGAACGACGAGACCGAGGTGCGGGCGGCGACCAGCAGGGACGGGTCCCACTGGGTCCGGAACGGCGTGTGGACGCTGCCCGCGAAGGACAAGCTCAAGATCGGGCTGTTCTCGATGAACCGGGCGGGCGCGGTCGCCGAGTTCGACTACGTACGGACGTACAAGGACTGAGCTCAGTGGGTCCCCACGTCGGATGACAGGCGCTGGGCCAGGTAGATGGGCACCACGGAGGCCACGATCAGCGCGGCGGCCACCACGTTGACCACCGGCGCCTGGTTGGGCCTGAAGAGGTTCTCGAAGATCCAGATCGGCAGGGTCCGCACGCCGGCCCCTGCCGTGAAGGTCGTCACGATGATCTCGTCGAACGACAGCGCGAACGCCAGCAGCCCGCCCGCCAGCAGCGCCGAGCGCATCACCGGGAACGTCACCAGCCGGAACGTCGTGAACGGGTCCGCCCCGAGGTCCGCCGACGCCTCCTCCAGCGCGCCGCCCATGCGCCGCAGCCGCGCCAGCACGTTGTTGTAGACGGTCACCACGCAGAACGTGGCGTGCCCGACCACCACGGTGAACAGCCCGAGCCCCACCCCGAACGGCTCCAGCACGGTGCGGAAGGCGTTGTTCAGCGCGATCCCGGTCACGATGCCGGGCAGCGCGATGGGCAGGATGATCACCAGGGACACCGTGTCGCGCCCGAAGAAGCGGTAGCGCTGCACGGCGAAGGCCGCCATCGTGCCCAGCACCAGCGCGATCGCCGTCGCCCCGAGCCCGGCCTGCACCGAGGTCCACAGCGCGTCGCGCACCCCGGTCGAGTTCCACGCCACCGCCCACCAGCGCAGCGTCAGGCCCGACGGCGGCCAGGCGAAGGTGCGGTCGGCGTTGAAGGAGTTGAGCAGCACGACGAGCAGCGGCACGTAGATCACGCCCAGCCCCGCCACCAGGGCGAGGCGGAAGAGCAGCCGGGCGGTCCGCGAGAGGTTCACAGGCTCTCCAAAGCCCCGGTACGGCGCACCGCCGCCAGGTAGACCAGCATGATCAGGACGGGCACGGTGGCCACGGCCGCCGCGAAGGGCAGGTTGTTGGCCGCCCCGATGTTGTCGTAGACGACGTTCCCGATGAGCTGGCTGCGCCCGCCGACGATCTTGACGGCGATGTAGTCGCCCAGCGACAGCGAGAACGTGAAGATCGACCCCGCCACCACCGCGGGGAACGTCAGCGGCCACACGACCGTCCTGAACACCCGCCAGGCCCGCGCCCCGAGATCGCCCGCCGCCTCCAGCAGGGAGTCCGGCAGCCGTTCGAGCCCGGCGTAGATCGGCAGGATCATGTAGGGCAGCCACAGGTAGGCCAGCGTCAGGATCGTCGCCGTCACCCCGAACCCCCACCCGAGCAGCCCGCCCGACGACAGCATGACCCGCCACGCGTACGCCTTGACCAGGTACGACGCCCACAACGGCGTCAGCACCGCGATCACCAGCCAGCGCTGGGCGCGCGGCGAGGCCAGCTTGGCCATCGCGAACGCCATCGGGAAGGCCAGCGCCAGGTCGATCACCGTCACCGCGAGCGCCACGCCGAGCGAGCGCAGCGCGATCGTCCTGTAGACCTCGGTGGTGACGAGGTCCTGGAAGTTGGCCCAGGTGAACGTCCTGACCAGCTCGCCGGTGAAGGTGTCGACGCCGTAGAACGCGGTCAGGAACAGCGCCGCCAGCGCCCCGAGGTACGCGACCCCCAGCCAGGCCAGCGGCGCCGACAGCAGCAGCGACAGCCGGACCCCGGACCTGCGGTCCAGGAAGGCGGCCAGCGCCCTTCTCACCCCTTGATCTCCGTCCAGGCCCGCGTCCACTCGGAGTAGTCCTTGCACGTCACGCCGGCACGGCCGTCGAGACACTGGGCGATCGGCGTGGTCCAGTAGTGGACCTTGGAGAAGTACGCCTCGTCGGTGGCGTGGAACGTGTCGCAGTGCCTGGCGTCGGCGGTCTCCTCGCACGACTTGGCGTTCGCGGGCGCCTCGCCGAAGTACTCCGCCACCTGGGCGTTGGCCTTCGGGGAGATGATGTGGTCGAGCCACTTGTAGGCGCAGTTCGGGTGCGCGGCCTTGGCGGCCACCATCCAGGTGTCCGACCAGCCGGTCGCGCCCTCCTTCGGCAGCACGGCCTCCACCGGGGCCTTCTCGCTCTTGGCCACGTTGACGATGACCTGCCAGGTGGTGCCGACGACGGAGTCGCCGCTCTTGAACGCCTGGATCTCCTTGGTGTAGTCGGACCAGTACTCGCCGATGACCTGCTTCTGCTGCTTGAGCAGGTCCACGGCGGCCTGGAACTGCTTGTCGTCCAGCGCGTACGGGTTCTTGATGCCGAGGTCCGGCTTGGTCGCCATCAGGTAGACGGCGGCGTCGGCGATGTAGATCGGCGAGTCGTAGGCCGTCACCTTGCCCTTGTACGGCGAGGCCGGGTCGAACACCACGCTCCACGAGTCGGGGGCGGGCTTGACGGTGTCGGTGCGCCACATCAGCAGGTTGGCGCCGCGGCCGTGGGGGACGCCGTACGCGACGCCGTTCACGGAGTTCCACGGCTTGGTCTTCAGGCCGTCGAACACGTCGGTGTAGTTGGGGATCAGGCTGGTGTTGACCGGCGCGACCGTGCCCGCCGCGATCAGGCGCAGCGAGGCGTCGCCCGAGGCGGAGACCGCGTCGTACTCGCCGGTCCGCATGAGGGTGACCATCTCGTCGGAGGTTCCCGCGATCTTGGTGTTCACCTGGCAGCCGGTGGCCTGCTCGAACGGGGTGACCCAGTCGACCTTCGGGTCCGTGCTGCCGTCCTCCACGTAGCCGGCCCAGGCCACGAGGTTGACCTCGCCCTCCCCCGTGCCGACGCTCTGGAGTGCGTCGATCTTGGGCGGGACGAAGCCGGTCTGGCCCGGCGCGGGGGACGCGCCGCCGGGGGCGGGGCCGCCGCCGCAGGCGGTGACGAGTAAGAGGGCCGCCAGAGTGATCGCTGATCCGGTCGGTCGCATGTCCTTCCTCCTCCTGATCTCCTGATCGCAAAGTCGTGCCGTCCGAGCCGGCTAGGTGATCGCGAACTCGTGCCGCCGCTGCCACACGAGCCGGACCTTGGCGCCGCGCAGGCCCATCACGTCCATGGACGAGACCTGGAGGTTCTGCTGGAGCGCGATCAGCCGCCCGCCGGCGTCGAGATCGACGACGAACCTGGTGGCGGCGCCCGCGTACACGACCTCCGCGACCGTGCCGGCGGCGGCGTGCTCGTCCGGCCCGGCGGGCGCGGACTCGCCGAGCACGACGCGCAGCTTCTCCGGCCGGACGCTGAACGTGCCCGTCCTGCCGAGCACCTTCTCCGCGGCGGCGCCGGAGATGAGGTTCGAGGTGCCCACGAAGCCGGCCACGAACGCGGTCGCGGGCCGCTCGTAGACCTCGGCGGGCGTGCCGACCTGCTCGATCCTGCCCCGGTCGAACACCGCCACGCGGTCGCTCATCGTCAGCGCCTCCTCCTGGTCGTGCGTGACGAACAGGAACGTGATGCCGACCTCGCGCTGCAGCTCCTTCAGCTCGACCTGCATCTCCTCGCGCAGCTTGAGGTCGAGCGCGCCGAGCGGCTCGTCGAGCAGCAGCACGCGCGGGCGGTTGACCAGGGCGCGGGCGAGCGCGACGCGCTGCCGCTGGCCGCCGGAGAGCGCGCCGGGGCGCCTGCTCTCGAAGCCCTCCAGCCGCACCGAGCGCAGCGCGGCCAGGGCCCGCTCCCGCCGTCCTGCCCTGGGGACCCGCTTCACGCGCAGGCCGTATTCGACGTTGGCGAGCACGTTCATGTGCGGGAACAGCGCGTAGTCCTGGAAGACGGTGTTGACGTCGCGCTCGAAGGGGGCCAGCCGGGTCACGTCCCTGCCGCCCAGCTCGACGGTGCCCGCCGTGGGGGTCTCGAACCCGGCGATCATGCGCAGCACCGTGGTCTTGCCCGAGCCGGAGGGGCCCAGCATGGCGAAGAACTCGCCGTCGCGGACCTCCAGGTCGATGCCGTCGACGGCCGTGACAGGCCCGAAGTCCTTACGCAGCCCGCGTAACCCGACAGCCATCTGCTGCTCCGACATAACCGAAAACATATGATTTCAAATGTTTCACCACAAGAGTGGGTCCTGTAGCAATGTCGTTAACGGCGGGAGAGGTGGGGACGATGGCGGCGCGTGGCTCCCACCTGGCCGTGTTCGCACCCGTCGGGGGCGCGGGACGGGTGGACGCCGTCGTCCGCCGGCTCGCCGACGCCATCGCCCTGGGGCTGCTGGCCGACGGCGAGCAGCTGCCCAGCGAGGCCGAGCTGGCCGCGCTGCTGGGCGTCTCCACGGTCACGCTGCGGGAGGCGCTCATGGCGCTGCGCCAGCAGGGGCTGGTCGAGACGCGGCGCGGACGCGGCGGCGGCAGCTTCGTCCGCACGCCGCGCGAGCCGCCCGAGATCGGCGCGCGGCTGCGCGCGTTCGCCGTGGACGAGCTGCGCGACCTGGGCGACCACTACGCGGCCATCGCGGGCGCCGCCGCGCGGCTGGCGGCGCAGCGCGCGCTGCCGGGGGACGTCGCGCCGCTGTGGCGCTCGCTGGACGACATGGCGCGCGCCGACTCCACGGCCGCGATGCGCCGGCTGGACGGCCGCTTCCACGTCGAGATCGCCGCCGCGTCGCAGTCGGCGCGACTCACTCAGGAGGAGATCCGGTTACAGGCTGACATCGGGCCGTTGCTGTGGCTTCCTTACGGTGAGCCGGGCAGGCACGATGAGGCCACGGCTCAGCATCGCGCCATCGCCGAGGCCATCCGCCGCGGTGACCCCGGCCAGGCTCGTGACCTGGCCGAACGGCATGTGCTCGATGCGATCGAACGGCTGATCGAGCTGCGGCTGGGGCTGGCGGACGCCTGACCTGGCCGGGGCCCGGGGCGCGCCGGTCGTGGCGAGCACGACCACAGGCACGGAGGTGGACGATGCCCCAGCCCGCGACGCCCGGCACTGCCGTCACAGCGCCCGGCACCGCTCCCGTCATGGGGGCGGTCGCGCGTCTTCGCGAGACCGTGGAGGGCGTGTTCGCCGTGCTCGACGACGTCCGCGACCGCACCGCCGCCCTGGCCGGGACGTCCCTCACCAAGGCGGACCTGACGGCGCTGCGGCCCGCGCTGTTCGGCCACCTCGGCGGGCTCGTCGCGGGCGTCGGGTTCATCGCCGCACCGGGGCTGCTGATTGACGCGCCCTGGTATCTGGAGTGGTGGCAGGACGACCCGGCGGGCGCGCCGGTGCAGCTCCTGCGCGATCTCGACCCGGCCAGCAGCGCGTTCTACGACTACACGCACTGGGACTGGTACGCCGGGCCGCGGCAAGGCGCCGAGCGGACGATCTGCGGGCCGTACGTGGACTACCTGTGCACCGACGAGTACAGCCTGACCCTGTCGGTCCCGGTCACGGCGGGCGGCGCGTTCATCGGGGTGGCGGCGGCCGACGTCTTCGTGCGGCGCTTCGAGCAGGCGTCCGGGCCGGTGCTGCGCGGCATCCCCGTGCCCGCGTTCGTGATCAGCGCGGCCGGCCGGGTCGTGGCCTCGAACACGGCCAAGTGGATCGGCGGCTCGGTGTTCAGGGGCGAGGCGGGCTTCACCGTGCACCCCTGCGGCGACCTGCCCCTGTCCCTGGTCGCCGCGAGCTGACCACGCAAGGATCCGCAAGCCGTTTGCGTAGTTGAGCGCAAGAATTTGAGTGGGATCCGCAGGTTGTGAGCAAGAGAGCGAAAGTCCTTCACAGGTCCTTGTGGAACGGTGTGCGGGGGACCTAATGTCGCCTCACCCCCCAAGGAGAAACGAGCACCGGATGCCACCCACCCCTGCCCGAGCCCTGGCGGCTCTGACGACGGCCGCATTGACCCTCAGCATCGCGCTCACCGGCACGGGCGCGGCGGCCGCCACCGGTGCGGGGCCCGTCGTGACACGGGCCGCCCTCGGTCCGGCGCTCGTCGCGGGCCGCGGGGCCGCCGTGGACTTCGCGGAGCAGGAGGCGGAGAACGCCGTCACGAACGGCACGGTCATCGGCCCCGGCCGTACCGCGTACACGCTGCCCGCGGAGGCGTCGGGGCGCAGGGCGGTCAAGCTGGCCCCCGGGCAGCACGTGGAGTTCGCGCTGCCGAGCGCGGCCAACGCGATCACCGTGCGCTACAGCATCCCCGACGCGCCCGGCGGCGGCGGGATCACCGCGCCGCTCGACGTCACGGTCAACGGCCGGAGCCGGACGACCATGACGCTGACGTCGCAGTACTCGTGGCTGTACAACCAGTACCCGTTCTCCAACGACCCGGCCGCCGACCTGCTGCACCCCGACTGGTGGATCACCGAGTGCTCGTGCGTGCCCAGCGCCACGACGCCCGCGCCGGAGATCGCCAAGCCGTTCCGGCCGAGCCACTTCTACGACGAGCAGCGCCTGCTGCTCGGCCGCACGTACCGGGCGGGCGACAAGGTACGCCTGACGGCCCCGGCGCGCGGCGGCGCCGCGTGGACGGTCGTCGACCTGCTCGACACGCAGCTCGCCGGCCCGCCGCGGGTCGAGCTCGTGGCGGCCAATGTGCTGGCGTTCGGCGCGGACCCGTTCGGGCGGCGCGACTCGGCCGGGGCGTTCGACAAGGCGATCGCCTTCGCCCAGCGCAAGAGGCTCAAGGTGTACGTGCCGCCGGGGACGTACCAGGTGAACCGGCACATCGTCGTGGACGACGTGACGATCACCGGCGCGGGGAGCTGGTACACGATCATCAAGGGCCGCGAGGTCGCGCTCGACCCGCCGGCGCCCGACGGCTCCGTGCACACCGGCGTCGGCTTCTACGGCAAGGACGCGGCCGACGGCGGCAGCAGGAACGTGCACCTGTCCGGGTTCGCGATCGAGGGCGACGTACGCGAGCGGATCGACACCGACCAGGTGAACGGCATCGGCGGCGCGATGAGCGACTCGACCATCGACGGCCTGCACCTCCGCCACACCAAGGCGGGCATGTGGTTCGACGGCCCGATGACGAACCTCAAGCTCACGAACAACGTCATCGTCGACCAGATCGCCGACGCGATCAACTTCCACACCGGCGTGACCGGCTCGGTCGCCGCGAACAACTTCATCCGCAACTCCGGCGACGACGCCCTCGCCATGTGGTCGGAGAAGACGGCCAACACCGGGAACACGTTCGACCACAACACCGTGCAGTCACCCGTGCTGGCCAACGGCATCGCCGTCTACGGCGGCACCGACAACACGATCTCGAACAACCTCGTCGCCGACCCCGTCAGGGAGGGCAGCGCCATCCAGGTCGGCTCCCGCTTCGGCGCGGAGGCCTTCGCCGGGCGGCTGCGGATCGAGGGCAACACCACGGCGCGGTCCGGCACGTACGAGCTGAACTGGAACATCGGGCTCGGCGCCATCTGGTTCTACGCGCTGGAGAAGAGCATCGACGCCGACGTCCAGGCGACCGGCAACCACTTCCTCGACAACACCTACAACGCGATCATGCTGGTGAGCGAGTGGTCGGTGAAGGACCTGTACTCGATCACGAACGTGCACTTCAAGGACACCAGGGTGGACGGCACCGGCACCTCGGTGGTCAGCGCCCGGGTGAAGGGGTCGGCGACGTTCGAGAACGTGGACGCGCGCAACGTCGGCGCGGTCGGCGTCAACAACTGCGGGGCGTTCGGGTTCCCGTCCACCGGGTCCGAGTTCTCGCTCACGGACCTCGGCGGCAACGACGGGGGCGGCACCACCGGGCCCTGGCTCGCGCCGTGGGAGCTGCCCAACACCATCACCTGTGACGACCGCCCGCCGGTCGTCGCGCCCCCTGCGCCCGCGCCGTGGTGACGCCCGGCGCGGCTCGCCTCGGTCTCGTGAGGCCGTGACCTGGCCGGTCGCCCCAGGGTCCGGGGCGACCGGCCTTTCCGCACGATCCCGGGTCAGCGCATCGCGTCCAGGCCCTTGACCACGGTCGTCGTCAGCGTGCCGAGCTCCGCGATGCCGATCGCGACCGTGTCGCCGTCCTGAAGGGTGAACGGCAGATCGGGGACCAGGCACGTGCCCGTGGACAGCACCGCGCCGTCCGGGAAGGAGTCGGCGCGGTAGAGGTAGCCCGCCAGGTCGTCCAGGCGCCGGTTGAGCTGCGAGGTGGACGCCTTGCCGTCCCAGACCGTCTCCCCCGCCCTGGCGATGGTCAGGGTGATGTCGAGGGCGTAGGGGTCGGCGACCTCCCACGCGGGCCTGATCGCCGGGCCCACCGCGCACGCGCCCAGATAGATCTTGGCCTGCGGCAGGTACAGCGGGTTGACCCCTTCGATGGTGCGCGAGCTCACGTCGTCCACCACGGTGTAGCCGACGATCTCCCCGGCGGAGTTCAGCACCAGGCCGAGCTCCGGCTCCGGCACGTCGATCCCCGAGTCCGCGCGCACGGAGATGCGCCCGCCGTCGCCCGAGACCTTCCACGCCACCGACTTGAAGAACAGCTCGGGCCGTTCGGCGTCGTAGACCAGCTCGTACACGTCGGCGGCCCGCTCGCTCTCCAGCACGCGCGCCTCGCGCGAGCGCCGGTAGGTCACGCCCGCCGCCCACACCTCCATCAGCCCGTCCACCGGCGCCAGCCGCCGCACCGACGCGGAGGGGTGCGCCGGTCCGTCCGCCGCCGCGCACCGCTCGCGCAGCTCGTCCGACGACAGCCGCAGCAGCTCGCCCACGGTGGTGATCCCGGACAGCTCCACCACCTGCTCGCCGTCGTCGATCCCGACCGCGTCCGCATCGGTCAGGGGGCTCGTGAACCGTACGATCTGCATGCCTGCTCCTAGCTCCATCAGATGAGGGGCGTATGTCATCCGATGAAAGTCTCTCATGATGGACCTGCCAGGGAGTGAGACAGCGTTCTCTGCCTGCTCGACGCCACTACACCTCCGATGATCGAGCTGGATATTCCGGTGGCGGCGGAGGGCTGCGGCTTGATGTAATCGAAGCATCACACTGAGCGACGATGACACGGCGGCGGTGACCAGTGACACAGGACGGCGCGCTCCTCTTCCCGCCCCGGCCGGACGACACCCTGACCTGGGACGGATATGTCGCGAGCCTGCGCACGCTGCGGATCTGGGCGGGAGCGCGGGACGACGCCGAGCTGGCGGCGGCGGTGCCGGATCTCACCGCCCAGGCGATCCACGAGGTGCTGGGCGAGCGCCGCCACGCCGTGCCGGACCGCCGCGCCGCCGAGCTGATCGTGCGGGCCTGCCTGCTCCTGCGCGGCTGCTCCGAGGAGAAGATCGCGCAGGAGCAGGCGGAGTGGCGGGCGGCGTGGGACCGGGTGCTCGGCGCGGGGACGCGGGAGCCGAAGCCGCCGCAGGGCCGGGCGGCGACGCTCGCGGCGAGCGTGCTCCTGCCCGCCGTGACCGGCGTGGTCATCAACCTCGCCTCCAGCGACACGGACGACCCGTGGGCCTGGGGCGCGCTCGCGCTGCTGCTCGCCATCCACGCGTCCGTGCTGCTGGTGGGCTCGTCGCGATGGGGCCGCGCGGCACTCCCCGCGGGCGTCGCGTCCGTGGTCGCCGTGGCCGTGACCGCCGGCCTGCTGCTCGTGCTTCAGGATCGGCCGCAGGCCGCCTGCAGGCCGGCCGCTGCCGCCGAGTTCATCAAGGGGCCGGCCGTGGATCGAGGACTCGGCGTGACGTGGGAGACCGGCTTCGCGTGCCAGAACGTACGAGCGCCTGTCTACGCCGAGCCGAGTGCGACGAGCATCAGGACCGGGCTGCTCCGCCAAGCGGTCAACATCCTCTTCTGCGTGACCGAGCGGGACGGCGAGCACTGGTACCGCACGGCCGCCGACGAGGAGAAGGTCGGCGGCGGCTGGGGCTACGTCTCGGAGCGGCACGTCCAGGCCGCGCATCCCGTCCCCGGCCTGGTGCCCTGCGCCGGCCCGACCGGTTAGACCACGTCGAAGTCGGCCATCATCGCCATGTCCTCGTGCTCCAGGTTGTGGCAGTGCATCATGTACCGCCCCCGGTAGCCGTCGAAGCGCGCGAGCACGTCCACGACCTCGTACGGGCGCACGTCCACGGTGTCCTTCCAGCCTCCGTCGGTGGCGGCCGGCGCCCTGCCGTTGCGCGCGAGCACCTGGAAGTGGGCCAGATGGAGGTGCACGGGGTGGTGGAAGTCGCTGGTCAGCCGCCAGATCTCGGACGTGCCCAGCCGCGGGCGGGCCAGCGGGACCCCGGGCCGGTACGGCTGCCCGTTGATCGTCCAGGCACTCTCCGACCTGCGGAAGTCGAACGTGCGGGTGGCCACCGCCCGCGTACGCTCCGGCGGCCGGGACAGGACACGCGGGACCGCGCTGTCGTCCCTGGCCCTGCGGGCGACCACGAACCGCATGACGCTCCCCGCCGGGCCGCCGGCCAGGGTGTTGACCAGCGTGACGGTGCTGCCCACCCGGTAGGCGGAGAAGTCGACCACCACGTCGAACCGCTCCCCCGGCGCGATCGTGATCTCGTCGTGCGCGATGGGCGCGGCCAGCAGCCCCGCGTCGCTGCCGACCTGGACGAAGTGGCCGCCGGGCGTGAGCCGGAGGCGATACCTGCGGGCGTTCGAGGCGTTCAGCAGGCGCAGCCGGTGACGGGTGGCGCTGACCTCGGCCACCGGCCAGGGGGCGCCGTTGACCAGGATCACGTCACCTTCGACGCCCTCCATGTAGTCGGAGTCATGGTGAGCCGGGTAGCGGAAGGAGCCATCCTCCTCGAACGCCCGGTCGCAGATCATCAAGGGCAGCTCCCGCTCGCCGCCGGGCAGCGGCAGCGCGTCCTCCTCCGCGTCCCGCACCAGCGCGAACCCGGCCAGCCCCCGCCACACCTGCGGCGCGGTGAAGTCCATCCGGTGGTCGTGGTACCAGAGCGTGGCCGCCCGCTGCTCCAGCGGATAGTGGTAGTCCTTGGCCCCCTGGTGGAGCACGGCCGCATGACCGCCGTGCTCGTGTGCGTGCCCGGCGGGGACCACGAGGTCGGTCGGGTAGCCGTCGGAGTCCGGCGGGTTGACGCCGCCGTGCAGGTGGGTGGAGGTGGGCACGGACAGCTCGTTGCGCACGCTGATCGTGGTGGCCTCGCCGCGCCGCAGGTCGAACGTGGGCCCGGGGAAGGTTCCGTCATATCCCCACACCTCGGTGGCCAGGCCGGGGATGATCGCGATCTTCGCCGGCCGCTGCGTCACCTCGTAGCGCCCTGGAGCCGTCCGGCGGGCGACCCGGGGAATCGGCAGCGGCACGGTGAACGGCCGGGGCAGCGGCGCCCTGCTGGTGAGCAGTTGGCCCGAGGTCTCGGCGAACGCCCGGCACCCGGCCGCCGCCAGCGCCGCCCCGCCCAGCACGCCCAGGAACCCCCGCCGGGAGAACGCGCTCATGCCGCGGCCGTCCGCAGCGAGCGCCAGGTCCAGACGGTGAAGACGGCGGACAGGCCGAAGATCGTCATGCCGAGCGGGAAGTGCAGCGCGATCATCCTGGCCTGTCCCAGCCCCACCTGCGCCGTCTCCGCCGCCACGAGCCCGAGACCGGCCAGCGCCGGCCAGCCCGGCCCCCTGACCGGCCGCCACAGCAGGATCGCGGCCACGAGCTGCAGGTAGAGCAGGACATGCGTGAACCCGGCGTTGTTCCTGTGCCACTCCAGCAGGTCCACGTCACCGGTGACGAAAAGCCCGGCCAGCGCGGCCTGCCCGAGCACCCCGGCCAGGTGCGCGGTCGCCAGCACCCGCAGGGACCAGACGATCCAGCCGGGCGGCGCGGAAGTCGATGAGATCATGCGTGCCATGTTTCAGCGCGCCGCCCCGGCCGGGCGTCCCGCCAGGGAGGACAACCGGGCGTACTCCCGGGGTCGTACGCCGGCCCGCCGGGGGCGGCGAACGTACGCCAGGGGGATGACGCCCGGTGAGGACGGGTCGCCTACCTTGTGAGACATGCACAGCCGGAGAATGGACGCGCTGATCGCGGTGGCCGCCCTGATGGCGATCACGGCGGGCACGTACGCGAACCTGTCGTGGACCGGCCCCCTGGAGCGGCCGCTCGATCCGGTGGGGCTGACCCTGATCACGATCTCCTCGCTGTCGCTCGTCTTCCGCCGCTCGGCGCCGCTGCCGGCGGGCCTGGTGGCGGCGGCCTGCGGGATCGTCTACTACGCGATCGGCTATCCGGGGGTGTTCGCCACCGCGCCCGCCCTGGCCTCGGTCTACACGCTCGCCGTGCTCGGCCGCCGCAAGGCCGCGATCGGGCTGTCGGTGATGCTGGCCGTGACGGTGTACGGGATCATGGCGCTGTCGGCCAGCGACCCCGTCGCCGGTAGCTGGATGGCGTTGCTGAGCGGGTGGCTGGTGGCCATGGTGGTGATCGGCGAGGTGACCAGGAACGGGCGGGCGTACCTGAGGGCCATGGAGCAGCGGGCGGAGGAGGCCGAGCGCACCCGCGAGGAGGCGGCGCTGCGGCGCGCGGGCGAGGAGCGGCTGTGGATCGCGCAGGAGCTGCACGACTCGCTCACCCATAGCATCTCGGTGGTCAACGTCCAGGTCGCGGTGGCCATGGAGCTGTTCGAGCGCGATCCCGCGCGGGCCAGGGCGGCGCTGTCCGCGATCAAGGAGTCGGGGCACGAGGCGATGAACGAGCTGCGGGCCACGCTCGGCGTGCTGCGCCAGAGCGATCAGGAGGGGGCCGGGCTGTCCAGGCTGCCGAGCCTGGTGTCCAGGGCCGAGGGTGCTGGGCTGCGGGTGGCGCACCAGGTCTCCGGTACGCCGTACGCGCTGCCGCCGGAGGTGGACCGGGCCGCGTACCGCATCGCGCAGGAGGCCCTCACCAACGTGCTGCGGCACGCGGGCGCCGCGGCGGTCACGGTGACGGTCGCGTACGATCCGGCGAAGGTCGTGTTGCTGGTGGAGAACGACGGCGAGGCCGGGACGGCCGGGCCGGGAATGGGGTTGATCGGCATGCGCGAACGCGCGGTCGCCATCGGCGGCTCGCTCACCGCGGGCCCGCACGACAGCGGCGGCTTCGCGGTCCGCGCCGAGCTGCCCGTCCAGGTCCCGGCATGATCCCGGACGCCCCCGGCGAGGAGACCGGCGCGACCTCAAGCGTCCCCGGCGAGGAGACCGGCCTGACCTCCAGCGTCCCCGGCGGGGAGCGCCGCGTGATCAGGGTCGTGCTGGCCGACGACCAGCCGCTGATCCGCGCCGGCTTCAAGGCCCTGCTGGAGCTCACCGACGACATCACCGTGGTCGGCGAGGCCGGCAACGGCGTGGAGGCGGTGGAGCTGGCCAGGCGGCTGCTGCCGGACGTGGCGCTGCTCGACGTGCGGATGCCGCTGCTCGACGGCATCCAGGCCACCCGCAGGATCGGGGCGGCCCGCGAGCTGGACGGCGTCCGCGTGGTCATCCTCACCAACTACGCGCTCGACGAGTACGTCTTCGCCGCACTCAGGGCCGGGGCCAGCGGCTTCCTGCTCAAGGACATCGAGCCGGGCGACCTGCTGCAGTCGGTGCGGGTGGCCGCCCGCGGCGACGCGCTCCTGTCGCCGTCGGTGACCCGCCGCCTGATCGAGGAGTACGTCAGCACCCCGCCCCGCCCCGTCGCCGCCCACGGGCTCGAACGACTGACCGACCGCGAGCGCGAGATCGTGGCTCTCGTCGCCAGGGGCATGTCCAACGACGAGATCGCCGCGCACCTGGTGATCAGCGGCGCCACCGCCAAGACCCACGTGAGCAGGTCGATGACCAAGCTGGGCGTACGGGACCGGGCCCAGCTCGTGGTCCTCGCCTACGAGTCCGGCCTGGTGGTGCCGGGGGCGAGCGGTTAGAAGGCCACCAGGAACTCGTAGACGTTCAGCAGCCACACCAGCAACCACAGCGCGACCGCGGGAAGCCGGCTCGACCACCGGCCGGATCCGTCAGTAGGCACCCGTTACCACAACGCCTTCCTCGGACGGCGATGACGTCCTCCCAGTCTGCGTCGCCGCACCCGTTGCCGCGCACCTCGCGCGCGATGACGCGGGTTGCCGGTGGAGCGCGCCGTTGTCCGCAGACCGCTCCCCCGCGCGGATGGTGCCATGGCGGAGCAGCCCAGGGGCTGCTCAGCCGTTGATCGGCTTGCCGAGCGCGCTGCCCGCCAGCCACGACTCCCATGACTTGGCCCACGGCGTGGGGCCGTTGCCGAACTGCAGCTTCCTGGAGGTGCCGGACACCTCGATGATGTCCCCGCGCTGGGTGAACTCGTAGAACCAGCGGGCGTTGTCCGGGCTGGCGTTCACGCAGCCGTGGCTGACGTTGCGGCTGCCCTGCGCGCCGGTCGACCAGGGGGCGGCGTGGAAGAAGGTGCCGCTGTAGGTCATCCGGACGTTCCACTTGGTGCGGATGCGGTATTCGCCCGGCTTGCCGATGGTGGCCGAGTCCATGACCATGTCGGCGGCCTTCTCCTGGGCGATCATGACGCCGGAGTAGCTGTCGTCGCCCGGCTTGCCCAGGCTGACCGGGATGGTCTTGACGACCTCGCCGTTCTTCCGCACGACCGCCCGGTGCGTCTCGTTGCTCACCTTGGTGACGTGCTCGTCGCCGACGGTGAAGCTCAGGCTGCGGTCCTTGGTGCCCCACATGCCGGCTCCGGCCCGTACGCCTGCCAGATGGGCCGAGACCGTGACCTTCTCCCCTGACGGCCAGTGCTCGCGCGGCCTGAACTGCACCTCACGGTCGCTCACCCAGCTCCACGCGCCCTCGACCGGCTGGGACATCCGCACCACCAGCGACCGCTCGATCGCGGCCCGGCCGGCCTTGTCGGCGACCGGCTGCGACAGCAGCAGCTGGATCGGCATCCCGACGCCGACCGTCTCGCCGTCCAGCGGGGACATGCCGCTCTCCAGCGCGCGTTTCGGCTTCAACGTGGTGAACGTGGCCTGGCCCGTGACCTGCTTGCCGTCCGTGCCCGTCGCCTGCGCGCTGACCGTGTACGCGGTCGAGGGCCGTAACGGCCACTTGGGCCGCCACGTGCCGTCGGCGGCCACGCCACCGGCCACCTCGCGGCCCTTGGCGTCCGCGACGGTCATCTTGGTGACCTTGCCTTCGGTGACCTTGACGCTCACGCCCGTGTCCGGGGCCACCTTCTTCGTGCCGTCCGCCGGGGTGATCGCCAGCTTGGCGACCGGCCCCTTCTCCTGTTGTTGTGCCGGCTGACCCGGGCCGCCGGAGCCGCCTCCCGAGCTGCATCCGGCGGTCAGAATCAGCGCCGTGCCGAGGGCACCGACGAGTATGGTCCGGCCGTTCCGCATCCCTGATGCCTCCCGTGCCTGACAAGATAGGCAAATTTCACAGTAGTCCGCGTGTCATTGATCCGGTGGGCTTCTGCCCAGAACCGGCGCGGGCATGCACCCGGAGCGTCGGGCTTGACAGCGGGCCGGGGCTGGTCTTCTCTCAAGCCAACGGGGGTCGGAGGGGAGCATGGCATGCACATGATTCGGCGATCCGCCCTTGCCTTGATCGTCTCCGCCGCGCTGGTCGCCGTGCCCATCGATCCGGTGCTGGCCAGGTCCCCCGCGCCTGGCGAGCCCGGCGCGCCGTCCCACTTCGGGCTGGCGCGCAAGGACTGTGTGGGCACGGCCACCGGCAGGACCTCCAAGGTCTGGTACACCGTCGCGGGCGGCCTGCTCTCCGACGTCTACGAGCCCACGATCGACAACACGAACGTCGAGACGATGCAGTTCGTGGTGACCGACGGCAGGACGTTCACCGAGTTGCAGGCCCGCGACACCACGTACCAGGTGAGCACGGATCGCTCCGGGCTGACCTGCACCGTCACCTCCGCCAGCAGGAGCGGCCGCTACCGGCTGACCACCACCTACGTCACCGACCCCGACCGGGACGCCGTGGTGGTGCGCACCCGGCTCCAGCCGGCCGGGCTGCGGCTGTACGTGCGGCTGGACGCGAGCGTGAACGGCAACGGCGGCGGCGGGCAGCCGAACGGCGGCGCCGACGACGGCGTGGTGGACGCCGCGACCGGCGCGCCGGTGATCTCCGACGAGAACACCGAGACCTCCGCCCCGGCCCGCGACTACGCCGTGCCCACCCACCTGGCGCTGCGCGCGGAGCGGCGGCTGACGCAGGCGAGCGTCGGCTACGCGGGCACGCCCAGCGACGGCGCCGCGCAGCTCGACGCGGACCGCGCGCTGACCCCCTACACCGAGGCCCCCGCGGGCAACGTGGTCGCCACCGCCCGGCTGCCGATCGACGCGCGGGGCGAGGTGACGTTCGCGCTCGGGTTCGGGCGGAGCAGGAGCGCCGCGCTGCGGACCGCGGGCGAGGCCGCCGGCCGCTCGTTCGACGGCACCCGGGCCAGGTACGAGGCGGGCTGGGCGGCCTATGACGCCGGGCTGCGCAGGCCGCCCGGCGCGCTGGCGGACTTCTACCGGCTGTCCGCGAACGTGCTCAAGGCCAGCGAGGACAAGACCTTCCCAGGAGCGGTCGTCGCGTCGCTGGCCAGCCCATGGGGGCAGGCCGTGGGCGCGGGCGAGCTGGCAGGCGGCAAGGCCCTCTACTTCGGCTCCTACCGCGAGGTGTTCGCCCGCGACCTGTACGAGGCGTTCACCGGGTTCCTCACCGCGGGCGACGTGGCGACGGCCCGGGCCACGGCCCGCTTCCTGCTAGAACGCCAGCAGCTCCCCGACGGCCGGCTGCCGCGCAACTCCCTGCTGAACGGCGAGCTGGCCCCCGACTCGGGCGGCGACCAGCTCGACGAGACCGCCTATCCGCTGCTCATGGCCTACCAGTCCGGGCTGACCGGGGTGTGGCCGAAGGTCCGGGCCGCGGCCGACTTCCTGGTGGCGCACGGACCGGCGTTCGGGGTCGAGCGGTGGGAGGAGCAGTCGGGCTACTCGCCGTCCACGATCGCGGCCGAGATCGCCGGGCTCGTCGCGGCCGGTGAGATCGCCGCCGGGCAGGGCGACCAGGGCCGGGCCAGGCTGTATCGGGCCACGGCCGACCATTTCGCCCGCTCGATCAAGTCATGGACGGTCACCACCACGGGCCCGTACGCCGCCCGCTACTTCCTGCGCCTGTCCAAGAACGGCGATCCGAACGCGGCGGAGGCGTACAACCTGGGCAACGGCGGCCCGACCGAGGACCAGCGGCGGGTGGTGGACGCCGGGTTCCTGGAGCTGGCCCGCCTCGGCATCCTGCCCGCGGACGACCCCGACGTGCTGGCCAGCCTGCCCGTCGTCGATCGGGTGATCAGGCGCGACACGGCGAAGGGCCCCGGCTGGTACCGCTACGGCACCGACACCGCGGGCACCGAGGACGGCTACGGCGACTGCTACGAGCCCGACCCGACCTCCTGCACGCCGTCGGGCAAGCCGTGGCCCACTGGCAACACCGGCTCAGGACACATCTGGCCGGTCCTGGCGGGCGAGCGGGCCGAGCAGGCGCTGCAGACCGGGGCTCCCGGCACGGCGGCCGCGCTGCTGGCCGCCATGCGCGCCCAGGCGTCGGGCACCGGGCTCATCCCCGAGCAGGCGTGGGAGAACCCGGACCTGGCCGCCTCGCCGTACGGGACCGACCCGGCCACCGCCTCGATCGGCCTGCGCGACGGCGGTGCCGCCGGCTCGGCGTCGCCGCTGACCTGGGCCCAGGCGCAGGTGGTGCGGCTGGCGCTGTCGCTCGGCTCGTCCCGGCCCGCCGAGCAGCCGGACATCGTCCGCCGCCGCTACGCCGACCGCGGCCTGCCGCAGGCCGCGCCGCTCACGGTGACCGCGCCCGCGGACGGCACCGCGGTCAGCGGCACGTCGGTCGCCGTCGAGGGCGTCACCGCGCCGGGCGCGCGGGTGGACGTGGCGGCCGCGCCCATCGACACCGGCGCGCCCGCGCAGGTCGTCTCGGTACGTGCCGGTGCGGACGGGCGTTTCACGGCCGCGGCTCCGGTGTCGTTCGGCGAGGTCGTGCTCACGGTGACGGCCACGGCTCCCGGCGGCCGCACCGCGTACGCCAGGCGGACGGTGATCGGGGACATCGTCGGCGCGACGACCGTGCTCGACGTCGCCGACCCCGAGGGCGACGACGACGGGCCGGGCACCTACGCCTACCCGACGGCCGCCGACTTCCACGCCGGGGCGTTCGACCTGCGCAGGTTCCAGGTGATCACGGATGCGACCACCGTCTACCTGCGGACCGAGCTCCGCGATCTCACCCCCACGTTCGGCAACCAGATCGGCGCCCAGCTACTCGACGTCTACGTCCAGGACCCGGCCGTGGCCACGCGTTCCGCCGAGGCGGCCTTCCCGCAGCGCAACTACCGCATCGCCGCGCAGGACGCGTGGTCGCAGCGGGTGGAGGCGCAGGGGTTCGCGGCCCCGGTGTGGGTGACAGCTGCGGGCGCGGCGCAGGCCGGGGCCGCCGTGCGCGCGTCCGGGAGCACGCGCACGATCACGATCGCGCTGCCGAAGGCCACGTTCGGCACGCCGGGGCCCGGGTGGCGGTTCGCCGTCGTGCTCGCCGGTCAGGACGGCTTCAGCGCCGACCAGGCCAGAGGGTTCGCGGCGACGCCGCAGCCGTACCAGTTCGGCGTGTGCGAGCCCGGCGGCGCGCAGCCGCTGTGCTCGGTGGATCCCGGCACGGTGCCGAAGGCGCTGGACGTGCTCGTACCGGCCGGGCAGTCCCAGGCCGACGTGCTGAACCCGCTGCCCGGCCCGGTCGAGGTGCCGGCCGTGCCCGTCCCCTGACCTCATCGGCTCCACGAGCGCGCTGCCGCGTCGCGGACCCGGTGCTTGACCGGCGGCGGGACGTCGCCGTCGGCCACGGGCGGCAGGGCCCGCGCTGGGGCGGGCGGCACCAGCACCGCGCTCTCCTCGTCCGTGACCGGCCGCTCGACCTCGGCGAAGCCGCCGCCGGGGTCTCGGACGATCACTCCGGTCTCCACGCCGTGCGCGACGGTGTGCCGGTCGCGGGCCAGCAGGCCCTGGGCGATCCGCCGGGCGACCACGTAGCCGAGCACCGGTCCGGCGATGATCGCGACGCGGAAGATCCAGGTCGTCGCGTTCAGCGAGATGTTGAAGTTCGAGGCGATCAGGTCGTTGCCGCCGGCCAGCCAGAGCACGCCGTAGTACACGATCCCCGCGAACCCGAGCCCGGCGCGGGCCGGCACGTCCCTGGGCCGGTCCAGGAGGTGGTGCACGGCGGTGTCGCGGGTGATCCAGCGTTCCAGGAACGGGTAGAGCGCCAGCCCGGTGAACAGCAGCCCGGGCGCGCCCAGCGCGGGGATCAGCACGCTCATGGTCACCGTGAATCCGAAGACGGTGAGCTCCCACGGCGGCATGATCCGCAGTGCGCCTTCGAGGAAGCCCATGTACCAGTCGGGCTGGGAGCCGGCGCTGACCGTGCTGGGGAGGTACGGCCCGTACAGCCAGATCGGGTTGACCTGGAAGAGCGTGGCGAGCAACGTGATCACCCCGGTCACCCACAGGAAGAACACCGTCGTCTTGGCCAGGAACGAGGGGAAGAACGGCGCCCCGCGCACCACCCCGTCACTCAGCCCCTTGGCCCTGAACTGCGTGTGCGTCTGCCGCCAGGTCAGCACCACCGCGTGCAGCGGGATGAGCAGGAGCAGCAGGGCGGGGATCAGCAGCACGTGGATGCTGAAGAGCCGGGAGATGATGTCCTCGCCCGGGAACTCGCCGCCGAACAGGAACGCCGCCACGTACGTGCCCACCAGCGGCACCGACAGCGTCACGCCATGCAAGATGCGCAGCCCGGCGCCCGACAGCAGGTCATCGGGCAGCGAGTAGCCGAACAGCCCGTTGAGCAGCACCAGCCCGAACAGGGCCACGCCGATCAGCCAGTTCAGGTCGCGCGGCCGGCGGAAGGCGCCGGTGAAGAAGTTGCGCAGCAGGTGCGCCACGATGGCCGCCAGGAAGATCAGCGTCGCCCAGTGGTGCATCTGCCGCATCAGCAGGCCGCCGCGCACCTCGAAGGAGATCTCCAGCGTGGAGGCGTACGCCTGGCTCATCTCGACGCCGCGCAGCGGCGCGTAGGTGCCGTCGTAGATCACCTCCTGCATCGTCGGTTTGAAGAAGAACGTCAGGAAAACACCCGTGAGCAGGACCACCACGAAGGCGTACAGGGCGATCTCGCCCAGCAGGAAGGTCCAATGATCAGGGAACACCTTCCGCATCGCCTTCTTCATGAACGTGGCCCCACCGACGCGATCGTCGAGCGCCCTGGCCAGTGAGCTGCCCTTCATCGCCACCCCGCCTCAGACTCGGTTGATTGGTTACAACCAAGACGTGCTGGGCGGGCCGGGTGTGACACTCACCGGGCCATGAATTTGTGCCTCGCCGGGTGGGTCAGGCGAAGCGCTCGATCGTCACGGGGATCAGGCCCTGCTCGCGGATCGCCTGCCGATGGTGGTGCAGCAGCGCCCCGAGCGCGATCGCCGGGCCGGTGCCCAGGCGCACGGTCACGTCCACGCACCAGGCGATGCCCGCCCCGATGCGGCGCAGCTCCCAGGTGAAGCCGTGGCCCCCCGCGCTCGCCTGCGCCGTGCCGACCACCCGCGGGTCGTCGGTCGGCTCCAGCCGCAGGGCCGTGCTCGCCTTCGCCAGCCCTTCAGAGCCGAGCTCGCCCGCGAACAGGATGCGGTAGCGGCGCGCGCTCCGCGCCGTGCCCAGGTTGAGCGGACCGGCGGTGGGCAGAGCCTGGCGGTGCTCGAACATCGTGTGCAGCTCGAACTCCTCCGGCAGCGCGCCCCCGCCGAGCCGGGCCAGCTCCCGCGCCGCCGTCTCCCTGCTCACGGCGGTGGCCAGGGCCCGCAGCGCGGGATTGGACCGCAGGGCGCGGCTGCGGCCGGGCGATCCCGACCAGCCGCCCGTCCGCGGGCTCCACTCGACGCTGTCGATGCCCGCGGCGGTGTAGTCCTCGTAGAGGACGAACTCCTCCACCAGAATCCCCACCGGGGTACGGTCCCCCGCCGCGGCGGAGATCAGGTAGTAGTCCATGCGGGCCATGATCCTCGGCGGCGGACGGCCGGTGCAAGCTCATCCGCCGGTGCGGCGAACGTCCGCTGAGCAGCCCGGATCCTCTTGTCCCGATATCCGGTAGGTGTGCGCTGATCCCCCGTGAGCCCGGGGCGTCAGGCGTGTTCGGTGACCGTTTCCACGCCGCGGTCGAGCGCCAGGCCGCGCGTCTCCTTGAACGAGCGCAGGACCACGACCACCGACACCGCCGCGACGGCCACCATGTACAGGGCGGGCGCGATCGCGCTGCCCGAGATCGACACCAGTCCCGTGGCCACGAACGGCGCCGTGCCGCCGAACAGCACGTACGCGGCCGTGTAGCCGATGGCCGAGCCGCTCGCCCGCACCTTGGCGGGGAACATCTCCACCAGCGCCGGCACGTTCGAGGTGCCGATCACGGCGACCAGCATGGCCAGCAGCGACGTGCCCACCATCGCCCCCGCCAGGCTCGACCCCATCAGCCAGAACGCCGGCAGCGGGCAGATCACGAAGCCCGCGCACGCGATTATCAGCATCGGCCGCCGGCCGAACCGGTCGCTGGCCGAGGCGGCGAACAGGCAGGCGACGCTGTAGGCGAGCATCGACACGACGTTCGTGATCTGGGCCTGGCTCTTGGAGTAGCCGAGCTCTTCCGACATGTACGCGATCATGTAGCTGCTCATCAGGTAGTACCCGACGGCGTTGGTGATGCTGTAGCCGAACAGCGTGGCGATCTGGCGTCCGCAGCGGCGCACGGCCTCGCGCAGCGGCTCCTGCGCCACCGAGTCGTGCTGCTCCAGCGACCGGAACACCGGCGTGTCCTCGACCTTGGAGCGCAGGTAGAGCCCGATCAGCCCGAGCGGGGCCGCGAGCAGGAACGGGATGCGCCAGCCCCAGCTCTGCAGCGCCTCCGTCGTGACGGTCGAGGTGATCAGGAAGCCGACGCCCGAACCCGCCACGCTGGCCAGGCCCACGGTCACGGGCACGGCGGCGGCGAAGCGGGCCCGGCGGCCCTCCGGCGCGTACTCGACGATGAACGCCGACGCGCCCGTGTACTCGCCGCCGGTCGAGAAGCCCTGGGCGCAGCGCAGCAGGAACAGCAGGATCGGCGCGAGCATGCCCCACGACGCGTAGGTGGGCAGGATGCCGATGAGGAACGTGGCCCCGCTCATGGTGAGGATCGTCAGGGCCAGCATCCGGTTGCGGCCGAGACGGTCGCCGTACCTGCCGAAGAAGGCGGCGCCGAGCGGGCGGGCGATGAACCCGCCGGCGAAGATCGCCCAGGTGGCGAGCAGGGCGGCCGACTTGTCGTAGTCAGGGAAGAACAGGCCGGCGATCGTCGCGGACATCACCGCGTAGGCGGCCGAGTCGAACCATTCGACGAAGTTGCCGATGGCCGAGGCCAGGGTCACTTTGCGGCGGACGGCCGCCTGGTCGTGGGGGGTCATGCTCGCTCCCTTTACTTGGAGTCGCGCAGGCGGAGCTGCGCGCGCTGGATCTTCCCGGTCGCCGATCGCGGCAGGTCGTCCACGAACGCGATCTCGCGCGGGTAGGCGAAGCGCGAATGCGTGGTCTTCGCGAACTCGCGGATCTCGCGGGCCAGGCCGTCGTCCGGCCGGTAGCCGGGCGCGAGGCGTACCCAGGCCTTGACCGCCTGGCCGCGCACGGGGTCGGGCACCCCGGCCACGCCCACGTCGGCGACGGCGGGGTGCGCGCGCAGCGCGTCCTCGATCTCGTCGGGGCCGACGCGGTAGCCGGAGGTCTTGATCACGTCGTCGACGCGGCCGAGGAACCAGTAGTAGCCGTCCTCGTCCACCCGCGCGTGGTCCTTGGTGTGGAACCACTCGCCGCCGAACACCTCCGCGGAGGCCTCGGGGCGGTTCCAGTAGCCGAGCGGGAACTGCGGGTTGCTGCGCGCCCGCAGGCAGATCTCGCCGACCTCGCCCGCCGGTACGGGCTGCTCGGACTCGTCCAGGAGCGCCACGTCCCAGCCGGGCAGCGGGCGCCCCATGGAGCCTTCCTTGACCGGTACGCCGGGGAAGTTCCCGATCAGCGGGTACGACTCCGTCGAGCCGTAGTAGTCGAGCAGCGTGACCCCGAACTGGTCACGGAACCAGCGGATCAGGTCGGCGGTGAGCGGCTCGTTGGCGCAGCACACCGTGCGCAGGCGCTGCGGGAAACGCTGTCCCGCGTCCGGCACCTGCTCGCGCATCTTGCGCAGGAACGTGGGGTTCACCAGCCCGGTCGTCACCCCGTTGCGCGCCATGCTGGCCAGCAGCCCCGCGGGGTCGAACCCGGCGGCCGGCCGGTACACCAGGTGCGTGGCCCCCGCCCGCAGCGGCCCCATGAGCTTGGCCATCGACCAGGCCCACTCCCCCGCGCCGTAGAAGACGTCGCCCGGGCGCAGGTCGTGGCAGTGCTCGAACTCGTTGTGGCCGAGCAGCGTCCGGTGCGCGTGCACGATCCCCTTGGCCGGGCCGGTCGTGCCGGAGGTGTAGAAGATCAGCGCCGGGTCATCGGCGGCCGTGCCGGCGTCCTCGAACTCCGGCCTCAGCAGGCCGATCGCCGGGTCGTCCACGTCGACCACGATCCCGGCGTACCCACTGGCTCTTTGTACCGCGCCCGCCTCTGTGACCAGCACGGACGCGCCGGAGTCGGCGAGCCGGTAGGCGATCTGGTCGTCGGCCCAGAGCAGGGACATGGTCACGAGCACGGCCCCGGTACGCAGGACGCCGAGGTAGGTCGCGGGGGTGTCGGTCCGCTGCGGCAGCATGACCGCGACGCGGTCACCCGGGCGTACGCCGAGGCCGTGCAGGTAGGTGGCGATCTGGCGGGATCTGTCCTGGATCGCGCCCCAGCGGATCTCCTCGCGCAGTCCCGTGTGGTCCTCGAAGATCAGCGCCAGGTTCTCGCGCGGGTGGCGGTCCGCCACGTCCACGGCCATGTTGTAGCGCTCGGGGACGTTCCATTCGCCCGCACCGCTCGTCACTTCGCGCGCTCCTTCAGGAAGCGGGCCATCTCGCGCTGCGGCTCGCCGGTGGCGTACGCGGTGGCGTGCACCTTCTTGGCGGCGGCCACGGCGTCGGTCAGCGCCTCCCGCTCCAGCTCCCTGAGCCGGCCCTTCGTCAGCGCCACCGCGCCGGAGGGCAGCGCGGCCAGCTCCTTGGCCTGCGCGACCGCCGCCGCCAGCACCTCGTCCTGCGGCACGAGCCTGGTCAGCAGCCCCAGCTCCGCCGCCTCCGCGCCGTCGACCAGCCGGCCGGTGAGCGCGAACTCGGTGGTCCTGGCGCGGCCGAGCACGTTCCACATGGCCCAGATGCCGGTGATGCTCGGGATGCCGGACAGCACCTCGGGCTGGCCCATCCTGGCCCCCGCGTGGCCGATGCGCAGGTCGGCCAGCAGCGCGAACTGGAACCCCGACCCGGCCGCCACCCCGTTCACCGCGGCGACGGTGGGCTTGTCCAGGTCGAGCACCGCCCGATAGAGCCGGTCGAACCCGTCGATCCAGGCGTCGGAGGCCGCGTGGTCGTCGGGGTCGATCGTGGCCGTCTCACCGAGGTCCTGGCCCGCGCAGAAGGCGCGCCCGGCTCCTGTGAGCACGACCGCGCCCACCTCGGGATCGGACCCGGCCTCGCGCAGCAGCTCCATGAGCCTTTCGCGCATCCCGGCGGTCCAGGCGTTGAGCTTCTCCGGCCGGTTCAACGTGATCACCGCGACGGGTCCTTCGCGGTCCATCAGCACAGTCACAAGCGTCCCTTCGCAGGTCAACGGGGCTTGCCGGGATACAACCAGCTCCTCGGGCCCGCTGGCCAACATCAATGTGGACTCTCGGCGATATCAGAGCGATATGGTCGATCCGATGGAGCTACGCCACCTGCGCTATTTCGTCATGGTCGCCGAGGAGCTGCACTTCGGCCGGGCCGCCGAGCGGCTGCACATGGCGCAGCCGCCGCTGTCCCAGCGCATCCGCGATCTGGAGCGCGAGCTGGGCGTCCGGCTGTTCGACCGCAACCCGCACCGCGTCTCGCTCACCGAGGCCGGCGCCCTGCTGCTGGAGCACGCCCGTGGCGTGCTGGACCGGGCGGACGCGGCCCGCGAGGCGATGCGCCGCATCCGTCCCGGCGCGTCGGGCGTGCTCAGGGCGGGCGTGCCGCCGGACACGACGCCGATGGCGCTCAGGACGCTGGTCGCGAGCTTCACCGCGCGCATCCCCGACGTGCTCCTGGAGCTGCACGAGCTGACCACCGCCAGCCAGCTCGCCAAGCTGCGCGCGGAGGAGCTCGACGCCGGGCTGGTCAGGCATCCGTGCGACACGGTCGGGCTGGAGTCCAGCCAGGTCGTGCACCGCAGGCTGGGCGTGGTGCTGCCCGAGGGGCACCGGGCGGCCCAGCAGGAGGAGGTACGCCTGCGCACGCTCGACGGCTCGGCCCTGGTGATCTTCCCCCGGGAGATGGCGCCCCAGCTCTACGATCACATCCTGGAGGCGTGCCGGGACAACGGGTTCCTGCCGAGCGCGATCAGGCACGCCCGCAATCCGCACTTCGTGCACGGCCTGGTCATGTCGGGGCTGGGCGCGCACCTGAACGAGGAGCCGTACGACGAGCTGCCCGCCGGGCTGGTCTGGCGGCCGATCGACGAGCCCCGGCTGACCTGGTCCACCTCGGCGGTGTGGCTGCCGGTGCAGGGCGGCGAGGTCGTCGCCGCGTTCGCCGCCGCCGCCCTGGCGGGGCTGCGCGAGGTCGGCCACACCTAGGGTCTCTCCGGAGGAGGTTCAGCGCGTGCTGTTCATGGTGATCGAACGATTCCGCGACGACGACATGATCCCCGTCTACGAACGCCTGCGCGACAGCGGCCGCATGCTTCCCGACGGGCTGACGTACGCGGGCAGCTGGGTCGAGCCCGGCTTCGGCCGCTGCTTCCAGCTCATGGAATGCGACGACCTGCGCCTGCTGCAGCGGTGGGTGCTGGGGTGGCGCGGGTGCGGCGTGACCTTCGAGATCGTTCCGGTGGTCCCCGGCCAGGAGACCGGCGAGGTGGTGGCGCCGTTCCTCGGGTGATCCTTTCATCCGGAAAGCGGTCTCCCGCGAACCAGGTGCGTACGTCGGTTGTCGAACTCAGTGGAACGGTCCTGCCGGACCGGCACTCAGGGGAGACGCACCGGGGGCGGTGCGCAAGGGGGATCGATGAACATCGGTGCGCGATCGCGCCGGCCCGTTCGGGCTGCCGCGAACCGGGGGACGGCGAGGATGATCGCCACGGCGGTGCTGGCCATGGCGGTGTGCGGCTTCGGGCCGGCGGGACCGGCACGGGCCGCGAGCGGCACACCAGTGGCTTTATCCAGCGCGGCATCCAGCTCAGTGTCCAGCTCAGTGCCCAGCTCAGTGCCCAGCTCAGTGCCCAGCTCAGTGCCCAGCTCAGTGCCCAGCTCAGCGTTCGCCGACCGGCCGTTATCCGCTGCCTGGAGCGGGCGGAAGGTCGACTGCCACCGCGTCAAGTGCGTGGCCCTCACGTTCGACGACGGCCCTGGACGCTACACGAGAACGCTGCTGCGCCATCTTCAGGCTCACCGTGCCCACGCCACGTTCTTCGTCGTGGGACAGAACGTCGCCGCCTACCCCGGCATCGCGCGCGAGATCGCCGGGGCGGGGCATGAGATCGCCAGCCACACCTACTCGCACCCGGACCTGACGAAACTGTCCGCTGCCGGGGTGCGGCTCCAGCTCGCCCGTACGGACCAGGCGATCAAGGCCGCTACGGGGATCGTGCCCAGGCTCGTCCGCCCGCCGTACGGGGCGCTCAACGCCACCGTACGCGCGCAGACGGCGCGGCCGATGGTGCTGTGGAGCGTGGACACCGAGGACTGGCGGTATCGCAGCAGCGCCAAGGTGGCCCGCAGGGCGATCAAGTCCGCGCATGCGGGGAGCATCATCCTCTTCCACGACATCCATCCCACGACGGTGCGGGCCCTCCCGAAGGTGCTGAAGAGCCTGTCGGCGCGCGGCTACGTGTTCGTCACCGTCAGCCAGATGTTCGGCGGGCATCCGCCGCGACTCGTCTTCAGCGGCGCCCATCCCGGCACGCTCTGAACGCACAGCCCTGGGACCGGCCACGCACGCGCCCCTGGGGCCGAGCGTGCCCGGTCAGACCGACGAATCGTGCATGTCTGAACTTTTCCGGAGATGCCCGCGTATCTGTCCGTGTGAGCGGTGATCGCGCGTGAACTTCCGGCAGAAGGGAAACGGCGCCACCGGCAGCAGGGACGCCGCGCAGGCCGGCCGGACCGGCCTGCGCGGGCTGCGTGCCGCGGTGTTCGCCGTCGTCTGCGTGTACGCCGCTCTGGGGATGCACACGCTGGCCGGGGGCTCCGGCGCCCGCCTGGCGACCGTCGCCGCCGCGACCGTGATGACCTGGGCCGGGGCATTCGTCCTCGCCCGCAGGCGCCGGTCCATGGGGACGCTGCTGGCCGCCTCCTTCGCCGCCCAGTACGGGATGCATCAGCTCTTCGGCTGGGAGACCACCGCCTTCGCCGGCCACCACGAGGGCCGGCTCTCCACCGGGGCCGGCATGCTGCTGGCCCACATGGTCGTCGCGACGCTGTCGGCGTGGTGGCTGGAGCGCGGTGAAAGTGCTCTGGTCACGATGCTGGTGTTGCTGGCCTGCTCGGTACGCGACCTGTGGACCCGGCTCACCGGCCGCCTGGCACCGCCCTGGGCTCCTGAGCGCCGCCGCCTCGTCACGGCGGTCCCGCCTGGAGCCCCTGCCGCACAGGTCCTGGCCTGGGTCTTGTGCCGCCGAGGGCCGCCCACTCGGGCCTGAGCCCGGCAGCGCGATCGCGCGACCTTCGCGACCTTCGCGACCTTCGCGACCACCGATGCCGGCATCACCGCGCCCGCACGCCTGACCACGTGCCTGCGTGCCCGATCACGTGCCTGCACGCCTGACCACGTGCCAGGACGCCTGACCAACTGCCCGCACGCCTGAGGATGTGCCCGCACGCCTGACCGTGTGCCCGCACGACCGCTCCGCGCGTACTGAACGACCGCCGTGCGCACACGGCATCACCGCCTGCGTGCTGACCCGCTGCTGGCCGCACTAATGGCCCGCTGCTGGTTCGCTGCCGGCCCTGGCGTCATGGCGCCCGTGCGGTCGCCTCGCGTGCCACCCGCACGCAGGTGACTGCGGCTCCCCAAACGGACCGCGCTCCAGCGGCCCAGGCAGGAGCGACGCGGCTCGCATCGGTGCGCCGGAGCCGGGAGGGCATGGCGACGGCGTGCGCGACTTGGTTCGCCCGCGTCGCCGATGCGGCGCATGCGGCCATGCAGCGGTTACTCCGGCGCAACGCAGGCTGTGCAGCTGGTGACGCCTGGGCAACGCAGACTGCGCGACCAGTGCCACGCAACCCAGGCCGTGCGACCAGTGCCGCCCGACCCGTGCAACGCAGGTCGCGCGGCCGGCTTCGCCCATGCCTTGCGACCCGTACAAGCGCGGGCCGTAACGAGCGGGGCGGGGCGGCGGCCGGCCTGGCGTCTGCGGCGGCCCCCTGCTTGAGACGCACACCCCCCGTGTGACCCCCTCCGGAACGGAGACCTCATGACCTCAGTCGAAACGCGGCCGGAAGTAGTCCCCGCCGCCACCCCCGCCTCCTCCCAGCGCTACCGCGCCGTCTGGCGCTGGCATTTCTACGCGGGTCTGTTCGTGGCCCCCATCCTGCTGGTCCTCGCCACCACCGGCGCCATCTACCTCTTCAAGGAGCCGTTCGAGGAGTGGCGCTACCAGGACGTGCGCACCCTCGCCGAGCCGGTGGCGGCGGCCGCGCGGCCCCTGTCCGAGCAGATCGCCGCCGCCCAGCGGGTACGCCCCAACGCGCCCGTCATGTCGGTCATTCCGCCCACGTCCCCCGACCGCTCCACCCGCGTCATCCTCCAGGGCGCCGACGCCGGCCCCTGGGCACAGGGCATCTCCGTGTACGTCAACCCCGCCACCGCCGCCGTCCTGGGCCAGATCGACGACGGCGCCACCTTCATGCGCGTGGTGCGTACCATCCACGGCGAGCTGATGTCCGGCACGATCGGCGACCGGGTCGTGGAGATCGCCGCCTGCTGGGCGCTGATCCTGATCGCCACCGGCACCTACCTGTGGTGGACCGGCCGCGGTGCCCGCAAGAGGGCTCGCCGGTCGCCGCGCGGGCGGCTGCGCCGGCTGCACGTGTGGACCGGGGTCGGCGGGGGCGCGGTGGTCGTGTTCCTCGTGCTGTCCGGACTGCCGTGGTCGGGCGTGTGGGGTGACGGGCTGCAGCGGATCCAGGACCGTACCGGCTCGACCACCCCGAGCGCGGACGACTTCCCGAGCACCTCCACCCCGCCGCTGTCCGGGGACCTGTCCGCCAACCCGGACTCCAAGGTGCCATGGGCGGCGGAGCGGCTGCCCGTACCCGCCTCCCAGGACGGGCACGCGGGCCACGGCGGCGGGCACGGCGTGCTGCAGCCCGGCGCCCTGCCCGTCGAGAGCGCCCTGGCCGCCGCCCGGCCCGCGATCAGGGCGTGCCCGCCCTCGGAGTGCGACGTCAAGGTCCTGCTCCCGGACGGCCCCAAGGGCGTGTACACGATCGTGACCGACCCGCGCCGCGACCCCTCGGCCGCGCAGACGCTGCACGTCGACCAGTACAGCGGCCGGGTGCTGATCTCGTACGGCTGGGCCGAGTACGGGATCATGGCCAAGGTCGTCGAGCAGGGCATCGCGCTGCACGAAGGCCGCAGGTACGGCACCGCGAACCTGATTCTGATGCTCGGCGCGTGCCTGACCCTGATCACGCTCGTCGTCACCGGTGTGTGGATGTGGTGGAAGCGCCGCCCCAGGGGACGGGCCGGCGCGCCCGCCCGCACCACCAGCAAGCGGACCTCGTACGGGGTGATGGTGATCATGGCGGTGCTCGGCCTGCTGTTCCCGCTGGCGGGCGTCTCGATGGTGGCCGTGCTGTTGCTGGACTGGCTGGTGCTGCGGCGGATCCCAGCGGTCGCCCGCGTGATCGGCTGACCCGAGCCCAAAGCCGACCCGAGCCCGGGAGACTGACCCCAGCGCAGGTGCGGCGGGTCAGTTTCCGGGGCCCACCGCGATGGACGTGCCGCCCACCTGGCCCACGGCCACCGCCCGCACCGTGCCCCGGTGGCCGGTGAGCGGGGCGCCGGACGGCTTGCCCGTCCGCAGGGCCCACACGCGGCCGGTGCCGTCGGCCGAGGCGGTGACGACGTCATTCGCCAAAAAGGCGGCGGCCCGCTCAGCAAGAGCGGGCCGCCGGAAACGCGGACATCGAGCCGGATCAGGTCAGGAGACCCGCCACCGCCAGAGCCGACTGCGGGTGCTGGGCCAGCAGGGCGTTCACCTCCGGGGATCCGGCGCTCACGCCGGCCGAGGGCGCCCGCCACTCCCCCTCGCACCCGAGCAGCCCCGCCACCGCGTCGGTGACCACAGGGTGGCCGATGAGCAGCGCCGTCACCGGCCCCGACGCCACCGGCCCGGGCCCGGCGAGCGAGGCGCGCGCCGGTCGCGCGGTCCACGGCGGCACCCAGGCGTCCACCGCCGCCAGCGAGCCGGGGAACGTGCGCCCGGCCTCGCGGACGAGCACCGGCATCAGCTCCGCCGCCTGATCCCGCAGCGTCGTGATCAGCTTGGGCAGCCACGGCAGCAGCACGTTGTCGGGCAGCCGGCCGAACGCCTTGGTGATCACCTCCACCACGAACCCGGTCAGCGCGGGAGCCGGCTCCATGGCCTGGACGAAGCCCATGATGTAGTGCGGGAACGACGGGACGACCAGCGGGTTGGCCAGCAGCTCGTCGACGCGGGAACGCAGCTCGGCCACCGGCAGCAGCCCGAGCTGGTGCCGGGCCGCCCACAGCAGCGCCACCTTGGCCGGCGCCTCCGGATGCGACTGCTTCACGGCCAGCTCCAGCTGAGCCCGGTCGCAGCCCAGCGCCAGCGCCAGGCTCTCCATCGAGAACAGGAACCCGAGCATGGCCGCGACCTGCCGCACCCCCGTGTCGTCGGCCACGAACGCCGTCGGCAGCAGCGTGCAGTAGTGGGCGTAGCCGGAGGTCGCGAACTCCTCGCACCAGGCCGGCAGTTCGGGTTCGTTGGCCCGGTAGTAGGCCATCAGCCGCCGGATCCTGCGCAGCACCTCGGGCGCGTCGTCCACGCTGCGCTCGGACTTGAGCAGCTCCACGGCCCGTGCCCCGAGCTCGTCGGCGAAGCGCCGGCTGCTCAGGAACAGCACCGCGTCCTCGACCGCCGCCAGTGCGACGGCCGCGGTGGCCTTCTCGTCCCACACCGAGCGCCGCAGCCGCTGCTCCAGCACCTGCTCGATGGTGACGCCCTCGTAGCCGAGCTCGATGATCGAGCGCTGGTATTTCCCGAACGACAGGTCCCAGCTCTCCTGGATCGACCGCTCCCCCAGCCGGCGCTCGCCCATGATGGGGCGTACGGCCTCGGACGGCAGCAGGTAGCGCAGCATCCACAGCAGGTCGGAGCAGGGCACCAGCTCGGGGCTGGCGTTGAGGTCGAGCAGCGCCCGCTGGATCGTCCGTTTCTCCAGGTCGAGCCCGAGCGGCGCGAGCCGGTCGTAGACGTTCCTGGCCAGCGGCGGCAGCGCGTCGTAGCCGACCTCGCCGACGCGGTCGCCGCCGAGCAGGATCTCGCACAGCCGGCGCACGTCGCGCCGTCCCGGCACGACGTCCTTCTCGATGCAGGTGACGGCCGCGTCCTGGAAGTCGTACGGGGTCGGCCTGGCCCTGTTGCGCATGCCCGCGAGCAGGATCGACGTCTCGAACACCGCGATGGCGTCGGCGGTGCTGGCCAGGTAGCCGTTGCGACGCGCCAGCCGGACGATGTCGACGCTCCACCCCAGCAGCTCGGCCTGGTCCAGCTCGTCGAGCACGGGTGGCCGCGACAGGAACCCGGTCAGCCGGTCGGCCACCTCCTCCTGCGGCACGGGCGCGGGCAGCTTGGCCGGGCGCTTGCGCGCGCCCTTCTGCCCCGCGAGCTGGAACGGGGTCAGCTTGCTGCGCGTCAGCGACTTGGCCCAGGTCGCCGCCGCGATCGAGACCGAGCCGGAAGCCAGCCCGAACTGGACCTCGATCGCCGAGTGGCTGGACGGGATGAGGCCGTACAGCCATTTCGTGTCCGTGCGCGGGCTGATCTCGTAGGTGGCCGTGGACCGCACGCCGAACTGCTCGACCCGGCTGGCGGCGTGGAAGGCGCCGCAGACGTACAGGCAGTCGGCGGGGTCGGCGCCCGATGCGGCCAGGTGCTCGCGCATCCTGGTCCACATGTAACGCTCGCGGTCCTCGTCCATGGCCAGCCGGTCCGCGTCGCGGCTCAGGCTCCGGAACAGGCTGCCGATCAGCACCATGACCTGGCGGTAGGTGTCGTAGTCCGCGCCGGACAGCGGCTGCTCGACGTACTGGTCCCACCACTCCGACCAGTGGCGCACCTTGCCGTGGTGCAGCAGGTGCTCCTCCAGCTCGGCGAAGCGGGGGCGCAGGTCGCCGATCTCGACGCCCACGGCGTCGCCGTGCAGGCCCGCCTCCTCCTTGGGCTCCTGGGCGCCGTCGTCCTCCTGGGGTTCCTCCTCGGACTTCCACTGGAAGACGTGGTCGGTGGAGCGGTCGACCAGGATCAGCTCGACGCCGGGGGTTTCGAGCGCGTAGGAGATGGCCTGGTATTCGGCCGACGCCTCCGTGATGGGCGCCACCACGCTGAGCGGCGCCCACGTCTTCGGGAAACCTTCGATGTCGGTCGCGAACGCCTGCACCGCCACCGGCAGCCGGCAGTTGCGCAGCTCGGTCAGCAGTGGCCGCAGGTCCTCGCACAGCTCCAGGTAGATGACCTTCGGCTGCTTCTCGCGCAGGCGGCGCACCATGGCCAGCGCGGAGGCCGGCGAGTGGTGGCAGACCGGGAAGATCTCCAGCTCCTCGCGCAGCGCCCGGTCGACGTCGTCCACCAGGCCCGCCAGGATGCCGGACAGGTCGGCGGGCGCGTCGGCGAACGCCGCTGCGGCGTCGAGCAGCTGCTCGCGAAGCGAGCCGAACGGGCTCGGCGGCCCGCCCGCACGAGCCCGCCCGGTCGTCTCGGGGGTGCGGCTCGTCATGAGAGGGTGTCGATGGCCTCGCGGCCGCCCTCGAGGAACTCCGGCCACTCCCCGCCGTCCTTCTTGCTGCGGGGCTCGACGACGCCGTGCCAGTACTTGTTCAGGATCGCCAGGTCCTCGGGGCTGCGCCGGACCAGCGAGCCGACCAGCGAGCCGGCCAGCGTCTGCGCGCGCAGCGTGCGGTCGCCGAAGAAGTTGCTGTGCAGGATCGCGTCCTCCAGCACGCCGATCTGCTCGGCCGTGGACAGCGCCGACTCCAGCTTCTCGTCGTCGCTGGTGGCCGAGGCGGCGGCGTTGCGCAGGTCGGCGAAGCTCTGCAGCAGGATGTCGAGCAGCGTGGGCGGCAGGTCCAGCTCGATCTGGTGCCTGCGCAGCAGCTCCTCCGTACGGAAGCGGACGATCTCCGCCTCGCTCTTCTTGTTCGTCACGACGGGGATCTTGACGAAGTTGAAGCGCCGCTTCAGCGCCGACGACAGGTCGTTGACGCCCCGGTCGCGGCTGTTGGCGGTGGCGATGATGGAGAAGCCGGGCTGGGCGAAGACGATGTTGTCCTCGTCGAGCTCGGGGATGGAGACGTACTTCTCGGACAGGATCGAGATGAGCGCGTCCTGGACGTCGCTGGTCGAGCGGGTCAGCTCCTCGAAGCGGCCGATCACGCCGCCCTCCATCGCCGTCATGATCGGCGAGGGGATCATCGACTGGCGGGACTGGCCCTTGGCGATGACCATGGAGACGTTCCAGGAGTATTTGATGTGGTCTTCCGTGGTGCCGGCGGTGCCCTGGACCACGAGGGTGGAGTTGCGGCAGATGGCCGCGGACAGCAGCTCGGCCAGCCAGCTCTTGCCGGTGCCCGGGTCGCCGATCAGCAGCAGGCCCCGGTCGGAGGCCAGGGTCACGATGCTGCGCTCGACGAAACTGCGGTCGCCGAACCACTTCTGCGCGACCTCGCGGTCGAGGCCGTCGGAGCGCTCAGAACCGAGGATGAACAGCCGGATCATGCGCGGGCTGAGCCGCCACGAGAACGGCTTGGGGCCGTCGTCGATCGACTCCAGCCAGTCGAGCTCCTCTGCGTACTTCACCTCTGCGGGGGCGCGCAGCATATCGTCACTCATTCGCGGGTCTCCTAGGTGAGGAAGTTCTTGAGCTCGAACACGAGCTTGCGGATGTGGCCTGAGATCACCGGCGTGCCCAGGTCCTTGAGCTTCTGGCGGTACCACGGATCGACGCTCTGGTGGCCGGAGCTGTTGACCGAGCCGACCGGGATGTACTTCACCCCGGAACGGTGCACCGCCTCGAAGTCGGTGATCAGCGATCGGTTGTCGTAGAAGTCGGAGATCCACACCATCACGGTGTTGCGCGGATCGGAGATCTTGGGTCTGGCCAGCGCCATCGCGGCCGTGCCGTCGGTGCCGCCGCCGAGCGTGGTGCGCAGCAGCACCTCGAACGGGTCGTGCACCCACGGGGTCAGGTCGAGCGCCCGGGTGTCGTAGGCGATCAGGTGCACGTCGACCTTGGGCAGCCCGGCGAAGATCGAGGCCAGGATGGTGCAGTTGACCATCGCGTCCACCATCGAGCCCGACTGGTCGACGACCACGATCAGGCGCGCGGGCGTGGTGCGGCGGGCGGTCTGCTTGTAGAAGAGCCGGTCCACGTAGAGCCGCTGCTCCTCGGGGCTCCAGTTCGTCAGGTTCTTCCAGATGGTGCGGTCGATGTCGAGGTTGCGGAAGACCCGCTTCGGCGGCACCGACCGGTCGATGACGCCCACGCTGGTCTTCTCGACCTGGGTACGCAGCACCTGGGCGACCTCGTCCACGAACCTGCGGATCAGCGCCTTGGCGTTGGCCAGGGCGACGCCCGACAGGTTGGACTTGTCGCGCAGCAGCTGCTCGATGAGCGACATGCTGGGCGTGAGCTGCCTGGCGAGGTTGGGGTCGGCGAGCACTTCGCGCAGGTGCATGCGCTTGACGAGGTCGCCTTCGATGCCCGCGAGCACCCCGGCCACCTCCTCGTCGCCGGGGCGGTGCCGCAGCTCACCGGGCTCGCAGCCCATGCCGCGCTCGAACCAGGCGGCGTCCTGCTTCCAGCTTTCGAGCTGCCCGGCGGTGACGTTGCCCGTGCCGGTCGAGAACACGTTGAGCAGCAGCTTGGAGACGAGGGCCGCGCGGCGGACCTCGTCGCCTTCCTCGTGCTCCTTGTCGGCCATCAGGTCGCGCAGCTCGGCGTTCAGGCCGGGGAAGCGCTGCACCAGGTTGTCGACCGACACCCCGGGGTCGAGCAGCGCGGGCGGCAGGCCGAGGTCGTCGACGATGGCCACGCTGGCGGTCTCCAGCGCGGGCTGCTCGTCGGGGCTGAACAGCCGGGACAGCAGGCGCCAGTAGAGGACCTCGCGCCGGTTCTGGTCCGTGTCAGGGGCGCTGGGAGGGGTCTGGGAGTCGCTCATTTCCGCAGCAGCCGCCCTGCCCGCTCCCGCAGCACGGCGACGACGTCACCGGCCTTGGCCTCGGCCTTGACCACCTTGGGGTCGGTGGGGCCGAGCGCCCAGTCGCCGTTGTGCGCGGCGACGGGCTTCTTCTTGACCGTGGCCTGCACCGCCAGCGGCTGCAGGAGCCACCGGCCGCCGTCCCAGCGCAGCAGCCCGACGCAGGCCGAGGAGGCCGCGACCAGCTCGGGCGTGAGCGGCCCGCAGGCCGGCAGCCGGTCGAGGTCGAGAGCGAGCGAGCTGCCGCCCAGGGTGAGCGTCGCACCGTCGATCTTGTAGCCCTCGACGAGCACGGGCTCCGCGATGCGTACGGGATGGCGGTCGAGCGGGGCCACCGGCGGCGCGGCCGCGGCGGCGAGCCCCACCCGCGCGGTCGCGAACGGGTCGGCCTCCTCCCCCGCCCGGGCCCGGTCGTCGTGCCACACGAGGTCGCCCCCCGCCAGCAGGGGCATGTCCGTGACGTCCACGCTGCGGTGCTCGGCCAAAGCGCTCAGCAGGACGGGGTGGCCGCCCAGGAGCCGCCAGACGGCCGGGCCCGCGATCGTGTCGACCTTCGCCGCGGCCACGCTGGTGCGTACGAGCCGGGCGGGCGCGCCGCCCGCGGGCTCCAGGATGGCGTGGACCTGCACGCGCACCACGGTGGCGTGCTCGTGCACGTCCGCCCCGAGGATCAGCAGGCGGCCGGACACCTGCTCGGCGCCGCCGTTCCAGGGGCCCTTCTGCGACAGCAGCAGGGCGCGCGTCCACAGGTCGGCCCACCTGCGGGCGGGCAGCCGCTCCAGCGTGCCGACCGGGGACGAGGCCCGCAGCTCCGCCGCCAGGCCGTCGAGCAGCACGGCGAGGCCGCGGAGCGCCGGCACGGCGAGCAGCGCCTCGATCGTCTGGTCGGAGGAGGTGACGAGGTCGTCGTCGACGCCGCGCCAGCCGGCGATGGCCAGCTCGCGCAGCCAGCCGCGGCAGCCGGCGAGCAGATTGGCGGCCACGTCGGGCCCGGCGGCGGGCTGCTCCCAGCCCAGCCGCGTCCGGCCCAGCGCCGCGTCGAGGCGGCCGAGCAGGGCGTCGTGCACCGCGCCGAACAGGGCGGCACGCGCACCGGCCAGCGCCGCCAGGTGATCGTCGCTGATCGACCCGGCCGTCACCTTCTCGACGGCCTCGGCCGTGCGCTCGCCGATCGGGGTGGCCGCGACGGCTCCCGCGAGGGCCGCCAGCGCCTCGGCCGGCTCCTCGCCGAGCCGGGCGAACCCGTGCGTGAGCGCGCCGTCGAACCCCGAGACCAGGTCGAGCGCCTCGCCCGCCCCCTCGGGAGCGTCGCCGAGCAATTCACTGAGCTGTACGTCGAGCATCAGCGCACCGTCCTCGTCGCGGGGAACCAGTGGAGCTCGGTCAGGGGCTCGGTGCTGTCGGGCACCTCCAGGTAGGCCAGGTGGCGCAGGAAGCGGCTGAACACCACGGCCGCGGGGGTGCGCTCCGGCTTCCCGTTCAGGCAGTACATCAGGCGCCCGTCGTCCGGCACCTCGACCCGCAGGTAGCGGGCCACCCGCTGGAGCCCGTACTGGACGACCGCCTCGTCGGCGAGCTGGTGGATGTGTTTGCAGGCGTAGCCGTGCAGCGCGCCGCACGGCCGGTTGTTGTTGGTGCTGCAGCTCAGGGCATGGGTGCCGGCGGCGATCGACGAGACGTAGACCCGTTCGATGTCGGATCCGCTCGACACGACCCCCTGCAGCCGCCCGTCGGCCAGCTCGACGAAGGGGACCTTCGCCAGCTTGCGCGGCTCGACCGGCGGCACCACCCGCACCACGCTGCGCTGCTCCCACGCGGTTTTGTCCGCGTCCACGACCTCAGAACCTCCCGCCCCGGCGGCTCGCGAGCGCAGGCGGACGTGCCCGCGCCTTTCGCGAACGGCTGATCAATGATCCGGGAACTTACCCGAATCCACCGACAGAACGGGTCTAAACGATCAAAGCGCGGGGGCGCCGCGATCGCCGTTCACCGCTTCGAGCACGGCGTGCGCGGACAGCTCCGCACCCTCCAGCACGGCGGTGACCTGGCCCTTCCTGATCACTATGACGCGGTGGCAGATCCCGGCCAGCTCTTTGGGGTCGCTGGAGGCCAGCAGCTGTACGGTCCCCGCCGCCGCCAGCTCGCCCATGAGCGCGTAGATCTCGGCCTTGGCGCCGATGTCGATGCCTCTGGTCGGATCGTCCATGAGCAGCACGGACGGGCGGGCGGCCAGCCACTTGGCGAACACGACCTTCTGCTGGTTGCCGCCGGAGAGCTGGTCCACCGCCTGATCCATCGAGTGCGTGCGTACGCCGACCCGCCGGGCCAGCACCTCCGCCGCCTCCCGCAGCGCCCGCTGCGTCAGCCACCGGCCGAGCCGGCCCAGGCTGACGGCGCTGACCTGGACGATGTTCTCCCAGACCGGCTTGTCCGCGGTGATGCCGACGCCGCGCCGGTCGCCGGAGATGAGCCCCACCCCGGCGCGGACGGCGGCGCGCATCCCCGTCCGGTTCGCCGCGCGCTTCCCGTCGCCGGGCAGCTCGACCCGCCCCGACTGGGGGGTGAGCGCGCCGGCGATCACCCGCAGCACGTCGGTGTGGCCGGAGCCGACGAGCCCGGCGACGCCCAGGATCTCGCCGGGCGCGGCCTCCAGGCTGACGTCGCGCAACCGCCCGGGCACGCTCACCGAGACCAGCCGCAACCCGCCTGCGCTGTCGCCGGTGAAGGGACCGGCGGCCGCAGTCGCCCCGGCGGCGCGCAGGGACGCCGGGGCGCGTTCGCCCAGCATGGCCGTGACCAGCGCGGGCAGGTCGAGCTCCGCCGCGTCGGCCCCGCTCAGCACCACCGCGCCGTCGCGCAGCACGGTCACCTCGTCGCAGATCGCCAGCACGTCCTCCAGCACGTGCGAGACGTACACGACGGCGGTCCCCCGGTCCCGCAGCCGGCCGATGATCTCGTGCAGCCGCGCCACCTCTCCCGGCTGCAGCGCCGAGGTCGGCTCGTCCAGGATGAGCACGCGCGGCTGCTCCACCAGCGCCCGCGCGATCTCCACGAGCTGCCGGTCCCCGAGCGACAGCGACTCCAGGAGCGTGTCGGGCGGCGCCCGCAGCCCCAGCTCCGCCAGCACCGGCGCGGCCAGCGCGCGCATGGCCGCCCGGTCGACCAGCGGCCCCTTGCGGGGCAGCCGGTGCGCGAACACGTTGGCCAGCACGTCCTGGTCGGGGAACAGGTTCAGCTCCTGGGAGACGATCGCGACCCGCTGCCTGGCCGCCTCCGCCGTACTGCCGAACCGGACGGCGCTCCCGCCGAGAAGCAGCTCGCCGCGGTCGGGCGGCACCGCGCCGGCCAGGATCTTCACCAGCGTCGACTTGCCCGCGCCGTTCTCGCCCAGCAGGGCGTGCACGGCGCCCGCGCGGAAGGCGACGTCCACCCCGGCCAGCGCCCGCACGCCGCCGTACGACTTCGCCAGGTCACGGCCGGCGAGCACCACTGACACGTCCGCATGCTCCGATCAGGACAGGGGCTTCATCCGGCCCGCGACGTCCGCGAACTGCTCGCCGATCAGCTTCTTGTACCAGGCCGCCTTGGCCTCGGCCCCCTTCTGGCGGGCGATGATCTCGTCCACGTTGTCCTTGTTCACCATCGCCGCGCCGCTGTCCCAGAAGCCCTTGGGGATCTCGCGCTTGCCGAGGGCGCGTTCGATCAGCAGGCGGGTGGTGACGTAGCCCTTGAGCCAGTGCTGCGGGTCGACCACGCCGACGGACTGGCCGCTCTTGATCGCGGCGAGCCCGGCGTCGTTGAGGTCGAAGGCGCCGCAGAGCCAGTCGGCGTCCATCTCCTGCTTGATCTTGGGCAGGTTGAAGGCGGCGGGGTCGCCGGCGTCCATGAACGCGAGGGCGCCGGAATGCGCCCTGACCAGGCCGCTCCACGCCTTGTAGTTCTCGTCCGGCGGCTGCTTGGAGTCGAACGGGCCGAGCACGGTCAGGTTCGGGTTCGCGGCCGTGAGCCGATCTTTCATGCCCTTGGCGCGCAGGTCCAGCACGGGGATGCCGGGCGTGGGCACGCCGAGCACGACCGTGCCCTTCGCGTCCGCGGGGAGCCCCGCGAGCACGGCGTCGGCGAGCAGCGCCCCGGCGGCCGGGTTGTCGTTGCTGACCAGCGTGGTGACGCCGGACAGCGGCACGTCGGCCGCGACGACCGGCACGCCCTTGGCGATGGCGTCGGCGGCGGGCCGGGTGAAGAGCTCGGGGTTGAGCGTCATGACGCCGACGCCGTCCTTGGCGGTGGCGATCACCTGCTGGAACAGCCCGACCTCGGCCTGCCCGTCGGGCCCGGGCGGCGCGACCGCCTGGACGTCGGCGCCCAGCTCCTGCCCGGCGTACTTGGCGCCCTCCATCATCTCCTGCGAGAAGTTGAGGTTGGCCGCGGCGGCCACGAAGGCCACGTGGACGTCCTTGGCCGCGCGCCCGCTCGCGGCGGGCCCGGCCGCGGGCGCTCCTTCCCCGGTGCTGCAGGCGACGGCGAGGCCGGTGAGCGTGACGAGAGCGAGAGCGGCGGCGGTCCGCCGGGGGCGAGTGCTCATGATTGCTCCGTGTGGGGCTGGGGGGATCAGGTGTGGGTACGCGCGTCCGAACGCCTTCTGAGCAGGCTCGCGAACCCGACGGCGAGCAGGATGACGGCGCCCGTGGTGAAGTCGTTCCAGTTGATGTCGATGCGGAAGTAGGCGAGTGCGGTCCTGACGACCTCCAGCAGCACGGCCCCGAGCGCCGCCCCCGTGACGCTGGCCCGGCCGCCGTGCAGCGGGGTGCCGCCGATCACCGCGGCGGCTATCGCCTGCAGCTCGTAGCCCGAGCCCGCGTTGGGGTCGGCGACCCCGAAGTAGCCGAGGGTGAGCGCGCCCGCGATCCCGCCCATGACCCCCGCGAGCACGAACACCTGCAGCCGCACCGCCCTGATCGGGATCCCGCTGAACCTGGCGGCCTCCGGATTGCTGCCGATCGACCGGATCCGGTAACCGAACGGGGTGTTGCGCAGGGTCACGACCAGGACGGCCGCGACGATGGCCATGGTCCAGAAGTTCACGCCGAGCCCGAGCAGCTTCCAGCCGAAGAACTTGGAGAACGGGTCGCTCAGCGGCGCCCCCAGCACCTGCTTGCCCTCGCTCAGCCGGTGCGTGAGCCCGCGGTAGGTGGACAGGGTGGCCAGCGTGGCGACGATCGAGGGTAGTCTGAGCAGGTCCACGAGGATGCCGTTCACCAGCCCGAGCAGCCCGCCCGCGGCCACGCACAGCACCACGGCGAGCCAGGGGTTCAGGCCCGCGCGGATGAGCAGCGCCCCGCACAGAGCCGACAGTCCGAGCACCGACCCGACGGAGAGGTCCAGCTCCCGCATCGCGAGCAGATAGGCCATCGCGCAGGCCAGCATCCCGACCACGGCCGCCTGGTTGAGCACCTGGGAGAGCTGCCCGAACTCCAGGAACGTGCCGTCCCGCGCCCCCACCACCAGGATGAGCACGACGGTCGCGATGAGGACCCCGGTGAAGTCCTGCCGCAGCACGACCCCGGTCCCGGACCGCAGCCCGTTCACCGGGCGACGCCCTCGGGGGAAATTGTCGATAATATTGTCAACCAGGGTGCGTCAACGCAAGGGCAGGAGAGTTCCGTGACCTCAGAGTCCCGGCTGGAGGAGCCGCTGACCGACCGGATCAGGACGGTCATACTCGGCGGGGACTTCGTGCCCAACCAGCGGCTGGTCGAGGCGGACGTGTGCGAGCAGTTCGGGGCGACGCGGGCGGCGGTGCGCGCGGCGTTCAAGGAGCTGGCCGGGGAGGGCCTGGTCGAGATCCTGCGCAACAAGGGGGCCCGGGTCCGGGCGATCTCCAAGGCGGAGGCCGTCGAGATCACGGAGGTGCGGATGGTGCTGGAGGGCCTGTCCGCCGCCAAGGCCGCCGAGCGGGTCACCGCCGGGCAGGCCGCGGAGCTGCGGGAGACCGTCGCCGCGATGCGCGCCGCCGTGGAGGGCAACAACCTCGACCGGTATTCGGAGCTGAACGCGGTCCTGCACGCCAAGGTCCGCGAGATCGCCGACCACCGCACGTCGGCGTCGATCATCGAACGGCTCGGGGCGCAGGTGGTGCGGCACAAGTTCCGGCTCGCCCGGCAGCCGGGGCGGGCGGCTGTGTCGCTGCCGCAGCACGAGCTGATCGTGGCGGCCATCGTCGCCCGGGATCCCGAGGCCGCGCAGACGGCCATGCAGCAGCACCTGCGCAGCGTCGCCAAGGCCCTGGAGGCCACCCCCGACTGACCCGCCGCCGGCGCCGACCGACGCCGTTGCCTTTCCGCCCGGCCCGCCGCCGTGCGGCCAGGGGTGTGGGCGTCGGCTCGGCCGGTTTCGGCGTGGCCGCGTGGCGCGGCTGGGGGTTCGTCCATGCGGTCCCTCCGGTCCATCCGTATCGTTGACAATATTGTCGGCCTGGAAGATCCGCTAGCCCGAAAACTGCCACTTCTCGCGGATTGCTGATGAAAGTGTTGACAATCTGGCGCTCCCACTCTTAGCGTCGGCGGGTGACCTCGGCAAAGACCACTCCGCGCACCCTCTTGGTGATCAGCGCTCACGCCGGCGATTTCGTCTGGCGCGCGGGCGGCGCGATAGCCCTGGCCGCCGCCCGTGGCGAGCGGGCCAAGGTGGTCTGCCTCAGCTTCGGCGAGCGCGGCGAGTCCGCCGGGGCCTGGCGCGCGGGCCGCACGCTCGACGAGATCAAGGCGATCCGCCGCGAAGAGGCCGAGAACGCCGCCGCGACGCTGGGCGCCGAGATCGAGTTCTTCGACGCCGGCGACTATCCCCTGGTGGAGACCACGGAGCTGGTGGACCGCCTGGTGGGCGTCTACCGGGAGGCCGCGCCCGACGTGGTGCTGACGCATCCGCTGGCGGACCCGTACAACGGCGACCATCCGGCGGCGGCCCGCATGGCGCTCCAGGCGCGCGTGCTCGCGCAGGCGGCCGGCTACGACGCCCCCGGCGAGCCGCTCGGCGCGCCGCCGGTGTTCTTCTTCGAGCCGCACCAGCCCGAGCAGTGCGACTTCAAGCCGGACGTCCTGCTCGACATCACCGCCGTCTTCGACAGGAAGCGCAAGGCGATGGAGTGCCTGCCGGCCCAGCAGCACATGTGGGACTACTACACCGATCTGGCCAAGCGCCGCGGTGTCCAGTTGCGCCGCAACGCGGGACCGAACCTGGGCCTGCCGCACGACACCATGGGCGAGGCGTACATGCGGCTGTATCCGCAGGTGACAGGCGTGCTCGAGTGACAGTGACGATGACAGGGAGCCCGGGGGACAGGGATGGGAATGGCACGGTTCGATGACGGCGTGCGCTGCATGCTGATGCGCGGCGGCACCTCCAAGGGTGCGTACTTCCTGGCCGGCGACCTGCCTGCCGACCCGGAGGAGCGCGACGACCTGCTCCTTCGCGTCATGGGCAGCCCCGACCCGCGCCAGATCGACGGCATCGGCGGCGCCCACTCGCTGACCAGCAAGGTCGCCGTGGTGTCGCCGGGCAGCGGATCCGCCGACCTCGAATACCTCTTCCTGCAGGTGGACGTGGACGAGGCCGCGGTCTCCGCCCGCCAGAACTGCGGGAACCTGCTGGCCGGCGTGGGCCCCTTCGCCGTCGAACGCGGACTCGTCCGCGCCGGCGACGGCCACACCGACGTCCGCATCCGCCTGGTGAACACCGGCGGCATCGCCACCGCCCGCTTCGCGACCCCCGGCGGCAAGGTCGACTACGCGGGCGGCACGGCCATCTCCGGCGTGCCCGGCACGGCCGCCGCCGTCGTGCTCGGGTTCGAGGACACCGCCGGCTCCAGCACCGGCCGGCTGCTGCCCACCGGCAACGAGGTGGACGTGATCGACGGGATCCGGGTGACCTGCGTCGACAACGGCATGCCGGTCGTCGTGGCCGCGGCCGAGGACCTGGGCATCACCGGCTACGAGTCCTACGAGGCGCTCGCGTCGGACGCCGGGCTGCTCCGGCGCGTGCAGTCGCTGCGCATGCAGGCGGGCAAGCTGATGGGGCTCGGCGACGTCGCCGCGGAGTCCGTACCGAAGACCACACTGGTCGCGCCGCCCAGGGAGGGCGGCGCGCTGTGCACGCGGACGTTCATCCCGGTACGCCCGCACACCGCGATCGGGGTGCTGGGCGCCGTCAGCGTGGTCACCGCCGCGCTGCTGGAGAACGGCGTCGCAGGACGGTACGCGCGGCTGCCCAGGACCGGCAGCCGGGTGGCCGTCGAGCATCCGACCGGACAGCTCGAGGTCGAGGTCGAGCTGGACCTGTCCACCAGCCCGCCCACCGCGGTGCGGGCCGCGAACGTGCGCACCGCGCGCAAGCTCTTCGACGGGACGGTCTACCCCCGTCCCCGGGCCGACGGAGGATGGGACACGTGACCGCCCTGCTGCACGACATCGCCCACATCGGACACGTCGAGCTGCTCACGCCCGAGCCGGAGCGCAGCCTGTGGTTCTTCACCGAGATCCTCGGCCTGACGGCCTGCGGCACGGACGGCGACTCGGTGCACCTGCGCGCCTATGACGACTACGAGCACCACAGCCTGACGCTGACGGCCCACCGCACCTCGGGCATCCGCGCGACGTCGCTGCGGGCGAGCAGCCAGGAGGCGCTGGAGCGCAGGGTGCTCGCCGTCAAGGACGCCGGGCTCGGCCTCGGCTGGCGCGACGGGGAGCCGGGACGCGGGCCGACATACGCCTTCCACGACCCCGACGGCCACGAGCTGCGGATCTACTGGGAGTCGCAGTGGTACGAGGCGCCGCAGGAGCTGCGTCCCGCGCTGAAGAACCAGCCGCAGGCGATCCCCGGCCACGGGGTCGGCGTGCGCCGCCTCGACCACGTCAACTTCCTGGCCGCCGAGGCCGCCGCCAACGGCGCCTTCGTGCGTGACGTGCTTGGGGCCCGCATCACCGAGCAGATCATGCTGGACACCGGCCGGATCTCGGCCCAGTGGCTGCACTTCGCGAACAAGTCCTACGACCTCGTCTACACCGACGACTGGTCGGGCGCGTCGGGCCGGCTGCACCACATCGCGTTCGCCACCAACACGCGCGAGGACATCCTCAGGGCCGCCGACCTCTGCCTGGACAACGACGTCTTCATCGAGACCGGCCCGCACAAGCACGCCATCCAGCAGACCTTCTTCCTGTACGTCTACGAGCCCGGCGGCAACCGCGTCGAGCTGTGCAACCCGCTCACCAGGCTCATCCTGGCCCCCGACTGGCGCACCATCACGTGGACGGAGGCCGAGCGCGCCAAGGGCCAGGCGTGGGGGCTGAAGACCATCCCGTCCTTCCACTCGCACGGGACACCACCGATCCCGCCGGAGTGAGCCCATCTGGCGGAGTCAGCGCCTCCTGCGCTGCTCGAAGCCACGGACCACGTTTCCGAACGCGCTGATCAGAGCTCCGGCGAACGCGATGCCGAACCCGAGCCCGATGTCCTCCCCAACGCTCCGGCTCGGGACACGGTGAGAGGACCAGGCATCGGCCCACCCGGGGATGAAGTTGGCCGCGAAGATGCCCATGCCGACGATGGCCGTGAGCATGCCCACGCCGACGATGAACCCCCCGACGCTGCGCAGCGACCCCTGCGGCACATCGTCGCCGGAGCCTTGGATGTCCTCCAGGACGTCGCGGATGGCCCGGGCGTCGGGACCGGCGTAAACACGGTCGCCGATGTGGATGTTCCTGCCGTTCTCGAGGCGGACGCGGTAGCCGCCGACCTGGATCGTCCTGCGGTCGGCGCCCCTCCTGGTCACCGACCGCACGAGTGCCACGTCGTGGCCCGTGTAGATGCCCGCGGCGATCCGGTCGAGTGCTGCTTCGATCTCGTCGTCACCAGCCATCGGGCGTCTCCTTGACATTCATCGCATTGCGATCGCCGATCTGCACGTTTTTCGCATTTGTCATGGAAATGCGATACTTTCCGGACGAATTCGATTCGCCGCCGCCAGAGCCGCCGCCAAAATTGCGTGCCCCCGGCCAGGCCGCGACGAGAGCGAGCACGGAGACTACAAGACCGGTAATGGTCGCGACCCAGCTCGCGCGCTCCAGCCCCATGCCCCCTCCGACGACCAGCCCCAACAGCCCCAGAATGGCTGTCGCCGCACCGCCCGCAGCACACCATCGACGTAAAGTCACAGGACAATTATGGCATGACACCTTTAAATATAAGGCCACTAAAACAAATGTGATGAATAACCCTTTTAGGCCCCTTGAGAAGATATGCCGCGCATTGGAGAACGAGCCTGGAATGTGAGCTTTACCCGATCAGCCGCGCCGCGAGTTCTTGGCACCCGGCCAGCAGGCTGGCCGCGCTCGTCCCGCGTGCGCGGCGAGCGCGCCCGCGACCCCCATGGCCCCCGGTTGACACCGCGATTTCACGACCTGACCGAAACGTATTGACGCCTCCGCAGGCAGAGGTTACCGTCGTCTCATAATTAAAAGGAAACTTTCCTATTAGTTTCCTAGGCATCCCACCCCCCACACACCCCCCAATCGGATGTCGGAGTATCAATGAGACACACCATCCTGAGCAAGGTCCTCGCCGGGCTGGCGGCCTTACTGCTGCCCCTCACCGCCGTGATCGCCGCCCCGGCCGGCGCGTACGGCGCCACCCAGTCATCCGCGGTTCTCGCCGACGCCTGGGCCGCGTGGACGGCGTACGCGACGGGAGCTCGCGTCACGTACAACGGCGTCGAGTACGAATGCGTCCAGGGCCACACCTCGCAGCCCGGCTGGGAGCCGCCGAACGTCCCCGCGCTGTGGAAGGTCGCGAGCGGCGGCGGCACCGACACCACCGCGCCGTCGGTCCCCGGTAACCTGCGCTCGACGGGCGTCACGAACACCAGCGTCGCCCTCGCCTGGGACGCCGCCACCGACAACGTCGGCGTCACCGGATACGAGATCTACCGCGGCGGCACCCTTGTCACCACCGTCACCGGCACCACCCACACCGACACCGGCCTGACCGCGAGCACCGCGTACGCCTACACCGTCCGCGCCCGCGACGCCGCCGGCAACCGCTCGGCCACCAGCAACACCGTCACCGCCACCACCACGGGCGGCGGCGGCACCGACACCACCGCGCCGACCGTGCCGGGCAACCTGCGCTCGACCGGCGTCACCAACAACAGCGTCGCCCTCGCCTGGGACGCCGCCACCGACAACGTCGGCGTCACCGGATACGAGATCTACCGCGGCGGCACCCTTGTCACCACCGTCACCGGAACCACCCACACCGACACCGGCCTGAGCGCCAGCACCGCGTACGCCTACACCGTCCGCGCCCGCGACGCCGCCGGCAACCGCTCGGCCACCAGCAACACCGTCACCGCCACCACCACGGGCGGCGGCGGAGGCGGGGGCAACAAGGTCCTCGGCTACTTCGTCCAGTGGGGCGTCTACCAGCGCGGATACCACGTCAAGAACATCGACACCAGCGGCTCCGCGGCCAAGCTGACGCACATCAACTACGCCTTCGGCAACGTGCAGAACGGCCAGTGCACGATCGGCGACAGCTACGCCGACTACGACCGTTTCTACCAGGCGGGCGAGAGCGTGGACGGCGTCGCCGACACCTGGGACGCCGGCGCGCTGCGCGGCAGCTTCAACCAGCTCCGCAAGCTCAAGAAGAAGTACCCGAACCTGAAGGTGCTCTTCTCCTTCGGCGGCTGGACCTGGTCCGGCGGCTTCACCCAGGCCGCCCAGAACCCGACGGCCTTCGCCAACTCCTGCTACAACCTGGTCGAGGACCCGCGCTGGGCGGACGTGTTCGACGGCATCGACATCGACTGGGAGTACCCGAACGCCTGCGGCCTGACCTGCGACGCCAGCGGCGCGGCGGCGTTCAAGAACGTCATGTCGGCGCTGCGCTCGCGCTTCGGCACCGGCAACCTGGTCACCGCGGCCATCACCGCCGACGGCACCAGCGGCGGCAAGATCGACGCGGCCGACTACGGCGGCGCGGCGCAGTACGTCGACTGGTACAACGTCATGACCTACGACTTCTTCGGCGCCTGGGCGGCGCAGGGCCCGACGGCCCCGCACTCTCCGCTCAACGACTACAGCGGCATCCCGATCGCGGGCTTCCACTCCGACAACGCGATCCAGAAGCTCAAGAGCAAGGGCGTGCCATCGAGCAAGCTGCTGCTCGGCATCGGCTTCTACGGCCGCGGCTGGACCGGGGTCACCCAGGCCGCGCCGGGCGGCACGGCCTCCGGGGCGGCGCCGGGGACGTATGAGCAGGGCATCGAGGACTACAAGGTACTCAAGACGCGCTGCCCGGCCACCGGGACGGTCGCGGGCACCGCGTACGGCTTCTGCGGCGGCCAGTGGTGGAGCTATGACACGCCGGCCACGATCGGCGGCAAGATGAGCTACTCGAAGAACCAGGGCCTCGGCGGCGCGTTCTTCTGGGAGCTCAGCGGCGACACGACGAACGCCGAGCTGCTCACGGCCATGAAGAGCGGCCTGGGCTGACGTTCCAGGGCCGGCCCTCCCGCGGGAGGGCCGGCTCCTGTACGTCGGCGATCACCCGGCGGCCCCTGCGCGCCGGCGATCACCACGCCCTCTCGCCGGTCCTTGTACGCCGGCGATCACCACGCCTTTTGCCGATCCCGGTACGCCGGCGATCACCACGCCCTTTCGCCGGCCACACCCGGCCGGGCCGGGCCGGCGCCGAAGGCGTCGGCGCACAGCTGGGCGAACCAGCCCACTCCCGGCAGCAGGAGGAACCAGCCGAGTACCGCCCAGCCCAGGTGCAGATGCTGGGCCACATGGGCGAAGGCCGCCACTCCCTGGGCCCGCAGCCCGTCGGCCCGCTCATAGGTCATCCGGCGCAGACCGGCGGGATGGCTCTCGGCGGACCGGATCCGCAGCGCCACCGGGCGGCGGCGGCCGATCCACAGGCCGACACCGGCACACCGATCACAGGTCGCGGCCACGTAGACGTCGGCGTGCGGCAGTCCGGCGTACGGGCGGACATGCGGCAGCCAGGCGCGTACGTGCGCGCGGTAGGCCGTCCAGCCGGCGCCGTACCGGGCGAGCAGCTGGGCCCCCTCGTGCCAGGAGGCCAGCCCGGCGCCGTAGGCGACGCAGACGAGCGCGGCGGCGGCGAACCGGAGGTCGGCCACCGTGAGCACCAGGTAGGCCCCGGCCATGGCGGACTGCATGGGGTTGCGCACATAGGCGTACGGCCCGCTGGTGACGAGGCGTTTCGGCGGATCGTAGGGCACCGGTGTGCCCCGCCCCGAGACGGCGAACTCCCGGACGGCGGCGAGCCCGGACACCAGCGGCACGGCGAGCAGCTGTGCCAGCAGCCCGAGCGCCCAGGCGGGCTGCCGCCACACGCCGGTGAGCGCGATCGGGACGCCGAGCATGAGCCCGCCCGCGAGCACCACCTGCATCGACACCCGCCACGGCAGACGGCGGTCCGCGGCGGTCCACCGGGCGAGGAGCAGGCCGGGCAGCAGGCCGAGCCCGATCGCGGCGGCCTCGCCGTACAGCCATTCCTTCCCGAGCACCACCACCGGCTCGGCCAGCGGCATCACCGTCAGGTCGAGCCCGGCGAGCACGGCGACGACCAGCGTGATCGGCTGGGCCCGCGCGGCGCAGGCGGGCAGCGCCCCCCAGAGCAGCGCCCAGCCCAGCAGGAGGTCGGCGGGGACGCCGGCCACGAGGGCGCCCTTCGCGCCGAACGTCCACCATCCCGCACCTACGGCGACGACGTTCACCACCGCGAGGGCGAGCAGATTCCACACCGTGGCGACGATCATCGCGGCGATGTCCCGCTGGCCGGGCCGCCGTAGCGCGGCCGCGATCCAGACGGCGGCCATCGGCACGAAGAGCGCGACGTTCCGGATCAGCGCCGGGTCGTTCATGAGGTGAAGGTCCCGGCCAGGTAACCGGCTGCCTCGGAGACCGCGTATCGCTGCAGCGGGCCGAAGTACCAGCCGGGGTCGAAGGTGCGGCGATAGGCGATGGTGACCGTCAGGCGGTCCGCAGTCCAGTCGAACGTCGCCTGCCGCAGGTCCATCCAGCGGGCGACGGTGGTGTCCGCGACCACGGCGAACACGACGTGTCCCGGGGCGCGCTCGCTCACCCGCAGGGTCATGGACCGGGGTTCCGGCGAGGCGCCGATGCCCAGTGAGCGGCGGGGGGTGAAAGTGATCGTACGGGTGTCGCCGACGGCCAGACCGGTGCCTTCCGACCGGAGCGGGCGGGGGAAGCCGAGGCGCAGGAAGGGCGACTCGACGGGCCCGAACCGCGGCTCGGCGGCCAGCGCCCGTTCGACGTCCGCGCCGGTCGCGGCCACGGTGACGGCGGCCTCGCCGGCCCGCGGCATCGAGACCGCGGTGCCCTCCAGCGCGGCGGCCAGGATGAGCGGCACGACCAGCAGGCTCAGCCGCCCGTCGCCCGGGCGGCGGCGTCTTTCGTCGATGAGCAGCGCGACGATCCCGCCGACCAGGTAGAACAGCGGCGCGGCCATCACCAGGCAGACGACCCCCTCACCGAGCAGCGGTCCGGCGAGGGCCAGGGCGACGGTCATGGAGGCCATGACCATGCCGACGGTGCTGCGGGGCCGCACGGTCAGGGCGACGGTGACGGCGATCACGGCCGGTATGCCGACGTAGAACAGCGCCGTCTGCTCCAGGTGACCGGCGTGCAGGACCCGGTAGAGCAGCATCGCCGCGAACAAGGCCGCCAGGACGCCGGCCAGTATCCATCTCGCCCGCTGCTGCGGTTGCCGTTCGGGCTCCATGGCGCTCCTTGAGCGATCGGTTTAATCGAGTGATTAAACTGTATGATGCAGACGTCGACATCTGTCAAGAGGGGTGTGCATGGCCGGAAAGCAGCAGCCGGGGGCGGAGACCCGCGACCGCCTGATCGAGGCCGCTGCGGAGACGGTGCGCAGTCACGGATACGCGGGCACCAGCGCGCGGGCCATCGCCACGGCCGCGGGGGTCAACTCGGCGCTGGTCTTCTACCACTTCGGCGGCGTCGACCCGCTGCTCCTCGCCGCGCTGGACCGGTCCTCACAGCAGCGCATGGCGGCCTACCGGCAGGCGGTGGACGAATGCCGGACCTTGGAAGAGCTCGTCGAGACCGCGAACAAGATCTACAACGCCGACCTCGAAGGCGGGCACATCACGTTCTTCGCCGAGGTGGTCGGCGCGAGCATCGCCCGGCCGGAGCTGCGCAAGGAGATCACGGCGCGGGCCGAGCCCTGGATCGACTTCGTCGAAGAGGCCCTCGAACGGGTCATCGGCGGATCACCGCTGGCCAGGCTCCTGCCGCCACGCGACCTCGCCTACGCGGCGATCACCTTCTACCTCGGGGTCAACCTCTTCACCCACCTCGACGCCGACCGCACCCGGACCCAGGCGCTGTTCGGCCTGGCCGAACGAGTGGCGCCGCGCGCGCGGCTGCTCACCATGCGCTTCCCCAGCCGCCGCGGCCGCGCCGCCAAGACCCCCGCGCCGGACGAGCCCTGACGCCACGCGGCGGTCCGGCCGCTCAGCAGGACTTCACGGCCTGCGCCATGAAGGCGGCCTCGGACAGCTCGACGTCGTGGCCACCTTCCTCCGTGGTGTCGTGCCGCTGAACCACGATGTGGTCCCGGTCGAGACGGCTCTTGTGGCCCTCCTTGAGATTGACCGAGAAGTAGACCAACTGCCGGCCGCTCTTGAACGCGGCGATCTCGTAGGACTCCTCCGCCCGCAGGTTCAGATCGCCCTCTGTCAGCGACCACCCCTCGGGAAGCTCCTCCAGGTCGACGAAGGCGATCTTGCCAGAAAGGGCGGGACCCTTGAGCTCGGCCTGGTCGAGCAGCTCACCACCGGAGCGGCGGTACACGATCACCCCGTCGGGTGCCTGATCGCACCAGGCCACCGCCATCGTCAACCGGCCTTCCGCGTTCAGCGTCAGCCCGGTCTGCCCGCCGCTCGCCGGCGTGGTGGGCACGCAGGCCGCCAGCACGGCCTGCGTGCCCAGGATCGCGGCCCACCGCCGCACCGCATGCCCCATGGGGCCAGAGCATCGCGGTCACGATCATCGGTTGTCAACGAAGATCGGGATCAGCCCAGCTCGGCCAGTTGCCCGGCCGTCAGCGACACGGTCGAGGCGGCCAGGTTCTCCTCCAGGTGGGCGATCGACGAGGTGCCCGGGATCGGGGCCACCACCGGGGAGCGGGCCAGCAGCCAGGCCAGGCTGACCTGCGCAGGCGTGGCCCCGACGGCCTTGGCGACGTGCTCCACGGGGCTGCCGGGCGCGGCCAGCGCGCCCTTGGCGATGGGGCTGTAGGGGATGAACGCGATCCCCTGCTCCGTGCAGTGCTCCAGCACGTCCTCGGAGAAGCGGTTGCTGAGGTTGTACCGGTTCTGGACGCTGACGATCTCGACGATGCGCCGCGACCGTTCCAGCTCCTCGACGCTCACCTCCGACAGGCCCACGGCGGCGATCTTGCCTTCGTCCTGGAGCGCCTTGAGCTCGCCGAGCTGGTCCTCCAGCGGCACCTGCGGGTCGATGCGGTGCAGCTGGAGCAGGTCGATCCGGTCCAGCCCGAGCCGGCGCAGGCTCATCTCGACCTCCTGCCGCAGGTATTCGGGCCGGCCCACGGCGTGCCACTGGCTCGGTCCCGTACGGACGAACCCGGCCTTGGTCGCGATCAGCAACCCCTCCGGGTACGGGTGCAGGGCCTCGCGGATGAGCTCCTCGCTGACGTAGGGACCGTAGGAGTCGGCGGTGTCGATGAGGTTCACGCCCAGCTCGACGACCCTGCGCAGGACCCGGAGTGCCCCGTCGTGGTCACGGGGCGGCCCCCAGACGCCCGGCCCCGTGAGGCTCATGGCCCCGAAGCCGAGACGGTGCACGGTCTTCCCGCCGATGGCGAGCGTGCCGGTGGACGGGAGCGATATGGACATGCGGTTCCTTATCTCGAATGCGACGTTCCAAGTCCGTAATGCAACGGATACGTGGTCAATCTTCCCTATCACCCCACTGGTGAATACGTTTCGGGTCACGTGTGCATTTGACCCGGTTCACCCTCCACGTTACGAGGAGCACTATGCGGTCCCGCTTACGTCAAGGCGTGCTCGGCACCATCACCGCCGTGGCCGTGACCCTGTCACCGCTGGCCTTCACCGTCCCCGCGGCGGCCCATCCCGGCGGCCACTCCGGTCATCACCCCGGCGGCGACGCCGTCCGCAAGCTCGTGAAAGACGTCTCGGGCAAGAACGTCAAGAAGCACCTCCAGGCGTTGCAGGCCATCGCCAAGGCGAACGGCGGGACCCGCGTGTCCGGCACTCCCGGGTTCGACGCCTCCCGCGACTACGTGGCGCGCAAGCTGCGCTCCGCCGGCTATGACGTGACCATCCAGCCGTTCGAGTTCACCTTCGACGGCTACGTCACGCCGCCCGTGCTCAAGCAGAACAGCCCGGTGGCGAAGACGTACACGTACGGGTTCTTCAGCGACTACGTCGCCATGGGCGACTCCCCCGCCGGTACGGTCACCGGCACGATCCAGCCCGTGGACCTCGTGCTGCCGCCCGGTCCCGCGGCCAACACCTCGAACTCGGGCTGCGAGGCGAGCGACTTCGCCGGGTTCGTGGCCGGGAACGTCGCGCTCATGCAGCGCGGCACCTGCAACTTCCGCGTCAAGGTGGACAACGCCATGGCGGCGGGCGCGTCGGCGGCCATCGTGTTCAACGAGGGGCAGGCAGGCCGCACCGAGGTGGACCTGAACCCGGTGCTCGGCGGCCCCGGCGTGACGATCCCGTCGTTCTTCGCCCGCTTCGCGGTCGGGCAGGAGCTGGCCGCCGCCGCGGGCACCACGGTCACCATGAACTGGGACCCGATCGTCGAGACCAGGACCACCTACAACGTGATCGCCCAGAGCAGGAAGGGCGACCCCGCCAACGTCGTCATGATGGGCGCGCACCTGGACAGCGTCCAGGAGGGGCCCGGCATCAACGACAACGGCTCGGGCAGCGCCGGCATTCTGGAAGTGGCGCTGCAATTCGCCAAGACCAGGCCGAAGAACCAGGTGCGCTTCGCGTTCTGGGGCGCCGAGGAGTTCGGGCTGCTCGGCTCCGAGCACTACGTCGCCGCGCTGACGGAGGAGGAGCGCGCCAAGATCACCCTCTACCTGAACTTCGACATGATCGCCTCGCCCAACTACACGTTCGGGATCTATGACGGCGACGGCGACGCGTTCGGCACCGCCGGGCCTCCCGGGTCGGACGTGATCGAGGAGGACTTCGAGAAGTTCTTCGCCGGGCGCGGGCTGCCGTTCACGGCGACGGCGTTCACCGGGCGCTCGGACTACGGGGCGTTCATCGCGGCCGGGATCCCGGCGGGCGGGCTGTTCACCGGGGCCGAGGAGCTCAAGACCGCTGAGGAGGCGGCGATCTTCGGCGGCACGGCCGGCGTCCCGCTCGACCCCTGCTACCACAGCGTGTGCGACACGATCAAGAACATCAACGACAAGGCGCTGGACGTGAACTCCGACGCCGTCGCGACCCTGGTGGCCACGTACGCCTTCGACACGGGCACGATCGGCACGGCGAGCGCGCCGGCCACGGCCGCGCGCAGCGGCGGCGCCCACGGGCACAAGCCCGCGGACGCGCAGAGCTGACCCCGACGCGGCGCCCGCACCCCGCCTCGGGTGCGGGCGCCGCGTCATGAACAGCCGGCCAGAAACAGCCGGTCGGGCAAGGCCGGGGGACCCCGTCAGGGTGAGCCGGGCGACGGGTGCCGGGCTGGGGTGGTGGGGCGCTGGTGGCCGAAGCGGACGGGTTCTGGGCCGGTCAGGCGGACGGCCGGGTCGGTCATCGCCTGCTCGCGCCCCTCCCGCTCCACGGCCGGCTCGATGACCGGCTCCGCCTCCCCCGCCGCCACGATCCTGCGTACCAGCCGCTCGCGCAGCTCCGCCGCGACCCCGGCGTGCGAGCCGAACCCCGCCAGGTTCAGCAGCTCGTGCGGGTCGTTGTCCAGGTCGTACAGGGCCTGCTCGCGGTAGCGGGACGCGGCGGGGACGTCCCACGGGTGGGCGTCCTCGGCGACCGCGTAGTACTTCCACCGCGACGTACGGATCCCGCGCCCCACCTCCGACTCGCTCACCTGGAAGAACACCTCCGAGGGCCACTCGGCGCGGGAGTCGCGCACCAGCGGCAGGAACGAGCGCCCCTGCATGGCCTCCGGCACCGGCAGCCCGGCGGCGTCCAGGAGCGTGGGCGGCAGGTCGATCGTGCTGACCGGCCGGGTGATCGCGCCGCCCCCGTCGAACCCCGGGCCGCGCACGGCCAGCGGCACCCGCAGCGACGCGTCGTGGCAGGACCGCTTGTACTCGCCGTTGCGGGTCTTGAAGTGGTTGCCGTGGTCGGAGGTGTAGGCCACGATCGTGTCGTCCAGCAGGTCCATGCTGCGCAGCGCGTCGAGCAGCCGCCCGAGCCCCTCGTCCAGGCGCTTGACCTGGCCCAGGTAGCCGCCCATGTGCTGCGGCGCGGTGCCGCCGAGCGCGGCCAGGTCCTGCGGCATCCAGCGGCCCTGGTAGCGCTCCTCGTAGCCGTCGGGGGCCGGGTAGTTGTCCACCTCGTTCTGGTGGTGCGGCTCCAGGAACGACAGGAACAGGTAGAACGGCTCGTCGTGGTGGTCGGCGACGAACCGGACGGCCGCGTCCACGAGGGCGTCGGAACGGTAGCCGGGCAGCATCACGGGGTCATTCGCCTCGTCGTACACGATCGTGCGATAGGCGTCGGAGGTGTGCTCCAGCGCGTTGGCCGCGAGCCACGACCGGTAGCCGCCGCGCTCCTCCTCCCGCACCGGCTCGCTGCCGGCCAGGTGCCACTTGCCGATGTAGCCGGTGACGTAGCCGGCCGCGCCGAAGTGATGCGCCAGCGTCCGCTCCTCGGGCGGCAGGACGCGGGCGTTGCGGTAGACGCCGGTCGTGGTCGGGTAGCGGCCCGTCTGGAGCGCCGCACGGGCGGGGGCGCACACCGGCTGCGGGGTGAGCGCGACCGTGGCCTGCGTGCCGTGCCTGGCCATTCTGTCGAGGTTCGGGGTGAAGGGGCCGACGGTGTCCCACCGCTGCTGGTCGGTGAAGACGACGATCACGTTCGGGCGCAAAACCAGAAACTCCTTATTTGAGACCGGTCAGGGCGATGCCCCTGACGAAGTACCGCTGGGTGAGGACGAACAGGACGGCGGTGGGGACGAAGAGGATCACCGAGCCGGCCGCCGTGAGGTGCCACAACGTGAAGTACTCCTGGTTGAACAGGGTGAGCCCGACCGGGATGGTACGCATCTCGGGCGTCGTGGTGGCGACCAGCGGCCAGAGGAACTCGTTCCACTGGAAGACGAACGTGAACAGCCCGAGCACGGCCAGCGCCGGCCGCGTCTGCGGCAGGATGATGCGCCGGTAGATGCCCAGCTCGGAGGCGCCGTCGATGCGGGCCGCGCTGATCAGGTCGTCGGGAATGGGCTGGATGAACTGCCGCATCAGGAAGATCCCGAACGCGTCCATAAGAAAAGGCGTGATCAGCCCCTGGTACGTGTTCAGCCACCCCATGTTGGCCATCAGCACGTACAACGGGATCATCCGCACGAAGAACGGCACCATCAGCGTGGCCAGCAGCGCCACGAACAACGTGTTGCGCAGCGGGAAGCGGAACTTGGCGAACACGTACCCGACCAGCGGGTCGAACACCAGGTGCGCCAGCGTGATCACGCCCGCCACGACGAGGCTGTTGACGATGAAGTTGCCGAACGGCGCGCGGGCGAACAGCTCGGCGTAGTTCCCCCACTGGGGCGAATCGGGGACGAGCACGGCGTTCGCCGACAGCGTCTCCGCCTCCGTCTGGAGCGACAGGGACAGCATGTACAGCAGCGGCAGCACCGTCACCAGGCAGGCCAGCCCGAGCAGCGTGTAGAGCAGCGGCTTGCGCATCAGTAGGTGACCTCCCCGCGCCGCCCGGCCCTGAGCTGGACCAGCGTGAACGCCACGATCACGACCAGCAGCAGCACCGACTGCGCCGAGGAGTAGCCGAAGTCGCGGGTGCGGAAGGCGACGTTGAAGATGTGGAAGACCGACAGGTCGGTGGCGTCGCCTGGGCCGCCGTTGGTGATGATGTACGCCTGCCCGAACGCCTGCAGCCCCGAGATCACCGCCATCACCGAGACGAACAGCGTCGTCGGGGCGAGCAGCGGCAGCGTGATCCGCCAGAACCGGCGCCAGGAGTCGGCCCCGTCGATCTTGGCGGCCTCGTGGTAGGTCTCGGGGATGCCCTGCAGCCCGGCCAGGAACAGCACCATCGTGTAGCCCACGCTCTGCCACAGCGTGACGGCGGCGATCGTCAGCAGCGGCGCGGTGTTGAGCCACTGCTGCCCGGGCAGGCCGGCCGCGCCCAGCACCCGGTTCAGCACGCCCAGCTCGGGGTCCAGGATGTTGCGCCACAGCAGGCCGACGATCGCCACCGAGGTCAGGTACGGCACCAGCAGCAGCACGCGGAAGACCACCCGCCCCTTGAGCGGCTGGTCGATCGCGAGCGCCAGCACCAGCCCGAGCACGATGGAGCCGATCACCACCGCCACCGCGAACGCCACCGTGACCAGGAACGAGTGCCGCACCGCCGGGTCGGCCAGGGCCTGGCCGTAATTCGCGAACCCGGCCCACTGGTCGGCCTGCGGGCCGGTGCGCAGGCTGGTGGCGACCACGTTGCCGATCGGCAGGTAGAAGAAGATCGCGAAGAACAGGATCGCCGGGATGAGGAACAGGTAGGCCGTCCTGGCGTACCGGCCGGCGAGGGTGCGGGGCCGCAGCGTGAGCGAGGGCAGGGCCCGGCGCCGCCGTGCGAGCGAGGTCATCGCAGGAAGCCCTCCGCCGCCTGGCTGAACGTGCCGAGCGCCGCCGCGGCCGGCTGGTTCTGGATGAGGACCTGCTGGTAGACGACCTTGAGCTGTTCCTCCCACTTGCCGAGCTGGCCGGTGAGGCGTACCTGCTGGGAGGAGTCCTTGGCGTCGGGGAGCGCGTCGGCGAAGACCTTGATGGCCTCGTTCGACTGCACCTCCGGCAGCTTCGCCCACGAGGCGCGCGGCATGAGCATGCCGGTCTCCTTGGTGGCGGCCTGCTCGACCTCCAGGGTGGTGATGCGCTTGATGAAGTCCCACGACAGGTCGGGCCTGGCCGCCTTGGCCGGGACGAACATGCTGACGCCGGCCGCCTGCGTGGCCTGCACCTTGTGCTTGAGCGGGGGCGCGACCCCCAGCTCGATGTCGGGGCTGGTCTTCCTGATCGGGTCCAGGTCCCAGGGCCCGGTGAAGATCATCGCGGCGCGCTTGGCGGAGAACAGCTTCTGCGGGCCCGAGTAGTCGGTGCCCGACACCGGCACGGGGGCCACCTTGTGCTTGTGGATCAGGTCGGCCTGGAACTGCAGCGCGGCGGCCGCGTCCGCCGTCGGCGTCATGACCTTGCCGGTCGCCGGGTCGTACGGGGTGACGCCGGCCTGCACCATCCACGGCCAGACGTAGGTGTAGTCCTGGTTGAGCGCGACGCCGTACACGCCGTCCTTGGTCAGCTTCTTGGCCGCGGCCAGGAACTCCTCCCAGGTCGTCGGCGGCTCCACCCCCGCCTCGCGCAGCATGGCCTTGTTGTAGACGAGGGTGTTGCAGGTCAGGTGGAGCTGCACGCCGTACACCTTGTCCTGGTAGGAGTTCCGCTCGACCGTCACCGGCTGCCAGTCGGACGGGAAGCCCATCGCGGCGCCGTCGCGGTCGACGTAGTCCTGCAGCGAGCGGGCGTTGCCGGAGATGGCGAACTCCTGCACCCACCCGCCGGGCTCCTCGACGAGGTCGGGCACGGTGCCGGAGGCGAAGTCGGCCAGCAGCCTGGTCCGCAGGTCGGGCCACTGGTACTTCTGCAGGTTCACCTTGACCTTGTTGGCCTGCTCGAACTCGGCGATCACCGCGCGATAGGCCTGGTAGTCGTGGCCGGCGTTCCAGTAGACGGTGAAGGTCCCGGGCGCGGCGCTCTGCGCGGCCGGTGCCCCCGCGCAGGACGACAGGACGGGTACGGCCGCCGCCGCCCCGGCCAGGCGGAGCAGGTCGCGGCGGGAGATCGGGGAGGAGTGGGAGGACATCTCGGGGGTTCCCTTCTAGGACGAGCCCCGCCGCACGAACGCCCAGGAGCGGACGATCTCGCGGGCGGGTGGCGGCTCCTCGGCCTGAATGCGGTCGAAGAGCAGGCGCACGACGTCGGTGTAGTCGTGCCTGACCGGGCCGATGGTGCTGAGCTGCGGATTGCTGATGAGACCCTCGTCGATGTTGCCCGCGCCGACGATGGCGACGTCCCCTGGCACGTCGAGCCCCGCGTCCCTGGCCGCCCAGATCGCGCTGATCGCCGCCCGGTCGGAGGCGGCGAAGATCGCGTCGGGGCGGTCGGGAGACCTCAGGAGCTCGGTGGCGGTCTGGTAGGCCGACACCCGGTCGTCCGCGCCGGAGGTGACGATCCGCTGGTCCACGCCGTGCCGGTCGAGCGCCGTCAGGTAGCCGAGCAGCCGTCCCGCGGGCTTGTCCCGGTAGAGCTCGTGCCGGTGCGCCATGAACGCGATGCGCCGGCGTCCCTGCGCGAGCAGGTGCTCGACCGCTTCCACGGACACCTCCACCTCCGGAGTGCGTACGACGTCGCAGCCGTCCAGCCCGCTCTCGTTGCTGAGCACCACCATCGGCAGCCCGGTGGCGGCCAGCCCGGTGAGCAGGTCGCGGGTGAGGTGGTCGCCGACGACGTTGATCAGCGCGCCGTCGGCGATCCCGCCGCGCAGCACGTCGATGGCGGCGCCGGCGCGGGCATCGGAGTAGACGGCGAGCGTGACCACGGAGTAGCCGCGGGCGTCCGCCATCTCGTGCAGGTCCGTGGCCAGCCGCTCGTCGGTCGGCACGCCGCCGAGCGAGCTCAGCACCAGGCAGACCCGCTGGGTACGGCGCTTGCGCAGGCTTCGCGCGGCCTGGTTGGGGGTGTAGCCGAGCTGCCTGGCGGCGTCGAGCACCCGCTGCCTCGTCTCGGCGGCCACCGGGCGGTCCCGGCCGCTGAGCACGTAGGAGACGGTCGCCACTGACACGTTCGCCAGCTCGGCCACTTGTCGCGCTGTTGGTCTCATGTTAGTCGAATAACCTAGCATTCCCTACAGGAATAAGGGGATTTTGATGGATGCGACGTCGGATGACTGGTCAGGGCGGGGATAGTCCTCACATCTCCGCCTCTGTACGTGTTAAACGATTAACACCATAGGCGCAGCCGTACGCTCGATCAATCCCCTTGGCCCGGCGGTCAGGCGAGGATGCGGACGGGGTCGGCGAGCAGCGCCAGGAACTCCCGCATCCAGGCGGCGGCCACGACGCCGTCGATGGGCCGGTGATCGACGGACAGCGTCACGCGCATCACCTCGCCCGCCTTCAGCTTCCCGCCCCTGACGACGGGCTCCCGGTGGGCCGCGCCGACGGCGAGGATCGCGGACTGGGGCGGGTTGATGATGGCGGCGAACTCCTCGACGCCGAACATGCCCAGGTTCGTCACGGTCAGGACGCCGCCCTCCAGCTCGTCCTGGCGCAGCCGGCCTGACGCGGCCCGGTCGGCGAAGTCCCTGACGGCGGCGGAGATCGCGAGGACGGACTGCCGCTCGACGGATCTGAGCACGGGGGTGACGAGCCCCGATCCGCCGGGCTCGGTGGCCATGGCGACGGCCACGTCCACGGTGCCGAAGGCGCGGGTGGCGTCGGGGGTCCAGACGACGTTCATCTCGGGTACGAGCAGGTGCGCGTGCGCCACCGCCTTGATGACGAGGTCGTTGAGGGTGACCTTGCGGGGGGCGGTGCGGTTGAGGTGGCGGCGGAGCTTGAGCAGCCTGCCCACGTGGGCGGTGCCGCGCAGGTAGAAGTGCGGGATGCGCTGCTTGCTCGCGGTCAGCCTGGCGGCGATGGCCCGCCGGGCCCGCGCATGCGGCACCTCACGGACGAACGCGGAACCCGGTGCGGCGGCCCGCTCCGCCCCCGCTTCGGCAACGCCTTCGGCCACCGGCGCCTCGTCATGCCGCCCGCCCCCCGACTCCGCGTCATGGCGTCCGGCCACCGATTCCGTGCCGCGACGCTCGGCCGACGGCTCCAGATCACGGAGTCCGGCCACCGATTCCGTGCCGCGAAGCTCCGCCGGCAGCTTCGGATCGTGGAGTCCGGCCGCCGGGTTCGCGGCGCGGTGCTCGATGGCCGATTCGACGTCGCGGCGGATGATCCGGCCGTTCGGGCCCGTGCCGGTGATGTCCTCCAGCGGCAGGCCAGCCTCCCTGGCCAGGCGGCGCGCCAGTGGGCTGGAGAAGCGCCGCGCAGGCGGCTCGGCGCCGGCCGGCTCCCCCACCTCGCCCAGGACCGCGATGACCGTCCCGACCGCGACGGCGGTGCCCTCCGCCGCCACCGTACGCAGCAGCACCCCGTCGATCTCGGCCTCGACGTCCACCACCGCCTTGTCGGTCTCGATGGTCGCGATCACGTCCCCGGCCGCGAACGGCACACCCACCGCCACCGTCCACCCCTGCAGGACGGCCTCGCCGGCGTTCGCCGCCACCTCCGGCATGCGCAGCAGTCTGGCCACCTCAGCACCCCGCCATCTCAACACCCCGCCATCTCAGCCACACCCCCGCCACGGTCAGTAGGCCGCCATCTCGGCGAGCTTGGCGGCCACCTCCTCCTCCTTGGCGATGGCCGCCCGCTCCAGCACCTTGCTGATGCTCGGCGACGCCTCGCCCCCGGTCACCCGCTGCACCGGCTGGTCGAGCCAGTCGAAGAGCCGCCGCTGGAGCTCGTCGGCCAGCCATCCCCCGTACGACGTCCCGACCGGCCCCTGCTCGGCGAGGAGCACGTTCCCGGTCTTCCTGACGCTCGCCCCGATCGTGTCCCAGTCGAGGCTGGCCCGGTCGAGCCAGCGCAGGTCGATCACCTCGGCGTCCAGGTCGAGCGCCTCGACGGCGCGCAGCACGTACGCGGTCATCGCCAGGTACGTCAGCACGGTGAGCCGCGAGCCCGGACGGCGGACGGCGGCCCGGCCGACGGGGAGGCAGTAGTCCAGGTCGTCCACCGGGCCCTCGCCCGTGGAGGCGTACAGGTCCACGTGCTCCAGCACCACGACGGGGTCCTTGCAGCGCAGGGCGGTGTTCATCAGCCCCACGTAGTCGAACGGCGTCGTGGGCGCGACGATCCGCCAGCCCGGGGCGGTGGCGAAGATCCCGGCGGGGTCGATGGAGTGCTGGGAGCCGTACCCGGTGCCGATGGCGACCTTGCTGCGCAGCACCAGCGGCATGGCGTCGTCGCCCCCGAACATGTGCCTGGCCTTGCCGATCTGGTTGAACAGCTGGTCGGCCGCGACCCACATGAAGTCGGCGTACATGAGCTCGGCGACCGGCAGGTGCCGCCCGTCGGAGGCGATGCCGCCGGCCAGCCCGGTGAAGGCGTTCTCGCTGATCGGGGTGCCGAGGACGCGGCCGGGGAAAGCCTCCTTGAGGCCGCGGGTGGCGCCGTTCGTGCCGCCGTTGAGCCGGTGCACGTCCTCGCCCAGCACGACGATCGACTCGTCGGTGCTCATCCGCCGCGCCATCACGGCGGCGACGGCGTCGATGAACCTCTGCTCGGACAGCTCCCCCGTGAACGTGTCCCGGTCGGCCATCCGGACTCCCGCGAACTCGGACAGATCCCCTCGTACGCCCACATGCGCGAAGCCCGGGTCCGGCCATTCGCCCGGCCTGATCTGGCGCTGCCCTGGTTTGCCGCCAGGGAGTGGTTCGAGCAGGACGTCACCGATGCCGGCCATGAGGTCTCTCGCCCGCGCGGCCGCCCGCTCGACGTCGGGCGCGCTCAGCAGGCCGCGGCGCACCAGATGCCCGGAGAGCTGGTCGATCGGGTCGCGGGCGCGCCATTCCTGCTCCTCCTCCTTGGTCCGGTAGCCGAACGCGCTGCCGGGGAAGGGGCCGTTCTGGTGGAAGTAGCGGTAGACGTCCGCCTCGATCACGGCGGGGCCGTGGCCCGCGCGCAGGTGGGCGAGGACCTCGCGCATGGCGAGGTGGACGGCGAGCACGTTCATGCCGTCCACCTTCCAGCTCGCCACACCGAACCCCGGGCCGCGGGCCGAGAGCCTGGGCTCGCCGGTCGCCTCCTCGACGGCGGTCGAGACGGCGTACCGGTTGTTCTCGACGAAGAAGCAGAGGGGCAGGCGCCAGGCGGCGGCCAGGTTCAGGGTCTCCAGGGTGGAGCCGATGTTGGCCGCGCCGTCACCGAAGTACGTGACCGCGACCGCGCCGGTGCCGGCCTGCCGGTGCGCCCACGCCGACCCGGCCGCGATGGGGACGCCGCCGCCGACGATCGCGTTCGTGCCGATGGCGCCGGCCTCCTTCCAGCGCAGGTGCATGGACCCGCCGCGGCCGTGGCTGAAGCCGCGGTCCAGGCCGCAGATCTCGGCGAGCGTACGCAGGAGCACCTCGCGCACCTCGGGGGAGAAGTCCTTCGTGGGGTCGATGCCCTTGGGCTCGACGTGCGCCAGCGCCTTGGCCAGGAACTGGTGGTGTCCCCTGTGCGCGCCGTTGACCGTGTCGCCGCTGGTCAGCGGCAGGATCGAGCCGACCGCGCCGCCTTCCTGCCCGATGCTGGAGTGGGCGGGCCCGTGCACGAGCCCGGCCTTGGCCAGGTCGAGCACATATTCCTCGAACGTCCTGATCAGCAGCAGCTGGCCGAGCATGGTCGTGAGCAGGGAGGGATCGGCCGCGTCCCAGTCTTCTTGCGTGGCGACGACCTCGACCCAGGGCGCCTGCGGCTGGAGCCGGTGGTGCTGGGGCATTCCTCAGCCTTACACGAGATGGATCCAAAGAACAGTCCTTTGCGGGCGAGAAGGGGTGGCGTACGCTGTTTTGGATCCAAAAGGGAAGGTGACGGGATGGGCGGACTCCCTGGGCTCAGCCGGGTGGACCACATCGGCTTCACGGTGCCCGATCTCGACGAGGCCATGGCGTTCCTGGTGGACGTGCTCGGCTGCGAGTACATGTACTCGCTCGGCCCCTTCCGGCGCGACGAGGGCACGTGGATGAGCGATCACCTCAACGTGCACCCGCGGGCGGTGATGCGGCGGCTGCACTTCTTCAGGTGCGGCGGGCAGGCGATCTTCGAGGTCTTCCAGTACGACGCGCCCGGCCAGCATCCCGAGGTGCCGCGCAACAGCGACATCGGCGGACATCACGTGGCCCTCTACGTGGACGACCTCGACGCCGCGGTCACCTACCTGAAGAGCCGGCGGGTCCGCGTCCTCGGGGAGCCGACGGCCAGCAGCGGGCCGAGCGAGGGCCAGCGGTGGGTCTATTTCCTCGCCCCCTGGGGCATGCAGTTCGAGCTCGTGTCCTACCCGGGCGGCAAGGCGTTCGACCGTGCGCGCACGTGAGACGACGCGGATCCCGGAGAGCGAGCGCGTGGCCGGGCACCTGCGCGAGGCGATACTCAGCGGCAGGATCGGGCCGGGCGAGCGGATCAGGCAGGAGGAGCTGGCCACGCGCCTGGGGGCCAGCCGGCTGCCGGTGCGGGAGGCGCTGCGCATGCTGGAGGCCGAAGGGCTCACGGAGCACCACCCGCGCAGGGGCGCCCGCGTGCCCCGGCTCGGCATGCACCAGGTGGACGTGATCTACCAGATGCGCGAACGGCTCGAACCTCTCGCCCTGGCCGAGAGCATCCCGCACCTGACCGGCGACGACCACCGCGGTCTGGCGCTGATCCAGGACGCGATCGAGGCGAACACCGACATCGGCGAGTTCCTCGCGCTCGATCGCGAGTTCCACCTGCTGACGTACTCCGGGTGCGGCATCGGGCAGCTCTCCGCGATGGTCGTCCGGCTGTGGAACGAGACGCAGCACTATCGGCGGGCGTTCATGCGGCTTTCCGGGCCGGCGCGGCGGTGGGTGGTCAACGCCGAGCACCGGCTGCTGCTCGACGCCATCGTACGAGGTGACGCCGTGGACGCCGAGCGGTGCTTGAGCGGGCATATCCGGCGTACCCGGGTGGAGCTGTCGCAGCACCCCGAGGTCTTCGCCGACGGGCCGGACGCGGGGGTGCGGCGGTGATGCGGGTGACCGTCAACGGGACGCCCGCCGAGGTCGCGGCCGATCCCGGCATCCCGCTCCTCGACGTGCTGCGCGGGGAGCTCGGGCTGGTGGGCACCCGGTTCGGCTGCGGGGTGGGGTTGTGCGGGGCCTGCTTCGTGCTGCTCGACGGGCGGGTGGCGGCGGCCTGCGACACGCCGCTGGCGGCGGCGGAGGGGCGGGAGGTGGTGACCGTCGAAGGGCTCGCGCCCGGTGCTGAGCTGCACCCGGTGCAGCAGGCGATCCTGGAGGAGCAGGCGGGGCAGTGCGGGTACTGCCTCTCGGGGATGATCGTCAGCGCCGCCGCCCTGCTGGCGCGCGACCCCCGGCCGGACGAGGAGGCGGCGGTGGCGGCCCTCGACGGCAACCTGTGCCGCTGCGGCGCACACCGCCGCATCGTCCGCGCCGTCCTACGCGCCGCCACCCAGGTCCGATGAGCGTGTCGGTGGGCTCTGACGGGGTCATCTCCGTGCGGGCCGGGAAGGTGGAGCTCGGGCAGGGCGTGCTCACGGCACTCGCCCAGATCGCGGCCGACGCGCTGGGGGCCGACCTGGCGCAGGTCAGGATGCTGCCCGCGCGCACGGGGGACGGCCCTGACGAGGGGTTCACGGCGGGCAGCATGTCGATCGCCCGCTCGGGCCCGGCGCTGCGCGCCGCCTGCGCCCGCGTCCGCGCCGCCTGCACCGCCGAGGCCGCCCGCCGCTGGGGCGTCTCCCCCGGCCAGGTGACGGTCCGCCACGGCGAGTTCCGGTACGGCGACCAGACCGCGACGTACGCCGACCTGGCGAAGGCGGCAACCCTCCACCCGCCTGGCCCCGGCCCGGCCACCCCGGAACCACCTGGCCCGGCCACCCACCCCACGACCCTCGATGCCGGGCCGGTGGAGGGGGACGGGGGGCCGGGGTTCGTGGGGACGAGTGTGCCCAGGCTGGATCTGCCCGACAAGGTGGCCGGGCGCCCCAGGTTCGTGCACGACCTGCGCCTGCCCGGTCAGCTCTACGGCCGGGTCCTGCGCCCGCCGTCCCCCGGCGCCCGGCTGGTGGACGTGGTGCCGGAGGAAGGCCCGCACGACCGCGCCCAGGTGGTGCGGGACGGTTCGTTCCTGGGGGTGGTGGCCGGCAGCGAGCCCGAAGCCGACCAGGCGCTCGACCGGTTGCGCCGCGCGGCCCGGTGGGACGAGCGCGACACCCTGCCCGACGAGCACGACCTGCGCGGCTTCCTGCGGACGGGCCCGCACGAAACCCTCCACGTCCACCCTCCCGCCGCACACACCACCACCGGGCCGGTGCCGCAAGGCGGCGTGCGCGCGGCTTCCTACAGCAGGCCGTTCATCGCCCACGCCGCCATGGCCCCGAGCTGCGCCGCCGCCCGCTGGAATCCCGACGGCACGCTGGAGGTCTGGAGCCACACCCAGGGCGTCCACCCGCTGCGCGCCGCGCTCGCCCAGGTCCTGGACCTGCCGCAGGACCGGATCGAGGTGCGTCACGTCGAGGGCGCGGGCTGCTACGGCCACAACGCCGCCGACGACGCCGCCCTGGACGCCGCGCTGCTGGCCCGCACAGCCCCGGGCCGTCCCGTGCACGTGCGCTGGAGCCGGCAGGACGAGCTGACCTGGGCGCCGTTCGGCTCGGCCATGTCCGCGGACGTGGCGGCCGTGGTGGACGCGGCCGGCCTGGTGCGCTCCTGGCGGTACGAGGTGTGGAGCCAGGGCCACACCAGCCGCCCCGGCTACCTGGGCTGCCCCGGCCTGCTCGCCGGAGCGCACCTGGAGCGGCCGCACCGCCTCCCCGCCGCCACCGACCCGTCGCCCGCGTCCGGCTCGGGCATGGCGCGCAACGCGGTGCCGATCTACGACTTCCCGCACCTTGAGGTGACCGGGCACCGGGTGCTGGAGACGCCGATCCGCTCGTCCGCGCTGCGCTCGCTCGGCGCGTTCATGAACGTGTTCGCGATCGAGTCGTTCATGGACGAGCTGGCCCTGGCGGCGGGCCTGGATCCGCTGGCGTACCGGCTGGCGCACCTGAGCGACGAGCGCGGGCGCGCGGTCCTGCGGCGGGCGGCCGGCGCGGCCGGATGGGGTTCCGGTCTGCCGGAGGGGTCGGGCCGGGGGCTCGGGTTCGCGCGGTACAAGGGCAACGGCGCCTACTGCGCGGCCGTGGCCGAGGTGACGGCGGAGCAGGACGTACGGGTGCGCCGCCTGACGCTCGCCGTGGACGTCGGCCAGGTCGTCAACCCCGACGGCGTGCGCAACCAGATCGAGGGCGGCGCCACCCAGGCGGCGAGCTGGACGCTGAAGGAGCGGGTGCGGTTCGACCGGCGGCGGATCACCAGCGGCGACTGGGAGAGCTACCCGATCCTGCGCTTCGGCGAGGCCCCCGAGGTGGCGGTGGAGCTCGTCGAGCATCCGGGCACGCCGTCGGTGGGGGCCGGCGAGGCGGCGCAGGGCCCGGTGGCGGCGGCGATCGCGAACGCGGTGGCCGGCGCGATCGGCGTGCGGGTCCGCGACCTCCCCCTGGACCGGGCCGCCGTGCTGGCCGCCATCGAGCGGGACGACCCTCAGTAGGGGTTGGCCACCATCAGGTCCTGCGCGGGGAACAGGGTCAGGACCCGGCACCCGTCCGGTGTGACCACGACCTCCTCCTCGATCCTGGCCGCCGAGAACCCGTCGCTCGCCGGGCAGTACGTCTCCAGCGCGAACACCATCCCCGGCCGCAGCTCGATCGGCTCCCGCATGCTGTTGAGCCGCGAGATGATCGGCCGCTCGTGCAGCCCGAGCCCCAACCCGTGCCCGAACTGCAGCCCGAACGCCGCCATCTCGTCCTCGAACCCGAAGGCGGTCGCCTCCGGCCACACCGCGGCCACCTGATCGGTGCCCACCCCTGGCTTGATCATGGCGATCGACGCGTCCATCCACTCCCGCGCCCTGCCGTACGCCTCCCGCTGCGCGGCCGTCGAGCTCCCCACGCTGAACGTGCGGTAGTAGCACGTCCGATAGCCGTTGAAGGAGTGGATGATGTCGAAGAACGCCTGGTCGCCCGGCCGGATCAGCCGGTCGGAGAAGTTGTGCGGATGCGGGTTGCAGCGCTCGCCGCTGACCGCGTTGATCGCCTCGACCTGGTCGGAGCCCATCTCGTAGAGGCGCTTGTTGGCCAGCGCGACGATCTCGTTCTCCCTGATGCCCGGCTTGAGCGCCTCCACGATGTCCTGGTAGACGCCGTCCACCATGGCCGCGGCCTGGGTGAGCAGCATGATCTCGTCGGCCGACTTGATCTGCCGCGCGTCCAGCATGAGCTGCTGCGCGTCCACCACCCGCAGGCCCTGCCGCTGCATCTCGAACAGGAAGGGCGGCTCGACGATGTCCACCCCCACGGGCGCGCCGGCCAGCCCGGCGTCCTCCAGGATGCCCTTGATCCGGCGGACCGCGTCGGCCATCAGGCCGGCGGTGGGCGCGATGGCGCCGCGCAGGCCCAGCATGCCGGCGTGGCAGTCGGCCGGGTCCAGCCAGGGGCTGTGCAGCCGGTGATGGCGGGCGGCGGAGCCGAAGTCCCAGAGCTTGGGCGCGGCGTCGCGGGCGAGCAGGGCGTACCTGGTCATCTTGTCGCCGAGGGCGCCGCCGATCCAGGTCTGGGTGACGTACCGGATGTTGTAGAAGTCGAACAGCAGGAACGCGCCGCACTCGCTGCCCTCCAGGGCGGCGCGGGCCCGGCGCAGCCGGTGGTCGCGCAGCCGGTCGAAGTCGACGCGCTGCTCGTAGTCGACGCCCATGTGCCCGGGCGCGGGCAGCGGCCCGGTCACGAGCCCAGCCCGTCGTCCACGGCCACGTCCTCGGGTTTCAGCTCCAGCCCCGAGGCGGCGGCCTGGAGGTCGAGCAGGATGGCGAAGTCCTCGTCCGGGCGGCCGGCGCCCAGGCCGGCCTGGATGAGCTGCGCGGTCAGCGCGGTGACCGGCATGGGCACGTCCAGGGCGCGCGCGGCGGCCAGGCCCAGGTCGAAGTCCTTGCGCAGCAGGACCGGCGTGAACGTCGGCGTGTAGTCGAGGTGCACGAACGCGGGCGACTTGTAGCGGGTGAACGCCGAGCCCATGACGCTGTCGTTGAGGAACTCCAGGAACGCGTGCCGGGGCACGCCGCCCTTCTCGGCCAGCACGGTGATCTCGGCGAGCGTCTGGGTGACGACGCCGAGCATCAGGTTGTGCGCGATCTTCACCAGGCGGGCGGTCTCGCCCTCGCCGACGTAGGTGGCGGATCTGCCGAGGTGGGCGAGGAGCCCGGCCACCCGCTCGTAGGTGTCGCGCGGCCCCGAGCAGACCAGGCTGAGCCCGCCGGACCTGACGACCTTGCCGTTGCCGCTGACCGGCGCGGCCAGGTACGCCGTGCCGTGCGCCGCGCACGCCTGCCGGGCGGCGGCCGACGACTCCATCGAGATGGTGGAGCAGTCGACGACCGTGCCCGGTCCCCCGCCGTCGCCCAGCAGCTCCTCCAGGACCTGGTCGAGGTCGGCGGAGGTGGCGACCATGGTGAAGACCACGTCACGGTCGCGCAGCCCGGCGATCGTGGCGGCGATTTCCGCGCCGTGCGCGCGCAGCGGCTCGGCCTTGGCGGCCGTCCTGTTCCACACCGCCAGGTCCACGCCGGCCTTGGCCAGCCGCTCGGCCATGGGCGCTCCCATGCGGCCGGCGCCGATCCAGCCCACCCGCTGTCGTGTCTCAGTCATCCCGGTTCGCCTTTCGTGGGTGCGGCAGTGGTGAGCCGCTGGGCCAGCCAGTCGGCCGTGTAGGGACGGTGCCAGGGCGCCAGGTTGGCGCAGCCGTGGTTGCCTTCCTCCAGCATGAGCAGCTCGCTGTCGCCTCCCGCCGCGACGGCCAGGTGCTCGGCCTGCCGCCACGGGATGAGCCGGTCCTTGCGCCCGAAAACGACCAGCAGCGGGGCCCTGATCGCCCCCGCGGAGCCGTGCATCGTCAGGGTGTAGGCGATGTGGCGGGCCTCCTCCTCGGACCCGGCGCGCGCCCGGACGCGGAACGTCTCCCTGGTCAGGTCGGGGAGGCCGGACCAGCAGTCGCCGAAGTCGTACGGGCCGGCCAGCGCGACGCACGCCTTGACCCGGTCGCCGGCCGCCGCCGCCACGCGGGGCGCGTAGTAGCCGCCCAAGCTCACCCCCCACACCCCGATCCTGGCCGCGTCGATCCGCGGCTGGGCCGACAGCGCGTCGAGCAGCGCCTTGCCGGGCAGCGACCAGTCCCCCCTGATCGGCAGGTCGTACTCGGCCTCTCCCTGCCCCGGCCCGTCCACCGCGAACGTGGCCAGGCCCCGTTCGAGGAAGAGCTGCTCGACCACCCGGTGCTCCTCCTTGGCCGAGTCGAGGCCCGACAGCATCAGCACGGCGGGGTGCGGCCCGGGGCCGGGCGGCAGCCGCAGCACGCCGACGAGCAGGCCGCCGTCGAAGGCGATCTCGACGCGCCGGCCGGGCGGCGACAGGTGCGGCAGGGCGTCGTCGAGGCAGGCCACCGCTCTCAGGTGGGCCCTGCGCATCTGTTCGAGGTCGGCCACGAAGACGAACTTGGCGAAGTGGAAGTACAGGGCGGCCTGCGCCAGGTGCTGCCCGGCGGACAGGAGCCGGTCCGTGGCCAGCGCCTGCCTGCCCAGCTCCTCGTGCTCGGCGGCGGCCGACGACCAGGCCGCGCACCAGCCGTCCCAGGTCTCCAGGCCGTGCGTGATGCGTTCGAAGTCGGAGACCGTCACCCCGTTGGCGGTGAACCGGGGTCCCCAGTGTGCGATGGCGGAGGCGACTCGCTCGTCCACGGTGACCCACCTCTGTTGTGTGGAGCTGCCTTCAAGGGGGAGCTTCCGCCCAGGTAGAGGGCGGCGATCTCGGGGTTGTCGCGGACGGCGGCGGCCGTACCGGTCAGGCGGACCCGGCCGGCCTCCATGACGACGCCGTGCGTGGCCAGCCCGAGCCCGAGCCGGACGTTCTGCTCGACCAGCAGCACGGTGGTGCCCGCCCGGTTGAGCTCGTGGATGACCGCGGCCACCCCGGCCAGCCCGCGCGGGTCCAGGCCGAGCGACGGCTCGTCGAGCAGGATCAGGCGCGGGTCGAGCATGAGGCAGCGGGCGATCTCGACCATCCGCCGCTGGCCGCCGCTGAGGTTGCCGGCGTGCTCGCGGGCGCGCTCGGCGACGATGGGAATCCGCTGCCTGACGCGGTCGAGCCGCTCGCGCAGCAGCGCGCGGTCCTTGCGGATCAGGTAGCCGCCCATCAGCACGTTCTCCTGCACGGACATGGCGGGGAACAGCGCGTGCGACTGCGGCACCTGGGCGATGCCCCTGCGCAGGATCTCGTCGGGGGCGCGCCCGCCGATGGGCTCGCCGTTCATCCGGATCTCGCCCTCGGCCGGGGCGAGCAGGCCGCTGATGACGCGCAGCACGGTCGACTTGCCGGCGCCGTTGGGGCCGACCACGCAGGTGATCGTCCCCTCGGCGCATTCGAGATCGACGCCGTGCAGCACGCTGCCGCCGCCGTAGCCCGCGACCACCGCCTTGAGCTGCAGCATCTAGCTCACCGCCGGGACCCAGTCGGAGCCCAGGTAGGCGTCCAGCACCACGGGGTCCTCGCGGACGCGATCGGGCGGTCCCTCGGCGATCAGCCGGCCGCCGCCGAGCACGGCGACCGGGTCGCACAGGCCGAGCACGAGCGGGATGTTGTGCTCGACGACGAGGAAGGTGACGCCGGCCGCGTTCAGCTCGCGGATGATCTCGACGATGCGGCCGAGCAGGCTCGGGTTCACGCCGCCGGCGGGCTCGTCGAGCAGGATCAGCTTCGGCTCCAGCATGAGGACCTGGGCCAGCTCGACCAGCTTCTGCTGCCCGTACGACAGCGCGCCCGCCTGCTGACCGGCGAAGCGGCCGAGCCCGACGAGGTCGAGCAGCTCGCCGGCGCGGTCGGCCTCGTGGCCGCGTACGGCGTCGGACAGCATCGTGCGCCAGCGCGCGTCGGCCAGCGGGGCGACCACGTTCTCCCGCACGGTCATGTCCTTGAACAGCCTGGTCACCTGGTACGAGCGCCCGAGCCCGAGATGGCAGCGCCGCCAGGGGCGCAGCCGGTCGATGCGCCGGCCGTCGAACCAGATCTCGCCCGAGTCGAGCGGCAGCCCGCCGGTGACCAGGTTGAACAGGGTGGTCTTGCCGGAGCCGTTCGGGCCGATCAGGGCCGTGATCGTGCCCTGGCGGACGTCGAGCGACACGTCGTCGACCGCGACCAGGCCGCCGAAGCGCTTGGTCGCGCCGCGTACCGACAGCAGGACGTCGCCGGGCTCGGGCGGCACGGGAGGCACCCGATCGCGTACGGAGGAGACCCGCTCGATGTACTCCACCTTCGCCGGGTGCCGCCGGCGCCACCATGCCTCGGCGGTCGGCAGCAGCCCTTTGGGCAGGAACAGCACGACGAGCACCAGCGCGCCCCCGAACAGCAGGACCCGCGACTGCACGCCGCCCGCGTAGACCGTGGCCGCCTCGCTGACCAGGTTGACGGCGAACGCGCCGACGACGGGCCCGTACAGGGTGCCGCGCCCGCCGGCCAGCGCGGCGAGCACGATCGTCACACTGCCGAGGATCGCGAACGAGCCGACCGGGTTGATGAAGGTCAGGTAGTAGGCGTAGACCCCGCCACCCACCCCGATGAAGAACGCGCTCGCGGCGTAGGCGACGACCTTGAAGCGGGTGGTGTGCACGCCGATCGAGGCCGCCTTGCCCTCGTCCTCCCTGATCGCGACCAGTCCCGTGCCGAGCTTCGTCCGCCGGATCCAGGCGCTGAACAGCACCGTCACCACCAGCAGCCCGAGGAAGGCGTAGTAGAACGGGATGTTCTGGAAGTCGCGGTGCCAGAACGGCAGCTCCAGCGTGATGCCGTCGGAGCCGCGGGTGAGGCCCCGGGAGTTGACCGCGAGGATCTGCGCCGCCAGCAGCATCGCGATCGTGATGATCACGAACGCGTGCCCGCGCGTCCTGAGCACGACGGACCCGATCAGCACCGCGACGACCGTCGCCGTCACCCCGCCGAGCGGCGCCACCCACAGCGGGTTGACGCCCCACCGCAGGGCCAGGATCCCCACCGTGTACGCCCCCAACCCCAGGAACATGCTGTGCCCGAGCGAGATGTATCCGGCGTACCCGGAGATGATGTTCCAGCCCGTCGCCTGGACGGCCAGCAGGAACCCCATCAGCAGCACCGCCTGCGGGTACGGCTGCCACGGGTTGACCACCGGATAGAGCAGGAGCGCGACCAGGCACGCCCCCGCGACGAGGTGCGCCCGCCTCATGCCGCGTCCTCCCGGATCCGGGCGCCGAACAGGCCCTGCGGCCTGACCAGCAGCACCGCCATGATCACGACGTAGAACACCAGCGTGGACCAGCCCAGCGAGCCGTAGGTGGCGGTGAGCGTCTCGGCCAGCCCCAGGATGGCCGCCCCGGCGAGCGCGCCGGGCAGGCTGCCGAGCCCGCCGAGCACCACGATCCCGAGCAGCCGCGAGATCCACTCGTAGTGCGAGGCGGGGAAGAACGGATACAGCACCGACAGGATGGACCCGCCGACGCCGGCCGTGGCGCTGCCGATCGCGAACGCCAGCGCCGCCGTCCCCGCCGCGCCCACGCCGACGAGGGCGGCTCCCGACGGGTTCTGCGTGGCCGCCCTGATCGCCCGTCCGGTCCACGTCCTGTTGAGCACGTAGTACAGCAGGGCCAGCACGACCATGGCCGCCCCGAACCCGAACACCTGCGCCTTCGGCAGCGACACCGTCCCGACCCTGAAGGACTCCTCGAAATAGGACGGGCTGGCCGACTTGAACTTGTTGCCGGCGGTCAGGTTCAGCACCCCCTCGATGACCAGCGCGAGCCCGAACGTCAGGAGCACCGACATCGACGGCGAGGAGCCCCGGATGCGCGAGATCAGCAACCGGTAGGCCAGCCACCCGAGCCCGAACATCATCGGCGTGGTGATCACCGACGCCAGGATCGGGTCGATCCCGGTCATGTTCCACAGCCACCAGGTCACCATCGCCACCAGCACGAGGAACGCGCCCTGGGCCACGTTGATGATCCGCATCACCCCGAAGATCAGCGTCAGCCCCGAGGCCATCAGCGCGTAGACCCCGCCGATCAGCAGGCCGAGCACGATGGCCTGGATGAGGTGCGCCATGGCTCACTTCCAGGCCGGCTTGGGGTTCACCACGGTCTTCGTCGTCGCCAGCTCGGGCGGTCCGACCACCTCGACCTTGCCCGACTGCCACTGGGCGAGCAGGAAGCTGCCCTTCGGCTCGCCGTTCTCCTTCCAGCTCAGCGGGCCGAGCAGGGTCTGCACGGTGTTCGCGTGCAGCCAGTCGCGGATCTTGTCCTGGTCGATGGCGCCGACCGCCGTGACGGCGGCCTGCAGCACCTGCGCGGCGGCGAACGCGTCGGCGGCGTCCTCGGCGGGCGCGGCGTCGTGCGCCTTGCGGTACGCGGCCACGAACTCGGCGTTCAGCGGCGTGGTCGCCTTCTCGTTCCAGCTCACCGTGTAGAAGACGCCCTCGGTGCCGGCCAGGCCCACGGCGTCGCTGTACTGGCTGGAGTTGCTGGGCGCGGAGGTCTGGAAGAGCATCTTCGGCGAGAAGCCGAGCTGCTTGAGCGCGCGGACCATGCCGACGCCGTCCTCGAACACCGCGCCCTGGGCGACCAGGTCCGGCTTCTTGCTGGCCAGGGTGCTGGCGACGCTCTGGAAGTTCGTGGTGTCGGCCGGATAGACCTCGCTGTAGACGGTCCGCACGCCCAGGGCTTCGAGCTGCTCCTGCATCGACGTGATGACCGGCAGCGCGAACGGGTCGTCCTGGCTGGGGTAGGCGGCGGTCTTGGGACGCTGGTCGGCGGGCAGCGACTTGACCCAGTTCACGAACACGTCGGCCTGGCGGGGCGCGGTGGCGGGCTGGGCGAAGAAGAGATATTTGAAGCCGCGCTCGAACATGCTCGGCGCGCCGCCCGCCGGCTCCACGAACACCATGCCGTTCTTCTCGGCCACCGCGGAGGCGGGATGGTTCAGCAGCGAGGAGAACGTGCCGAGCAGCAGGTCCACCTTGTCCTGCGTGATCAGCTTGGTGTAGTCGGCGACCACGGTGTCCTGGTTGCTGGCGTCATCGACGATCTTCAGCTCGACCTGCCGGCCCAGGACGCCCCCCTTGGCGTTCACCATGTCGCGCCAGATCTCGTAACCGCGCTTGGCCTCGCTGCCCGGCTGGGCGAAGTCCCCGGTCAGCGGCAGCGAGACGCCGATCACGATGGGCCGCTTCACCTCGCCCGCCTGGGTCTCCGAGGGGCGCTGCCCGCAGGCCGTCAGGGCCAGGGCGACGACGAGGGCTCCCATCACGGTCAGGCGAGACCGGCGTGCGGGTGGTCTGGGGGGTTGGGCGGTCATGAGCCCTCCTTCGATGAGCTTTACGCCGCGCGCGTGATTCGCTCCCGCAAACGATTGCGCTGGCTTGGAGCATCCGTTTCAATGCAGGTACTGTCAAGACCTTCGCGACAAGTTGGCCGCTTGGCGCAAACGACTGCACGACCGCCCGGAGGAGGCACGGTGACACAGCCCCTCATGGTGGGCGCCTTCAGCCCGTCCGTGCTGCTGCGTACCGGCCACAGCCTCGGCCTGGTCGGCCCCGAGGTGACCGAGGTCGCCGTCCCGTCCTCCCCCGCGCAGTTCAGGGCCCTGCTCGACGGCGAGCTGGAGGCCGCGCTGACCAGCCCGGACAACGTGCTCGCCTACCGGTTCGTGCCGGGCAACCCGCTCGGCAGGACCGGCGACGTGCGGATCGTCTCCGCCGTGGACCGCGGTCTCGGCCTCGCGCTCTACGGCCGTCCCGGGCTGACTTCGGCCTCGGAACTGCACGGCGCGCTGATCGGGGTGGACGTGCCCGGCTCGGGGTACGCGTTCGCGCTCTACGCGGCGCTGGACGCGCTCGGCCTGCGACCGGGCGACTACCGCGTGGCCTCGCTCGGCTCCACCCCGCGCCGCCTGGAGGCGCTGCTGACCGGCGGCTGCGCGGCCACCATGCTGAACGCGGGCGCCGACCTGCGTGCGGAGGACGAAGGCGCGATCCGGCTGGCCGGGGCGCCCAGGCCGTACCTGGGGACGGTGGTGTGCGCGCTGGGCGCCAGCCAGGCCGCCCGCGACCTCGCCGCCGCGCTGTCCGAGACCGCCCGCGCGATCCTCGGCGGCGGCCTGGACGACGTCGTCGCCGAGGAGGCCGCCACGGCGCTGCGGCTGCGGCCGGAGACCGCGGCCCGCTACCTGCGGCGGCTGACGGATCCCGCCGAGGGCCTGGTCGCCGACGGCCGGGCCGACGTGCCCTCGCTGTCCACGATCATCGGCCTCAGGCGCCGCTACGGCTCCGCGCCCGGTGGCGACCTGCTCGCCCGCGGCCTCATCGACGACCCCGACGCAGCAGGAGAGCCAAGCCGATGAAGCCCAACCCCTCGTCGGCCCCTACGCTCCGCGACGTCGCGGAGGCCGCGGGCGTGCACACCGCCACGGCCTCGCGCGCCCTGAACCCCAAGACGCGCCAGCAGATCAGCGCGGAGACCGCCCGGCGCGTCATGCGGGCGGCGCAGGCACTCGGCTACCAGCCGAACTCGGTCGCCCGCAGCCTCAAGACCTCCCGGTCGAGCACGGTGGGCCTGGTCATCCCCGACCTGACCAACCCGCTGTTCCCGCCCATCGTGCGCGGCGTGGAGAGCGTGCTGGAGTCCGGCGGCTACAACGTGTGGATCGTCAACACCGACAACGACGAGGAACGCGAGCGCGCCAAGATCGAGTCGCTGCGCTCACGCCAGGTCGAGGGCCTCATCATCGCCACCGCCCGGCTCGACCACCCCCTGCTCCAGCAGCTGCACGAGCAGGGCGTCACCATGGTGCTGATCAACCGCCAGGTCGGGCACCTGCGGATCCCGGCCGTCACCGGCGACGACGCGACGGGGGTGGCGGCGGCCGTGCGTCACCTGGCGGAGCTGGGCCACACCAGGATCGCCCACCTGTCGGGGCCGCTGTCCACCTCCACGGGCCTGGTCAGGTCCCAGGCCTTCCGCCATGCCGTACGCGACCAGGGGCTGGCCGACGACCCCGCGCTCGTGGTGGAGTGCGCCCGCTGGAGCGAGGACGACGGCGCCGCCGCCATGCGCGAGCTGCTGGAAAGGGGCACCGGCTGCACGGCGGTCGTGGCCGGCAACGACCTCATCGCGCTCGGCTGCTACGACGTCTTCGCCGAGCGCGGCCTGTCCTGCCCCGGCGACCTCAGCGTCATCGGCTTCAACGACATGCCGTTCCTGGACAAGCTGCGCCCGCCGCTGACCACGGTCGCGGTGCCGCACCACGAGCTGGGCGCCGAGGCCGCCCGTATGCTGCTGGACTGCATCGGCGAGCCGGACCGGCCGGCCCGCTCGCTCCTGCTGCCGGTGTCCCTGGTCGTCCGCGGCTCCACCGCTCCGCCGTACCGCCCGGTTTGACCATCAGCGTGGCGAAGCGCGTTCCCGATCACTCTCCGTTACTTTTCGAGGGGAACGGGGGGAGTATCTGTGGACGGTTCGGTACGAATGCGAGGGCTCGGCGGGCGGGTCTCCCGCAGGTCGCTCATCACCGGCGCGTTCGCCGCGCTCGGCGCCGCGACGGTGCCGGCGAGCGCGGCGGGCGCCGGGCAGGGCATCCTGCGGCCGCGCGGGACGGTGCTGCGGGCCGCGCCCGCGACCGTCTCCCTGGGCCGGCGCACGGTGCGCACCTGGGCCTACAACGGCCTGCTCCCCGGCCCGCTCATCGAGGCGACGGCCGGGGGGACGGTCCGCGCCAGGCTGGTCAACGCGCTGCCCGCCGCGACCACCGTGCACTGGCACGGCATCAGGCTCGCCCTGCCCATGGACGGCGCGCCCGGCTACTCGCAGCAGCCGACCCGGCGCGGCGAGCACTTCGACTACGTCTTCACCGTGCCCGACGCGGGGACGTACTTCTACCACTCGCACGTCGGCACCCAGTCCGACCGCGGCCTGTACGGCCCGCTGATCGTGCACGACCCGCGCGAGCCGCTCGGGTACGACGCGGAGCACACCGTCGTGCTGGACGACTGGCTGGACGGGCTCGGGGGCACCCCCGACGACGCGCTGCGGAGACTGAACTCCTCCGCCGAGCACGACGACACCCTGCGCAGCCCGCTGCTCGGCGGGGTGACCGCGGAGATGCACCACCCGTACTACCTGGTCAACGGGCGCGCGGCGGACGCGCCCACGACGTTCTCCGGTCGTCCAGGGCAGCGGGTCAGGCTCCGCCTGATCAACGCCGCCGCCGACACCGCGTTCCGCGTCGCGCTCGGCGGGCACCGGCTGACCGTGACCCACACGGACGGGTTCCCGGTCGCGCCCGTCACCGTGGACACGATCCTGATCGGCATGGGCGAGCGCTACGACGTCGTCGTGACGCTCGGCTCGGGGGCGTTCCCCCTGGTCGCGCTGGCCGAGGGCAAGGGCGGGCGGGCCCAGGCCGTGGTGCGGACCTCGGGCGCCGCCCTCCCGCCGCCGTCCGACGCCGAGGTGCCGGAGCTCAACCGGCGGCTACTGAAATATCAGGACCTGTACGCCCGGCGCTCCGACCACCTCCCCCGCCCCTCCAGAACCGTCACCGTGACGCTCGGCATGAGCGACTCGGGCAACGAGTGGACGCTCAACGGCAAGCTGAGCAGCGACCCGATGCGCGTGCGCGTGGAGCGCGGCGAGACGATCAGGGTGATCATGGACAACACCTCGCCCATGTGGCACCCCATGCACCTGCACGGCCACACCTTCCAGCTCCGGGTGGCGGACCGGGGCGGGCCGCGCAAGGACACCGTGAACATCAAGCCGCGTGAGCGGCTCAGCGTGGACGTGCTGGCCGACAACCCGGGCGAGTGGATGTTCCACTGCCACAACCTCTACCACCAGGAGCAGGGGATGATGGGCACGCTCGGCTACGGCAAGCCGCCGGCGCGCGGCGCCCACATGGGCCACCATGGCCACACCAAGCGCTCGTCCAGAAGGTGACGTCACCCAGCTCGAAGGTGCCGCATTCGAGCATGACGTCAGCCGCTCACGGCGCGGGAGCCCCGGCCGGCGCGCCGCGGGCCGTCGGCCGTGGGGCGGATGTCGAAGTCGAAGATGGCCGTGGGCAGGTAGAGCGTGCAGCAGGCGTTCGGGATGTCCACCACGCCGCTGACGCGGCCCTCCACCGGGGCGGCGCTGACGAGCAGGTCGCCCGGCTCGGCCCCCTCCACCGCGATGGGGCCGCTGAGCAGGTGGCAGACCGACAGGTCGACGTCGCGCACGTCGTCCGCCGAGTCGTTCGTGTACTTGGAATCTAGTTCTCACGAGATCTCCGTCAATACCGCCGCCTCCTGGATCTCCCCGGCGGGCTTGCGGTCGCGCAGGAGCGCGAACGCCAGCACCGCCGCGACCAGCACCCCGCCGGCCCCGGCCGCGCAGGCCAGCGCCGTCCCGCCGGCGAACGCCTCCCGGGCGGCGGCGATCAGGCCGGTGTCCCCGGTACGGGCGGCCTCGCTCAGCGCGGCGCCGATCGAGCGGCGGGCCGCCTCGGGCGCGGTGTCCGGCATCGCCCCCGTGTAGGCGCCGGCCAGGACGCTGCCCAGGATCGCCACGCCCAGCGCCGCCCCGGCCTGCTGCACGGTGTCGTTGAGCGCGGAGCCGACCCCGGCGTGCTCCTGCGGCACCGCTCCCATCAGCGCCGCCGTGGCCCCGGGCTGCGACAGACCGCCGCCGACGCCGAAAAGGATCAGCGCGGTGGCCACCGTCCCGTAGCCGTCGCCCGGCGACAGCGTGGCCAGCAGGCCGAACCCGGCGGCGAGCACGATCAGCCCGGACACCGTGAGCGCCCGGTTGCCGATCTTCTGGGCCACGGTGGCGACGAGCGCGTTGACCACGATCACGGCCAGCGCCATCGGGGCGAGCGCCAGACCGGCCTCCGTGGGCGAGTAGCCGAGCACGAACTGCAGGTACTGGGTCATCGTCAGCAGCAGACCGCCGTTGCCGACCTGCACCAGCACGAGCGAGAGGCTGCCGCCGCTGAAGTTGCGGTCGCGGAAGAGCCCCAGCGGGACCATCGGGTCCGGCGTGCGCAGCTCCCAGACCACGAACCCGGCCAGCCCGAGCACCGCCACGGCGAGCGCGGCCAGCGTGGACGGCTCCGCGAGCCCGTGCTGCGGCAGGGCGATGATCACCCAGACCAGGGACGACAGGCCGGCCGTGGACAGGATCGCGCCGAGCGGGTCGGGCTTGCGCCACGGTCCCTTGGACTCCGGCATCCACACGACGGCGGCGGCGACCGCGAGCACCACGACCGGCACGTTGATCAGGAACACCGAGCCCCACCAGAAGTTCGCGATCAGCACGCCGCCCACGACCGGGCCGCCCACCAGGCCGACCATGAGGACCGAGCTCCAGATCGTCATCGCCCTGCGGCGCTCGGCGTCGTCGAACACCGTGATGAGGATCGACAGCGTGCTCGGCATGACCAGCGCGCCGCCGACGCCCATCAGGACGCGGCCCGCGATGAGCTGCTCCGGGCTCCCCGCGTACGCGGCCAGGAGTGAGGCCGCGCCGAAGAACACCAGGCCGGCGATCATCACGCGGCGGCGGCCGTACCGGTCGGACAGGCTGCCCGCGGTGAGCAGCAGGCCCGCGAACACCAGGATGTAGCCGTCAATGATCCACTGGATGTCCTGGGCCGTGGCGTGCAGGTCGTTGGTGAGCGGCGGGATGGCCACCATCAGCACGCCGTTGTCCACCACCAGCACCAGCGTGCTGAGACACAGCACGACCAGGATGAGCCAGCGCCGTGGATGCCGCTTCTCCGACATGTCGATCCTCCGTTGCGTACGTCGTTCTCTTGATGCGCACACTGTACGCACGACGACGAGCGTGCGCAACTGCGTACATCGTGCGCTAGGGTGCACTCATGCCAGCAGACGAGCAGCCGATCCCCTCGGTGTGGGCCCGCCCCCGCCGCGAGCGGGAGCAGCCGGCGCTGAGCCGGGAGCACATCGTGGCCGAGGCCGTGCGCCTTCTCGACGAGGAGGGCGCCGAGGCCCTGAGCATGCGCAAGCTGGGCAACCGGCTCGGCGCCGGGGCCACCTCGCTCTACCGGCACGTGGCCAACAAGGACGAGCTGTTCGAGCTGGCCGTGGACGAGGTCTACGGCGAGCTGCCGCTGCCCGAGCCCGGCGACGCCACCGGCTGGCGGGCGACCGTCGCCCGCGTCGCGCACGGCCTGCGCGACATGATCCTGCGCCATCCCTGGATGGCCGCCAAGCTCGGCGAGGTCGGCCTGGCCTACCTGGGGCCCAACATGCTGCGGCAGACCGAGCACACGCTCGCCGTCTTCGAGGCCGCCGGCTTCCCGCTCGACGAGGCCGACCGGGCGATGAACACGGTCGTCGCCTACGTGCTCGGGGTGTCCACCAGCGAGGCCGCGTGGCTGTCCATGGTCGCCCGCAGCGGGAAGACCCAGCAGGAGTGGGTGGAGCGGCTGTGGCCGGCCGCCGAGCGGGCCGTGGCGGACTATCCCCGGCTCCGCGCGCGCTACGCCGCGCAGCGCGAGAGCGACCCGGCCAAGGACAACGAGACCTCCTTCGAGTACGGTCTCCAGCGCGTGCTCGACGGCCTGCAGTCGCGGCTCGGCTGACTCCAGGTTTGACGCAGCCCTTCACTTGTGGCGCATCACCGCCATCGGGCTTGCGACGCGGGGCCCGCCTACGGAAGGATCACCGATCAAACCCCCGCACCTTGCATGACGACATGGAGAGGTTTGTCGTGCGCACACAAGAGAATATTGAGCAGTTCGGTTACCGGCAGGAGTTACGTCGCGGGGTCGGGCTGACCGACCTCGTCTTCTACGGCCTGGTCTTCATGGTGCCGATCGCGCCTTTCGCGATCTTCGGGCTGGTCTACTCCACCTCGGACGGCATGCCGGTCCTGGCGTACCTCGTCGGGATGGTCGCGCTGCTGTTCACCGCCGCGTCGTACGCCCAGATGGTCAAAGCGTTCCCCCTCTCGGGCTCGGTCTACAACTACGCCGGCCGTGGCATCTCCCCGCCGGTCGGGTTCATGACCGGATGGATGATCCTGCTCGACTACATCCTCCTGCCGTCCCTGCTCTACCTGGTGGCGTCCATCGCCATGAACTCCAGCGTGCCGCAGGTGCCCGTCTGGGCTTGGTTGCTCATCTTCGTGCTGGTCAACACGGTGATCAACCTGCGTGGCATCCGGATGACGGTCAAGCTCACCCGGGTGATGATCGTCCTGCAGCTCGTCGTGCTCGCGCTGTTCCTCGCGACCGGCGTCTGGGCCCTCCTCCAGGGCAAGGGCAGCGGTTTCAGCCTCTCGCCGCTGTTCAACCTGGACACGTTCTCCTGGCCGGTCATCTTCGCCGCGGTGTCCGTGGCGGTGCTGTCGTTCCTCGGCTTCGACGGGATCAGCATGCTGGTCGAGGAGTCCACCGGCGGCTCGGCCCAGGTCGGCCGGGCCATGCGCCTGGCGCTGGTGCTGGCGGGCGTGCTGTTCATCACCCAGGTCTGGGTGGCCGCCCTGCTGGTGCCCGACCCCACCGGCCTGATGGCCGCGGACACCAAGACCGCGTTCTACGACGCGGCCACCGTCGCGGGCGGCGAATGGCTCGGGCACCTCACCTCGGTCGCCACCGCGCTCTCCTGGGGCCTGGCCAACACGCTGGTCGCCCAGGTCGCCGTGTCACGCCTGCTGTACGCGATGGCGCGCGACAAGCAGCTCCCCTCGTTCCTCGCCAAGGTGTCGGTCCGGCACTCGGTGCCGGGCAACGCCATCCTGCTCACCTCCACGATCTCCGTGGGGCTCGGGATCTGGATGTCCACCCGCTCCGACGGCGTCGACCTGCTGACCGGCCTGGTCAACGTGGGCGCCATGGTCGCCTTCGTGGTCCTGCACGTGTCGGTCATCATCCACTACTCGCTGCGCCTCGACTCGAACAAGTGGTGGTCCCACCTCATCGCGCCGCTGATCGGAATGGGGATCCTCATCTTCGTGGTGATCAACGCCAACGTCCTGGCGCAGATCGCGGCGCTGGTCTGGCTCGGCCTCGGCCTCCTGGTGCTGGGCTCCCAGTACGCGGCCGGCCGCCGCCCGTCCATGGCCAGCCTGCCGATCGACCTGAAACACGCCGACCTGAACCTGGGAGACCCGAAGCACTCAGACCCCAAGCACGGAGACCCCAAGCACGGAGACCCGAAGCGCGCCGACCTGCCGCGCCGGTAACGAGCGAAGGACACCTGCCCCGCCATGAACCGGCTGCCGCTGCACCAGGACCTGTACCTCATCGCCCACGACCAGGCCGGCAAGCCCCTGATCCACCAGTCTTCGCTGGCTCTGGGGCTGGCCGGGGCGGTGCTGCTCGACCTCGCGCTCGGCGGCTACGTCGCGGTCGCCGGTGGCCAGGGCGCCGTCACGCGCCTGCCGCCCACCGGCGACGCGATCGGCGACGACCTGCTCTCCGACGTCGCCCGCGGCAACCCGCACAAAAGCGTCACGTCGCTGATCAAGAAGGCGGCGGACGGCATCCACGAACGCACCCGGGCGGCGCTGCTCGCCTCCGGCGTGCTCGTCCGGGTGAGCAAGCGCCGGCTGGGCATGCTGCCGTACACGCGCTATCAGCTCGCCGACATCGCCTCGGTCGTACGGGCCTCCTCGGGGGTGCGCTCGGCGGTCGAGGGCTGGAAACCGCCGGACGCCCGGTGCGCCGCGCTGTGCGGGCTGGTGGCGGTGCTCCGGCTGGAGGAGGAGCTCTACCTCGACCTGCCGGCCGCCCGCCTCCTCGCCCGGCTGCGCGAGATCGCCTCGGCCGGCTCCCCCGTCATCGACGGGCTCGTCGCGGACGTGGACACGCTGGTCGCGGAGGCGGCCGTCGCCGTGTACCGCTGACCTTTCTGGCATTTGTCCAGATACGTGGACGATGCCCCCCACGCGAGTTACGCTCCGCTGGCTACTAGATGGGGGGCATCATGAGTTACACACTGTTACGTGGCAGCTTCGTGATCCGGTACCCGGATCTCCCGCGGCAGGGACCCGAGCCCGACGGGGACACCGTCAAGTTCAAGCCGGACTCTCCCGCGCTGGTCGAGACGCTGCCGCGGCGTTCCGGCCGGCCGCCGAACATCAGCGGTCGCGGCGTCTCCGTCCGGCTGGAGGCCGTGGACGCGCTGGAGACCCACTTCGCGGACACGCACCAGGAGCTCGCCGGCGCCAACGCGGCCCGCGACGAGCTGCTGCGGCTGCTCGGGTTCACCAACGTCCGGTACTTCGGCGACCTGCCGAACAAGGTCGAGTCCGCGGACCAGGACTCCCTCCGCGGGCACGTGCTGACCAACGGCATCGACGCGAACGGCCGGCTGATCGCGTTCGTCTTCCCTGGCGACCACCCGGGGGCGGACGGGGCCGAGGTGTTCATGGACGGCCCGCTCGCCGACGCGTCCGTGAACGGCCGGCTGCTGGCCGGGGGGCTGGTCTATCCGGCGTTCTACGCGACGTTGCCCGCCGAGCTGCGTACGCATCTGGCCGGTGTGTCGCAGGCCGCCAGGGAGAAGGCGCTGCCGGCCGGCATCTGGCCGCGCTCGACGGCCGACCCCGACGGCGCGGCCGCCATCGTGGACCTGGCCGCCGCCGAGGCGCTGGTCATGTGGCCGAAGCTGTTCCGGCGCGTCGTGCCGTACCTCGCGGCGGGGTTCACCGACTTCGACGGCTTCGACGCCTGGCTGCGGGCCGACCCGGTGAACCGGGACGACGAGCTGTTCCTGATCCGCCTGCTGGAGCGGGGCAACCTGCACGACGTGGTCCGGGGCGCCGGGCAGCAGCTCCAGCTCACGATGTGGCCGGAGGAGTTCATCATCAGCCCGGACCCGGCGGGGCCGGGCTCGCCGGTCAAGCCGCCGCTCGTCGCGGCCGGGGACCTGGTGATCGTGGCGGCGCTGCCGGATCCGCAGGGCGCCGATCGCGGCGCGGAGACGGTCACGCTGCTGAACCTCACGCCGCGCGCGATCGACCTCGCGAACTGGACGCTGTCGGACGCCGCCGGCGGGCGCAGCGCCCTGAGCGGCGCCATCGAGGCCGGGGCGGCCCTGCGCGTCGTGCTGGACGGGCGGCTGCGGCTCGGGAACGCGGGCGACACCATCATCCTGGTGGATCCCCGGGGAACGTCGATCGACCGGGTGACCTACAAGGCCGACAAGGTCAAACCGGGCCGCACGATCTGCTTCGGCCGCTGAGGCCCGGCGGGCTACCGGCTCGCGATCGCCCTTGACGCGGTGGACGCGCACCGGTACGGAATCGCGCCGCCTTCCGCGTACTCAGGTGACGGTCATGGGGGCGAGCCCGAGATCGGCCAGGACGGCGGCGCCACGGGCGGCATGCACGCCACCGGCCAGGATCATCGTCCGCGCCGCCTGGTAGGGGCAGCCGGCGGCCTCGAACGCGTCCGCGGTGCCGAGCAGGCGCTTCTGGTCCTGGTCGAGGACGGATTCCGCCCGCTCCACGATGGCGCGGGCGACCGGGTTGCCGGCCACGATGGTCCGGGCCTCGGCCACGCGATCGCGGGCATCGGAGGTCCCGGCGAGCACGGCGGCTTCTGAACGAAGTGCCACATACCAGTGAAGCCAGATCCAGGGGATCCGTGCCGCACCCGGCTCGGGCGCCATCCGTTCCATCGCCTCCTCCGCCTGCCCACGATGGAGCATGAGGAGGGCGTCGAACACCGCCCCGTAGCCATGGGTCTGCCACGGCGAGGCGTCGAGCTGGTGGAGGATCGCGCTCCATTCGCCGTGGGCGGCGCGGTCGTCGCGGAGACCGTGGATCATGGCCACCGCGGCCGCCGGCGGGCCCAGCCCTGCCCGGGCGGGGCTGCCTGCGCGGCGCCACGCGTCGAGGAACCGGGTACTGGCGGCGAGCACATCGCCGGCGTTGCCCGCCAGCGCGTCGGCCACCAGCAGCCAGGCCGTGGCACGATGGCCGACCTCGGCCAGCAGCGGATGATCCGCGAGTTGCCGCGCCCACCGGCGGGCATTCGGCAGATCCCCTGCGCCCAGGCTGGACTCCATCGACGCGGCGAGCGCGTCGATCAGCTCGTGGGTCTTGGCCGGGCTGTCCGGCACGGACGACAGGAGGGTGATCCGGCGGCGCGCCGTGGCGGCACTGGCAAACGTGTCACCGGCCCAGCTCTGGGCCACGGTGAGGGTGTCGAGCGCGGCGGACTCGCCGAGCGGATCACCGGCCTGGCGGGCGAGTTCGACCGCCGACTCGACACGTGTGACGGTTTCTCGCGCACTGTCGCCGGCGGAACCGAACGCCTCCGTGAGCATCCTCCCCGCCTCGGCCAGCGCCACCATGGCCCGGGCTGACGGATCGTCGCCGGCCAGCTCACGCGCCTCGGTGATCAGCGCGATCACCTCCTCCGGCTCCGGGACCTGCTCGAACTGGGTGTCGAACCGATAAGTGACGATCGCGGCGGTCGCCAGGTCGGCGCCGGCCGTACCGCCTGCCTGGCGGGCGGCGGCCCCGGCGGCGCGGTAGAGGCGGTACATGTCATCGCCGCGCATCCGGCAGCCGGCCACGGCCGCCGCCTGCCGGAGCATGGAGGCGGTGGCGGCGGGGTCGTCGGCGAGCGCGGACGCCTGCTCGTAGCGATGCTGGGACTCACCGATCAGATGGCGGGTGAACGTCAGCTCAGCCAGGTGCCGGGCCAGGCGGTAGGCGTCCGCGCGCCGCTCCGGCTCGCTTGCCGCCCACGTCAGCGCCGCACGGAGGTCATCGGCGACCGCGTCGAACCGGGCCCGCCAGTCCGGCCCGGCCGCCCCCAGGTCGACGGCCTGGGTGAGGCACCAGCGCAGGTGCCGGACCCGGGCACCGGCCAGCTCACCGGCCTGGCTGAGCCGTTCCGTCCCGTACTGGCGGATGGTCTCCAATGCCCGGTAACAGGTGCCTTGCGGGGATGCCGCCACCGCCAGCAGGCTCTGCTCGGCGAGCCGGGCCAGTCCGTCGGCGACCACGCCCATCGCGGATTCGGTGACCTCGGCCGCCGCCGATGCGGTGAAGGGCGCTACGAAGATCGACACCTGGTGCAGGAGCTCCTGGTCGGCCGGCTCCAGCAGGGCGTGGCTCCAGTCCAGCACGGCCCGCACTGAGCGATGCCGCTCGTCGGCGCGGGAGCCGCCGGTGAGCATCCGAAGCGGGTGGGACAGCGCGGCGGTGATGCCGTCCAGGCCGAGCGTGGGATAGCGGGCCGCGGCCAGCTCGATCGCCAGCGCCATGCCGTCCAGCCGCGCACAGATCGCGGCGATCTCGTCGTGCCGTGGCGGATCCAGCGGCCGGCCGGCCGCCGCCGCCCGTTCCAGGAACAACGCGACCGCGTCCGGCTCTCCGGCCAGCGACAACGGCGGGACCTGATACACCCGCTCGAACGGCACCATCAGCCGGGCCTGGCTGGTCGCCAGCACGCTCACCCGAGGGCAGGCCGCGAGCAGCCGCTCAAGGAACAGCGCCACCCCGTCCACGACGCGCTCACAGTTGTCGAGCACCAGCAACGCCTGACGGTCGGCCAGCGCGGCGACCACCGACTCGGTCAGGTCGCGGCCGGGCTGCTCGCCGAGTCCCAGCGCACCCGCGACAGCGGTCGCGATCATGCCGGGATCGGTGACCGGGATCAGGTCGGCGAACCACACCCCGTCGGCGTACTGATCGGCTACCTCCGCTGCCACCGCCAACGCGAGGCGAGTCTTGCCCACGCCGCCAGGACCGGCCGCGGTCACCTGGCGATGCTTCATGATCAGGTCGGCCAGCTCCGCCCGCTCCCTGACCCGGCCGATGAACGAGGTCAGCGGGGCCGGCAGGGGGGCCGGTTCCCGATGAGGCTGCTCGACGACCGCGCGCTGGGCGAGTGCTCGCCGATCCGGCACCCCCAGCTTGCGCAGCAGCGAGGAAACGTGGCTCTCGACGGTACGTACCGAGATGAACAGCCGCGCTGCGATCTCAGCGTTGCTGAGGTGAGCGCCGAGGAGCTGCAGCACCTCGGTCTCTCTTGGAGAGATGTCACCTTCTGTCGCCACAGTCATATTTTGTCGCATCTTCTCCGTGCTCCATCCGTGCATGCGATCCGTGGTCGGTTCCGTGGTCACCACGGATGCTCACCGACCAGGCCGGGATGAAAACTAGGAGCACAACGGATCGCGCCCACAGGAGTAATCATGATCAAGACTGTGCTGCACCCCGTGTCCGACCTGGCCAAGGCCAAGGAGGTCTACGCGGCCCTGCTCGGCGTCCAGCCGGAGAACGACAGTCCTTACTACGTCGGCTTCGAGGCCGGCGGTCAGCACATCGGGCTGGTGCCGAACGGTGGACCGCAGGGCATGACCACCCCGGTGGCCTACTGGCACGTGCCGGACATCGAGGCGAAGCTCGCCGAGGTGACCGCCGCGGGGGCCACGGTGCAGGAGGCGGCGCACGACGTCGGAGGCGGCCGCCTGGTGGCCACCTTCACCGACCCCGATGGCAATGTCCTCGGCCTCATCCAGGACTGAGAACAGGGAAACGCCCTTGTCGACCCGGACGGGTTCACCTGGGAGGCCACCACACAGCCGGCGCGACGCGGCGGCTGCCAACCCGATCTGAAAGGTAGTGACAGGACATGAACCAGCAGGTCAGCGACAACCTCCTCAGCATCAAGGACATTGATCAGCAGCCCAAGAAGCGCGGAATGAGGTTCACGCTCAACGGCGCGCTTTGGTCGCTCCAAGCGCTGTTCGGCTTCTTCTTCGTCGGCAGCGGTTTCGGCAAGGTGCTGTTGTACGACGCGGCTCTGTATGCGGCGGCGCCCCGGGCCGTGGCCTGGTACGCCGCGGTGCCTCAGCCCCTGATCGTCTTCATCGGGGTCTGTGAGGTGCTGGGCGGCGTCGGCCTGATCCTGCCGGCGATGGCGAGGGTCAAGCCGATGCTGACGCCGCTCGCCGCCGCCGGCCTGACGCTGACGATGATCCTCGCGGCCGGTTTCCACATCCTGCGCGGCGAGTACGAACTCGTGCCCGCCAACCTCGTGCTCGGCGGCGTCTCGGCGTTCATCGCGGTCGGACGATGGAAGCAGCGGCCCATCGCGCCCGCGATCATCACCACCTCACGCGCACTCAAGTCGCTCGCGGTCCTCGTCGCACTGGCCCTGCTGGCCTGCGCTCCGACGTGGTACACGATGACCAGCTCCCCGTTCTGATCGGCGGGGGGTGGGTCAGGGGAGCAGGTCGCGGATCTGGGAGACGACCTCCACGATGACCGACACCTCGGCCGCCCGGACGGAGAGCCGCTTGAGCGCGTCCAGGACACGTGACCTGTCCGGCTCGGCCTCCGCCAGCTCCTGCCGGACGTCGGCCACGTCCCTGGCCGCGCGGTGCGGCTCGGCCAGCTTCGCCTCGTGCTCGCCGAGCAGCCGCTCCAGCCGGTCGAGGAGCTGACCGAGCTCCCCTCCTGCGGCCATGGTCACGTTGTGCACGGTCGCGCGGGCGTGTGCGCCCATCGCGATGGGCCCGCTGACGTCGCCGCCGCTGATGTGGACGCCGTACTCCGTACCCATGGAAGCCTCCTCGCTCGTCATGAACCCGGTCTCGCGTTGTTGTGCACGGTCGCCGACGCGTGCTGCCCGAAGGCGATCGGCCCGCTCACCGACCCGCCCGCGCCCACCGACACCGTGTTCATGGTCACGCCGGCCGCCTGCAACCGGTAGGCGCCGGTCTCCACCTGACGCTCCTCCAGGAAGTCGAGCACCGCCTTGGTGAGCCGCTGCTCGATCATCCTGATGTACTTGGCCATGTCGAGCACCTGGATGTGGGTCTGCAGGTCCTCGCTCGCGCCGAGCTCGCGGACGCTGAAGCGGGACCCGTACGGATAGACGATGTGCTTGCCCGGGTCGGGGGCCATCATGTTCTGCCTGACGGCCTGCACACCCGTCCTGACCACCCGCACGGGTGCGGCGAGCACGTCACGCAGCAGGCGCAGCCGCAGCACCCTGACCGCCTCCCAGGCGATCCGCCCGCCGGTCATCGTGGGCAGCCGGTCCACCACGTGGTACGGCCCGAACGCGGGCGGCAGCACCGTGACCACGAACTGCGTGTAGAGCATCCGCCCCTCGACCGCCAGATAGATGAACGCCGACGTCAGCGCCTCCTGGTCCTCGGCCGGCGCGACGAGGTTGCCGCGCAGGTCGCGGATCTCCTGCCCGGCGTTGTTGATCGTCACTCGCTGGTAGTAGCGGACCCCGCCCTGCGGATGGCGGGCGATGGCCGCGATCTCCTCGGGAGTGGCCAGGGACCGGGGCAGGCCGTCCTTGCCGATGAACGGATGCGCCACCGACGCCCGGTCCCGGTGCCAGTCGTTGACGGTGAAGATGCCGCGCGTCACCACGTGGTCCCCGAGGTCGAGCCGCTGGATGCCCTCGTTGGGGCGCAGCACGCGGTCGCGCATGTCCACGAGCCGGCCGCGGACGAACGCGTGCAGCTCCACCGGGTCGATGTCCACCGGGTCGTCCTGCCGCCTGCCGCCCAGGCCGTCGCGGACACGGTCGAGCTCGACGGCGATGGACCAGCTCCGCTCGATGGTCCCGGCGCCCATGAAGGCGTCCTCGTTCGCGTACATGGTGACGTTGCCCCACTGGGCCCTGCGGATGTAGTCGAGGCGGCGGCCGGTCTTGGGGTGGGTGACCCGGGTGATCGGCTCGGGCGTGCCCGGCCTGAGCGTGCCGGCGAGCGTCATGTAGATCGCGATCCGGTACACGACGGCGATGCCCAGCGTGCCGGCCGGGATGAGCAGCGACTGCACCAGGCCGCTCGCCAGGCTGCTGGAGGCCGCGCCGGCGCCGTAGAGGTCGTCGTACGACGACGGCCCGGCCAGCAGGCCGCTCACCAGGCCGCCCACGAGGCCGACCGCCTCGCTGAGGAACACGAGGAAGAGCAGCGAGACGACGGAATAGCCCGCCCACAGCCAGATCAGCAGCCGTAAGAACAGCGGGCCGCGCCGGACCCGGTCGGCGGTCAGGAGGACGAACGGGATGAGGGCGAACGCCCACGTGATCGCGCTCAGCGGGGCCATCAGGAAGCCGATGATCCAGAATCCGGCGATCAGGCCGTCGCGGACCACCAGCATCGTCCGGGAGCGGCGGCAGTGGTGGAGCACCGGCATGAGGTCGAATCCGCCGTACGAGGGAGGGACCGCCCGGTACGGGTCGGACAACAGCTCGCCCAGCACCCTGTCGCGGAAGCCGCTGTCCAGGTAGGCGGCTGCGCAGAGGTAGCGCGTCACGTTGCTCATCTGGGGGGCGTTCGCATGCGTATCGCGCAGGGAGTCCGCACTGGAGCTATTGAGAACCATGGTCCTCTCCCGTTCGTTTTTACGTGCGGGGGCGAGCTTATGCGGCGCGAATGTGTCGGAGGTACCTTGTTAGCAAATAGTCTCACTCGGAGCCGGGAAGGCGAGAGACCATAAGAAGATCGGCCCCAGAAAGCATTTGTCCCTTTTTATAGGATTCTCGGGAGGGTGCATTGGTGCATGAATCGGACTCCAGTCGCCTCTGCAGGCGCTGCGGATCCCACGTCGGCAACCTCACCGTGTGCCCCCGCTGCCGAGCCCACCTCCCCCCTGAAGATCCCCCTCCCGTGCCCCCTCCGAGCGGACCTCCGGCCGAGCCCCCGAACGGCCCTCCGAACGGCCCCTCGAACGGCCCTGCGTCCGGCTACCCAGGCGGCCCCGCATCCGGTTACCCGGGCGGCCCCATGTCCGGACCTCCGGGCGGCTCCGCGTCCGGACCCCCGGGCGGCTACCCGACCGGCTATCCGACCGGGGCGTCCGCCGGCTCGCCGCCCGCCTCCTCCTGGTCGTCCTCGGCCGGCGCATGGCCGCCCCCCGGACCGGACGGCCATCCGCCGGGGCCACCCGGCTACCCGGTGGGGCCGCGCGGCGTCCCCGTTCCGCCGCCGGGTGGGCAGTTCGCGGCGCCGGCGGGGCAGGGCGGGTGGGAGCCCCCAAGGCTGCGCGGGCGCGCGCCGGTCTGGCGGCGGCCCTCGGTGCTGGCCAGCCTGGCAGCGGCCGGTCTCGCCCTTGCCGTGACCTGGTGGATCGTCGCCAACCGCGCACCCTCGGCGAACGAGGCAGCCGAATCCCGGCAGGGGAACGTCCCGGCCGTCGCCACCACCGGCCCCGAAGGCGGCGGCGCCACGTCGCCACAGACGCCGGACACGACCGGCGGCACCGACTCTTCCGGCCCCACGGACGACGAGACCTCCCCCGACGAGACCTCATCCGACCCGGCCGCTTCAGACCCCGCCACCTCCGATCCTGCCACCTCCGACCCCGCCGCTTCAGACCCCGCCGCTTCAGACCCGGCCGCCTCCGACCCGGCCGCCGCCCAGCAGGCGAAGGCGATGAACGACCTGCTGGCCAGCAGCAGCTCCGCGCGCTCCAGCCTGTCCGACGCCATCGCGAGCGCGAGCAGTTGCCAACCGGACGGGGTGGACAGCATCCAGGACATCACCAAGAGCCGCCGCGACCAGCTCGCCTCAGCCCAGGCGCTCGCCGCGACCGCGCTCCCGGACGGAGCCGGCCTGAAGGACGCCCTGGTCGACGCGCTCGACGCCTCCCACGACGCCGACACCGCGTTCCTCTCCTGGGCGCGCCGCTACGTGAACGGCGGCTGCACGGGAGCCATCGCCGACGATCCCGACTACCAGCGTGGCCTGGACAGATCCGAGGTCGCCCAGACCGCCAAGGCCCGGTTCGCGCAGGCGTGGCGGACGGTCGCGGATACGTACGACCTCACCGCGTGGAAGCCGAACCAGATCTGACATCCGCCGCGTTTCTCGCCATTCCCGGCATCCCGCCCTATAACAAATCCGGAAATATGGCGTTTTGCTGAGGAAGGCCCTATTCAACTCCGGCGGCACCCCCGAGACTGGGCGTTCCGACCAGCGATGAGAAGGGGTTCGTAATGATCGTTCCGCGCTCTCTGTTCCGGTTGGCGGTCGGTGCGGCGGCAGGTTACCTGTTCGCCGTCCGCCCGTGGCACCTCCGCTGGGGCGCCGACGACCGAGAGGTCCACGGGGGCATGGCCGGTGACGACCTCGTCCGGGTGCCGCAGTACCAGGCGACCCGCGCGATCACCATCGACGCGCCGCCCGCCTCCGTCTGGGCGTGGCTGATCCAGCTCGGCGCCTACACCCCGGGCCATGGCCACACCCACACAGGCCCGTCCGAGAGACCTCGATCCTCCGAATGGCCTGGCGCCACCGACCAGAGCGGCCCCGCGGCAAGCCCCGGCACCCAAGGCCCGGAAGCCGCAGGCCAAGGCCCGGAAGCCGCGGCCCAAGGCCCGGAGACCGCAGGCCAAGGTCCCGACGCCGCGCAGCAGGGCCAGGAAGCCACGGGCCAAGGCCCCGGGGCCGCTCAGCAGGGTCCGGCGGCAGGTCCGCAGGGTCCCGAGGGCGGACAGCAAACCGCCGGGCAGCAGACCGCCGGGCGGCAGGGGTTCAAGGTCGGTGACGTGCTGTCCGGCGCCCCGGACGGTGCCGGGTTCGTCGTCGAGGAGGCCGACCCGCCGCACACCCTCGTCCTGGCCATGCGCGGCCCCGACGCCACCACGACGTGCTCCATCGCCCTCCGCGACCTCGACGGCAGGACCCGGATGGTCGTCCGCGTACGGATCCGCGCCACGCCCGGCCTGCGCGGCACCACCTATCTCGCCACGATGGACGTGGGCGACTTCCTGGCGATGCGCCGGCAGATGCTGACCATCAAAGAGCGCGCCGAGAATCTGCCGCATTCAGCGGGCTAATGAGAATTCCCCGGGCCGGGACGCCGTTCCCGGCCCGGCGGCGGCGGCCATTCGCCGGTCGCGCGTAATTCGGCCGGGCAGCGCCGCTCCAGGAGGGCTGGCCCGCGGCGGCGGCCCCGCCTGCGGTGGCGCCGCCGCCGGGCGGTCCCGAGGACGCTGCCGACCGTCCCGCAGGCGCTCCCCATGGTCCCGACGGTCATGAAGCCGAGCAGCCTGGCCTCGTCGTCAGGCCAGGTCAGGGTCAGCTCCCCCATGCCGTTCAGCAGGAACCCGGTGGCGAAACACCACGCCATCACCCCGATGGCTGGTCCCACGACCAGGCGTCTCGACCAGGCCGAGAAGGCCCCGACGGCGACGGCCATCGCCACCATGCCCGCGGTGGCGGACAGGGTCAGGGCGACGGCCGCACACGCCAGTGCGACCAGGACGAACGCGCCTCCGATCAGGAGCTCCACCGGCGGCTTCGACGATCCCATGAGCCCTCCAACGCTCCGGCTCGAATAATCGTCATCGACAAATGCGCGCGCCGAACATGACCGGCGAGCGCACATTTCTCTGGTTATCCCGCGACGTAATGACGACCGTCGCAGGATTATTCACCGGGAGTCCGAAATATCGCCGATTGGAGCGGCGTCCGCACACGGCTCCTGACCAGCCTGTGATCAGGTGGTTGACGGCAGCCCTCCCCTGCGTTTACGGTTCCGGCCATCGGCGAAACATATCGTCACGGATCCGAAACTTTCGGAGGACGCTCATGTTACGAGGAGTTGTCGCGATCACGCTGCTCGGACTCCCGGCGGTGAGCCCGACGCACCAAGCCGGCCCGCCGGCCGTCTCCGTGAACGAACGCGTCAGGCACCAGGACATCGACGGGTTCGGCGTCTCCCAGGCGTTCCGGCGCAACGAGCTGCTCAAGGCGCTCACCCCGGAGCAGCAGCGGGAGATCCTCGACCTGTGGTTCGACCGCGGCAAGGGCGCCGGGCTCAGCATCCTGCGGCTGGGCATCGGCTCCTCCCCCGCGGGCAGCCCGTACGACCACATGGTGTCGATCCAGCCGGAGGACCCGGGCGGTCCCGACGCCCCGCCCAAGTACGTCTGGGACGGCGACGACAACAGCCAGGTCTGGGTGGCCAAGGAGGCCAAGGCGTACGGCGTCAAGCGCTTCTTCGCCGACGCCTGGAGCGCGCCCGGCTACATGAAGGACAACGGCGACGACAAGAACGGCGGCACGCTCAAGCCCGAGTGGCAGCAGGCGTACGCGAACTACCTGGTCGCCTACACCAAGTTCTACGCCAGGGAAGGCATCAAGATCACCGACCTCGGGTTCACGAACGAGCCCGACTGGACGGCCACGTACGCCTCCATGCGCTTCACCCCCGAGCAGGCCACCCAGTTCGTCAAGGTGCTCGGCCCGGTCGCCAAGGGCGTGCGGCTCGCCTGCTGCGACTCCTTCGGCTGGAACGAGGCCAAGGCGTACACGGCCGCGATCGAGGCCGACCCCCAGGCCCGCCGCTGGGTGAAGACCCACACCGGGCACACCTACGCCAGCCCCGTGGACGCCCCGCTGCCGACCTCCAGGCCCACGTGGATGTCGGAGTGGAACCCCAACGGCAACACCTGGAACGAGAACTGGGACGACGGCAGCGGCTACGACGGCTTCACGATCGCGCAGGCCGTCCACGACGCGCTCACGCTCGGGAACGTCACCGGCTACGTCTACTGGCTGGGCGCCTCGCGCGGCGCGACCAGGGCGTTGCTGCAGATCGACGACGTGGCGAAGACGTATCGCGTGTCGAAGCGGCTGTGGGCGCTGGCGGCGTACAGCAGGTTCATCAGGCCGGGCGCGGTCCGGCTGGACGCGACGGCGGCCGACCCCGCGCTCAAGGTGTCGGCCTTCCGCAACGCCGACGGCTCACGGGTCGTCGAGGTGCTCAACACGGGCACCGCGCCCGTCACCTGGCAGGGCGTGCGCGGCCGGGCGACCGCCTACGTCACCGACAACGCCAACTCGCTCACGCCGTCGCAGGTGACGGGCCGCACGGTGACCCTCCCGCCGCGCGCGCTCACCACGATCGTCATGCGGTAAGCGCGCACGGCAGGTCAGCGTCAGGAAATCGTGACAGCCGGGCTGTAGGCCTCGGGCGAGCTGCCCGAGCCGTGGAAGACCACCTTGTGCGGCCCGGCGCCCGCGAGCGGCACCCGCCACACGAACAGGTCGTCGGCCGAGGAGACCAGCGGGTTCGCGTCCACGGGCGTCCAGTTCCAGCCCTCGCCCGCGTGCCGGTAGAACCACGCGTTCTCGATCAGGTAGTCGGCCCCGATGCCCGCCACCGCGAACCCGGTGGCGGGATCGTCGTCGAGGTCGATGTAGACGTGGTGGAAGTCGAAGGGCAGGTTGTAGCGCGTCTGGTAGGTGACGCCGTCCGCGACGACGGACCCGCCGGGCTCGGAGATCGGGTCGCCGCTGGGCACGGCGGTGGTGACGCTCAGGCTCGGCGTGGGGGCCGAGACGTTGCCGCCGGCGTCCCTGGCGATCACGGAGAAGGTGTACGCGGTCGCCGGGGTCAGGCCGGTGACCGGGACGGTCGCGTCGCCGGGCAGCAGCTCCGCGGGCAGCCGCAGCAGGCGCCGCCCGTCCATGAGGACGTCGTACGAGGCCGCGCCGGCGCTCCGTGCCCAGGCCAGCCGGACGCTGGCCACCTTGACCTGGTCCGCGCGCAGCCCGGCGGGAGTGGCGGGCGGCGACGGGTCGGGCCGCCTGGTCTCGATCGACGCGGCGGCCCCGGCGGCCGACACGTTGCCGGCCAGGTCCCGCGCCTGCACCGTGACCGTGTAGCGGGTGCGCGGCTCCAGGTTCCGGACGGTCAGGGCGGGGACGCGGCCCGCCGTGCCCGCCACCCGCAGCCCGTCCAGGTAGACGTCGTAGCCGACGGCGCCGGGCGCGGGCCGCCAGGCCAGGCTCAGCGCGGTCGGGGTGCGCTTGACGGCCACGGCCGCGCCCGGCCGCGCGGGCGCGGTGGTGTCCTGCGCCTTGGCCGCCGCCAGCTCGGCCGCCCAGTACGGCGGCAGCGTGTCCCACGGGTTGGCCAGCACGTCGGGCGTGACGTAGATGTAGCCGGCGCCGCGCTCCTTGCCCAGCCGCATCGCGTCGGCCATCTGCGCCTCGGTGGTTGTGGCGTGCACGAGGTGCCAGAACCTGCGCGGGTCCCGGCCGCGCTGCCAGGCCGGCGGCTGCCAGCTCTGGTAGGTCTCGTACGTGCCCTCGAACGTCAGGCTCACGTCGGCGATGTCGGCGTAGCACTCCTCGGTGCCGATGCCGGGGTTGATGACCGTGAACGCGCCCCGGTGCAGGCTCTTGATCGACTGGTCGAGCGCCCGGTAGGTGCCGGAGTAGGAGTTCGACGGGCCGCAGACGTTCTGCACCTCGTCCAGGAAGACGCCGCCGAGGCCGTACCCGCCGTAGAGCTCGTACCAGCGGGCGACCTCCTGCTGCGACTGCGCCAGCCAGGCCAGCGGCGTGGTCTCGCCGAGCCGCGTCGCCCGGCCCGTGCTGCCGAGGTAGCCGGTGGCCACGTACCCGAGCACGGTGATCCCGGCCGCGCGGGCCTCGGAGATGGCCTGCGCGTAGTTCGGGTCGAAGTCCTTGCCCGGCCCGGAGAACGGGTTCGCCACGACGATCCCGACGCCGGGCGTGGCGAGCTGCCGCCACAGGTCACCGGGGTAGAAGTAGGCGGGCACCGCCAGCGAAAGGCCGGCTTGCGGGGTGCTCGCGGCGGCCGTTCCGGTGAGGGTGCCGAGCAGCAGCACCACGGCTGCGGCGAGTCTGCGTAAGAACATGGGGGGTCAGCCTTTGCTGCCGGTGTGGGCGATGCCCTGGATGAACTGCCGTTGCAGGAAGACGAAGACGGCGATCACGGGAAGGGAGGCGATGAGCGAGCCGGCCATCAGGATCGGGTAGTCGGTCTGGTATTGGCCCTGCAGCGCCGACAGCCCCGCCGACAGCGTCATCTTCTCCGGATCGGTGTTGACGACCAGCGGCCAGAACAGGTCGTTCCACGCCCACAGCAGGGTGAGCACGGCCAGCGCCACCAGTCCCGGCCTGGCCAGCGGCAGCATGATCGACCAGTAGATCCGCACCGGGCCCGCGCCGTCGAGCCGGGCCGCCTCCTCCAGCTCGCGTGGCAGCGCCAGGAAGAACTGCCGCAGCAGGAACACCCCGAACGCGCTGAACAGGCCGGGCACGATGATCGCCTGGAGGCTGTTGAGCCAGCCGAGCGACGACATGATCTGGTACTGCGGGATCACGAAGAGCTGCGGCGGCACCATGAGCACCGACAGGAAGACGGCGAACAGCACGTTCTTGCCGGGGAAGCGGAGCCGGGCGAAGGCGTAGGCGGCCATCGAGCAGAACAGCACCTGCCCGGTCACCCGGCCGGCCGCCATGAGCACCGTGTTGAGGAACTGGTGGCCGAACGGCAGGAGCTCGAAGACCTTCGCGTAGTTGTCCCAGCGGCCCTCGGGCAGCAGCGACGGCGGCACCTGGGTGGCGCTGCTCAGCGTCTTGAGCGAGGTGATGATCTGCCAGGCGAACGGAGCCACCATCGCCAGCGACGACGCGATCAGGATCGCGTGCACGCCGAACGCGCGACGCTCAGACATAGTGCACCCACCTGCGCTGGAGCCGGAACTGCAGGATCGTCAGGACCGCGATCAGCACCAGCAGCGCGATCACGATCGCGGCCGCGTAGCCGCGGTCGTTGGTGACGAAGGCCCGCTCGTAGAACAGCTGCACCACGGTCTGCAGCCGCGCGTACGCCGGGTTCGCCCGCGCCGACTGCCCCGACCCGGTCATCACGAAGACCAGGTCGAAGAGCTGCAGCGAGCCGATCACCGACACGATGGAGATGAAGAACGCCGTGGGCGACAGCATCGGCAGCGTGATCTTGAAGAACTGCCTGACGCGGCCCGCCCCGTCCATGGACGCGGCCTCGTACAGCTCCTTCGGGATGGCCTGCATCCCCGCCAGGAAGATGATCAGGTTATAGCCGACGCTGCTCCAGACGCCCACCACGACCAGCGCGTACAGGGCGGTGGCCGGGTCGGCGATCCAGTTGGGGCCGTCCACGCCGAAGACCGCGAGCACCTGGTTGACCAGGCCGTAGTCGCCGTTGTACAGCCACCGCCAGAGCATCGCGACGGCGACCGGCATGGTGATCACCGGCAGGAAGAAGGCCGTGCGGTACACGCTCACGCCGCGCAGCCCCGGCCGGTTGATCAGCGCGGCGAACACGATGGCGACCGGGATCCCGACCAGGCCGAGCGCGGTGTAGGCGAGCGTGTTCAGCACCGCCTGACCCACCTCGGGGTCGCTGGCGAGCCTGACGTAGTTGTCCAGCCCGGTCCAGGTGTGCCCGCCGAACGCGCCCCACTCGGTGAAGGAGAAGTACGCGGTCTGCAGCACCGGCCACAGGTAGAAGATCGCCAGGCCCAGCCCTGTGGGGGCGATGAACGCGTACCCCCACAGGGCTTCCGTGCGGGGCCTGCGCTTCGCCGCGTGGGCCGCCCGGGCGGGCCGCCGCGTTTCTGTGGTGCCAAGAACCGGGGTGGTCACGTCACTCCTTGGCCAGCAGGTCGTTCATGCCGGCCGCGAGGTCGGCGGCCGCCTTGTCGACCGGCACCTCGCCCGTCCACGCCTTGGTGAGGTGGGTGAGCTCCGCCTCCTGCCACGCGGCGGTGTTCTTGGAGACCGGGTACGGCACCGCGTACGACACCGCGTCGAGGAAGACCTGCAGCTTCAGCTCGGGATGGGCGGCCACCCAGTCGTTCTGGGTGCCGTTGTAGGCCGGGATCGGGCCCTTCTTGCCGAGGATGTCGGCGGCCGGCTTGGAGCCGAGGAACTTGACGAACTCCAGGGCCTCGGCCGGGTGCTCGGTCTTGGCCGACACCACGTTGGCGACGCCGTGGATGATCGTGGCCTGCTTCTCGCCCTTGGGCAGCGGGGCCACGTCCACCTTGTCCTTGGTGTAGTCGTTCTTGGTGAACTCGGCCACGTTCCAGGACCCGCCCCAGTACATCGCCAGCTTGCCGGCCTCGAAGAGCTGGAGCGGGGCGGTGTCGGTCATGGTCTTGAGGTCGGGCGACTGCTTGGCCGTGATCAGGTCGGTCCAGAACTTCAGGCCCTGGATCGTCTTGGGATCGTCGTAGCCGGACTTCTTGCCGTCCGGGGAGATCACGTAGCCGCCGGCCTGGTAGATGGTGTTGTACTGGTATTCCTGGAAGCTCGTGAGCTCGGCCCCGACGGCGTAGACGCCCTTGCCCGCGTCGGTGAGCTTGGCGGCGGCCTCCTTGAAGTCGGTCCAGGTCCAGTCGCCGGCCGGATATTTCACCTTCGCGGCGTCGAAGAGCGTCTTGTTGTACCAGACGCCGACGGTGTCCATGTCCTTCGGCAGGCCGTACAGCTTGCCGTCGTAGGTGTAGAGGTCCACCAGGGACTTCGGGTAGACCGACGTGTCGACCTGCTCCTCGATCGGCTTGATCACGCCGTTGGAGGCGTAGAGCCGGAAGTTGGGGCCGTTCATCCAGAAGACGTCGGGCGCCGCGCCGCCGCTCACCGCGGCCTTCATCTTCGTCCAGTAATCGGCCCACGGGGTGAGCTGGACGTCGATGGCGATGTTCGGGTGCGTCTTGCTGAACTCGGTGCCGAGCTCCTGCATGACGGCCTGCTGGGTGGCGTCCCAGACGCCGTAGGACAGCGTCACCTTCTCCTGCGACGGCGCCCCCGTGCCGGCCTGCTCACCACCGCCGCAGGCGGAGGCGAGCAACGCCGCACAGAGGAGCGCCGCACCGCTACGAGCCGACTTCCACATCTCCCAGTCCTCTCCTAGAACGTGGGAGTAATGATGGAGTCCAGTGAAATTTTCTTCAAGAGTGGATGTGTTACAGATGGCTCACGAGCGGGCTGCGGCCGTCGAGCACCCGGTCCTCCACGTCGTCGAGCGCCAGGCGGACGGCCCCGAGCACCACGCCCTCGTCGCCGAGCGCGGACATGCGCACCTCGGGCGTACGGATGCACCAGCGGTCCAGCTCGCGCCTGAGCGGCTCGATGATCACGTCGGCCGAGCGTGAGAAGCCGCCGCCGACCACGACCATCTGCGGATCCAGCGCCAGGACCAGCGCCGACGCGCCGAGCGCCAGATCGCGGACGTAGCGGCGCACGGCCGTGGCCGCCGCCTTGTCCCCCGCCCTGGCGGCCGCGAACACGTCGCCCGCCTCGCCGTTCGCCGCGCTCAGGTGCTCCTGGGCGCGGATCCAGCCGAGCACGGGCAGCGCGCCGATCTCGCCAGACGCGTTGCCGAAGCCCCTGTGCAGCTTGCCGTCGATGACCAGCCCGGCCCCGGTACGCAGCCCGGCCAGCAGGAACACCATGTCCTTGGCGTAGCGGGCCGCGCCGCGCCAGCACTCGGCCAGAGCCGCGAGCTTGCCGTCGTTCTCGACCAGCACGGGACCGGGGACGAGCCGTCTCACGTGCGCGGCCAGGTCCACGCCCGTCCACTCGGGCAGCGCCTCCGACAGCATCACCCGGCCCGCGCCGTCCACCAGCCCTGTCGTGCCGACGCCGGCCGCCCAGACGTCGCCGGCGGCGAGCCCGGCGTCCTCCAGGCAGGCGGCGACCGCCTGGTCCACCGCGGCCAGCCGCTCGACCCGGCCCATCTCGGGCGTGACGGGCACCCGCGCGCTGTTGCCCACGTTGCCGTCCAGGTCGGCGAGGACCGCGAGCACCTTGTGCCCGCCGATGTCCACGCCCAGCACCCGGCCCGCGTCGGCCCTGAAGCGGTAACGCCTGGCCGGACGGCCCACGCCGCCCGCCGTGGCGCCCGCCTCGGCCACCCAGCCCTTCTGCAGCAGCTCGCGGACGACGTCCTCCGTGGACGCGCGTGACAGCCCCGTTCGCTTGGCGACCTCGGTGAGGGTGAGCGACGGCTGGCCCTGCAGCGCCCTGATCACGGCGAGCGCGTTGAGCTGCCTGAGGCGGGACAGGTCACCGCCGCTCACTTCCGCACCCATCGGCCCCCCTTGCTGTCAGCATTCCCAGACCGAATAATGATGCTCTCCATGATATTTCTTCGGGGAAGGTTCCATGACTGAGGTGACTCTAGCCGTCGTCGGCGGCGGCCTGCGAGGGCTGACCTACGCGCGCCGCGCGCACGCCACGGGCGCGGGGCGGGTGGTGGCGGTGGCGGAGCCCGACCCGCAGCGGCGCGCCGCGTTCGCCGCGGAATTCGGGATCGCGCCCGAGCTGGCGCACCCGGGCTGGAAGGAGCTGGCGGCGGCGGGCCGGCTGGCGGACGCGGCGGTCATCGCCACGCACGACCAGCTGCACACCGATCCCGCCGTGACGCTGGCCGGCCTCGGATACCACATTCTCCTGGAGAAGCCGATGGCCACGACCGAGCGGGAGGCGGCCAGGATCGCCGACGCGGCCCGGCGCAACGGCATCCTGCTCGCCGTCTGCCACGTGCTGCGCTACACGCCCTACACGCGGGTGGTGCGCGGGCTGCTCGACGGCGGGCGCATCGGGCGGCTGATCAGCGTGCAGCACCTGGAGCCCGTCGGGTGGTGGCACGACGCGCACTCCTTCGTCCGCGGGCACTGGCGGCGCCAGGACACCTCGGCGCCGATGCTGCTGGCCAAGGCGTGCCACGACATCGACTGGCTGGTCCACCTGTTCGGCCGGCCGCCCGCCCGGATCTCGTCGTTCGGCTCGCTGTCACACTTCCACGCCGGGGACGCGCCCGAGGGGGCGGCGGAGCGGTGTCTCGACTGCCCGCTGGAGCCGTCGTGCCCGTACTCGGCGCCGCGCCTCTACCTGGGGTGCCTGGGGGATCCCGAGAGCGAGTTCTGGCCGCTGTCGGCCGTCACGCCGGGGCGTACCGAGGAGGACGTGCTGGCGGCGCTGCGCACGGGTCCGTACGGCCGGTGCGTGTACGCCTGCGACAACGACGTCGTGGACCACCAGGAGGTCGTGATGGAGTTCGACGACGGCGCGACGTGCTCGTTCACGATGAGCGCGTTCACGCCGATGGAGCACCGCCGCACCCGCCTGTTCGGGACGCACGGCTACATCGACGGCGACGGGACCACGCTGCGGCTGGTCGACTTCAGGACCGGCGAGGAAGAGCTCATCCGCGCCGACGACGCGGGCGCGGGCGGGCCGTCGGCCGCCGACGGGCACGGGGGCGGCGACGAGGGGCTCACCGACGCCTTCCTGGCCGCCGTCGCGTCGGGCGACCCGTCGCTGCTGCGCTCGGACGCGGCCGAGAGCCTGATGACGCACCGCGTGGTCTGGGCCGCGGAGCGGGCCAGGCTCACCGGCTCGGTGGTCACGCTCTGACGGCGCCGGTGTCGTGGTCGACGAGCCCGTGCTCGGTCAGCTCCCAGAAGTGCCGCCGGCTCGGCCGGGCGAGCTGGAAGAGCGCCTTGTACGCGGCCACGCTCATCAGCCCCCAGTAGAGCGGGACGCTGAGCATCGCGCGCACGGCGGGGAAGAGACCGCGTTCCATGCAGCCGGCCATCATGCAGTAGATCATCAGGAAGTTGCCGAAGACCATGGTGGCCGCGCCGAAGTACAGCGACACGGGAGGGAAGAGCGCCTCGACGTAGCGGGTGCCGGTGCAGAGGTAGATCAGCGTCAGCGCCCAGAAGAACGGGTTGACCAGGGTGGTGAGCGTGGAGAAGCCCATCGTGAGGTGGAAGGCGACGGTCCGCCTGGTCCCGAGCTGACGCCAGAGGCGCACCGGGTGCCTGGTGTGCACCAGCCAGGTCTGGAGATAGCCCTTGATCCAGCGGCTGCGCTGCCTGATCCAGTTGCCCAGGCGGCTGTTGGCCTCCTCCTCGGTGACCGACACCATCATCCGCACGTCCCAGCCGCGCCGGGCGATGCGGATGCCGAGGTCGGCGTCCTCCGTGACGTTGTAGGGGTCCCAGCCGCCCAGGGTGCGCAGCGCGTCGGTGCGGAAGTGGTTCGAGGTGCCGCCCAGCGGGATCGCCAGCCGGTACCGGTCGAGGCCGCGCAGCAGGAGGCTGAAGTTGGTGGCGTACTCGGCGGCGAAGCACCGGGTCAGCCAGTTGGTCCAGGGGTTCCAGTACTGGAGCTCGGCCTGGACGCACACCACCCGGTCGGGCAGCCCGCGGAAGGCGTGCACCGCCTTGCGGAGCTGGTCGAGGTCGGGGCGATCCTCGGCGTCGAAGATGACCACGAACTCGCCGCGCGCGCGGGCCAGCCCGATGTTGCACGCCTTGGGCTTGGTACGCGGCAGCGACGGCGGCACGATCACGACCTCGAACGGCTCGGCCAGCTCGGGCAGCGCCGCCCTGGTCTCGTCGTCGTCCTCCTCGATCAGCAGCATGATCTGCAGCAGCTCGCCGGGATAGTCCAGGCTCCTGAGCCGGTCGAGCAGGTACGGCAGCACCCTCGCCTCACGGTGGAGCGGCACCAGGACGGTGTAGACGGGCAGCCCCGCGTCGGGTGTGCGGCGCGGCCCCTCCTCGCCGAACGCGATGATCGACGACCCCAGCGCGCCCAGCACCATGGCCGTCCTGAAGACCAGCACCAGGACGTAGACGGCGGTCACGACCGCGACCATCGCCTGGCCCCACCACAACAGCGACGGCCCCCAGCCGGTCACCAGGTGCAGGAGCGGCGCGCCGGTGAGCACGCCCAGCGCCAGCCAGCCGGCGGTGGCCTGCCCCCTGCTCAGCAGGTGGCGGGCGCTCAGCTCGGCGGTGGTCAGGCCGCCGCACTCCGCCGGGCCGGCGCCGGCCGGTTCGAGCTCTGTCCTGGTCATGACGTTTCCTTCCGGCGGTAGACGTGCTGGATCGCGTCCTTGTAGACCAGGGTGTAGTCGCGGGTCAGCGACGGGTTGGCGCGCAGCGCCCGCCAGGTGCGGTCTTCCTTGCCCTCGACGGTGCGCGCGTAGATCCAGCGGATGCGGCGGCGGGCCGGATCCGCCAGGGCCCGGTCCCAGATCCGGAAGCTGCCCTCGTAGACGATGCGGCCGAGCGGGACGCGCGAGTCGAAGACGGCCGTCTCGTTGCCGTGGTTCTCCATCAGCAGCCGGCCGCCGTCGTAGTGGCGCCGCAGCCAGCCGGCCGCGCCCGCGACCGCCCGTTCGTCGCTGCCGGCGTGCCAGTCCGTCGGCTCGGCGAGCGTCGCCGTGCCGGGCACCGCCAGGACGGTGGCGACCACGGCCGCCGCCGGCGCCACCCTGGTCCAGCGCTCGCGCCGCGGCCACCGCGCGGTCGCGTACTCGATGAGCAGCGCGACCAGGTAGCCGGCGAACACCGCCGCCGCGAGGGCCATCACCAGGCCGAAACGGACGTTGTAGAAGCTCCCGTGGACCTCGGGCACGTGCAGCGGGCGCTGCCCCATGTAGAGGGCGTAGACGAAGAACGGCACGAAGATCAGCAGCGTGTAGGGGGCGACCGCCTCCAGCTGGAGCCGCCGCCGCCACGCGTACGCCAGCACGCCCGCCGCCGCCACGGCCAGGGTCAGGTGGCCGAGGTCGTGCACCATGGCGCGTGAGTAGGTCAGCCAGGCCACGTCCAGCGCGCCGATGTTCTGGTCGTCGGGCGACACCCACAGCGACGGCTTCGCGTACTCGCCCGAGTGCCAGTAGAGCCAGTCGCCGAAGATCACCCGGCTCCACGTCACCCAGCCCAGGATGCCGCTGAACGCCACGACCCCGAAGAAGATCAGCTGCGCCTCCAGCCGGGACCGGCTGCGCCAGCGGCGCAGCGAGACGTAACCCACCACCGCCGTCAGGGCGAGCGCCAGCACCCAGCCCTCGTAGCGGGTCAGCGTGGCCAGCACCGTCGCGGCCGAGGCGCACGTGAGCTGCGTGTAGCGGCCGGTGCGGCACCAGACCTGGAGGTGATGGACGGCCGCGGCGGTGCACGCGAACAGCAGCAGCTCCGTCATCGGGGTGCTCTGCAGATAGAGCACGTTGGGGTTGAGCGCGAACAGCCCGGCCGCCGCGAGCCCGGCCGCCCGGCCGCGCCCGCCGCCCGCCGCCATGCCCAGGGCGATCAGGTACACGTACCGCACGGTCACCAGGTACGAGGCCATCGAGACCAGTGAGCCGGCCAGGCCCGAGTAGAAGACGCCGTCGTGCCAGATGAACGGCAATGCCAGCACGTGCGGCAGCGGCGGCCAGACGCCCCCGAGCTGCGCCACGCCGGCCGTCGGGCTGTCGATCACCCGGCGCGCGATGAGGAGGTGGGAGCTGCTGTCGTTGTAGGACAGCACGGAGCCCAGCCGGAGGTGGTAGAAGAACGCGACGAGCGACAGGACCGCGCACGCCGCCATCAGCAGGGCGAGCACCGGATCCTCAGGCCGCAGCAGGCGCCGCGCCCAGCTCCGCCGGCGCCCGTCGCGGACCAGGTCCCGGTAGGCCAGGCCGAGCGCAGGCACCGTCCTGGCCAGCGAGCCGGCGGTGCTCCGCAACGACACCACCGCGGTCCGCGCGCCCTCGTCCGAGCCGCCGAGCGGGTGCTCGATGATCCGCAGGTCGCCGTGCCCGGCTCTGGACGGCGGCGCCGGCTCGACCGCCACGCTCTCGCCGCGCTCGTCCAGCAGCCGCCAGTCGAGCAGCCGATAGTCCCAGAGGGCGTCGCGGCCCCGGGTGCCCAGCAGCAGGCGGCCGGCCACCGTACGCACCCGCCCGTCGGCCCGGCGGAACAGCGGCCCCGCCCACTCACGGAATCCGATCACCGCGTCGGCCCGCTCCTCGCGCTGCACGCGCAGCAGCACCGGCAGGTCGGTGGCCCTGAGCCGGCCGTCGGCCCCGAGCAGCAGCAGCCGTCCCATGGTCGTACGCTCCAGCGCGGCCTTGATGCCGGTGCGGACCGCCGCCTCGTAGCCCCCGCCGGAGTCGTGGCGCACGGCCACGATCCGGTCCGGATGCCGGGCCGCCAGCTCGTCCAGGACCTCGCGCGTCGCGTCCCCGCCGCCGTCGTCGACGACCACGATCCGGTGGTCGTGCCCGGCCGCGGCCATCGTCGTCAGGAAGTCCCCGACCGTGCCGGCCAGGCTGCCGGCCTGGCCGTGGACGGGCATGATGACGGCCACGCCGTCGGTGGTGGTCCTCGTCCCCTGTTCCAGGTCCGCCATCGGTCCTCACCGTCCCCGTACGACGCGGTCGGCGATCATCGGGACGGCCGCGCGGGGCCGCACCCATCGCGAGTCGCGCAGGCGGAAGACCGCCCGGTCACAGATCAGGTAGTTGGCCACGGTCCCGGCCAGCACGCCGAGCGCGGCCGCCGGCAGCGAGTCGATCGCCTGGTAGCTCGCGGTGAAGACGGCCGTGTTGATGCCGAGCGCCAGGACCGCGGTGACGTTGTAGGAGGTCCACCTGCGCCACGGCGCGGCCCTGTCCCATCCTGGCGGCCGGTCCCGCCAGGTCCATCCGGAGCTGAGCAGGAAGTTGAGCTGCGCGGAGAGGAGGAAGCCGGCGGCGTTCGCGATGGGCCAGGGCGCGCCGAGCCTGGCCAGCACGACTGCGCAGGCGTACTGGAAGGAGAAACAGAAGCTGCCAACCGTGACGAATCGCAGAATGCGCAAAATGGTGCAAGTCATATATCGTCCTCGCCGCGATTCCTTACTGGCTTTCGAGCGGCAAGGTCGTATACGCCACGAGATTTCATCGCTGGAGACCTTGCCGCACCGATTATCACCGTTGGTCCGACTCGGCTACCGTTGCGGCCTTCAAAGCCCTGGCAAAGACACCAATAGGCCGCAGCTCCGACAGATCCCCCCAGCTCAGAGCGCCTCTTAGTCTGTTTTATCCTCATAAATAAAGGACATTCGCCGCGCTCTTACCAGCACTTGACGAGAACGCGCGGGCGTGTGCAAACGACAACGCCTATGGCCGCAGTTAGCATGTGATCCGCGACAATGAGCGTTGTTCGCGTTGTGCGGTCGTTCGTCCCGTGCAGAACGGCGTATTCAGCACGCCAGGGGCCGGCCATTCACCACAGAAAAGGATCTGACATGAGGTTCCCCACCACCACTCGCGCCACCACCCGCCTGACGCGGCTGATCACCGGTGGCGCCATCGCGGCGCTCACGCTGGCGGCGCTGCCCCCGACGCCCGCCGGCGCGGCGACGGGCCAGTGGTACGACACCACCGTGGAGATCCAGACGTTCGCCGACAAGTGCTTCGACGTGGCCGGCGTCAGCACGCAGGACGGCGCGCCGATCATCCAGTTCGGCTGCGACGGCAAGTCGCACCAGCGCTTCAGGGTCAGGCGGCTGAGCAACGGCCAGGTGGCGTTCCAGACCTTCTCCGGCAAGTGCCTGGACGTGCAGCACGGGAGCAAGCGCGACGGCGCGCCGATCATCCAGTACCGCTGCCACGGCGGCGCCAACCAGCGCTTCTCCCTCGAAAGCAGCACTCGCGGCCGGGTACAGATCCGCACCTTCACCGGCAACTGCCTGGACGTCAGCAACGGCAGCCTGAACGACGGCGCGGCGATCGTCGCGTTCCCCTGCTGGGGCAACGCCAACCAGCGCTTCTTCCTGGAGAACGTCATGAGCTGGAACTGGTAGCCACGGACCGCCCCAGGCCCTGAGGCCGAGGGCGGTTCGTCACCGGCTCTCAGCCCCAGACCTCCTGGGCCGTCTCGGCGATCAGGCGCAGCTTGGCGAACTGCTGGTCGGCCGTGAGCTCGTTGCCCTCGACCGTGGAGGAGAACCCGCACTGCGGCGACAGGCAGAGCTGGTCCAGGTCGATGAACTTGGCGGCCTCGTCGATCCGCCGCTTGAGCGTGTCCTTCGACTCCAGCTCCCCCCGCTTGGTGGTCACCAGCCCCAGCACGACCATCTTGCCCGGCGGCACGAACCGCAGCGGCTCGAACCCACCCGAGCGCTCGTCGTCGAACTCCAGGAAGAACCCGTCCACCTTCAGCTCACCGAACAGCGCCTCGGCGACGAAGTCGTAGCCGCCGGAAGCGGCCCAGGAGGAGCGGAAGTTGCCCCGGCACATGTGCGTCGTGATCGTCATGCCGGCCGGCTTGGCCGCGATCGCGGCGTTGATCTGCTTGATGTAGCGCAGGTGCATGTGCTCGGCGTCGTCACCGCGGGAGGCCAGCTCGGCCCGCTGGGCGGGGTCGTTCAGGTACGCCAGGCTGGTGTCGTCGAACTGCAGGTACGTGCACCCCAGCGCGCCGATCCTGCGCACCTGCTCGGCGTAGGCCGCGCTCAGGTCGCGCCAGAACTCCTCGACGTCCGGATAGACCTTCGGGTCGATGGCGGCCGGGCCCCCGCGGTAGTGGACCATGCTGGGCGACGGGATCGTCAGCTTGGGCACCGCCGTCGTCACGGTGTCGCGCAGGAACGCGAAGTCGTCGGCGAAGATCGGCTCGGTCAGCCGGATCCGGTCGTGGACCCTCAGCGCGGCCGGGGTGAACTCGATGTCACCGGCCTCGTTGTGGAAGCGGACCGTGATGTGCTCGTCGGCGGCCTGGCCGACGCCGCCGAGCCGGTAGATGAAGTCCATGTGCCAGGAGGCCCGGCGGAACTCGCCGTCGGTCGCGCTCTGCAGGCCGGCCTCCTCCTGCCTGCGTACGACCTCCCTGATGGCCTGGTCCTCGGCCTCCCGCAGCGCCGCACCCGTGCGGTCGGCACGGGCGCTGAGCAGCGCGGGCGGGCGGAGGAGGCTGCCGACGTGGTCCGCTCGGAAAGGGGGCGAGGTGCGCATTACAGATCATCTCCGCTGGTGTTAGAGAGCGAGCTCCAGGCGGGTCGTCTACCCTCCGTAGAGCTTTCTGAGCGGGGCTTTGAGCAGCTTCCCCGCCGCGTTCTTGGGCAGTTCGGGGACGAATTGGAGATATTTCGGGATTTTGAAGCGGGCCAGGCGGCCGTCCAGGTGCTTCAGCAGCTCGTCCGCCTCGGCGCCCACCTCGGGCCGCAGCACGACCAGGGCCTTGCCGACCTCGCCCCACCTGTCGTCGGGCACGCCGATCACCGCGCACTCGGCGACCGCGGGGTGCCCGAACAGGACGCTCTCCACCTCGGCCGGGTAGACGTTCTCGCCACCGGAGATGATCACGTCGTTGAGCCGGTCGGAGATGCGGACGTAGCCGTCCTCGTCGGCGACGCCGATGTCTCCCGAGCGGAACCACCCGTCGGGCGAGAGCACCTTCGCGCTCTCCTCCGGCCGCTGCCAGTAACCGGGCATCACGTTCGGGCCCTGGACGTACACCTCGCCGGGCTCGCCGGGCAGCGCCGGGGCCCCGCCGAAGGCGACCAGGCGGACGTCGGAGAAGAAGCACGGCACGCCCGCCGAGCCCGCCTTGGCGATCGAGTGCTCGGCCCCCAGGAAGAGCGCGCCGGGGGCGGTCTCGGTCATGCCGTACCCCTGGAGGAACGTCAACCCCCGATCCTGATATATCCGGATCAGCGGCTCGGGGACCGGCGCACCCCCGCACAACAGGTGCCGCAAACTGGACAGGTCCGCCCCCGCCCACCGCGGCGACCGCGTCAGGAAGCCGAACATCGACGGCACCCCGAACATGACCGTCACCCGCTCCGCCTCGATCAGCTCGAACGTCCTGTCCACGTCGAACGAGGGCTCCAGGATGACCCGGCCGCCCTTGAGCACGGTCGGGATCAGCGTCTGGGCCAGCGCCGCGATGTGGAACAGCGGCGCGCTGACCAGGGTCACCTCGTCGTGCGCGAGCGGCACGTCCACCAGCAGGTTGAAGGTGTTCCAGATGAGGTTGCCGTGGGTGAGCACGGCCCCCTTCGGATGTCCCGTGGTGCCGGAGGTGTACATGATCAGGCAGGGGTCGTCCTGGCCGACGGGCTCGTCGATCGGCTCGGGGGAGCCCGACGCGATCAGCCCCGCGTAGCCGGCCGCCGTGATGTGCCGGCCCGGCAGCCCCGCACCGTCGCGCTCCTCGCCCAGCACGAGGGCGGAGACCCGGGCGTCGTCGAGGATGTAGCGCAGCTCCGGCGTGGCCAGCCGGGCGTTGAGCGGCACGAACACCGCCCCGAGCAGCCCCGCCGCGAAGAACGTCTCGACCAGCCCCGGCTGGTTGACCCCCAGGTAAGCGACCCGCTCCCCGCGCCCCACACCCAGCGCCGAAGCCAGCCGGTACGTCCGTTCGCGCAGGTCACGGTAGGTCTGGTCGCGGCCCTGGTAGCTCAGCGCCACGCGGTCGGGCGTCATGCGCGCCCGGCGTGCCGGCCATGATCCAATCCCCTGATTCCGCATCGGCACTCCTTGACGCTCAAGCCTCAAGTTAGGCCACTATGCGATGGCTGTCACCGTTCTGCCCAAGTTTCATCGGGAACCGTGTCCAGCAGCCGCGCCGCCATCTCCGCCGCCTCCGGCCTGAACCGCTCGTGCAGCGTGTGGCAGACCCGCTGGGCCTTCTCCGCCGGCCAGTCGTGCGGCAGGTGACGCAGCGGAAGCCGCGGATCGGTCCTGATGATCTGCAGCCACTCGGTGAGCAGCGTGAGCGAGCGGGCCAGGTCGTCGGGCGCTCCCGGCGCCGGGTCGGCCTGGTCCCAGCGGCGCAGGAACGCCCGGTAGCGCTCGCCCAGCCCCGCGAGGTCGTACGCCTCCCCGACCAGGGCCTGCATGTCGGTGGGCGGCCTGGGCTCGGCGGAGAACACCTTCACGCCGCCGCCGAGATCCTCGATCAGGCGGGTCGCGTCCACGTCGCCAGGAGCGATCCACAGCCCGTTCTGCAACGGGCCGAACCCGGCCCAGATCAGCCGCGAGCGCAGCTCGTGCCGCTGCCGCTGCCAGGACTCGGGCAGCGAGAAGCCGACCAGCGTCCATCGGTCGCCGTCCCCGTCGTTGACGACGCCGCTGTGCCAGATCCGCCGCTCGCCGTCCCTGAGCACCTCGGCGCTGGCCGGGGTGAGCCCGAAGTACATGCGGCGGCCCGCGCGCTGGCGGCGCAGCAGGCCGCGGCGGACCATCCGGGTCAGCGTCGAGCGGGTCGCCTCCTCCGAGATCCGCACCCTGGCGAACGCCTCGATGAAGCTGCCCGACGACACGCAGATCCCGCGGCCGTATACGTGGTCACCGAGAAAGGTCAGAATCACCGACTGAGGCCGCATATCACCCTCCCTCGGATATTAGGCACTCTCTTGACAGCCGTAATGTACCTGCCTACATTCAGGGCCACGCGGAGGGTCCTCCGGGGCCGAGCCGTCCCCTGCAGCGAGGCCGTCTCACGCGGTCCAGGAGGTCCTGATGCGCAGGCTTCTTCCGTCCCTGGTCTGTCTCCTGCTCGCCGCCACCGCGTGTGGTGGCAATGACGGCGGCGGCGGCGGAAGCGGCGCGGCCGACCCGATCAAGGTGGGCCTCATCGTCTCCCTGACCGGCAACTACACGCCGCTCGGCAGCGAGGACAAGAAGGCGGTCGAGCTGGCGATCGAGCAGGTCAACGCCCAGGGCGGGCTGCTCGGGCGCAAGGTGGAGCTGGTCTCCCGCGACGACAAGACCGCCCCCGACCAGGGCATCGTGGCCTACAACCAGATCAAGGGCGAGATCGACGCGCTGATCGGCCCGGTGTTCTCCAACTCGGCGCTGGCGATCGAGCCGCTGGCGCAGCGCGACAAGATGCCGTACCTGTCGCTGGCCCCGGCCCAGGAGCAGGTCGAGCCGATCAAGTCGTACGTCTTCGTCACCCCCGCCCTGTCCAGCATGTACGCCGAGCGCTACCTGCAGTACATCCAGGCCGAGGGCATCAAGACGGTCGCGGTGGCCTGGGACTCCAAGAGCGCCTATTCGGTCTCAGGGCACAAGTCCATGGTCGCGCTCGCGTCCAAGTACGGCGTGAAGATCTCCGTGGACGAGCCGTACGAGACCACGACCTCCGACTTCAGCCCCCTGTTCCAGCACGTGCGCGACTCCGACGCCCAGGCCCTGGTGTTCTGGGGCTCGGGCGCGCCAGGAGTGACGGCCGCCAAGCAGTACGTGGCCTCGGGGCTCAAGACGCCGCTGTTCCTGACCGCCTCCCAGGCCAGCAAGCTGTGGCTGGAGCCGATGGGCGCCGCCGCCGAGGGCATGACCGTGCAGAGCGCCATCGGCGTCGTCGGCGACCACCTGCCCGACGGCAAGCAGAAGCAGATCATCGATCAGATGGCCAAGCCGTACCAGCAGAAGCACGGCTACCCGCCACCGCAGTTCGCGCAGGACGGCTACAGCGCGAGCCTGCTGCTGTTCGAGGCGATCAGGAAGGCGAACGGCACCGACAAGACCAAGATCCAGCAGGCTTTGGAGACCATGGACCTGATCACGCCGAACGGCCGCTTCCGCTACTCCGTCACCGACCACTCCGGCCTCTCCCCCGAGTACATCTCGGTCAACACGGTGAAGAACGGCCAGTTCGTCCCCACCGACTGGGCCAAGGAGCAGCTCACCAAGACCGTCACCGCGGCGGGGTAGGGCGTGCTGACGGTCACCGGGGTCGCCCGCTCCTTCGGGGGCGTCTACGCCGTCCGCGACGTCTCACTGGCCGTCGCGGAGGGCGAGGTCTGCGGCGTCATCGGCCCGAACGGGGCCGGCAAGTCCACGCTCTTCAACCTGATCACCGGCCACCTGGCGGCCGACCACGGCCAGATCTCCTTCCTCGGCCACCGCGTGGACCGGCTCGCGCCGCACCGGCGGGCCAGGCTCGGCATGTCCATCGTCTTCCAGGCGGCCAGGGTCTTCCGCGGCATGACCGTCAGGGAGAACGTCATGGTCGGCTCGCACGGGCGCACCAGGGCCGGGTTCGTCTCGGCGGCGCTGCGGCTGCCGCGGCACCGGCGCGACGAGCGCGAGATCGCCCAGGCCGCGGACGCCGCGCTGACCAGGGTGGGGCTGGCCGAGTGGGCCGACAGGCCCGCCGACCTGCTGCCCATCGGCCAGCAGCGGGCGCTCCAGCTCGCCCGCGCCCTGTGCGCCCAGCCCCGGCTGCTGCTGCTCGACGAGCCCGCCTCCGGGCTGCGCGGCAGCGAGCGCGAACGGCTCGCGGCGCTGGTGGAGGAGCTGCGCGCGGACGGGCTGACGATCCTGCTGATCGAGCACGACGTCGCGTTCGTGACCCGCCTGGCCGATCGCGTGGTGGTGCTCGACCTGGGCCAGGTCATCGCCGACGGCTCACCGGCCGAGGTACGGGCCGATCCGCTGGTGCTCGCCGCCTACCTCGGACAGGCCACATGATCGACGTCAAGGACCTGGTGGTCTCGTACGGCACCGCCACCGCGCTCGACCACGTCACCCTCACCGTGCGCCGGGGCGAGATGGTCGCCCTGCTCGGCCCGAACGGCGCGGGCAAGTCGACACTCGCCAACACCCTAGCGGGCCTGCTCAAACCCACCTCGGGCACCGTGGCGGCGGCGGGCCGGCTGGCCCTCATCCCCGAAGGACGCCAGCTCTTCCCCGATCTGTCCGTCGCCGACAACCTGGCCCTGGGCGGCTGGCGCTCGGGCGAGCGGGACCCGTCGTTCGTCTACGACCTGCTGCCCAGGCTGGCCGAACTGGCCGGGCGGCGGGCGGGCGTGCTGTCCGGGGGCGAGCAGCAGATGGTGGCGTTCGGGCGGGCGATGATGTCGCGGCCCGACGCTCTCGTGGTGGACGAGCTGTCACTCGGGCTGGCCCCGAACGTGACCGCCGACCTGGCCGCCCACCTGACGGAGCTCAACCGGGAGCAGGGGCTGACCGTGCTGCTCATCGAACAGAACGCGCGGCTGGCGTTCGACCTGTGCCGGCGGGCGTACGTGCTGGAGTCCGGGCGGCTGGTCACCGAGGGCGACTCCGAGCAGCTGGCCGGCGACCCCCGGGTGGCCAGCGCGTACCTGGGCGGGGCGATCACATGAGCGCCTTCCTGACCTATCTCCTCAACGGCCTGGCGGTCGGCTGCGCGATCGCGCTCATCGCCAGCGGTCTGGTCACCATCTACCGGGTCACCGGCGTGGTGAACTTCGCGCAGGGGACGTTCGCCGTCGCCGCGGGGCTGTGCACGTCCTCGCTGCTCGGGCTCGGGCTGCCGCACGGGCTCAGCGAGGTCGCCGCCGCCCTGGTCGCGGCGCTCGCGGGCCTGCTGACGGGGCTGGCCGCGATCGGCAAGCGGGGCACGACGCCGCTCTCGTCCCTGATCGTCACGCTCGGGGTGGGCGTGCTCGCGTACGCCGTCGAGATCGTGCTGTGGGGCGACCAGCCGCGCTCGGCCCCCGGGCTGGCCGGCTCCGTGACCGTGGCCGGGGCCCGGATCCAGACGCAGCACCTGCTCGTCATCGGCGTGACGGTGGCCGCGTTCCTGCTGCTCGCGCTCTTCTTCGGGCGCACCTATCTCGGCAAGGCGCTGACCGCGTGCGCCTCGAACCCGTACGCCGCCCGCGTCGTCGGCATCGACGTCCGGCTGATGGGACTGCTGGCGTTCGCGCTCGGCGGGCTGCTCGGCGGCATCGCGGGGGTGCTGGTCACGCCGCTGCGGCCGATCTCGTTCGACACCGACGTGACGCTCATCGTGAACGGCTTCGCCGCCGCCGTCTTCGGCGCGCTCACCCGCCCGGTGATCACGCTCGCCGGCGCGCTGCTGCTGGGCGTGGCCGAGACCATGGCCGCGGGCTACGGCTACGGCTCCCACCAGCTGGAGGTGGCGCTGGGCCTCATGCTCCTCGTCATGATCGTCCAGGCGAGCCGCCGCTCGGCCATCTCCCAGGAGGCCACATGATCAGGCTGGTGGCCGGGCTGCTGGTCGCCGCCGTGACGCTCGCGCTGCCCGCGGTGCTGGACGACAGCGCGCTGGCCGTCTACATCCTGCTGGGGCTGGCGGCCATCGTCACCGTCGGGGTCTCGCTGCTCATGGGGTACGCCGGGCAGGTCTCGCTCGGCCAGGGCGCGTTCTACGCCATCGGCGCCTACACCGCCGCGATGCTCGCGCTCAACGGCGTCCCGCCCCTGGTGGGCCTGATCGCGGCGCCGCTGGCGGCGGCCGTCTTCGCGCTGGTGATCGGCACGCCGCTGCTGCGGCTGCGCGGCCACCACCTGGCGTTCGCGACGCTGGCCATGCAGCTCATCCTGCTCTCGCTGGCCGGCCAGCTGGAGATCACCGGCGGGGACATCGGGCTGCAGGCCATCCCGCAGTTCGGCGTCGGCTCGTTCGAGATGGGCACGGCTCCCGCGTACGCGTACATGACCTGGACGGGGCTGGCGCTGGTGATGCTGGTGACGCACAACGTCATCACCTCGCGGCCCGGCCGGGCGCTGCGGGCGCTGGCCACCAGCGAGACCGCCGCCGCCTCCTCGGGGATCCCCGTGGGGCGCTACAAGCTGGTCGTCTTCGCGCTGTCCGCCGCCTTCGCCGGGCTGGCGGGCGGCATCTACTGCTTCTACACCGGGTACGTGGCTCCCGGGTCCTTCCCGGTGCTCATCTCGATCCAGTACATCGTCATGGCCGTCGTCGGCGGGATGGGCACGATCTGGGGCGCGGTCGTCGGCGCGGGCGCGATCACGCTGCTGGTGCAGGGGCTGAACAGCCTGTCGGCGCTGCCGGGGATGCCGACGTACGCGCCGAGCGTGCTGTCGTACGCCGTGTACGCGCTCGTGCTGATCGTGGTCGTGCTGTTCCTGCCGCACGGGCTGCTGCCCGCCGTCGCCGGCCGCCTGTCGAAGACGCGCGGGAGCCCGCCCGTCGAGACGCGCTGACCCTGCCCGCCGCCGGGAGCCGCCCCGGTGGTGCCGGGGCGGCCGCTCTCCATCGCTATCCCCGCGGGGCCGTGCCGCCGTCGATCGTCTGCCGCCCGTCACCGGCCGGCGTCATCGCGGCTCCCGGACGTGCTCCGAGCCGTTCGACCAGATCGGCCGGGGCCGCGCCCGCGTCGTACGGGCCGCCCGTCGGCTCGAGGAGCCCGGTGAAGGCCGGGACCTGACCGGGCGCCGTCGCGGCGCCCGGCTGGGCGGCGCCGGCGCTGAGCGTCTCCATGCCCTCTTGCCAGCCCCCTTGCTGGGCTCCTTGGTGGGCCCCGCCCGCCTGGCCGGGCTGCGGCACGGCGGTGCCGTCGAACTCGAAATGGACGCGCATGGCTGCCCCCTGCTAATTGAGCACCGCGTAACGGGCCTCGACGTTGACGTCCTGCCCGGTGACGTTGCGGATGGTGATCCAGTACGTGATCCGGTCGGCGCTCGCCCGCTCGACCGCGACGTCCCACTCGACCTGCGCCGCGCCGGGCACGGGCGAGGTGGACATCACGTTCCAGTCGACCTGCCAGGCCGCCGGCCAGTTGAAGGTGAACCAGCGGCGGGACTGATTCGCCGGCACGGTCCCGGTGAACTGCACTCCTACTAACATGGGTAGACCTTTCTCACCATCCGAGTACGGCGTAACGACCTTCGATCCCGACCTGGTTCTGCGTGAGGTTCGAGACGCAGATCCAGTAGGTGGCGTAGGTGTCCGAGGCCCGCTCGACGCGGGTGCGCCAGCGGAGCTGCGGCGCGCCCGGCTGCGGCGTCGTCGGGACGACCGTCCACAGCACGTTCCAGTGCGCGGGCCAGTTGAAGGTGAACCAGCAGGCGGTCTGGCCGGGCCCGAGCGCGCCGGTGAACTGGGTGCCGGTCCAGATCGCCGCGGCCTGCAGCACCCTGGGCAGCATCGCGCGCAGGTCGGGACGGTTGCCGATGCGCTGGGCGCGCGGCCGTCCCGGTGCGTCGGTCTGCGCCGAGCCGGAGGCGCGCAGCTCGGCACGGGCACGGGCGGGCGTGAGCGGGATCCGGCCCGCGGCGCGCAGCGCGCCCTGGACGTCGCCGAGCACGCCGGTGACGATCGGGGTGGCGCTGGAGGTGCCGGAGAAGCGGTCGGTGTACCACTCGTTCTCGTTCGGGCCGCCCTGCAGGTCGCCAGGTCCGCTGCCCAGGCCGCCCGTGGTCGTGACCTCCCTGCCCCAGCCCTGGACGTCCACGGCGGAGCCCCAGTTGGAGAAGCCGAGGCGGGAACGGTCCGGGCCGTGGTCGCGGCCGTGGGTGTTGACGGGCGGCGCGCCCGCGCCCACGAGGATCGACCCGGAGTCGCGGCCGGCCCGGTCGAACGGGCTGCGCCACGACTGCGGGAATCCGGCGGGCCGGGTCGAGTAGAGCGCGTCGTCGAGGTCCTCCGCGCCGTTGCCGGCCGCCGAGACGACGACCACGCCGCGCGCGACGGCGTACCTGATGGCCTGGAAGTCGTCTTCCCACCACTCGACGGGGATGAATCCGCGCTGGTCGGCGCGGTTCGCGAAGGCGAACCTCGGTCCCGGCCTGTGCAGCTCGATGATGATCAGGTCGCCGGGGCGCAGCCGGTCGGCCGCGTTCCTGATCGCCGCCGCGCTCCCGATGCCGAAGATGGACACGGCGCTGACCCGGGCGTCCGGGCAGATGCCGGTGATGCCGAGCTGGTTCGCGTCCCCGCTGAACTCACCCACCACGGACGTGCCGTGGTTGCGCCAGCCGAGGTCCGCCGTCGGCGTGCCGCCCACGACGCCGCCCTGGTTGACCAGCAGGTCCTCGTGGCTGAACTGCCAGGCGCCCTCGATGTCGATGATGTTGACGTTCGCGCCCCGGCCGCCTGGAACGGTCCAGGAGTAGCGGGCGTCGACGCCGCCCGGCGCGGGGTCGAGGTAGCCCTGCCGCGTGACGAAGTCGGGGGTCAGCGCGGGCGGCCCCTCCTTGGCCTCCGGCACCATCTCGTCGGTGCGGACCGGGGGGTGCGCGCCCGGCTTGACGTACGCGGCCTCGATGACCTCGGCCGCCATCGCGCGCTCCGCGAGGCTTTCGAGCTGGTCGTCGGGGGCCAGGATCCGGTAGAAGACCGACAGGTCGGGCAGGCCCGGGGTGCCGTCCGCGGCGAGGGAGGCCCGCAGGTGCTCCTCGGAGCCGAACATGGGCACCATCGTGACGTTCGCGGCGCCGGTGACGTCCTGGAGCGGGGTGATGTCCATCCCGCCGGCCGAGGAGATCCCGGAGGCGTCGGTGGTCAGGCGGGCGCTGGCCTTGGCGATGACGACCAGCTCGCGCTCTGTCGGATACGGGGACGGGGTGCTGCTGCTTCGGTCGGTTCGGCGTTTGTTCGGTGGCATGGCATTCCTTCTCGCATGATCCCGCTTGCGCTCATGGCGGCTCGTCCGCCGGTTTGGCGTAGGCAGCGGTCACGCCTTGACAGTCGAGCAGGTCGGAAATCGCCCGTTGCGGGGCCGATGTGCCGGGGAGCTCGATCTCGAAGAACGCGGACAGGGCAGGGTCGGAGGCGCCCGGGTGCAGCGCCCGGATCCGTCCGCCCAGGCCGCGTACACAGGCGAGCAGCTCCGCGCCCGCCTCGGTCCGGTCGTCGAGGGCGGCCGGCCCTCTTCCGAGCCGTTCCGCGTCCACGATCAAGGTAATTCGCATAGCGCCTCTTCCGGCGGCCCGCACGTGCCGGGTTCGGTCAGCGGCATTCCCCTTCCGGTCGTGTTGCGCAAAGCCCCCCGACTGTAATTCCGGCTCACCGGCTGCGCCCCGGGCGGTGACTCCGGGATATCCCTAGGCGCGCCCGGCCCTGCGCGGCCCCGGCGACCAGGGACGTCCCTTGCCGGGCCGCCGGAACCATGAGGGGACGTCAGCGGGCCGGGATGGCGCGTCAGCATCGGGGACCTCAGCGTCACCTTCAGAACGTCCCTTTCAGTCCTGACATCCGCGCGTAACACTGGACGACGTGTCCCCTGTCACGTCACCGAACGACGTGCCTCCCGTCACGCGCTCCCCCGTGCTGCGCGGGCGCGCCCAGGAGGAGGCCGCACTGGTGCGGCTGCTCGACGACGCCCGCGCCGGCTCCGGCGGGTCGCTGCTGCTGTCGGGCGCGCCGGGCGTGGGCAAGACGGCGCTGCTCGACCTCGCCGCGGCCCTGGCCGGCCCCGGTTTCCGGGTGCTGCGGGTCGCGGGCGTGGAGCCCGAGTCGCGGGTCCCGTACGCGGGGCTGCACGGCCTGCTGCGGCCGGTCGCCGCGGCCGCCGCGGCGCTGCCGGAAGCGCAGGCACGGGCGTTGACGCTGGCGCTGGAGTCCGGCTCGGGCGGCGGTGGGCTCGCGCTGCCCGCCGCCGTGCTCGGCCTGCTGGCGGCGGTGGCCGCCGACCGGCCGGTGCTGGCCTGCGTGGACGACGTGGACCGGCTCGATCAGGAGAGCAGGGACGCGCTGGCGTTCGCGGCCAGGCGGGCGCCGGGCGAGCCGGTCGTGCTGCTGTTCGCGGCGCGCGACGGGGGGCCGGACGGCGTCCCGGCCTGTGTGCTGGGCGGGCTGGACGAGGTCGCGGTCAGGGAGCTGGCCGGCGATCTGTCCGCCGTACGGCTGCCCGAGGACCTGCTGGCGGCGCTCGACCAGATCGCCAGGGGCAACCCGCAGGCGCTGGGCGAGCTCATCGGCGCGCTCACCACCGACCAGCTCGCCGGCCTGGCCGCCCCGCCCGCGACGCTACCCAGGGCCGGGCGGCTGTGGCGCGAGCACGCGGCCAGGCTCGCCGCCCTGCCCGAGGAGGCGCGGCGGCTGGTGCTGCTGATCGCCGCCGACCCAGGACTGGACGCGGCCACCCTGATCGAGGCCGCCCGCCCCGCGTGCGCGCTCGCCACGCTGGAGCCGGCCGAGCGCTCCGGCATCCTGCACTCCGGCGGCGACCGCTACGACTTCCGCGAGCCGGCCATGCGCGCGGTCGCGTACTACGACGCCTCGCTCTCCGAACGCCGCCGCGCCCACCGCCACCTCGCCCTCCTCCTGAACGAGCCAGCGAACAGGGAGGACGTGGCATCGGACGAGGGGCGCGGGGATTCCGGGCGGCTGCGGCGGGCGTGGCATCGGGCCTGGGCGCTCGACGGGCCGCCGGAGCGGCTGGCCGACGAGCTGGCCGCGGCGGCGATCGAGGCCAGGCCGCTCGGCGGCCGGCCGGAGCCGTACCTGGCCCTGGAACGCGCGGCGGAGCTGACCAGGCACGACCGGGTCAAGGCGGAGCGGCTGGCCGCCGCCGCCAGGCACGCGTGGATCGCGGGCCGCCCCCAGGTCGCCCGCTCACTCCTGGCCGGCCTGCGCACGCTCACCGCCCCCGACCTCACCGCTCTTCCCGGCCTCGCAGCTTCCGGCCTCACGGCTCCCGGCCGCACAGCTGCTGACCTCGCAGCTCCTGGCCTCACCGCCCCCGACCTCACGGCCCTGGACGAGCTGCGCGGCCACGTGCAGCTCCTGCACGGCAGCCTCGAGCTCCTCGGCGGCGAGACGGGCAGCGCCCGCGAGGAGCTGTTGTCGGCGGCGGCCAGCCTGATCGGCAGCCACCGGATGCTCGGCGTGCGAGCGCTGGTCAGGGCCGCCGACGCCAGCTACCGGGCGGGCGACAACCGGGCGTTCATCGCCATCGCCCGCCAGGCCGCCGCCCTGCGCCGCCCGGACGAGGCGGTGCCGGCCCAGCTCATGTTCGAGTATTTGGACGGCATGGCCTCCACCTTCAGCGGCCTGCACCAGGAGGCGGCCGGTCCGCTGCGGCGGGTGGTCGAGCTGGCCGGTTCGGTCCGCGATCCCGCCGTACTCGTGTGGGCGTGCGTGGCCAGCATGCTGCTCGGCGAGGACGCCACGGCGCACCGCCTGTCGGCCCGCGCCGTCGCGGCCGCCCGCGTACGCGGCGCCGCCTCCGCCATGCCGCAGCTGCTGGAGTACACGATCTACCCGGAGATCTGGATGGGCCGCTACGCCTCGGTCGCGACGACCGCGGCGGAAGGGCTGCGCCTGGCCCAGGAGACCGGCCAGCTCAACACGGCCGCCCAGCACCTCGCCTGGCTGGCGATCACCGCCGCCGTGGAGGGCGACCAGGAGACCTGCCGGGTGCGCGCCGACGCCGCCACCGACCTGGCCGACGCCCACGACCTGGGCATCGCGGGCGCCATCGGCAACTGGGCGCTGGCCTACCTCGACCTGGCCGCGGGCCGCCCCGCCGACGCCGCCAACCGGCTGCGCGCCGAGCGGCGCAACAGCAGCCACGTCGTCATCCGGGTGATGGCCACCCCGCACTTCATCGAGGCGTGCGCGCGTACCGGCGACCATGAGCAGGCCGCGGCGGCGCTGCGGGTGCTCGAACGCTGGGTGGGCAGCACGCGCAGCCCCGACCTGCGCGCGCTGGTCGCCCGCTGCCGCGCGCTCCTGGCCGCGCCCGGCGAGGCGGAGGAGCGCTTCCGCGAGGCGATCGAGCTGCACGGGCAGGGGGTGTGCGAGTTCGAGGCGGCGCGTACGCAGCTCCTCTACGGCAGCGCGCTGCGCCGCGAACGCCGCCCCGGCGCGGCCCGGACGCACCTGCACACGGCGCTGGAGACGTTCGAGCGGTACGGCGCCCGCCTGTGGACCGAGCAGGCCAGGACCGAGCTGCGGGCCTCCGGCGAACCGGTGCGCGCCACCGGGACCCCGGCCACGCAGCAGCTCACGGCGCAGCAGCTGCAGATCGCCCGCATGGTCGCCGAGGGCGCGACCAACAAGGAGGTCGCCGAGCAGCTCTTCCTGAGCAGGCGCACCATCGAGCATCACCTCAGGAACATCTTCAGCCGCCTCGGCATCCGCTCCCGTGTCGAACTGGTAAGGCTCATGTCCTGAACGAGAGACCGGTGATTTCACCGATGCACGACTGACTGCGCATCCGAACAATGGCGACAGACCGCAGTCACCCCCCAACGAGCAGGGAGTATGACGACGTGCAGCTCTCCACCCCCCAGCGCGGCGCGCGAACGTTGACCAAGCTCGCCCCAAAGCTCGCCCTCACCCTCACCTTAATCGGCGGCGCCCTCGCCATCGCTTCCCCCGCCCAGGCGGCCGGCCCGTACGAGCGCGGCCCCGCACCCACCAACGCCGCACTCGAAGCCAGCCGCGGCCCGTTCGCCACCACGCAGCAGACCGTCTCCTCGCTGAGCGTCAGCGGCTTCGGCGGCGGAGTGATCTACTACCCGACCGACACCAGCCAGGGCACCTTCGGCGCGATCGCCATCTCCCCCGGCTACACCGCCAGATGGTCCAGCCTCTCGTGGCTCGGCCCGAGGATCGCCTCGCACGGCTTCGTCGTGATCGGCATCGAGACGAACTCCGTCTACGATCAGCCCGCCAGCCGGGGCCGCCAGCTCCTCGCGGCGCTCGACTACCTCGTGGAGGACAGCGCGACCGCCGTACGCAGCCGGATCGACGCCTCCAGGCTGTCGGTGGCCGGGCACTCGATGGGCGGCGGCGGCACCCTCGAAGCGGCGAACGATCGTCCCTCGCTGCAGGCGGCCGTACCACTCGCGCCCTGGAACCTCACCAAGAGCTGGTCGGGCATCCGTGTCCCCACCATGATCATCGGTGGAGAGAGCGACACCGTCGCCCCGGTGTCCTCGCACTCCGAGCCGTTCTACACCAGCATCCCGTCGTCGGCGGAGAAGGCGTACCTGGAGCTCAACGGCGCCAGCCACTTCTTCCCGCAGACCACCAACACCACGATGGCCAAGTCGATGGTGGCCTGGCTCAAGCGGTTCGTCGATGACGACACCCGCTACGAGCAGTTCCTCTGCCCGCCGCCCAGCGGCTCCGCGATCGAGGAGTACCGGAACACCTGCCCTAGCGCCTGACCCCTGAGACCCCGGTGGCGGCCGTCCTGGAGGCGGTCGCCACCGGCATGCCCGGAGCCCTGCGCTCAGGTCTGGGCGGCGCTGCCGGGGCCGCACGGGCCGCCGCCTGCGCTCAGGTCTGGGCGGCGCTGCTGAGCCGGGCGTAGGCGCCGGGTGGCATGCCGACCGCGGCGGTGAAGTCGCGGGTCAGGTGGGCCTGGTCGGTGTAGCCGAGCTCGGCGGCGAGCGTGGCGAGGTCGAGACCGTCGTAGACCCGCTCCGCGGCCTCGTGCAGCCGGAAGCGGCGGATCACCCACTTGGGGCCGATGCCGACATAGTCCCGGAACAGCCGCTGGAGCGAGCGCACCGACCGCCCCGATCTGGCGGCCAGCTCGTCGACCCTGGTCACCGACACGTCGTCCTCCGCCATCGCCACCAGCGCCGCGGCCTCTTCCGCCAGCGGGTCCCGTTCAGGCCCCAGCTCCAGCAGGAACGCCTCGATGAGCCCGACGGCGGCCCCGGCGTCGGGCTCGGCCAGAACCTGCTCCACCAGGGTCGCGCCCGCTGCGCCGTACATCTCGCCGATCTCCGCGAAGCACCCGGTCAGCGTGGACACCGGGCCGCCGAGGAACGGCCGGAAGCCGCCGGGGCGGAACCGCGTGCCGAGCACGCGTCCGCCGCCCCGCATCGTGTACGAGAACCCGCCCTTGATCACTCCCGCGATCCGGTGGAAGTCGTGGGTGATCGTCATGTTCACGGTGGGGTGGGAGACGATGCGCTGGACGTACGGCTCGGGGAGGTCGGTCCACGTGACGACCCAGAAGTGGCCCACATACGCCGAAATTTCAGGCGATGGCGCGTGCCGGGCGTAATCAAAGGCCTCAAGCCCCGCGTACGGATCCACCCAGCCGCGCTGTCGCGTTTCTACAAGCCGCGCCTCCGGACGGCGGGACACGATGGCTGTCATGGAAGACATGATGCCGCTGATGACGCATGCCACCGAACGGACCGCCGGATTGGTGCGCGCGGTCCGGCAGGAGCAGCTCGGGCTCCCGACGCCCTGCGCGAAGTTCGACGTCAAGGACCTGCTCAACCACCTTGAGTGGGTGGCGGAGATGTTCGAGTCGCTGGCCCGCAAGGGGCCGAGGACCGAGCAGGGAGCTTACGCGGGCGACTTCCCGGAGCGGGCGGAGCGCATGCTTGCCGCCTGGTCAAGGCCCGAGGCCTGGGAGGGCACCAGCCCCGCCATGGGCCTGCCGATGCCCGCGCTGGCCCACATGTACCTCGTCGACATGGTGGTGCACGGCTGGGACCTGGCCAGGGCCACCGGCCAGGAGTACGAGCCGGACCCCGAGGCCGTCTCGCGGGCGCTGCACTTCACCGGCCAGATGGTGGAGATGGGCCGGCAGCGCGGCGCCTTCGGACCACCGGTGCCCGTGCCGGCGGATGCCCCGCCGTTCGACCGCCTGCTCGGCATCATCGGCCGCGACCCGTCTTGGACCTGCCGGCCTGGATGACCCGGATCGGCCTCTTGAGGGCAGAATGTTCCTACTGACGTCGGTGCGGTGTGGTTTGCTCTATTTGAGGCGTCCTCATCCGGATCCCGCGGCGAGGCCGCCTCCTTGCACAGGCTGCTTCGTCGGAGGTTCGATGTCGTCGCTACGAATGCGCCACCAGCACCACACCGGCGCGACCGTGATCATCCTGGTCGGGGAGATCGACCTGGCCAGCGCTCCAGAGCTGGACGCCTACATCGGCGAGGTCCGCCAGACGGACGCGGACCAGCTGGTGTTCGACATGGCCGGGGTGACCTTCCTCGACAGCAGCGGCCTGCGCGTGCTGCTGGACGCCCACACCTTCGCGCTCCAGCACGGCGGCGCCATCCACCTGACCGCGCTCAAAGGCCCTCCCGCTCGCGTCATCGAGGTCACCGACGCGGGCCGGCACATCCGGCTGCACACCAGCACCGACATCGCCCTGGCCGCCGTCTTCGCCGCCCCCGAGCTCCCCGCGCCCATCGCCGACGCCTCCGGGATGCACCCGCTCACGCCAGGCTGACGTGCCCACTGCCCCGGCCGCCGGTCTGGCAGGCTTCCAGAACACGGCAGCCGGGAACAGCCGGGGCGTCAGAGGCCCACGCTCACCGTGACGGTGGCGTCGTTCGGCACCTTGACCAGGAGTTTGGGCACGTTCTTGACGAAGTCCCCGGTGGAGACGACGGTCAGCGACGTGCCGCTCTTCCGCTCGCACCGCAGGCCGGTCCGGTCGGCGGCGCCGTTACCCGGGATGGCGTTGCCGGTGACCACCACGTTCCCGGCGCAAGATCATTACGAAGGTGAGTCCGGCGACGCGAAGCGGACCCGCGTCCCCGCCTGCCACTGACCGCCACGACGATCACCGCCTGCCGCTGACCGCCACCACGATCGCCGCGGCCAGTGACACCGCGGCGACGAGCCCGCCGGCGGCCAGCAGGGTCGTGCCGTCGGGGTGGACGACGGCCTGCCCGCGCTGGGCCTGCCAGAGCAGCAGCCCGGTGACTCCCGCGTAGCCGAACGCGGCGACGATCACCAGCAAGGTCCTGGTCCTGGCGACGGCCACGAACCGCCGCAGCACGGCCGCGATCAGCGGCAGCACCTGCAGGGCGTGCAGGCCGACGAAATGCGCGACCCGCAGATCGCCCGCGCCGGTGGACCATCCGGTCACGGGCATCCCGCCGCCGCCGTCGGAGGCGCCGACGGTGTGCGCGCCGATCGTGGCCAGCTCCATCCCGCCGGCCAGCGCCTGCGCCTGCTCAGGCGTCGGCGCGGTCATCAGGTAGCCGACCGACATGCCCGCAAGCGAGACGACGATACCCAGCGGGATCGCCCACGCCATCGCCCGGTCCACCCGGCGCTGCAGCACCAGGAACACCCCCAGCACGAGCGTCAGCAGCCAGCCCAGATAGGCGGCTCCGCCCATGACCATGAACACCGTCTCGTCCAGCGCGGTGGCGAAGTTGAAGTGGCTGCGCACACCTCGTACCGCCTGGAAGGTGATGGCGGAGATCTCGGGGAGGACGAAGCCGGCGACGGTGACGGTCCCCAGCCACCACAGCGTCCGCCGCCACCGCCGCACGTTGCCGATCATCCAGGCCAGCGTGATGGCGTACAGCCCGAAGGAGGCGGCGAACTTGAACGGCTTGAGCCACACTCCCTCGCCCATCACCGTCCGCTCGTCGACCACCAGCCCGATCGCGCTGACCGCGGCGAGCACGCCCATCGCCGCGGCGCACGCGGTGAGCGGACCGTGCCAAGCCGGCCGCCGTTCCTGACGCGCCTGCCGTCCCTGACGTTCGTGACGCTGGAGCAACTCCACCATGATCTCTCCTCCTGATCGGCCTGAGACCAGCCTGCTGGGCGGGGCGCGAGCCAACCAGAGACGCGATCACCGGCCCGGCATGACCTCGTCATGAACCAGACAATCAACGCATTCAAGAAAAGGAGTTGGGCGGGCTGAGCTGCAGTTGATAGCGTGCGGGAGACCGTGACATCGCATCAGGAGGTGAGACCCATGAACGCTGTATCGAGATGGGTGCTCCCTCTCCTCCGCACGGTCGGCGATTGACGTAGGTGTCGCCGGGAGCGCCTCGACAACCAGGCGATCCCGAAAGGCAACACCTATGCATTCTGTGCACTTCACGGCTGAGACCTCGGCGAACGGCGTCCTCGAACGCGACTTCACCGTCGGCGAGGTGACCGGCGTCCTCTGGTCACCCGAGTCCGGCGCCGATCGCGCACCCCTGGTCCTGATGGGCCACGGCGGCGGCCAGGACAAAAGGGCGCCGGGAATGGCGGGCCGTGCCCGCCTCTTCGTGACCACCTGCGGCTTCAACGTCGCCGCCATCGACGCCCCCGGGCACGGCGGCCGGCCGCGTACGCCGACCGACGAGCGGGAGATCGCCGCGCTACGGCAGGCCATGGCGGCGGGCGAGCCGGTCGGCCCGATCATCACCCGGTACAACGCCGATCTGGCCGAACGTGCCGTGCCGGAGTGGCGGGCGACACTGGACGCCCTCCAGGAGCTGCCGGAGATCGGCGCCGACGGACCGGTCGGCTATTTCGGCGTGAACATGGCCTGCGCGATCGGGGTGCCGTTGACGGCGGCCGAGCCCAGGATCGCCGCCGCGGTCCTCGGCGTCTTCTGGTCCGAGTCACTGATCGAGGCGGCGCGGCAGATCACCGTGCCGGTCGAGTTCACGATGCAGTGGGACGACGAGCACGTCCCGCGCGAGTCAGGTCTCGCGTTGTTCGACGCCTTCGCCTCGAAGGAGAAGACGCTGCACGCCAACACGGGCAAGCACATGGAGCTGCCCAGGTTCGAGGCCGACAGCGCGGCCCGGTTCTTCACCCGGCATCTCGGCCGGACCGTGACCTCATCGACGTGACGTGACGGGTGCCGGCGTCCGGTCCCGGCCGGGCGCCGGCACCCCCGGTTCTTCCGGCGGTTGAACCTCCCAGTTGAACCTCACAGCGGCAACAGCCGTACCACGCCGAGAGAACCGAAAGGGAGTCCATGAACCTCCGCACCCTCATCGCCCCCGGCCTGTCCGCGGCCGCCGCGCTGATCGCCACCTCGCTCGTTCCGCTCTCCGCGCACGCCACCACCCCCATCTACCTGGCCGCATCCCTCAAGGGCGCGAACGAAGTGCCCGCCCAGGGCATGAAGGTAGGTGATCCCGACGGCAGCGCGCTCGCCGTGTTCCGCATCCACGGCCACCGGGTCGACTACGCCGTCCGCTGGCAGAACGTGGACGCGCCCAGCGGGTTCCACATCCATCGGGGCCAGGCGGGCGAGAACGGCGACGTCAGGGTCCCGTTCTTCGGCGAGGCGCTGCCCGCCACGCTGCACGCCGTCAAGGGCACGGTCGAGGTCAAGGACCTCAACCTGTTAGGGCGTATCGTCAACAACCCCGGCAACTGGTACGCCAACCTGCACAACGCCGGCTTCGGCGGCGGCGCCGTACGAGCTCAGCTGCACCGGGTCCGCCCGGTGGACCTGGAGTCGATCCTGGCGCACGGGTTCGGCAAGACCCTCACCACCCGAGCCGACGGGCACCAGGAAATCCCGGCGCCCGGCACGAAGGTCGGCGACCACAACGGCCGCGCCGGGTGGCTGGTGCAGCCTGAGGGCACCCGCGTCTGGTTCGCCACCGCCTGGAACCGGATCGGGGCACCGGTCGGCGCACACATCCACCGCGCCCCGAAGGGGAAGAACGGGCCCGTCGTCGTGCCCTTCTTCGCCGCCGAGAAGGGCCTCCCCGCCGGCGTCAACGGCGTCGCAGGGAGCACGACCACCTCCGCCGCGGTGGCCGGCCGCATCTGGAACAACCCGAAGAACTGGTACGTGAACCTGCACACCGTCGCATTCCCCGGCGGCGCGGTACGCGGCCAGCTCTACCGAGGCGACTGGTAAAACGGCCACGAACCAGGCGGAAGCAGGCCTTACTTCGCCAGGTGTCCGCTGATCACCAAGTGGCCGAGTTGAGGTCGCCGTTGGTGGCCAGTTTAAGTCCCCACGCCCTCGTGTGTTTGTCCGTATGTCGTGGAGCGGGGTGTGCCCTGAACGGTGATCGTGACGGTGTCAAGCCAGCCACGGATCACCGCTCGGGGGGCTGCCGGGCCTTGAAATCTTCGGATGCGCGACACCACGCACAAGATCGTCGAACGCATCATCGAGCGGGCGCTGACTGGGGACAAGACGTCACCCCGCAAGCAATGCAATTACAACTACGACGCGGTAGCCCAGATGGTTCCCGACAAGGTGGAGCTGGCCCAAGGCCAGGTAGTTAACGTTTCTGTAGCGCCGTCAAGCGCGCCAGTTCTCAGGACGTGGGAGCGGAGATCCAGTAGAACGGTGATCTTCCACAACCAGCCGTGGAAGAACTGGATCTCCGTTGACCGTCAAGCATGCCAGCTCTGCTGTTTCCCGCGCCACCGGCGCGGACTCTTCGCCCCGCTGGGCGGCCGGGCGAATGTTCGCGCCCGGACATTTGGGTGAGCTGACCGCGCTCGTGTCGTCCGAGCTCGTCGATGCGGTCCTGGAGGAGACCCGCGGGGTGCAGCGTCGCCTGCGCGCTCTGCCCTCGCGGGTCGGGGTCTACTTCCTGCTGGCGATGTGTCTGTTCCCCGAGGTCGGCTACCTGCTGGGTTTGGCAGAAGCTGACGGCCTCGCTGACCGCCCTGCCGGTCGTGACGCCCACCGCCAAAGCCCTGCGTGACCTGCGCCGCAGAGTCGGTGGCGCGCCGATGCGGCGCCTGTTCGAGGTGCTGAGCGGACCGCTGGCGCAGCCCACCACGCCCGGAGCACCGGTTCGGGGCTTACCGCACAGTCTCCCTCGACGGCTGCAGCTCCCTTAAGGCTCCCGACACCGTGCGTAACCGGGCCTGGCTGGGCAGCCCCAGCCACGGCGGCTACCCCCAGCTGGAACTGATGACACTCGTCGAGACCGGAACCCGAGCCCTGATCGGCGCGGTCTTCGGCCCCACCAGCGAAGGCGAGAGCGGCTATGCCCGGCGCCTGCTGCACCTGCTGACGCCCGACATGCTCGTGTTACGGGACAAAAGCTTCGACGGCAACGCCTTCCTCGCCCAAGTCAGCGCCACCGGCGCCCAGGTGCTCGGCCGGCTGCGTAGCAACCGGCGCACCCCCATTCTGGCCACCCTCACCGACTGCTCCTATGTCTCGATGATCGGTAGCCTGCAGATCCGCATCATCGAGGCCCGCGTGACAGTGACCTGCACCGACGGCACCACCTTCGCCGGCACGTATCGCCTGGCCACCACGTTGACCAATGCCCGCCGCTATCCGGCCGCCGCCCTGGTGGACCTCTACCATCAGCGGTGGGAACACGAATCGGCCTACTACGCGCTCCGCCACACGATCATGCAGGGGCGGATCCTGCACTCCGGCGACCCCGCCGGCCTGCAGCAGGAAATGTGGTCGGTGCTGACGCTCTATCAACTTCTGCGCACCGTGATGGTCGACGCCGCCGAGTCCCAGCCCGGCACCGACCCCGACCGCTGCGGCTTCTCCATCGCCCTGCACGCCGCCCGCAACCTGGTGATTCGCCCTGGCGACAACCCCGGCACCGCCACCGGCCTGGTCGGGTCCATCGGACGCCGTGTCCTGGCCGGGCTGCTGCCACCCCGCCGCCCGCGCGTCAGCACCCGCAAAGTGAAGTCGCCCATCTCCCGCTACCACGAACGACTCGACGACGGCAGACCCGACCGCAGCCGCGCCATCACCGACCTCGACATCACCCTCCTGACACTCCCACCCCACTACCTGCCGCCTCCCGCGACGAAGGGCCCATCGCCGCGGCCGACCGCCGCAGACAACAACAGGTCCTGGCCCTCCACCACCAAGACCCCAACCGCTCTTGGAGGGCCTGTGACATCGCCCGTCACCTCGGCGATGTCACTCTGAACACCATGTATCGGCAGCTGTCACGCTGGGCCCTTGGCCAGCTCATCTGTAAAATCGGGCCAGGCATCTACACCGCCGGGCCGATCCCCCTGGCGCTCCTGCCAGCAGCCCAGAAACCTTCACTACCTGGCCTTGGGTGAACCCCCAGCCGCCATTTGCTGTGCGAGCTGCGATGACACGGTGCCGGGTCGATGTGGTCTGCTGACGGGTTTCCCGTACAACGAGAGCAGCCGCTCGTGATCATGTCTGTGTGACGAGAACAAGATCCAAAGCGGCTGCTGCCCTCATCGTAGAGGCCCAGCGTGTGCAACGGAACTTCGATGACCTCATGACCGCGCTGGCCCGGATGTTCCCACGGATCGAGCCGCGGCTTCAGGCCGCCAAGTACGTCCGAGCCGTCATGTCCGAACTGCCCCGGCGCAACGGCTGGACGATCGCCGAATGGATCGGCGACCGCCGCCCGGACGCCACCCAGCACCTGCTCAACCGCGCCCGATGGGACACCGCGGGCGCGATGAGCACCGTGCGCCGCTTCGCCGTCACCCGCCTCGATGCCGCCGCCCGGCCAGGCAGCCTGACCGTGGGCGTGCTGGATGAGTCCGGCCAGGAGAAGAAGGGCACGGCCACCGTGGGCGTCAAACGTCAGCACATCGGGTGCCACCTGAATACGGCGGAAACGGGCCGCTGGCTTGATCACCGGTCGTTAAGATCTGAGGGTTCGCGCTGATTGGTGACGGTTTCCGGGGGTTCGGGTGGCGTCGATCGATCGGACGGCCTACCCGAGGTTCGCGCGGGCGGTGTCTGTTCGGGAGTTGGCGGAGGTGTTCACCCCGTCGCTGGCTGAGGTGGGGTGGGCGCGCGGCAAGACGCAGGACGATCAGCATCTGCTGGCGCTGCTGGTGTGGTTGAAGGCATACCAGCGGCTGGGATACTTCCCGAAGCTCACAGACGTTCCTACGGTGGTGGCCGAGCATATCCGCGGCGTGATCGGATTGGCAGAGCGGGTTGTGCTGACCGCTGCCGCGGAGCGCTCGGCCAAGCGGCATCGGAGTTTCGTACGCCAGCGCATGGGTGTGGTGTACGACGCGGCCGGGGTACGGGCGGTGGCGGCCGAGGCGATCCGCAAGGCGGTGCAGGCGAAGGACAACCCGGCCGATTTGATCAATGTGGCGTTGGAGGAGCTGGTCCGGGCACAGTGTGAGCTGCCCGGTTACACGACGCTGGATGAGCTGACCAAGAAGATCCGTACCGAGGTCAATCGCGGCTTCTTCACGCTGGTGGCGGGTCGGGTGGATGCGGCCGCGCGCGCCAGGCTGGCCCGGCTGCTGGTGGTCGATCCGGTCACCCGGCGCAGCGAGTACGACGCCTTGAAGGACGTGGCGCAGGCCGCGTCGCTGGGCAAGTTCAAGGCACGCTTGGCGTTCTTGCAGAACCTGGACGCGCTCGGGTCGACGGAGAAGTGGCTGGAGGCAATCCCGCCGGGGAAGATCGCACATTTCGCGGGCGAAGCACGGGTGACCGACGTCGCCGACCTGCGCAAGGTACTGGATGAGGACAAGCGGCTCACCCTGATCGTCAGCCTCCTGCACACGGTCCGGACCGGGGTCCGTGACGACGTGGTGACGATGTTCTGCAAGCGGATGGCCGCCATCCACAAGAAGGGCCGCGACCAGCTGGAGACGCTGCGGGAGATGCATCGCGCCGAGTCCGAACGGCTCTTGGGCGTGTTCGGCGAGGTCCTGGACGGCGTCCGCGAGGCCATGACCTCCACGGACCGGCAGAACGGTGAGGGTGGCGCCGACGCCGCGGCGGGCACACTGGACAGCGGCGATGGCCAGGAGGCGGTGACCGAGCGGGCGGGCCGGCTGGTGCTCAAGGCCCTCGACCAGGCCGGAGGTCTGGAGGCGCTCGCAGCCGCGCATGAAGCGGTCTCAGCTCATCATGGCAAGAACTACCTGCCTCTGCTGGACCAGCATTACCGCTCGCACCGGTCGGCGTTGTTCACGCTGGTGGATTCGATAGACCTGGAGTCGACCAACGCCGAGCGCAGTGTTCTGGACGCGGTGGAGTACGTGATGGCCCAGCGCGGCGCCCGTTCCGCGTTCGTCCCCGAACGCCTCACCGTGGAGCGGCAAGGCCCCGATGGTGCCTCGGTGACCGTGACGCTGTCGGTGGCCATCGACGCGTTCGCTTCGGGGATGTGGCGGAAGATTCTGAAGGATCCGGCCCGGCCGGGCATGCTGGTACGCCGCCATCTGGAGGTGTGCGTGTTCTCCTACCTCGCCGCCGAGCTGCGATCAGGCGATATCGCGGTGGCCGGGTCGGACTCCTACGCCAACCTGCACGACCAGCTCATGTCCTGGGAGGAGTGCGCGCCCCTGGTCGAAAAGTTCTGCACCGAGGCCGGGCTGCCGGCCGAGGCCCGCGAGCTGACCGGCCACTACAAGAAGCTTTTGGCCGACACCGCGGCGAGCGTGGACGCCGGCTACCCGGGCAACACCGACCTCGTCCTGGAGGGTGGCCGGCCCGTCTTGCGCCGCCGCAAAGGCGCCGAGCGGAGCGCGGAAGCGCTCAAGCTGGAGGAGGCGGTACACGATCGGCTGCCGCAGCGCGACCTGCTGGACATCCTCACCCGCACCGCCTACCAGCTGGGATGGCACCATCACTTCGGGCCTGCGTCCGGCTCCGACCCGAAGATCAAGGAAGCGCTCGGCCGGTATGTGCTCATGGTGTTCACCTACGGCACCCTGCTCGGCCCGGCCCAGGTTGCCGCGCACATGCGCGGCAAGGTCAGCGCCGCCGAGCTAGCCCTGGCCGCGAACAAGCACGCCACCAGCGAGAAGATCGCCAAAGCCTCCACCACGGTAATCAACGCCTTCAATCAGCTCGACATTGCCTCGGTGTGGGGTGACGGCAAGACCGTGGCCGCGGACGGCTCCCAAGTCGAGACGTGGGAGAACAACCTGCTCGCCGAGTCCCACATCCGATACGGAGGCTACGGCGGCCTGGCGTACAGGCACATCTCGAACACCTACGTCGCCTTGTTCAGCCACTTCATTCCCTGTGGGGTGTGGGAGGCGGTCTACATCATCGAGGGCCTGCTAAAGAACGCCTCGGAGATCCAGCCGGACACCATCCACGCAGATACCCAAGGCCAGTCGCTGCCGGTCTTCGGCCTGGCCGCCCTCCTGGGGTTCGACCTGCTGCCCCGCATCCGCAACTGGCACGACCTGATCTTCTACCGGCCCGACGCCGAGACCCGCTACGAGCACATCGACTCGTTGTTCGGCGACGAGGCGATCGACTGGCGGCTGATCGAGACTCACTGGACCGACCTGCTGCGCACCGCGATCTCCATCCGCCAGAACCGGATCTCCTCGGTCACCCTGCTGCGCAGGCTCGGCAATCACTCCCGGAAAAACCGCCTCTACCGAGCCTTTCGCGAACTCGGCCGCGCGGTGCGCACCATCACGCTGCTGCGCTACCTGTCGGATCCAGACCTGCGCGAGCAGATCACCCAGGTCACCAACCGCAACGAGGCCTTCCACGGCTTCGCCGACTGGCTCATGTTCGGCGGCAAGCTCATCGGCCACAACGACCCCGACTACCACGAAAAGATCATCAAGTTCAACGAGCTGCTGGCCAACTGTGTCATTCATTCGACCGCCTGCGACATCACCGACGCCGCCAACGCCATCGCCGCCGAAGGCCGTCCCGTCGATCCGGATGACCTGGCCACCATCTCGCCCTACATCACCCACGTCATCCGCCGGTTCGGCAACTGGATACTCAACCTCAGCCCGCCGGCCGCTCCCACTACTCGCCTCGATCTTGAGTCCCGCGTCCTGTTCGCCCCGTGACGAAATACCCGATCATGTTGGATCGACTTTTTGGACAGACGTTTCTGGACGGCATCGTGCCTGGTCGCTAAGGTGTCCGGAAAGGTTTACGTTTCTGGACACCGCCGGGAGGGTGGCTGATGACCGTCTGGGCGTACGCACGAGTCTCGACGCGTGACCAGAACCCGCAGCTCCAGCTCGACGCCCTGGCAGCCAGCGGCTACGACGAATTGGTCATGGAGAAGGAGTCGGGCAAGCGCGGGGTCGCGCGACCGGCGTGGGAGGCGCTCCTGGTGCTGCCTCAGGCGGGCGACACGCTGAAGTTCTGGAAGTCCGACCGGTGGGGCCGCTCAGCGGGGCACGTGCTGACCACGGTCAACGAGCTGCGCGACCGAGGCATCACGGTGGCGTCGCTGACGGAGAACTTTGATCTGGGCACCAAGGAGGGCCGGTTCATGTTCGCGGTCCTGGCCGCAGCCGCGGAATACGAGCTGGAGCTGCGCGCCGAGCGCCAGGCCGAGGGGATCGCCGCCGCCAAGCGCCGTGAGGCCACTGGTGCCATGTTGCCGGGCAAGAAGAAGACCGGCCGGCCGCACGTCATCGGCCCCGCCGAGCTGGCCACACTACGCCGTCTGGTCGACGACGGTGTCTCGATCACTGAGGCTGCCCGTACCCTCAAGATTGGCCGCTCCACCGCCTACGCGGCACTCGCGGGACGCTGACCAGCAGCATCCCACCCGCATCCCGCTTCTGCCCTTTGGCCTCCTCGCAAGATCGTTTTCATCGATAGCGGCTGACTGTCGGTTCCTCAACCTCGTTGAAGCCCACTGGGTAGGTGACGCCCGTCTCGGCGGTTCACCGTGTTCGCAGTGCCGCCTTGCGCTCATGCCAGCGGCGCATCATCGCGCGGGTCTCGTCCTTGAGGAACTGGATGAGCTCGAGCGTCTCGTTCAGCCGGTCGGCCGCTGGTGAGTCACCCAGGATGGCGATGGCGTCTCGCAGGTCGGCCTCGCCTCTTTCGAGGAACGGGTTCGCGAGGAGCGTGGACTCGTACCACGAGCCGTCCACGACGTAGGCGTGGCGGCGCGTTCCCGGGTCCCGTTCCGTGCGGATGAGGCGGAGCTGGACCAGGTAGCGGACGGCGCCCGAGACCCCACCGGCGCTGGCGTGCAGCCATTCCGCGAGTTCAGCCGCGGTCATTCGCCCGCTCTCGCTGGCCAGGAGTGTCGCGAAGACGCGGGCGGCGAGGCGCGGGAAGCCGGCCTCGGTGAGGGTGGAGGCGAAGCGCTCGACGAATTTGGCGAGTTCGTCCATCTCGTCTTCGCGCACGGCGCTCCCTTCAGTCGTCTCGTCGCAAGGGTACCGTAGTAACACGAACTTTCAGTAGTTATTGAAAGTTGGTGTTACTGTGTGCCAGACGGCGGACGAGGGATACCGCTCGGCGGCAGACGGGACCCGGGTCGAGCGTCCGCGGGCCGATGCGGGCGATGGGAGAGCCGCATGGCCAGGCACGTGTTGTGGTGCAGAGGAGAGAGATGAACCAACGAGCCAAAGATCGGACGCTCGGGCAACGGCTCGCCGACCTGCTGTGGACGAAGTACGCTCGGCTGCCCGCTTCGACAAGCGACTACAGCGTGACGCACAACGTGCGGATCCCGATGAGAGACGGCGTCGAGCTGTTGGCGGATCTCTTGGAGCCGAAGAGACCGGTGTCGGGAACGATTCTCGTCAGCTCCCCCTACGGCTACAACGTGATGGGCACGGCGATGACGGGCGCAGTGTTCGCCTGCCATGGCTATCGGGTCGTGCTGGTCCGGTGGCGGGGCACGTTCGGATCGGGGGGAACCTTCGAACCGCACATGCGGGAAGTCGACGATGCGGCCGACATCGTCGCTTGGATGCGCGAGCAGCCGTGGTTCGACGGGCGCTTCGCCACGCACGGCTTTTCATCTGTCGGCTTCGCCGCGTGGACTTTGCTGATGGATCCGCCTCCAGAGCTGGTAACCGCGGTCATCGCGTGCGCGCCACACAACTTCGGCGCACTCGTCTACACCGGCGGGGCGTTCTCGCTCAGCACGATGTTCGAATGGTCGTTCGTCACCACCAAGCAGGAGGAGCCCATCCTGCCTCGCATGATTGCGGTTCTGTCTGCCCGGGGCCGTATCAAGAAGGCCCTGGCAGCTCTTCCGCTGGCCGACACCGCCGAAAAGCTGATGGACGGGAAGGCGCCTTGGTATCGCGAGTGGGTCAGCCGGCGGGATCTGGGAGACCCATGGTGGAAACGCGCCGACCTGACTGAAGCGCTGGATCGGGTGCACGTTCCCGTGTTGCTGCAGGGCGGCTGGCAGGACGGCTTTCTTCGCCAGACGCTGGCGGAGTACGCGCGGCTGACCGATCGGGGCGTCGATGCCGGACTCACCATGGGTCCGTGGACGCATGCTCAGGGGGGCGCCGAGGGTGCCCGCGTCCTGCTCCCCGAAGCCCTCGCCTGGTTCGACGAGCATCTGGCCGGATCAAGCGACCGGCGCCGCGCCACGCCGGTCAAGGTGTTCATCAGCGGCCCCGGCGAGGGGTGGCGCGACCTTCCGTCCTGGCCGCCGGCGACGGTCGAGCAGATCCTGTATCCCCGCTCCGGCCACCTCCTGACCGCTCAACCGGCCGACGCCGGAGAAGTGAGCGAGTTCACCTACGACCCAGCCCAGCCGACCCCCACGTACGGTGGCGCGTTCGTCACACAAGTTTCCCCGGGAGTGACCGCGGGCTACACCGATGACAGCGCGCTCGCCTCGCGTTCCGATGTGCTGACATTCACCTCAGATCCGTTGACCACGGAGCTCGAGGTCGTCGGCAGCCCAGTTGTAGAACTGGGCCACACTTCCGACAACCCCTTCGCCGACCTGTTCGTTCGCGTGTCGGAAGTGGATGCCCAAGGCCGCTCGCGCAACGTCAGCGACGGGTTCGTCCGACTCGACCCTTCGGCGCCCCAGGGCCTAATTCGTATGGAGCTCGACGCCGTCGCGCACCGGTTCGCGCGAAACAACCGGATTCGGCTGGTCGTTGCGGGCGGGTCGCATCCGCGCTGGGAGCGGAATCTGGGAACCGGCGACGACCCGGCTACCTCAACGAGGATGCTGCCGTCACACCGGACGATCGACTTGTCGATCTCACGGGTCGTGGTTCCGGTCACCCAATCGCCCGGGGCTTGAAGGCACGCTCGCAAAGGCCTTCAACACGGCGCTTTCCCCGCCCCGATAGCTGCCAGACTCCCGGGCTGCGGTCGGGTTCTGTCAGACACGGTTTCGTCTTGGTTCAAGCAGCCCGACGTCGCCAGGGACAAGTACGCCCACGTAATCGTGGACCCACGAGAGGAGAACCGGCCGGCACGGGACGACCGGCTGCTGGGAAGCCGCGGCGTGCGACCCCACCCCTCATGCCCCTGGACGTCGGTGGGCTGCTCTGGGACGCCGCCGACGTCGGCGAAGGCCTGCGCTGCCGACGGCCCCGCTGCACCGCCCTGTTCGCCCAGGCCGACCGCGCCAAGGCCGCCGAGAACGGCCGGACCTACACCTACGTACGTAGCTTGCCGTTCTTCTTGTCCAGGGCCATGCCCCCGCAGGTGCGCATGTGCCCGAGGTTGGCCTCGAACTCGGCGACCATGGCGAGGGGCTGCAGGAACAGCCGCCCGAACCGGTCGTTCCAGTCGTAGACGTTGGCGCCCAGGCCGAACAGGACGCCGCGTCCGGACAGGTCGGTCAGGATCTCGTTGGCCTCGACCATGTTGCGGGCGATCCGGTCGAACTTGGTCACCGTGAGGACGCTGCCGTCCCGCGCACAGCGGCGAGGGCCTGGTCGAGGCCACCGCGGTTGCGGCAGATCTACCGCCTACGCCGCACTCGCAGGCCACTGACCAGTGGTTACCTCAGTCCGCGGCCCGTTTCCGCCGTATTCCGGTGGCACCCGCACATGGGCTGCGCCCGGCGGCATCGACAACGGCATCAACACCGTCTACCTGGCCTACGTCCGCGCCAGCGTGGGCACGCGCTGATCGGCGGCCGGCAATGGATCCCGCTGAGCAGATCAGCGACCCCGTCACCGCCCTCATCACCAGCCTGCCGCTGGATCTCACCTTCGCCACCAAGGGCGAACTGGTAATCGACCTGCTGAGCGAGTCCTATGCCGACAACGTGCGCCTGGACTTCGTGGCCGACGACGAGGTCTACGGCGCCTGCACCAAGCTGCGCGCCTTCCTGGACGGCCACCGCCAGCCCCGCCCACTACCTGCTCATCCGCAAGCACCGCACCACCGGCGAGCTGGCCTTCCACTACTGCTTCGTCCCCGACGGTCGGCCGGTCACGCTGCCCCGCCTGATCCCGCCGCAGGGCTGAGATGGCCGGTGGAGGAGAGTTTCGAGGCCGGCAAGAGCCTGTTCGGCCTGGACGAATCCCAGGTCCGCCTCTATGAGGCCCTCCTGCGGCACATCGTGCTGGTCATGGCCGCCCTGGCGGTCTGCGTGACCAGCGCGGCGGCAGCACGGAACCGTACCGACACCCAGGCCATGCCACCCAGCCATCCCGATGAGCAGCCGCCCGAGAACCCCGGCCTGATCCCGCCGACGGTCGCCGAGATCAAGCACCTGTTCAACGCCACAAGGCGAGTTCGGCGGTGGTACCAGCGCGCACGTGCTTGATGGCGGCGCCTCCAGGCTGACCAATGCGCGGCGTGTTCCAGCGGTGATGTGCGGGTGCGAATCTTGGCAGAGCCACTCTTAGAGTGATACCGGTCAACGCAGCCTTACGTCCACGACCTGAAGTGACTCAATGCTGGCATTACTGAGTAGTCTTCTCATCGGCACAGGATCGCCACTTGTGATAAATCCATAAACAAGTCCCGCGGCCGCACATTTTTGCAGCTCGCCCAAATCCAGGCCGAATGCTGCAAGCGCGGTTATATCGCTTGTGTCGAGCAGCGAAACCCATCGTTGGAATACCTGCACAGGAGATCCGCTACAGGCCTCGAAGCCTCTCTGTGCACAGAAATCCTTGCTCCATGAGATGGGTTTTCTGGAATGATCTCCCGGGGAGAGCAATACCATATCGATATCTTCAGAACCAGACTGCATACGATAGATATCCTCCTCCTCCAGGGGGGCCTTCAGTTTCACCACCGCCACGGCGCTAACTCCCCTACCCAGGCGACCGAGCAGTTCGTCCACGTTCTCTTTACTGGGCCGCGTCGCCTCTCCCTCATCCGAAAAGATGGAGAGGGCTTCTGTCATGCTCCATCTAGGTAGCTGCGGAACATTGATACTCCCATCTGGGCTGAGGTGCAGATTTTGCGAATGCAGCCGCTCCGGTCTCTCGAAGAGGGGATCCGGTGGGCGCGGTTCAACATGAACTTCAATGGATCCGCCGAACGGTGTTATTTGAATGTCATCGTCATCCAAATATTTGAAGTTTATGCTGTAGTCGGGATTCCCAACAGCATAGGCATTCGCGAGCACCACACGAGCACGCTCAGTGCGGAGATAATTTCCCCAGAGACCAGCGCGGGCATTCCACTGCACCCAGAGGATGCCTATTGCAATAGCAAAAAGGCCCATAAACGAAGCCGCAAGAAGACGTAGGCGCGAGCGCGTTAAACCCTTCATTCATGACTCCCCTCTTGCGAGCGACTCGTCGTGGCCAAGCGCCATCACGATCCTTTCATTGAGAGGGGGCGAATTATCGGATTCCGATAATTCGCCCCTCCAGCTATCGCGTCACCGGACAGGACAGGTTAGTTCATCGGGAATTTCTGGTTTTCGAGAGTGGATCCCCGAACGCACTTCAAGGGGATGGTGATTCCCTTGACGTACGCTCCCCAGTCGTTCTCGATCCCGTATCTTTCCACGTCGCAACGGACGGTGTGGCGAACTTTGACCGAGTACCCTTGGCCCTTGAATGTGAAGAAGAGCTTGAGACCGCTTTCCAGATAGTGGCCGAACCGATCGATTTCGCAGTTACCCAAATAGGGCGCCTTGCATTCCGATACGACATGCCTGTAGGACTCATCGACCGCCATCGGGTAAAACGGATCGTCATTTACCGCGGTGTGCTCGCCGATCTTCTGATCCTGGTCGTACTTGACCGCCAACTCGCCGACGATTGTCCCTGTCGTCGTGCCGGAACCATTCCAGGACAATGGATCAACCGTAACACCTGCTTTGGCCTCGGCCACCTGGAGATTGTGGCGGAAGGTAGTGAACGCCTTGATGCCCATCCCGGTGCCATACTGCTTGCTTTTAAGCGCTTTAGCTACGGCCTTGCCGAACTCGGTCCCCCATCCCCACTTCGCGTTTGTCGGATATAGAAACATGTGATTCCTGAAGGTGTCTATATCCCACCGCTGCATGAGATTCAGGTTGCCGTACCCTTCGTGATGAAGCCACTCGGACTCGATGGAGCTGCGGACATGCCACCCCTTCTTCCCGAGGTAGTCGGTCTTCTCGCAGTACAGACTCCAGTGATACGTCGCGCACTGACCCGGTCCCGCACTACCTCCCGTAGTGCCACTCGATACCCCGCAGACCTCCTCGACCTGGCCATCGGGGTGCGCGAAACCGGAGCACGGATCATACCCGTCGGTCCCGTCTTGGTAGTTCGGCAGCGGGGCGTCAATGAAGGTGTGATTTCCGCAGCGGTCGAAGACGGAGATGGAAATGGTGGATTCGATGCCTTCGGCTTGGCCCGCTGTACCGGCTGTCAATCGTGCCTCAGCCACGGCCGTGCCAGGTGCGGAATCGCTTGTGTCGGTCCAGGTGCGCTTCACCTCGGCGAAGACCCGAACAGTGCCATTGGGCATGGCTTGCACCACGCCGTTGCGCACCTCTACCGCGGAGCCACTTCGAGTAATGCCTCTGTCCTCCAGAGCCCGCTGATCATGAACCAGGGCGGCGTTGAGGAGTGAGAGTTTCGCCGTGTTGGGCCCGGAGGGAGTGACACCAGCCGCGTCCCAGATCGTGGCCGATCGGCCTTCGAGGACGGCGTCCTGCGCCTGGTAGTAGCCCTTGACCCGGTCGACATACTCTTGCGCCCCGGACTCCTGGGCCGCAGCCCTTGTCGGCGGCTGCTCGCCATCCAGGAACGGGATACACGGGTTGGTCGCGTCTTTGACCGGCGGTGGCGGCACGGCCTTCGGGGTGACCGTCGTCGTCTCCCAGTCGCTCTGCCCGAATGCGGTCTTGGCGCGTACCTTTACTGTGTGGGCTTCGCCGTTTGTCAGCCCGGTGATCGCCGCATACGGGTCCTTGACCGCCAGGGTCTTCACCACGGAGCCAGTGCTGTTGGCCACCTCGACGTCGTAGCCGTCCAGCATCGCCATGCTGCCGTTGTCCAGGGGCAGGCCCCAACTGGCCATTGCACTGGCATCGCCTGCCTGCGCAGCGAGATTGAGAACCTTGCTCGGTGGCTTCGCAGGCAGGTAAGTGAGCACCAGCGACGGCTGCTCAACCGCTGCCGCCTCGCCAAAGGTGATGACCTCGTCCTTGTTGGAGGTGAGCAGCAGCCACCGGAAAGCATCGTCAGCGATGTCCGCCTTAGCATCGCCGATCGGCAGCGAGAAGTCGCCGCCGCTGGCATCGTTCGGCAGATCCGACCCTTTGCTCTCGCTGGTGACTGGTGTCTTCAACGGCGTTGCTGTGACGACAGTATCCGTCGGGCAGGCGACTCCCGCGCAGGCGGCGGTGCCGAGCTTGAAAATGCCTTCGGAGATGGCCACCCCATCTGGCAGTTCGTCGAGCTTAAACCCGATCACTGCTGCTGTTCTGTCGGCGCCGATGCCGCCGACCCGCATGACGGTGACGTCCTCCACGGTGCACGGTGCGCCGTTGCATGCGACGGGGTCCGTCTTAGCTGTCTTGATGACGAAGCTGTCCTTGCCCAGTGTCAGATTCCGGATGTCCTCGACTGGGGGTGGCGGGGGTGTGCCGGGGGTGGTGAAAGAGACTGCTGCTGTCTTGGCCGTGCACACCTCTGGTCCGTTGACGACTTCGTGTACGGCAGCCGGAGCCGACGCCGTGGCCTCAATGGCAGGGTTGGTGTGGAGGGCGGTGATCTCCTCAGTGGTGAGGGCTCTTTGGTAGAAGCGGACTTCGTCGAAGCTGCCCTTGAGGTAGTAGTTGAGTGCCCCGTTGGCCTTGCTGCGGCCGATCTGGACGTTGCTGGTGGCGTCCCAGGTACTGGTGAAGGCAACGTCGGCGTTGAGAATCCCATTGACGTACAGCCGGAGTCTGCCGGCGGCGGCGTCGTAGACGCCGACCAGGTGGGTCCACTGATTGGCGACCGCGTCCTGGGTGGACAGGGCTCTGACAGGGGTCGCGTTGGTAGTGTCGGACTGGTAAGTGATCATGCGCCATTTCTTGTCGCCCGGGGCGTAGCCGAGCTTGAAGGCGCTGTTGACTGCTCCGTCCTGGCTGGCGAGGGTGTGGTCGGCTGTGGTGTTGTCGATGCGAGCCCAGCCCGAGACGGTGTAGCTGCCGTTGGTATGGATCACCGGCCCGTTCGTGACGCCATAGCTGGTGGAGGTCCCGTTGAGCTGCACCCCGGACTGGTCTTTGCCGGTTGCCCACGTCGCGCCGTTGAGCGTGACAGTGTGATCATTGCTCGAGGAATCTGCCGCAATCGTGCCCGTTCCCTCGTCGAAGGACCAGCGAGCCTTCAAATCGGGGTCCGGGGTCGGGCCGGGGTCCGGGTCGGGGTCTGGTGCCGAGCTGACCTCGCCGACGCAGGCTCTCATCTGCCAGGTGTAGGTGGTGCCGGGTTGGACGGTGCTGGCCGGCACTTGGAAGGAGGCTCGTTCGCCACCGTTGACGGTGCGGATGCCGAGCGGGGCCGCGCCGACGGGGGTGCCACTGCTGTCGTACAGGTAGTACTTGGCACTCATCTGACCGCCGGAAGGGCGATTGACCATGCCGGACAGGATCGGCTGCGTGGGGTCGGCCATGCCGGTCTCGGCATCGGATGGCAGCATCGGGGCGTCGGAGGTGATCCTGTAGGCCGGGCCCTCATTGCAGGAGGGCGGGGTGACGCTCGTGCGACATGCCTTGACCACGAACTTGAGGCTGGCCGGGTTATGCAGCTCGAAGGTCTGCTCGATGACCTGGCCGGACGGTTTGGCATTGTAGCTGGTGGCGGACACCTCACCGTAGAGGTCCTTGACCTCCTTGGCAGTCAGGGCGCGCTGGTAGAGGCGCATGTCGTCGATGGCGCCCTGCAGGTACTGCTGGCCGGTGTCACCCTTCCTGGCACCGATGCGGAAGGGTCCGCTGGTGACGGTGCCGGATGGCTGGTAGTCGGCCTCAGCTGACAGGACGCCGTCGACGTAGAGCCGGATCTTGGCGGCCGAGGCGTCATACAGGGCGACGATGTGCGACCAGGCATCGGTTCTGACGGGCTGAGTGGTGTCAACCCAGATCCCGTAGCCGGTCGAGCCGCCAGCGCCGCTGACCTGCAGCCGCCACTTCTGTGAGGTGCTCAGGTAGTACAGGGCCAGTCCGAACGGGTCGCCGTCCTGGCTGGCGACGTACTGGGTGATGTCGCTGTTCTTCAGCTTGACCCAGGTGCTGAGGGAGAAGCTGGAGTTCTGGCTGAGTACCGCTCTGCTGGTGGCGGCGTAGGAGTCGGGGACGCAGCAGCCGTTGCTGCCGGTCATGTCGTTCAAGTCGATGGCCGAGCCGGCCTTGCCGGTGACGCTCTTACGGCGGCTGCCGGAGTAGGTGGCGGTGTGGCCGTTGCCGCTGGCATCGGCTGCGCTGGCCGCGCCGGTGTCCTCGTCGAACTTCCAATGCGCGACATGTCCCGTCGGCGCCGTGGGCGGCGGGATCATCGTGGATTCGTTGACGGTGACGGTGTAGTTGAGGTTGGTGGCCTCGGGCACGCTTGAGCTGAAGCCGACCTTCACGTTCTGCGCGCGGGCGATCGCGTCGGTGCCGTCGAGGGAATCGATGGACTCGGCCGTCACGGTGGGGATCTCCGGCGGCAGCATGTAGCTGACGGTCAGCTTGGGCGGGCGTCCCCCGGTCTTGTAGGAGGAGTCGAACTCGATCCAGCCCGGGGTGCCGGCCCCGGTGTTCTGGATCTCGTTTTCGCCGCGGAGCTGCAGGCCGTGATCAGTGGCACCGGCCGCCCAGGCGTTGGCGATGTCCTTGATCTCCCACGTCACCGCGCGCGGGACCTGGTTGTAGGCGGGACACACCTGCAGCTGAGAGCCGGCCTCGGCGACCTTCGGCTTGTTGGCCCAGTCGCGCGGCGGATTGGCTTCAGCGCCCGTGCCCCAGCCGGAGATGAGCCGGGAGACCTTCAGCGCTCCGGTGTAAGAGCAGCCGTTGAACGCCCGAGAGGCGTACAACTCCAGCTGAGCCGAGCCGACCGCGCGCCCGACGATCGCCGTGGTGTCGAAGTCGAGGTAGGTGCGTAGATGGCTGACCGGCTGCGTCGTGGCGCAACTGGACTGCGAGCTACCCGCCCACAGCGCGTCGCCGGTCATGATGGAGCTGCTGCCGCAGTTGTAATACAGGTAGAAGTTCGACTGCAGCGTCAACGTGGTGGTCGGGTCCACCACGACGGGATAGCGCCTGGCCGGATCAGCCAGCCACTTGGGGTCGGGAGTGAGCACCAGCGTGCTCTTGCCTTTGCCGTCCTTCTCGACCTGGGTAGTGATCTCGGCGGAAGACTGCGCCCGCGCAGCCTGCCCCGTCCCGGTTGTGGCAGCGGCGGCAGCCTCGCTCATGACGGGAGCGGGGGCCTGCGCGACCACGGCTCCGGAACCGTCGGACAGCTTCAGCATGCCGTCCCTCGACTTGCCGAAGGTGAGCTTGTCCGTCTCGATCGGGATGCGGATCTCCACCGGCGCGGACGGACGTTCCCGCAGGATGACATCATGCCGGAAGCCGTCGGGCAGCGCGGTAAGCACGAGATCCGCGCCGGGACCGGCCGCATCCGCATAGGTGGCGACATTTCCCTCGACCTTGGGCCGCGGCAGATCCTTCAGCCACGACAAGGCGAACCGCTGACCCTTGTCACGCTCCAGCGACGCGAACGGAGCGTTCCCGCCAAGAGAGAACTGCACGTCGGCCTTGGCCAGCTTGGGCTTTAGGACGCCGTCCTTCTCCACCAGAGAAGTATCTATCCACGCCCACGAACCATCGCCCTGTTTAAGCTGCGACGGGCCCGCATATGACTGTAACGTCAAACGCCCGTCGGGATAAGCCCAGGTACGAGATGATTCGGTGAACGCCTCCTCCACTGCTACCGGCTTATTCTGCTTCTTCGCTTCCTCGATAGCCGCTCTAAGCGATGCGTCAGGATCGTCAGGACGCGGGAGTTTGGTGACGGAAGGTGTGGCAGGCACGGTCGGCCCTGCAACGGCCTGCGCTGCGTCTGGGACACCTGCCACCAGTAGCGATGCTGTCACTGTAAGCGCCGTCGCCAAGGCGAGGCGGCGGGGCGGCCTCGGCCGCCCCGCCGCGTTGACTAACTTGTTCACTGACACCCTCAATCTGTTGTGGTGCGAAACAACAAACAAGCTTTACCTTTCGCCATGATCATTCAACAATATGAGAAAGATCACTACAATGGGCCCGCAAAACCTGTAACGATCCAGCCCATATTTACGATAGTGGGCCGGACGTAATTTGGTAGTGGCGATTTCCTAAATTGCGCCCAGAGCACAAGCGCGTTCCGGGCGGGCGCCGCATGAATCTGCAACCTTAGTTGCCTGTTTCTATGCAACCTCGGTAGCCTACACTGGTGATGAGGAAGCGGGATCTTGAGCGGCGGATGCGCAGGCTCGCCAAGGAATACGACGTGTCCGTTCGTTCAAGCGAAGGCGGCAACCACACCAAGTGGCATGTCGGCTCGGAAGCGATGCCGGCGTCTCTCCACTCGGAAGTCAACGAGCGCACAGCGAAAGGAATCCCGGAGAACTGGGAGAGCATCCCTTGCCGAGGTTGCGAAGGAGCAGGAGGAGCAGTGAGCAAGCGCGACACTTACACCATCACCGCCAGCAGGAGTGATGCCTGGTGGGCTTTGACTGTCTCCGGACCCCGCCTCAAGCGCAGTTACCACACCCAGGTGAAGCGCTTGGAGCAATCCGAGGAAATGGCGCGCGACCTGGTGGCTGCCATGCTGGATGTGGGTGTCTCCGAGATTGACGCCGACTTCGAGTTGACCGTGACCGACGACGAAGTCGCTGCAGAACTGGAGGCCACGCTGACAACCCGTCTCGCGGCGACCCTGGTCAAACAGAAGGCTGCCGAAGCGACGCAAGCAACAGTGGCTGATCTGGCGCGAAGGGGTTACGTTCACCGGGACATCGGCTACCTGCTGGGTATGTCACACCAGGCAGTCGGGAAATTGCTGAACGAGGCGGAGAAGGGAACGGCCGCTTCTGCGGACGACGCCAGTACTCATTCCGCGGCACTTCCCCTTAAGGAAAAGCTCGATCAGCTTTGCATGACGCGCGACACAGAAGCGCTGTTCAGGTCATACCTGCTCGAAGTGGCCGCAGGCGATCCGGCGGACCGAAAGCTGAACAGGCTAAGAGCACTGGGTGGGCAACTGCGGCACGATAAACGGCGACGGCTGACAGATACCTGATCGCGCGGCTTCTTCAGCGGAGGGGGCTGATCACGAAAAGCTTCTTTGGGAGAGCTGCCCGTTCGTGCGAGACGGACCAGAGCACGAGCCAGCGACCACGCCGACCCCGGGGTTAACCTTCCGCCTCCGCTCAACCCGAGGCACTCCAGTCCGGCCGCATCGAAGCCTGGACATGGCCGTGCCGGCCGACTGGTTCCTTTGCTGGGCTAGCTATCGGGCGTCGGTAGTGCGCGGCTTGGCATGCGAGCCCACGAACTTGAAGTGTCGCTTATGCGTCTTCCGCATCCTGCTGGCGCGTAGCCGGTAGGTGCCGCCGGGGAAACTGGCGGTGAGCTCAAGATGTCCGCCGATGGCCTCCACGTAACGGGCCACCACATCCACTGATGAGACTTCGCCACGCTCGATCTGTGAGACACGCGCCTTCGTCACACCCATCATGGCGGCGCGTTAGAGCGGCGCTCTTGCGGCGTTGGGCGAGCTGCCAGGCGTCAATGAAATCGTCGACCATCCGTCGGGTCTCGGCCAGAGCCTCTTCCCCTCCGGCCTGCTCAACGTGCTTGGCGCGGTTCCACTTCTTGAACGTCGTCATCAATCCTGCCCCTCCTCGCCTTGATCTTGTCTCCGGCTCTCTGGGTGGTGGCCGCAATCGCCGACTCGCCTTCGGCATGCTTCTTCTGGAGCGCCTGGCCGAGCGGGAAGCCGCTGTGCCCCATCGAGTGTCGAGGACATCCTGGCGCCCGGGCACGGGGGAAGCACGCGGTCAGAGGCTACTTGGCCAGGTGCCTGCTGATCACCAGCCGCTGGATCTGGTTCGTGCCCTCGAAGATCTGCATGATCTTGGCCTCGCGCATATAGCGCTCCACGCGGAACTCGCGCGTATATCCGTACCCGCCGAAGACCTGCACCGCGTCGGTGGTGACCTTCATCGCGACGTCGGTCGCCACCAGCTTGGCCACACTCGCCTGCCGGCTGTACGCCAGCCCCGCGTCCCGCCGGCGGGCCGCGTCCAGGTACGTCGCCCGCGCGCTGTCCACCCCCGCGGCCATGTCGGCGAGGAGGAACCCGAGGCCCTGGTGATCGATGATCTTCTTGCCGAACGTCTGCCGCTCCTTGGCGTAGGCCACGGCCTCGTCCAGCGCCGCCTGGGCGAGCCCGGTGGCGCAGGCGGCGATGCCCAGCCGGCCGGAGTCGAGGGCGCTGAAGGCGATCTGCAGCCCCTGCCCCTCCTCGCCGAGCAGCCGGTCGGCGTCCAGGACCGCGCCGTCCCAGTGCGCGCTGGTCGTCGGCACGGCGTGCAGCCCCATCTTCTCCTCGGGCCGCCCGAACGAGAGCCCGTCGGCCGCCCCCGGTGCGAGGAAGCAGGAGATGCCCCGCGAGCCCTCCCCCGTCCTGGCGAACAGGGCGTAGAAGTCCGCGATGCCGCCGTGCGTGATCCACGCCTTGTTGCCGGTGATCCGGTAGCCGTTCTCCACCCGCTCCGCCTTGCAGGTGAGCGCGCCCGCGTCGGAGCCGGCCTGCGGCTCCGACAGGCTGTAGCCGCCGACCAGGCGTCCGGCCAGCATGTCGGGCAGCCACCGGTCGCGCTGCTCGGGGGTGCCGTAGGCGGCCACGGGGAAGCAGGCGAGCGTGTGCACGCTGGTCGCGACCGCGACGGCGGCCCACCGCATCGCCAGCTCCTCGATCACCTGGAGGTAGACCTCGTACGGCTGCCCGCCGCCCCCAAGCTCCTCCGGGTACGGCAGCCCGAGCAGCCCCGCGGCACCCAGCGTGGCGAACAACCCGTCCGGGTACGTCTCGGCGCGCTCATGCTCGTCGACCCGGCGCGCGAGCTCCTTGCCGGCGATCTCGCGGGTCAGCTCGATGAGGTCCTTGGCGTCCTGGTCGGGCAGCAGGCGGTCGACTGTCACGGTCACTCCTGGCTCAGGCGGGGTGTGCGGCGGCGGGCTCGCCCAGCCGCGTCAGGGCGGTGCCGGCGCGCTCTCGGAACTCGGCGACCCTGGCGAGCTTGATGTCCTCGTACCCGCGGATCAGGTCGGGCAGGCCCGCGATCTCCTCGACGGCGTCGGCGGTGCCGGGAGTGAGCCGGGTCAGGGCGGCGCGCATCAGGTCACGGTACTCGGCGACGAGGGCGCGTTCGACGCGGCGTACCTTGGCCAGGCCGAACACGTCGAACGCCGTGCCCCGCAGCACCTTGGCCGCCCGCAGCCCGCGGAACAGGACGCCGGCCGAGCGGCGTACCTCGATCTTGCGCTTCATGCCCATGGCGCGCAGCAGCGGCGGGTGCAGCAGCACGGACACGACCGCGCCCCGGCCGAACTCGCGCTCCCTGCGCGCCTTCTCGGCCGGGTCGAGGTGCAGGCGGGCGACCTCGTACTCGTCCTTGTAGGCCATGAGCTTGTGCAGGCCGCGGGCGTAGGCGAGGGCGATCGCGGCGCCCGCCTCCGCGCCCGCCCGCTCGGCCGCGACGGCCGCCACGTGGCGCACGTCCTCGGTGTACGTACGGGCGTAGGCCGCGTTCTGGTAGCCGGTCAGGTCGGCGGCGCGGGCGGCCACGACCTGGTCGAGCCCCTCGGGCTCGGGCTCGGCGGCGGGCAGCACGGTCTTGCGCACGAGCTCCGGGTCGGCCGCGGCGGCGCGGCCCCAGCGGAAGGCGGCGAGGTTCTGCTCGACGGCGGCCCTGTTGAGGGTGATGGCCCGCTCCACGGACGCGGCCGAGACCGGCAGGCAGCCGTGCTGGTAGGCGGCGCCGAGCAGCAGCAGGTTGGCCGGCATGTGGTCGCCGAACAGGGCTTCTGCCAGCTCGTGGGCGTCCAGGCAGATGGTGCTCCTGGCGGCGGACTCGACGCGGGTGACCGCCTCGGCGTGCCCCGGCACGGCCACCCGGCCGGTGACCATGGCGGCCGTGGGGACGACGGAGGTGTTCAGGACGGCGACGGTGCGCTCGGGGGACGCGACGGCCAGGTTGCCGTCGGCCGCCGACCCGAGCAGGTCGAACCCGATGAGCACGTCGGCGGTGCCCTGCGAGGCGCGGACGGAGCCGCTGACCGGCCGCGGCGAGATCCGCACGTCGCTGACCACCGGCCCGCCCTTCTGGGCCAGCCCGGTCTGCTCCAGCCCGGCGGCGTGCAGCCCGTCGAGATGGGCGGCCATCTGCAGGATCTGCGAGACGGTGACCACGCCGGTGCCGCCGATGCCGGGCATCCTGACCAGCACCTCTCCCCCGGGCCTGGACTCGGGCTCCGGCGGCTCGAAGGGCAGCCCAGGGGTCTCGTGCGCCCGTTTCGTACCCGGCTCGACCAGCAGGAACGACGGGCAGTCGCCCTTGAGGCAGCTCAGGTCGGAGTTGCAGGAGGCCTGGTGGATGCGGGTCTTGCGGCCGTACTCGGTCTCGACGGGCTGCACGGACAGGCACGTGGAGACGTCGCCGCAGTCGCCGCAGCCCTCGCAGACGCGCTCGTTGACCACGACCTTCCTGGTCGGCACGGGCAGCTTGCCGCGCTTGCGCAGCCGCCGCTCCTCGGCCGCGCACCGGTCGTCGTGGATCAGCACGGTCACGCCGTCGAGCGCCGCCAGCTCCTTCTCGACCTCGGGGAGGTCGTCGCGGTGCCGCACGGACGCGTTCGCCGCCAGCCGCACCCCTCGGTACGTCTCCGGCTCCGGCGTCGTGACCACCACCCGCCGCACGCCCTCGACGGCCAGCTCGCGGGTCAGCGCGGGCACGTCCAGCCGGCCCTCGGCGCGCTGGCCGCCGGTCATGGCGACGGCGTCGTTGTAGAGCAGCTTGTACGTCATCGTCACCCCCGCCGCCACCGCGGCCCTGATCGCCAGGGAGCCGGAGTGGTGGAAGGTGCCGTCGCCGAGGTTCTGGACGAAATGCCGGTCGTCGGTGAACGGCGACAGGCCGATCCACTGCGCCCCTTCGCCGCCCATCTGGGTGAGGCCGACCTGGGTGCCGCGTCCGTGCCCGTCGAGCGCGATCATGGCGTGGCAGCCGATGCCGACGCCGACCAGGGTGTCGTCGGAGGTGCGGGTGGAGGTGTTGTGCGGGCAGCCCGAGCAGAAGTAGGGGGTGCGCGCGGCCACCACGGGCAGCAGGCCGCGGCGGCGCGGACGACGGGGCCGTTCGATGCCCAGGCAGGTGGCTACGGCCTTGGCCACGTCCTCGGCGGCGAGCGTGCCGCGGGCGGTCAGCAGCTCCCTGCCGGCGATCGCGGGGGCGCGCTCGCCGCCGTAAAGTGCCTGCTTGAGCTGCCCTTCCAGGAACGGCACCTTGTCCTCGACCACGAGCACCCGGTCCAGGTCGGCGGTCATGGCGGCCAGCTCGTCGTACGCGATGGGGAACGGCATCCCGAGCCTGATCAGCCGCACCCCGAGTGCGTCCAGCGCGGCCTCGTCCAGGCCGAGGTCGGCCAGCGCGCGCAGCACGACCGCGTACGTGGTGCCCGAGGCCAGGATGCCCAGGGCGGTGTTGCCCTGGCCCGACATGATCCGGTTGAGGCCGTGCGCGCGGGCGTACGCGCGGGCCAGGTCGAGCCGGCGGGTGAGCACGTCGTGCTCGGCGTCGAGCGCGGCGGGGCCGAGCAGGATGGGGACCGCGCCGCCCGGCTCGCGCTCCGGGGCCGGGATGCCCGCGCGCAGCGGGCCCAGGTCCACGGTGGCGGAGGCGTCGGCGATGTCCGCGACGATCTTCAGCCCGACCCAGAGGCCGGTGGCGCGGGACATGGCGACGGCGTGCAGCCCGAACTCGACGATCTCCCCGACCGAGCCGGGCGCGAGCAGCGGCATCGACAGGCTCTGGCACATCGGCTCGCACGAGCTGGGCAGCGTGGAGGACTTGCAGCCGGGGTCGTCGCCGATCCAGGCCACCGCGCCGCCCAGGGCCGCGGTGCCGGCGGTGTTCGCGTGCCTGATGGCGTCGGCGGCCCGGTCGAGGCCGGGGTTCTTGCCGTACCAGAAGCCGGTCACGCCGTCGTGGCGCCGGCCCGGCACCTGGCCGAGCAGCTGGGTGCCGGCGACGGAGGTGGCGGCGAGCTCCTCGTTCAGGCCGGGCTGGAACACCACGCCCGCCTGCTCCAGGAACCTCCGCGCGCGTCCCATCTCCAGGTCCACCCCGCCGAGCGGCGAGCCCTGGTACCCGGACACGAACACCCGGGTGTCCAGGCCGCGCTCCTGGTCGAGGCGGCGCTGTTCGAGCGTCAGGCGGATCAGGGCCTGGATGCCCGAGATGAGCACGCGGCCGTCGGCTGCCGTGTATTTGTCGTCGAGCGACACGGGGGCGGGAGTCTCGCTCACGCTCACGCGGACCTCCTGGCTTCGTACGTGGGTAACTCCCAGCACAGCAACACGGGCAGCTTTTGCGCAAGTATTAGATGCAATGTACGGCGAAAGATGCAAACAATGTGAGGGTCCGGGCTTCGCGGCCGATGTTCTTTGCGCCTGAGAGAGAGGTTCTCACATGGCCGAGGTGGACGACATCGATCACCATGTGCTGCGGCTGCTGCGGGAGGACGGGCGCAGGACGTTCTCCGAGATGGCGGAGCTGGTCGGGCTGTCGGTCGCGGCCGTCAAGCGGCGGGTGGACCGGCTGCGGGAGCTCGGCGTGATCACCGGGTTCAGTGTGCAGATCGACTACTCCAAGCTCGGGTGGGGCATCGAGGCGTTCACCGAGCTACGTTATCCGGGCACGACGCCGGTCAGCGAGATCATCCGCACGGCGACGGACGTGCCCGAGGTGCAGGCGGTGTTCACGATCGCCGGCGATCCCGACGCGCTGATCCACGTACGCGTGCGGGATCTGGGGCATCTCCAGCAGGTCATCGACCGCCTGCGCACGGCGGGGAACGTGACGGGGACGAAGACGCTGCTGGTGCTCGGGTCGTGGAGCCGGGACGGGAAGCCGCCCCGCACGCGATGAGTCAGGCCCGCGGCGGGATGTTGAAGTTGACGCGGAACAGGTTCGACGGATCGTGGGCCGCCTTGATCCGCCGGAGCCGGTCGAAGTCGGCCGGCGCGTAGGCGGCGCGCACCCGGTCGGTGCCCGTGTCCTCCACGCCCATGAAGTTCAGCACCGCGCCGCCCGTGCACCAGGGGCGCAGGGCGCCGAACAGCTCGTCGCGCCGCCGCCGGCTCTCCTGCGCGGCATCGGTCCCGACGAACAGCGAGTAGGCGGCGTCCCGGCCTCCGACGCAGTTGGGCGGCTCCGGGGCACGCGCGTAGGCGCCTTCGAAGTGCCGCAGCTCGGCGATGAACGGGGCTTCGGCCTGCGGTCCCGCGAGCGAGACGAGCGCGGCCACGCCGTCCTCGTCCAGCGGGCGCAGCAGCACGTTGCGGTCATAGGCGACGAAGGGCATGGCCGTGGGCTCGTGGTGGATGGTCCCGACCTCGGCGTACGGCATGTCCCGTATGGTGTCCAGCAGGCGCGGGCCGAGCTCGCGCAGTGGCCGTACCAGCTCGGCTCCGTCCTCCGGGCGGCCGCTGTAGGCGATCCTGACGTGGGCCATGAACCGGCCCCTGAGCGGCTCGGGGACGTCGGGCAGGTCGGGATTGGCGGCCAGCAGCACCGAGGAGGCCATCTCCTCCGGCACCCCTCGCGTCCACTCGGCGTAGGCGCGCAGCACGCCCGGCACGGACTCGGCGGGGAAGTACAGGCCGCCGCCGTACAGGCGCGGGACCGGGAACAGGTCGATCTCCATGGCGGTGACCACGCCGAAGTTGTCCTTGCCGCCGCGTACCGCCCAGAACAGGTCGGGGTGCCGCTCGGGCGTGACGTCGCGGACCTGGCCGTCCGCCGTGACGACCCGCAGCCGCCGCACGTGGTCGGCGGCGAAGCCGTACCGGCGGCCGAGCAGGCCCGCGCCGCCGCCGGTCAGGTAGCCCACGGCGCCCACGTTCGGGCTGGAGCCGTTGAGCGGCGCGAGCCCGTGCGGGGTGGTCTGCTCCAGTACGCCGGCCCAGCGCGCGCCGGCCTCGACCCAGGCGGTACGACGCACCGGATCGACGCGGACGCCGGTCATGCGGCCGGTGTTGATCAGGACGGCGTCGTCGGCCGTTGCCGAGGGTCCGTGCCCGGAGGCCAGCACCGCGACGGGCCGTCCGCGCCCGGCGGCCAGCCGTACGGCGGCGGCGACGTCCTGCTCGGTGGCGGCGGTCAGGACGTGGGCGGGGCGGGACTCGGCGGCCCGGTTGATGCCGAGCCGCTCGTCGTCATATCCGTCCTGCCCCGGATGGAGGATTCGGTCGGTGAGAATGCTCATGTACGTCACCGTAGGAAGCGCGGGCCTGCCCGGTCTTGCACGAATCGGACATCCGGCGGGCCGTCACGGGGTGCCGTCGGTGGGCTCACGGCGGGAGAAGTAACGGACGAGCAGGCCGACCGCGAGGAGCACGGCCACGCCGAGCCAGAGCATCCAGACCGAGACGCCGGTCATGGGCAGGGTGTCCCTGTCCTCGCGCGGGGCCGCGACCTCGTCCCCGGCCTCCGGCCTGGGGGGCGGCGGGCCCGCGTCCTCCACCGTTCCGCCCTCCTGAGGGCCCGGCTCGGGGCTCTCGTCCGGGCCCGCGGCCACCGGGCTCTCCGCAGGGGTCGCGGCGGGTGTCCCCGGCGCTGTGGGCGTCACCGTGAGCGTCGGGCTCGGCGTGGGCGTAGGCGTGGGCGGGCTGGGCGTCGGGCTCGGGGACTGCGCGGGCTTCACGGGCTCCACGGCGGTCTCCGCGCAGGAGCGGTTGTTCGCGGTGTTCTCCTCGCGGCTGCCGGTGTAGACGGCGGCGCAGTTCTCGATCACGCCGGTGACGTCGGGCGCGACGGTGAAGGCGAACGTCCTGCTCTCGGCGGGGGCGAGCGTCCCGAGGGGGCAGGTGAGGGTGAGGCCGCCGCCCGGGCATTCGGCCGGGCGGTCGATGATCGTGGTCCGGTTGCCGTCGGTCTCGTCCTGCACGGTCACGTCCACCGCCTGCGAGGGGCCGTGATTGGTGACGGTCAGGATGTAGGTGATGGTGCCGTCCGGGTTCACGGAGGCGGGGGCGGTCTTGGTGATCTCGGCGTCGGTCAGCGTACGGGTCTGGCTGACGAGCTGGGTGGCGTCCTCGGGCACTCCTGAGGCCGAGACCTGGGCGCGGGTGCGCACGTTCGTGCCGTCGGGCAGGGCCGGGTCGGTGGTGACGGGGATCCGGTACGTCACGCTGTCCCCCGGGCCGATCGTCAGGCCCGGGCCGCCGCAGGCGATGCTCCGGCCGGCGCTGGAGCAGCCGGCGGGGATCCTGACGAGGGTGACGTCGGGGTCCAGGACATCGGTGATCCGCACGTTCTCGGCGTCCTGGTCGCCGGTGTTCGTGACGGTCACCGCGTAGACGGACTCGCCGCCGATGATCATGGGGTTCGGGGCGACGCTCTTGGCGATCCGCAGGCTCGCGCTCCGGGGCACGGGGGCGACGGCGTCGTGGACCGGCCGCGCCGCCACGGATCCGGCGGCGGGGGCGACGCAGCCGCTCAGCGCGGCGAGCGCGATCGTCGCCGCGATCTTGGGCATGCTCATCTCGTTCTCCCCGCGTGAACGTTCCGTGCCTGCTCGACCCGGTGCGATCCTCCTCGTACGGAACCCGTGCGCACCGGCGACCACACCCGACCCATGCACCGCCGTGGCCGAGTCTTTGCCCCCGGGACGCCCCCGCCACGCCGCGGTGGTCAGCGGTCGCCGGGTGCTTGCGGGATCCGGCGCACCGGCAGCGCCCAGCCCCGCGAGGCCCCCCGCGACGCCGCCGTCAGGTGCAGCCGTCCCCGGCTCGCCTGCCAGGTGGCCACGATCACGAACGTGACGCTGACCAGCAGCGCCCAGGCCCCGAACTTGGCGGGGTGGACCAGCCGCCAGGTCTCCCGCTGGTACGGGTACTGCCAGGCGCCGAGGAAGGTCGCGAGGTTCTCGGCCACCCACAGGAAGAACCCGATGAGCGCGAGCGACAGCACCAGCGGCATCTGGTAGCGGTGCCCGCCCACGATGAAGTGCACCACCGTCCCCCACGTGACCAGGACGAGCGCGAAGGCGAGAGGAACCCGCAGGTCGATCCACCAGTGCTGGCTGACGAAGTTCACGTAGATCGCCAGCGCCACCAGGGTCACCGGCACCGTCCGGTAGGCCACCAGGCGCAACGAGAAGATCCGCCAGGCCGTGCAGACGTAGCTGCCCACCGCGGCGTAGAGGAACCCGCTGTACAGCGGCACCCCGCCGACCTTGGTGCAGGCGTCCTCCGGATAGCTCCACGACCCGAGCCGTACCTTGATCATCTCAAAGGCGAGCCCGACCAGGTGGAACCCGGCGATGACCACGGTCTCCGCGGTGCTCTCCCACCGCAGGACGCGGAAGAGCACCGTGACGCCCACGGCGTAGACGAGCAGCGCGTCGTAGCGCGGGATCGGCAGCGGCAGGACCGACGACACGGCCAGCCCCGCGAACAGGGCGACGGCGAACGCGCACGACCTGGCCTCGGCCCACGCGAAGCGGAGCAACTGGGCGGCGAAGAACCTCACGCCCCCATCCGATCCTCCGAATGCGCCGAGGATCACCGGACTTGGCGGAGGTTGAGTGCAGATATTGGAGAAACTTCCGCCTTCGCGGCTCTAGCTCTAGCCGGACAGCCGTACCGGCTCCTCCTGGGACGGGAGGTACGGCGGGAGGTTGAAGCGGGTGCGGATGGTGCGCTGGACGGTGGCCTTGTCGGCGCGGGCGTCGATCGTCATGACGTATTCCTTGCGGCGGAACAGCTCCACCACCGGGTCGATCTTGCTGTGATACTCCTGCAGCCGCCTGGCGAGCGCCTCCGGGCTGTCGTCCTCCCGGCTGACCAGCTCCCCGCCGCACACGTCGCACCGCCCCTCCGTCTCGGGCCGGTGGGCGATCAGGTTGTAGTCCATGCCGCACCGCGAGCACAGCCGCCGCGCCAGGACGCGCCGCCGTACCTCCTCGTCCGGGAGGTCCAGGTGGATCACCCCGTCGATGTCGTAGCTCTCCAGGAAGAACTCCGCCTGACGCCGGTTGCGCGGGAAGCCGTCGATGACGAACCCGTAGTTCCAGTCGTGCTGCTGGAGCCGTTCCCTGACGACGTCCTCCACCAGGTCGTCACCCACCAGCTCACCCGCCGCGACCAGCCGGCGGACCTGCGCGCCGAGCTTGGTGTGGTGTTTCACATGCCAGCGGAAGATGTCGCCGACGCTGATGTGCACCAGATCGAGGTCGCCGGCGAGCAAGGCGCTCTGCGTGCCCTTGCCGCTGCCCTGCACCCCCAAAATCACATATTTCCGCATGTCCTGCTTCCTGTGGTCAGCTCATTCTCCCGAGTCACCCTTCCATCCGGGTTCATGCCGTGAGAAGTCATGGATCCGATGGTTCATGCCGATACGTAGATTTCCCGATGCCTTACCCGCCTGCTGTGCTTAATGTCAGCCGCATCCGGCGCCTTCCAAAAAGGTGAGTACATGCGCGCGCTGACCGTGTTCCTGCTCGGCCTCCTCATCATGACCTTCACCACGGCGGCCGCGAGGGCCGATACCAAACCAGCCGCCGCGACCCCTGACGTGGTCTTCCAGCGGGCCGACTTCGCCACCGGCACCCAGGAGGGCACCACGGCCGGCGACGGGCTGTCGTTCGGCACGGCGGCGGGCACCACCTCCTACACCGACGCGCTCGGCACCAAGACCTGGGAGTACGCCCGCTGGACCGGCCCCGAGCGGCCCGTCGGGTTCCCGGCCACCGAGCTGATCGCCTCCTGGACCGCCGACCTCCCCCAGGGCAGCTGGCTGCAGATCGAGACCCGCGCCAGGAACGCGGAGGGCCTGACCACGTGGTACTCGCTCGGCCGCTGGGCCTACGCCGAAGGCGACATCCGCCGCACCTCGGTGCCCGGTCAGGGCGACGCGGACGCCACGGTCGCCGTGGACACCCTGGTCGCGGCGGCGGGCAAGCCCGTCAGCGCCTACCAGCTGCGCCTGACCCTCTACCGCACGCCGGGCTCGGCGATCACGCCGCGCGTGCGCACGTCCGGCGTCATGGCCTCCAACGTGCCCGAGCGCAAGACCGTGCCGGTCAGCCCGGGCGGCGGCGCGTGGGGGACGGAGCTGGCCGTGCCGCGCCGCTCCCAGAACGTCCACCAGGGCCACTACCCCGAATGGGACGGCGGCGGCGAGGCGTGGTGCAGCCCCACCTCGACCACCATGATCCTCGGCTTCTGGGGCAAGTGGCCGAGCGCGCAGGACACCTCCTGGGTCGATCCCGCCGACCCCAACCCGGAGGTGGACTACGCCGCCCGCTACACCTACGACCACGCCTACCAGGGCGCCGGCAACTGGCCGTTCAACACCGCCTACGCGGGACGCTACGGCATGGACGGCTTCATCACCCGGCTGCGCTCGCTGACCGAGCTGGAACAGCTCATCAAGGCCGGCATCCCGGTCATCACCTCGCAGTCGTTCAAGAAGGGCGAGCTGCCCGGCGCCGGGTACGGCACCAACGGCCACCTGATGGCGATCGTCGGCTTCACCACGGCGGGCGACGTGATCGCCAACGACCCGGCCTCGTCCAGCAACACCGCCGTGCGGCACGTCTATCCGCGGGCCGCGTTCGAGAACGTGTGGCTGCGCAGCTCCAGCAGCGGCGGCGTCACGTACGTCATCCACCCGCCCGGCCACGCCCTGCCCGCCACCACCTCCGGGCTGCCCGCGAACTGGTAGGTCAAGGGCCCGCACCCCTCGACGGCGGGCGAAGACCTGCGTACCCTAACAACCGGGAAACGCGGGCTCGCCCGCTTTTCCCGCATGCGATATGTGCCGATCGGGGGGTCGTCCGGATCAGCCGGCTCGTCCTTTCGGGCCGAAGCTGTCGCCGCACACGGCGCCTCGCCGACAACTGTCACTGTGGCCGACTGATCTCCCATGCCGTGGAGCGCCGGATGACCGAGAACGATTCTGCGACGCAGACCCGGCTCGTACGGCAGGCCCCGTGGAACGGTCCACCCCTGCTGCTGGCCTCGGAGGGGGTCCGGGTCCTGATCGCGGGGACGGGCGCGCACCGCCCCTCGTCGAGCCTGCCGCAGGCTCCCGCGGTCCCGGCGACCCTCACCGACCTCGGCCAGTGCCTGGTCGAGCGGGCGGGGCTCAACCCGGCGAACCTGACGGTGCTGCTCGACCCCGCGACCCCGGCCAACCTGGGCGAGGCGCTGGCCAAGGCGGCGCAGGAGGCCACGTCCGCCCTGCTGTTCTACTACGTGGGACACGGCGTGTTCAGCCCCGACAACGAGCTGCACCTGGCCACGCGCGCCACCGTGAACCTCGCCCAGGGCGTTCCCGGCTACCAGGCGCTCCCGTACGCCGTGGTGCGCGACATCCTGGCGACCTCACGGGCCGAGCGTTCGGTCGTCGTGCTGGACTGCTGCTTCAGGGGCAGCGGCCGGCCGGCTCCCGAGAGCGTGCCGGACCCGGCGTGGCGGGGCGCGTACCTGCTCACGTCGTCCAGCAGGGACGAGAACGCGTGGGCGCTGCCCGGCGTCCGGCACACGGCGCTCAGCGGGGCGCTGCTGAGGCTGCTCAACGAGGGCGAGCAGGGCGGCCCCGCGTCGTTCACGCTCGACCACGTCTACGAGCGCCTGGCCCGCTCGCTGCCCGGCTCGGGCTTCCCCCGCCCGCGCCGCACGGCCGCCGGCTTCGGCGAGCCGCCCGCGCTCGCGGTCAACCCGGCGCACACGCCCCCCAGCGCCCTCCCTGGACCGCCGGTCCGGCCCGTGGCGGTCACCGCCGGGCCGTACCAGGGCCTGGCGGCGTACGGGCCCGAGCAGTCCGCGCTGTTCTTCGGCCGCGAAGACCTGACCAGATGGCTGACGATGCGCGTGCGGCAGGCGTTCGGGCCCGGCGATCCGCTCATCGTGACCGGATCGCCGGGCTGCGGGAAGTCGTCGGTGCTGCGCGCCGGGGTGCTGCCCGCGCTGCGCAGCGAGATGGCCGGCGAGTACGTCGTGCTCGTTCCCGGCGCCGATCCGCTCACCGCGCTCGCCCGCGAGCTGGCCCGGCTCGGCCGCCTCGACCCGGTCCGCCTGCGCGCGATCATCGAGTCGGATCCGGGCGGGGTGCGGCGGGCGCTGCCCGATGTCCCGGGGCGGTTGCTGGTGCTGGTGGACCAGTTCGAGGAGCTGTTCACGGCCTGCGCGAGCGAGCAGGTCAGACGGCAGTTCGTGGCCGCGCTGGCCGAGCTGGCCAAGTCGGCGGCCGTGGTGATCGCGGTCCGCGCCGACTACTTCGGGCGCTGCGCCGTCTATCCCGGCCTGCTGGAGTCGATGCGGCGTCCCGAGATCGTCGTGCCCATGAGCGAGTCGGGGCTGCGCTCGGCGATCGAGGAGCCGGCCGCGCGATCCGGGCTGTCCCTGGAGGCCGGGCTCACCGACCTGATCCTCGCGGACGTCCGGGCCGGGGAAGAGGCGCTGGAGCGGTTGGGGGGTGTGCTGCCCCTGCTCTCCCAGGCCCTGCTGGCCACCTGGCAGCGGCGGATGGACGACGACGTCCTGACGGTCGCGGACTACCAGGCGGCGGGCGGCGTCGCGCGGGCCCTGGCGATGAGCGCGGAGGAGAGCCTGCGGCGGCTCGGCGCGGAGTCGGAACAGATCGCGCAGGAGCTGCTGACCGGGCTGGTCCGGGTGGACGAGCGGGGCGAGGCGTCGCGCAGGCGGGTTCCGCTCGCCGAGCTGCTGCCCGCGACGCCGTCCATCGCGCGGCAGGTGCTGGGCGAGTTCGTCCGTGCCCGTCTCGTCACGGTGGCGGACGACGTCGCCGAGCTCACCCATGAGGCGCTCATCACGGCCTGGCCGCGGCTCGCGAGCTGGATCGGCGCCGACCGGGCCGGGCTGCTCGTCCGCCGCCGCCTGACCGAGGACGCCGAGGCGTGGCAGCAGCAGGGGCAGCCGTCCTCGTACCTGTACGCCGACGCCCGGCTGGCCGCGGCCCAGACGGCCGTCGGTAATCAGGCGATGGCCAAGCAGACGGCCGTCGGCAAGGCCACCGGCAACCAGGCGATGGCCGAGCAGACGGCCGCCGGTAATCAGGCGATGACCGAGCGGGCGGGCACGTCCACGGAGCGCGAGTTCCTCCGGGCGTCCGCGCGCCGCCAGCGCAGGCGCTCGCTCATCGCCCGCGGCGCGATCGCCGCGCTCACCGTCCTGTTCCTGGTGGCGGCGGCCGGCGGCGTCGTGGCGCTGCTCCAGAGCAGAGACGCCGGCCAGCGCGCCACCGAGGCGGCCGCGCAGCGCGACCAGGCGCTCTCCCGCCAGATCGCCGCCGCCGCCAACAGCGCCCCCGACACCTCACTCGGCGCCCAGCTCGCACTGAGCGCCTACCGGCTCTCGGCCACCCCTGAGGCCCGCGGGGCGCTGCTCGGCAGCCTCACCCGCCCGATCGGGGCGCGCATGCTGGGGCACACCGCCCCCGTCGAATCGGTGGCCTACCGCAGCGACGGCCGCGTGGTGGCCAGCGCCTCCGCCGACGCCACCGCCCGGCTCTGGAACGTCGCCGACCCCCTCCGCCCCAAGGCGCTCGGCGTCGCGAAGGGCCACACGAAGGCGCTGACGGCGGCCACGTTCAACGCCACGGGCAAGGTCCTGGCCACCGGCTCCGCCGACGAGACCGCGCGGCTGTGGAACGTCTCCGACACCGCCAAGCCCAAGAGCCTGGCCACGCTCAAGGGGCACACGGACCGGGTGACGTCCGTGGCCTTCAGCCCGAAGGGCGATCTCGTGGCCACCGCGTCCGCCGACAAGTCGGTGCGGCTGTGGAACGTCGCGGACCCCGCCAAGCCCAAACAGGTCTCCGTCGTCCAGCAGAGCACCGCGCTGACCAAGGTCGCCTTCAGCCCCGACGGGCGCATCATCGCGATCACCTCCACCGGCGGCACCCTCACCCTGCTCGACGTGCTCGCCCCCGCGCAGCCCAGCAGCCTGGCGGTGCTGACCTCGCAGGAAGGCGCACTCAGGAGCGTGGCGTTCGCCCCCAACGGCCGATACCTCGCCACGGCCGCCGCCACGGGCGCGGTACAGCTGTGGGACATCACCGCGGCCAAGCTGGCCGGCACCGCGCGCGGGCACCAGGCCCAGGCGGACGACGTGGTGTTCAGCCCCGACGGCGATTTCCTGGCCAGCGCGTCCGCCGACGCCACCGTCGGCCTGTGGGACGTCGAGGACCCGCGCGACGCCCGGCTCACCGCCACCCTGACCGGCTTCCCCGACGGCGTCACCGGCGTGGCGTTCAGCCCGAACGGCCAGAACCTCGCCACCTCCGCCGCCGACGGCACGGCCCGGCTGTGGAACGTCGCCAACCCCGCCCGCGTCGCCCCCCGCACCCGGCTCACCGGCCACACGGCGCAGGTGAACGGGCTCGCGATCACCAAGAACGGCCGCACGCTGGCCACCGCGTCCGACGACAAGACCGTCAAGCTGTGGGACCTCACCGACCCCGCGGTGACCACTCCCCTGTCCACGCTGAGCGGGCACACCGGGCTCGTCCTGGCGGCGTGCTTCAGCCCGGACGGCCGCCGCCTGGCCACGGCCTCGCTCGACGGGACCGTCCGGCTGTGGGACCTCGCCGAGCCGGCCACCCCGAAACTCCTGGGCACGCTCACGGGGCACACGGGCGGGGTGCGCTCCGTCGTGTACAGCCCCGACGGCCGGATGGTCGCGACGACCGGCCGGGACGGCAAGGCCGCGCTGTGGAACGTGGCCGCGCCCGCCGCGCCCAAGCGGGTCTCGGCGCTGGACGGGGTGGACGAGCGGATCGGCCCGGTCGCGTTCAGCCCGGACGGCCGGATGCTCGCGACCGGCTCGGGCTCCGCCTCCGTACGGCTCTGGGACGTGTCGAAGACCGCCAAGCCGCGCCGGCTGGCCGACTTCACCGCGCATGCGGGCGGCGTGCTCGACCTGCGGTTCAGCAAGGACGGCAAGACGCTGGCCACGGCGGCCACGGACGGGACGGCCCGGCTGTGGGACGTCGCCAAGCCCGAGCGCCCGCAGCGGCTGGCCGTCCTGCAGGGGCATGCGTCGGACGTGACCGGGGTCGCCTTCGGCGCCGACGGCACGACGCTGGCCACCGGGTCGCAGGACATGACGATCAGGATCTGGAACGTCTCCGACCGCGCCAAGCCCGTGCTCTGGGCGGTGCTCGCGGGCCAGAGCCCGGTGGGCGACCTGGAGTTCAGCGCGGACGGCAGCGTCCTGGCCGGCACGTCCGGGCTCGCCGCGCAGCTCTGGGGGGTGAACGTCGAGCAGGCGAGCGCGAACGTCTGCGAAGCCTCGGGGACGGCGATCACGCAGGCCGAATGGGCGCAGTACGTTCCCGGGCGTCCGTACAAGGCGCCCTGCCCGTAAGACGATCAGGAAGGCTGGCTACGGCGCCGGACCAGAGGCAGCGCTCGCGGTCTGCGGCCGGTACAGGGGCTCCCCGCAAGGTCATTTGAGGCTGCCCAGAGTCACGCCCGACTGCCAGTAGCGGCGCATCGCGATCATGAAGACGGCGAGCGGGACGACGGCCAGCAGGGAGCCGGTGAGCACGAGGGCGGTCAGGTCGGTCTCGGCCTCGGTGCGCTGCAGGTTCCAGGCGTAAAGGCCCAGGCTGAGCGGCCATTTGTCCTCGCCGCGCAACATGGTGAGCGGCAGGTAGAAGCCGTTCCAGTTGCTGACGAAGGCGAGCAGGAAGACGGTGGCCGCGCCGGTGGTCATCAGCCGGGTGACGATCTGGAAGAAGATCCGCAGCTCACCAGCGCCGTCCATCCGCGCCGCCTCCAGCAGCTCGGGCGGCACGGCGCCGTCCACGTACACCTTCGCCAGGTAGACCGAGAACGGGCTGATGAAGGCGGGCAGCAGCACCGCCCACACGGTGTCGACCAGCCCGATCTTGGTGAACAGCAGGTAGAGCGGCATGGTCAGCATCGCACCCGGGATGAGGAACGAGCCGATCACCATGGCCAGCCCGGTGCCCCTGCCGCGGAAGGAGAAGCGCGAGAGGGAGTAGCCGGCCGCGAGCGAGATCAGCGTGCACACCGCCGCGCCGACGCCGGCGTAGAGGAAGGAGTTGAGCACCCAGCGCCCGAAGATGCCGTTGCCGTAGGTGAAGACCTGTCCCAGGTTGCGGCCGAGATTGAACTCACCGAACCAGAGCCCGCCGGTGTAGAGCAGGTCGGTCTGATTCTTGGTGGCCGAGACGATCAGCCACCAGACGGGGGCGACGGAGTAGAGCGCGAACAGCCCCAAGCCGGACAGGACCAGCGCCTGCGACATCCGCGACTGCGTGGCGCCGACGGGCAGGCCCTCGGCGGCCCTGGCCGCCCGCCTGTCCCGCTTCCCGGCGGTTGCGAGTGTGGTCATGGTTGCTGGGCCCTGTTCGTGAAGCGGTAGAAGAGCATGGAGATGATGCCGACCACGACGGCCAGGATGATCGACAGGGCGGCGGCGTAGTTGTAGTCGTTGCTGTCGAACGCCTCGTAGAAGATCATCATGATCGGCGTGAAGTCCTTGGTGATGACCTCGGGCACCACGTTGCGGAACAACAGCGGCTCGTTGAAGATCTGCAGCATGTGGATGATCGACAGCATGCCGGTCAGCACCAGCGCGCCCCGCACGTACGGGAGCTTGATCGACAGGGCGATGCGCAGCTCGGAGGCCCCGTCCACGCGGGCCGCGTCGAAGATCTCGCGCGGCACCGACTGCAGCGCCCCGTAGACGATGAGCATGTTGAACCCGGCGCCCACCCAGGTGAGCAGGTTCCCCATGGAGACCCAGATCAGCTCGGAGGCGAAGAAGTTGATCCCGGTCAGGTCCATCAGCGGCCCCAGGCGGGGGCTGTAGATGTACATCCACATCAGGGCCGCCACGATCCCCGGGATCATGTACGGCACCAGGAACGCCAGCCGGTAGCGGTGCGCCACCCGCTTGGTGACCGAGTCGAGCAGCAGCGCCATCGTGAGCGACAACGTGAGCATGATCGGGATCTGGACGGCCGCGAACACGGTCACCCGCAGCACCGCCGCCCAGAACGTCGAGTCGGACAGCCCGCGCGCGAAGTTACCGAAGCCGGCGAACACCTCCTGACGCGGGCCGATGCCCAGCCCCGAGGTGCGTACGGTGAACAGGCTCTGGTAGACGGCGTAGCCGAGCGGGATGACGAACAGGCAGACGAAGCCGGCGAAGAACGGCACGGAGAACGCCGCGCCCTTGCGCTGTGTCACAGAAGACATGAGTGGTTCCCTAGAAGTCATGCGGGGAGCCGCCCGGCTCCCCGCACGGCGGTCAACCGGCGACCTTGACGCCCTTCTGCTTCAGGTCGGCGACCGTCCACTGCTGCATGTGCTCCAGCACGTCGGCCACCTTCATCTCGCCGTTCATGGCCTTGCCCCACTTGTCGGCCAGCTCTTCGTACATGGCGGTGGAGTTGGGCCCGTACACCCAGCCGGCGGCGAAGTTGTCCGACTCCGCGATCACCTGCTTGCCCGCCTCCGCGTGCTCGCCCCAGAGCTGCTTGGGCAGCACCGCGTCCAGGTAGGGCGCGGGGTCGGCGACGGCCGGGTACCAGCCGGAGCCGCCCACCGGGTCGGCCATGGCCGCGACCGGCTTGCTCTCCGTGGCCAGCCAGAGCGCCGCCGCGGCCGCCTTGGCGGTGTCCTTGCACAGCGACGGCACCACCAGGGCGCCGGTGTCGGCCGCGGACACGGGCTGCGACTGGCCCTTGACGAGCAGGTTGGGCCCGGCCTCCCACTTGCCGAGGGAGTCCTTCATGTTGCGCTGGTGGCCGGCGAGCTGCCAGGTGGAGACCTGACGCATCGCGATCTTGCCCTGGTCGTACTCGCGCATCATGGCGGCGTACTCGGCGTAGGAGATCTTCTCCACCAGGCCGCCGTCGAGGAGCTGCTGCATGATGCCGGCCGACCACTTCGACGCGTCGTCCGTGAAGTCGATCTTCCAGGCGTCGCCCTGGATCGTGTACCAGCGGGCGCCCGCCTGCCAGGCCAGGCCCATCAGCGTCGAAGGGTCCTCGCCGGCCAGGTTGAAGACGGCGATGCCGTCCTTCTTCAGGCCCTTGCCGACCTCGATGAGCTCCTCCCACGTGGTGGGGTACTTCAGCCCGCGCTTGTCGAAGATCGGCTTGTAGTACATGGAGAACAGCGGGTCGCGCTTGTCCGGCACGCCGTAGGTGATCCCGGCGAGCGTCAGGGACTCCACGCCGCCCGGCGAGAACGCGGCCGTGCTGCCGGCCACCTCCTTGGTGAGGTCCTTGATCACGCCTTCGGCCAGGAGCTGGCCGCCGTTGCGGTTGTCGGCCTGGGCGATGCACGGCATCGTCGCCTTGTCGCCGGCCTTGTGAGCGTTGCGCAGATTCTTGACGAGGTCGGCGGCGGGCGTCTTGACGTACCTGAGCTGCACGTCCTTGTGCGCGGCGTTGAACGCGGCGACCGCGGCCTCCGAGCCCTGCTTGTCGGTCCAGTAGTCCAGCGTGACCGGGCCGCCCGCGCCCGCCTGGCCGACCGGCTGGGACGACGTGCCCGGGTCGCCGCCACACGCGGCGAGGGTCAGGATCGCCGCCGCGGCGAGCCATCGCGTGCTTCTCATGTGATCTCCTCTGTGATCTCCGCGTGGGTTGCGGGCGCGACCATCACCGCGTCCGGTAATTCGGGTCGTCGAAGGTGGCCCGGCACCCCTCGCCCGCCAGGTCCTGCACCCACAGGCCGACGAACGCGCCGGTGAAGCCGAAGGACCGGATCCGGCCGTCGAGGATCTCGTCGGCGTGCTCGTCGGACAGGATCGTGGCGTCCAGCTCCACCGGGATGGCCTGGCCGTCGCGGGAGAAGCGCAGCACCTCGCCGTCGAACTCGACCGCGAGCCGGCTCGCGGGCTCGCCCGTGAAGTGCACGGTCCTGGCGCCCTGGTCGCTGCCGGTCAGCACGAGGCCGTCGGTGGTGATGGCCAGGTGGTACCAGTTGCGCGAGTTGTAGTAGGCGGTGATCCCGGCGGACTGGTGCACGCTGTCCGGCTCGAAGCTCACGCTCGCCTCGAAGGTGCAGCGCCTGCTGGTGACGCGCCGGGCGACGAGGCTGGGGGTGCGCAGGCCGTACGGGGACTGACCGCCCTCGATCGTCACCCTGCCCTCCTCGAACGTCACCCAGTCCGGCGTCGCCGGGCGGCGCAACGTGCTCCAGTCGGCGCCGGCGACCTGCCACGGACCGCGCGGCGCGGCGGAGGCGGGGACGGTCTCGGCCGGGGCCGGGACCTCGACCGCGGGGACCCCGCCCGGCACCCGGGGCCACCCGCCATCCCACTCGACGCGCTGGATCGCGCTCTCCCTGCCCAGCACGCATCGCCCGCGCGGCGTGTACGGCCGCGCCACCAGATGGGAGAGGTACCACTCGCCGCCCTGCGTCTGGACGAGGCAGCCGTGCCCGGCCTTCTGCAGCTCCAGCCCGGGATCGTGGCGGGCGGTGAGCATCGGCCCCGCGGGGTCGGCCTCGTAGGGCCCCTCGATGGCGCGGGACCTGAGCACGCTGACGCAGTGGTCGTAGCCGGTGCCGCCCTCGGCGACCATCAGGTAGTACCAGCCGTCGATCCGGTAGAGGTGCGGGCCCTCGGTCACGTGCCGGTTCTCCAGGATGAGCCGCGGCTTGCCGCCGCCGAGCGGCTGGAGCTCGATCCCGGAGAACCCGCGCCCTGGGCGCGAGTCGAAGACCATGTTCAGCAGGTACGAGGACCCGTCGTCGTCGTGGAAGAGCGCGGCGTCGAATCCGCGTCCCGGCAGCCTGACCGGGTCCGACCACGGGCCTTCGACGGCGGGGGCGGTGGTCAGGTAGTTCGCCAGGTCCTTGTAGCCGTGGGCGTAGGTGTCCATCACGCCGTACACGAGGTGGAACAGGCCGTTGGCATAGGTCAGGTCGGGCGCCCAGACGCCGCCGGAGTCCGGCACGCCGGACAGGTCGAGCAGCCGGCGCTCGGTCAGGAGGCCGCCCAGGGGCCGCCAGTCGACCAGGTCGCGCGAGTGGTGGACGCGGACGCCCGGATACCACTCGAACGTCGAGGTGGCCAGGTAGTAGTCGTCACCCACCCGCAGGATGGACGGATCCGGGTGAAAGCCGGGCAGGACGGGATTGCGGATCATCGGATCTCCACGGGACACGGTTCGCTGCGACCAGGACGGGTCGCTGTCCGTCTCATTTCTGCCTCCTGTAACAGAAACCGATCGCTTGCGAACGCTACGGCTGTGCGGCTCTGACCACAAGAACGCGTTACGCATACGTTACATAGAAGCCTCGAACCCGCCGTCTCCCTCGTGAGACGCGTTCGGACGACCTCGCCGTTGACCGATGCTCCCCTGCCTCCTACGGTAGACACCGGTTTCTATAAACGTCCTTCGAATGGAGGCCCCTGCCCGTGCTGCACCGCCCGAAGGCGTTGTTCGCCATGCGCGCGGAACACCTCGCGATGCTCTTCCCCGCCGCCGCCATGGAGCGGCTGCGCGGGCTCGCCGACATCGACGTGTCGCTGGTCGCCGAGCGCTTCGACGACCCGCGCCTGGCCGAGGTGCTCCCCCGCGTGGACGTACTGATCACCGGCTGGGGCTGCCCGCCGCTGGACGAGCACCTGCTCGCCGCCGCGCCCCGGCTGCGCGCCGCGCTGCACTCCGCCGGCTCGGTCAAGGGCCTGGTCGGCGCGGCCTGCTGGGAGCGCGGGCTGCTCGTCTCCTCCGCGGCCGACGCCAACGCCGTCCCCGTGGCCGAGTACACCGTCGGGGCCGTGCTGCTGGCCGGCAAGGGCGTGTTCGGGCTGCGCGAGGGCTACCGCCGGCGGCGTACGTTCACGCTCGGCGAGGTCCAGGCGACGACCGGCAACTACGGCCGGCGGGTCGGCATCGTCGGGGCCTCCCGGATCGGCCGCAGGGTGATCGACCTGCTCGCGCCGCATGATCTGGAGCTGTGCCTGTACGACCCGTACACCCAGGTCGCCGGCGTCCGGCAGGCCGGTCTGGAGGAGCTGCTGAGCTCCTGCGACATCGTCAGCCTGCACGCCCCCGCCAACGACGAGACCCTGCACATGATCGACCGGGACCGGCTGGCGCTGATGCCGGACGGCGCGGTGCTGGTCAACACCGCCCGCGGCTCGCTGGTGGACACCGACGCGCTGGTGGCCGAGCTGCGGACGGGCCGGCTGTCGGCCGTGCTCGACGTGACGGAGCCGGAGCCGCTGCCGCCGGACTCACCGCTGTTCGACCTGCCCAACGCCTTCCTCACCCCGCACATCGCGGGCTCCCAGGGCAACGAACTGGCCAGGATGGGCGCCGCCGTGCTCGACGAGCTGGAGCGGCTGATCGCCGGCTACCCCCTCGCCCACCAGGTGCACCACGACGACCTCGACCGGGTGGCCTGACGTGACGCGCGGGGCTGCCGTCCGGATCGCTCCGGCCATAGACTGCGGTGAAGTGGCGCACCTCGCGGTGTGGCGGCGGCACTCCCCCTCGGACGTGATCGACGTACTCCGCCTGTCGAAGACCGTGGAAGGCCAGCCTTGTCGCGAAAAGTAAGCCCCGGCGGCGACGACGAGCATGTCACCATCCGCGACGTGGCCGCCCGAGCCGGCGTCTCCGCCACCACGGTCTCCAGGGTGATCAAGGGCGACTATCCGGTCGCCCAGTCCACCAGGACACGGGTGCTGCGGGCGATGCGCGAGCTCGACTACGTCCTCAACGTGCACGCCCGCGCGCTGTCGGGGGCGAGCACGAAGATGGTGGCGTTCGTGCTCGACGACGTCACCGGCCCCTCCTTCGCCTACGTCGCCAAGGGCGTCGAGCAGCAGGCCACCGCCGAGGGCCGGCTGTGCATGGTGTGCACCACCCACGGTGACCCGGCCCGCGAGCTCGCCGTGGTCGAGGCCATGCGCGAGCAGCGGGCCGACGCGGTGATCCTGGTCGGGGGCGGCTCCCTCGACGACACCTACCGCGAACGCATGTCGCACTTCGCCCACGCCCTCGACAAGGCCGGCTCCCGGCTCGTGCTCTGCGGGCGTCCGCCGCTGGGCGACGACGTGCCGACGACGGTGGTGGAGTACGACAACGAGGGCGGCGCCTACGCCATGACCAGCCACCTGCTGTCACAGGGCCACCGCCACGTCGTCCTGCTCGGCGCCGACCAGCCGGGCCACGCGAGCACGACCAAGCTCGACCGGGTACGCGGGTTCGTCCGGGCCCACGAGTCCTTCGGCGTGCCGTACGACCCTGACCTGATCATCCCCGCCGGCTTCGGCCGCTCCGACGGCTACGAGCAGGCCCGCCGGCTGATCGCGCTCGGGGCGAAGTTCACGGCCGTGTTCGCGGCCACCGACATGGTCGCCATCGGGGTGCTCGCCGCCCTGCGCGAGGCGGGGATCAGGGTGCCGGAGGACGTGTCGCTGGCGGGCTACGACGACATCCCGTTCGCCGCCGACCTGGAGCCGGGTCTCACGACCGTGCACATCCCGACGGAGGAGCTGGGGCGGACGGCGGTGCGGCTCGCCCTCAACCGGGACCAGCGCCAGCACGTCGTGCTCGGCACCCACATCGTCGTCCGCAAGTCGGTCCGCCCGCCCAGCCGCCGCCCGTAGGCCGCCCGCGCTCGTTCAGCACAACGTCGGCGCACCGGCGTCCCGCGGAACCTCCGGCATGGCATCGACGACCTTGGTCCCGAACACCGCCGTGCCCGCCCGCATGGTCTCCTTCATCCGCCCGTCCGCCTGCTGGATCTGCGTCCAGCTCCGCCAGCCCAGGAACGCGTACGTCTCCGGCTCGAAGATCAGCTCCTCGCGCTCCCATCCGTCCGGCCCCTGATACCTGACCGAGACGCCCAGCCCATGCCGGCCCGCCGGGTCGGTGAGATCAGGCACCAGGGTGGCGGTGGGCAACCCGGCCACGGCCTCGAACACCGTGGCCCGCCCCCGCGCATCGACCAGCGGACTCTCCGCCAGCCTGAACAGCTCCATGACCGTCGTCCGCTCGATCATCCGCGCGACCTGATCCTCGGTCTGCTTCACCGCACCCGGCTCCTCCGATCGGACCATCGTCTCGGCGTCCTTGCGCACCTTGGCCAGCAGCTCGCCGGGTTCGAGACCATGGATGCCGGCGACGGGGACACGAAGGACGTCCATCGCGCACTGGCCGGCCCGCTGGTACTCCACCGTCCCGTCCGGCCTCATCCCGCCCTCGACCGTCGAGCCGCCGTCGGCGCGTACGGGCTCGGCGAACGTCGAACGGGCCAGCGCCTTGCCGGGGTCGCCGGCGGGAATCCAGACCTCACGGCGAACGTCCTGCGTGTACTCGTACGTGACGCCGCCGGGCTTGATGGCGACTGCCCAGGTGTAGTCGAGGCGATCGACGTACGTGAACTGGCCAGGACGCGGCGCGGCGCTCTCGGCCGACGCCGCGGCGGCGTTCTGCAGCAGCTCGGCGGCGCCGGCGGGGGCGGCGCCCCCGAGGCCGCCCCGCATGGTGATCACACCGACGACCATCGCGGCGGCGACGGCGAGCACGATGCCGCCCCTGAGGATCACCCGCCCCCGGAACGGCCTCGGCCAGAAGGTGCGGCGCGCACCTGCCTCCTCATCCACCATGGGCTGCTCTGTCCCGGCCGGGGTCGAATCCACGGCCACCGGGAGCCGCTCCGCCACCGCCACGGCCACTGGGGACCGCTCCGCCGCCACCACCGGGGGCTGCTCCGCCGCCGTCCTGGCCTCGGCGGTCAGTAGGGCGCGGGCCCGCGCGGTGGCCTCGGGGCTCGGACCGGGAAGGCTGTCGTGGTGGTTCCTCAGGATGTCGAGTTCGTTCATCACAGCGCTTCCTCGTACGGGCCGATGTGCTTGCGGAGCTTCCTGCGGGCGCGGTTGAGCCGGGAACCGACCGTTCCCGCGGGTATGCCGAGGGCGTCGGCGACCTCCCCGTAACTGAGCTGCCCGCAGGCGACCAGCAGCAGGACGTCGCGGTCCCCGGGCGACAGCCGCGCCAGCCCGGCGGCCAGGCGCGGTTGCATGACGGCCGCGGACACGCGCTGCGCGACACGTTCGTCATGACCGGCGACCTGCGCCGGCTGCACGCTCCTGGCCAGCGCCCGGTAACGCCGGGCCTCGGCGCGGGCGTGGTCGGCGATCAGGTTGGAGGCGATGCCGTACAACCAGGCGCGGGCACTGGGCCGGGCGATGTCGTACCGCTCGCGGACGCGGAACGCACGCAGGAACGTCTCCGCCGCGATGTCATCGGCGGCCGACTCCTCCAGACGCAGGCGCGCGTAGCGGTGGATGGCGTCGAAGTAGCGGTCGAACAAGGCGCCGAATCGTTCGGGGTGACGCCACGACTCCTCGATCAAGCAGGCGTCGGTGACCTCGACCCGTGGCGCCGAGTCTTGCGGTGGTGCCGGCATGGAGGCAGATTCCTTTGGGGGCTTACGTCAGGACAGAAGTAGTTCGGCGCAAACCCCGATCGTCTTCACGCCCTGCCCGCCGCACGGGACCGCGACGTCCGCCCACAAGCGCCCGAGCGCTACGGCCCTACGTGTTCCCCATTCCACGCCGAGATCGTCGCCTCGGCCCAGCGCCTGGCCCACTCCTCGAACCCATCGGCAGGAAAGTCACCGTCCACCGCAACGTCCTGGATCGTGACCTCATACGCCCCGGGCGGGCCGACACCCCGGGGAAACTCCGGCACATCGGAAAAGTCACCGGCCGCAGGACCCGACCCACCGTACCGATGGGAGTTGCGCTGCTGAGTGCGCTGAGTCAGGTGCGTGAGAGCGTCGACGCCGCCCCGCACATACGCGTGCAACACCGCCCAGTAGTACGCGGGAACGGTGTTCCCCATGCGCCCCGGATGCTGAAAGGAGTAGCAGGCCACCGACACGGCGTGCAGCGGCGCCCACGGCACGCGACCTGAAAGGTCTCGTGCCAGCAGCTCATGGAACAGAGCCTCGCAAGAGCCCGCCGCGGCCCCGCACTCCGCACAACCGGCCACCACCTCGCCCCCTCCCGAGGCCGATCCCCTTCACCGACCGGCGTCCCGCACCCCTCGGCCGTGCCTCAACGAACGCGGCGCGCCCTGCCCGTGCTCATCACTGACCGACACGTCCGTCGATCCGCTCGCGCAACAGGTCGACATGCCCCATGTGGCGGCCATATTCCCAGACCATTCCGACCAGCGCCTCGCGCAGCGACATCGACCCGCCACCGGTGCCGTGCAGATTCATCAGATCGTCGCCGGCGATCTCAAGACTCGGAGCCTCCGCCACGAACCGCTCGGCGAAGTCCACCTCCGCACGCCACGCGTCCCACGCCTCCGCCACCACCTGAGGGTCGGCGACAGCGCCGTCGAAGTCACCGTCACGGTCGGTCTCGGAGCAGTAGAGCTTGGGCACGTCCTGCCCCGCCAGCATCACCCGGAACGTCGCCCGCTCCACCTCGGCCAGGTGCCGCACCAGGCCCAGGAGCGACATCGTCGACGGCTCGACGGAGCGCCGCGCCATGGCCTCCGCATCAAGACCTTCGCACTTCATCTCCAAGGTGAGACGCGCGCAGCGCAGGCACTCGGCCAGCGTGGTGCGCTCATCGCCCAACGTCGGCCCGCTCTCACGCGGATCGTCGTCAGATGGCTTGCCGTCCGCGGTGAACATGTCGGCTCGTCGTGTCGTGGCCATGGCCGCCATCTTCGACGATGCGTATGGCGGCCGACAAGCGAATATCGCTCATCCCATGCCGATGGCTCAGGGCCGATCGCAGAGAGCCCACCGATCAAGGTGCATGAGCGCCCGCGAGGTTGGTCGGCGGGCGGAAACGACGAAGCCGGTGGCAAGACGGACCACGGTGGGTTCGGCCCCGTGCTGGTCCTACCAGCGGTGAACCGCCGCGACCAGCAACTCAGGCTCATGTCCGGACGAATAATAGGAGTCCAGGTAGGCGAACGCGGCCCATGGTTCGGGCCGCGGCAGGATAACCAGGTCCTGCGGCTGCCCAAATGGGTAACGTCGTACCCGTCAAGGTCGCATCCCTCCTCCCCGGTGCCGAGATCCCCAGAAGCCCTCCGCGCGCTGATCTCGGCGATGCGAGCGTCGACGTCGACCGCTGCGGCTCTGGCCAGCACATCGGCTGATGCGTTGCGCGGGTCGGTGGGGAAGAAAGCTCCAGTTCCGAGGCGTGTATCCGGTCCAGCAAAGGACGGGATAGTGGTCCGGCAGCGCAGTCCGGACCTGCCGCCACCACCCCGGCCATCGCACCCGCACCGCCGCGTGGGTTCGGACGACCCCCCTCTTGCCAAGCGAGCGTGGCAACGCGGTGGATGCGGTCAGGGACGTACCGCAGGACGATCCACCCCTATGATCACCGGATGGCTTTACCGAGGATCGTAACGATCGTCCCGATGCTCGCCCTAATGGCCGGCTGCGGAGGCGGTGCTGCGGCCACGGCGCGAACGCCCGCCGATGCGGTGACTCAGTGGATGAAGGGCTCGGCCGGTGTGCAGGTCAGCAGGCTCGTCCGCCTGGACTACGGCGAGAAAGTGTTCACCCCTCCAGCGGAGGACGACTTCGTCGTGCCGGTCAACATCGGGGAATACAGCGAGAGCCGTACCACTGGAGTCCTTGGCGCGACCGCCTCCGACCTGACCGCGACCTACTACCAGACCAATGTCCCCGATGAGCTGAAAGGCGTCCCCACAGACCTGTCCTCCATGACGACCAGGGTGATCTCGATCGCAGGCTCCGGCACCTACGAATACCGGGCTGATCGGCAGGACGTTCCCGCGGGCAAGTCCTGGCGCCACAGCCGCGGGTCCGAGTGCGCGCAGTTGGTGCGCGCCATCGGCTCGCTCGGCGTGCTCAACCTCGTCTCACCCGAGGTGCTGCGAAAACTGGCCGCCCCGGCTCCGTCTTCGGGGAAGGCCATCGACGGAGTTGCCACCGTCGTGCATACCGGGAGCAGTTCGCTGGCGGAATTCGCCATCGCGGCTCCACCCGACGACCCCGTGATCGTCGCCCAATTGCGCAAGCGGAACGACTTGATACAGGTCTCCTGGCAGTTGTGGGTCGGCCCGGACCGGCTTCCCCGTCGGGTGCACCTCACCTCGACCTCTCCCATGGCCGAAGACGACCAGCCCAAGACCACCGTGATCGAGGTCGACTTCACCGGCTGGGGCAGCGACGTGCTCATCGACCCACCACCGTCGGACCAGGTCCACGAGACCGGGACTTGTCTGGACCCGGAGCCATACTGAGCCGTTGGAGCTTGGTCAGCGCCGTTGGAGCTTGGTCAGCCATCGCCCGCGACGCCTACGGCTTCCGCAACCCCGGCAACCAGCGCTTACGCACTCGCTGCGCGACCACCCGCCGAGCCCGTGGACACCTCGATGCCCGCTAATTTCGTTGAGCCCGCACCCTGCGATCGTGTTAGCTGGCGGCACCGAACTGTCAGTACCGCAGGTGCCCGCTTGGCTGTAGCAGGGAGTTGAACGTGCAGGACATTGTTGTCGACCCCGTTGCCCACAATCGGGCAGCCTGGGACAAGTATGTCCAAGAGGGCAACGAGTGGTCGACGCCGGTGAGTGCTGAGGATGTCGAGCGCGCCCGTATGGGCGACTGGTCGATCGTTCTCATCGGGCATGAGCCGGTCGACCGCTCCTGGCTGCCGACGGACCTGACCGGCAAGGACGTGTTGTGCCTGGCCTCCGGCGGTGGCCAGCAGGGTCCGATCCTCGCCGCCGCAGGGGCGCGGGTCACCGTATTCGACAACTCACCCCGCCAGCTCGGCCAGGACCAGATGGTGGCGGCGCGCGACGGACTCGATCTGCGCACCGTCCTAGGCGACATGCGCGACCTCAGCGCCTTCGGCGACGCAACATTCGACGTCGTATTCCATCCGGTCTCTAACGTATTCGTACCAGACTTGGCACCGGTATGGCGTGAGTGCTTCCGCGTCCTGCGACCGGGCGGAACTCTGCTCGTGGGCTTCCTCAACCCTGATGCGTACTTGTTCGACCACGAGGCGCTCGACGAGCGCGGCGAGCTGATCGTCGTGCACAAGCTGCCCTACAGCGATGTCACGCAATACTCCGCCGAGGAACGCGCCACGAAGTTCGGCGCGGATGCCCCTCTTGAATACAGCCACACCCTCACCGACCAGATCGGCGGGCAGCTCGCCGCGGGGTTTATCCTCACCGGCTTCGCGGAAGCGCCGCACCAATCCAACGCATCCGCTCAATACATGTCGAGCTATTTTGCGACGCTGGCGGTCAAGCCGGGCTGACCCAGCCGTGGGGCCGGCCGAGACGGCCGTTGGCTCACCGTGGCCCGAGAGGGTCAACGGGTGGTGGACCAGCGGTCCCTCGTGGTACCTGCCATGGGGGTTTCGGAAGGCCCAGGGTGACGCCGGAGCAGGAACCAGGCGCCCTCTGACTCCCACACCCGCGGATGATCCTGCGACACTTGGCCAGATGGACGACGGACTGGCTGCGGCGGTGGGACGGCTCCGGGAGACGTTCGCCCGCTACCCGCGGCGGGCAGTGCTTGAAGGGTGTCCGCACTGTCGTGGCTCTGTGCTGGTGGATGAGCATGACCTGTTCTCGTTGACGATCGGCCTCGGGGGCACGGTCGGGACCGGCGACGACGTGAAGAGCCTGGTGCCGTTGCTGCTGGAGCGGCTCGCCACCGGAGATGAACTTGTGCCGAGTATGGTTTTCAGCTTGCTGGTCCAGCAGGGCTGGCGGACTTGGCCGCCGGCCGAGCAGGAGGCTGTCGGCGGATACCTGATGGTGGTCTGGCGGTTGCTGCTGGCGGAGCATCCGCCGCGGGTCGGCTCATTTTGCGACGCGGCCGAATTCCTCGGCGTGGCCGGCGGGTTCAGCGGCAGCCTTGGACTCTTCCTCCATGATTGGGACGCCATCCGCGGGTCGGCGGCTGACCGTCACATCGCCGACCTGGTGATCGGGTGGGTCAGCGGCGCGCAACTGCCCGCCGCGGTCCTCTCCTGGTTGCACCGCGACGTGGTACGAGACCGCCTGTACGACGCATTCGAGCGTGATCACGACGCGCCGTGGGCCGATGACCTGGCACGGGCCTACGATTTGCTGGCATGGCAGGTCCGTTCTGACAGGTGAGGCAGCCTGTTCCGCTCCCGACCGCACTCTGTCGAGGGTGCCTGGTCGCTACTCCGCCATGCCCTGGCCAACGTCGTCGTTGCCGACCTGACCGGGCTCCTCCGGATCGTGAAACGCAGGCTGAAGAAAATCCAATACCGGCCTCACCCGCTGACCGGATGCCTGGCCTGGACTGAGCTCACCCTCGACCTTCTGGCAAACCCATGATCGACCCTACGCCTTCAACCTGTGTAGGCGTCCCATCGCAACGAGGCCCCGCGGATGCAGAGGCCTTGTTGCATGATGAATTTAAGCCGGACAGCGATGCTCGCGGGTGTAGCTCGCGTGGCCTCAATGAGGTGATCTCAACAAGACAGGTACCGACGCTTACCGGTGCACGAAGTGGGTGCGTACCCGGGCGGCTTTCACGATCGGGTCGACGGCCTGAAAGCCGGCGTTGACCGCGGCCACTGTAGCGGGTGTGCGGCCGCCGCTCTGCCAGCGATGGAGAGATGAGCCGGTCGGATCTGCGGCGTGCGCATCCGCCGATGCCGCCGTGAATTCGGTGGTATCGCAGGTGGCGGATGTGACACAGTCGGCGCCATGTCTGTGGAACTGATCCGCGCCAGCCGCCTTACCGATGCTGTCCCGTATGCCTACGCCTCAGTAGTCCCCGCCGGTGCCCGGCTTGTGCACACCGCCGGCGCGTGTCCGATCGACGAGCACGACCAGGTTGTAGCGCCCGGTGACGTCGCCGGGCAGGCCCGGCAGGTCATGGACAATCTTGAGGTCGCGCTGCAGGCGGCAGGGGCTGCGCTGACAGACGTCGTGCGCACGACCGTCTACGTCGCGAGCACGGACCAGGCCGACCTGGTCACAGCCTGGAACGTAGTGCGCGCCCGGTTCGGCGACCACGACGCGCCGAGCACTTTGCTCGGCGTCACGGTGCTCGGCTACCAGGGCCAGCTCGTCGAGGTCGAGGCCGTTGCCGTCGTCCCGTGAGGTCCACCCCGATCGGCGGCGGCTGACCCGCTGGATGACCTGGCGCTAACCCGTGGGACTCCTGAACCCGTGGGAATCCTGCGCCGCTGAATCCTCCCGTCCTCTCGGCAAGGCCCACCGTCCAGCCGGTCAACGTGCGGGCGCACTACGGACGCCGCAGGCGCGCCCCCGGAAGGAGCGCCTGAACTCCCAGCGCGAAGCGCCCCCCATCGTGAAGACCGATCGGGGTGGGTGTCAGACGGCCCACAGTCCAGTAGGGCAAGGGGTGGGTGGAACTGGGTCTGCCTACTGCTGGCGTGGTGGGGCGGTTGACTCTCGGACGATGAGCCGGGGTGGTGCCAGGGAGATGGCCGGCTGCGGGTGTCCGCCCAGTTCGGCGACCGCCGCGTGGAAGCAGGCCCGGCCCAGCCCCGCGAAGTCCATCCGTACGGTGGTCAGGGCAGGTGTCCAGAACGCCGAGCCCGGGATGTCGTCGAACCCCACGATGCTCACGTCCCCCGGCACGTCCTTGCCCGCGTCGTACAGCGCCCTGCGTACGCCCTGCGCGATGTCGTCGTTCCCGCACAGGATCGCCGTGACGGCCGGGTCCTCCGCCAGGCGTCGTCCCGCGGTGTAGGCCGACTGGATGTCCCAGCCGCAGCCCAGCGCTGACGGGAGCTCGGCGCCCGCCTGGGTGAGCGCGTCGCGCCAGCCGGCGTGCCGGCCGCCGGCCCGGCCCTCGGAGGGGATGGCCACGTGGTGGACGGTACGGTGGCCCAGGTCGAGCAGGTGCTGGGTGGCGTCGGCGGCGGCCCGCCGCTCGTCCAGGGCGATCGCGACCCGGCCCAGGTCGGGGGCGGCCGGCTCAGCGGCGACGACGGCCGGGATGTGGGCGGGGAGTGCTTCCAGGACCGCCGTGCCCAGCGGGTCGAACGCGATGACCACCAGCCCGCCCGCGCTCGGGTCGCTCACGTAGTCGACGGTCTGCCGGACCTCGGCGGACTCCACGACCCTGATGCCCAGCGCCACGCCCTCGGTCCTGGCGGCCTCCTCGATGCCCTGGAGGATGCGGGCGTACCCGTACAGGGTGGTGTTGGAGGTGACGACCGTGATGCCGTTGGCGCGGCCGAACCCGAGCGTCCGGGCGGCCCGGTTGGGGCGGAAGCCGAGCCGGTCGATCGCGGCCAGCACGGCGGCGCGGGTGTCGGGCCGCACCCTGGGTGACTCGTTCAGCACGCGCGAGACGGTCTGGTGCGAGACGCCTGCCGCGGCGGCGACGTCGCGGATGCTCGGTACGGCCCCTTTACGGTCAGGTCGGGGGCTCGCGTTCACGATCACATGGTAGTCGGGTACCCAACCCGCGAGCGCGATCCCGATCACCCGGCCGCCTCAGGTGCCCGACCAGGCCCATGGCTCGGCGGCCCAGCGCCTGGACGCTAGCCCGTCAGGCGCAGCACCCCCCAGTGGCTGGTGTCCAGGTAGGCGCGGTTCGTCCGGTCGTTCCACGTCACCGCACCCGTACGAGCCGCCCCCGTAGCATCGTTCACCTGCACGTCGAACCCGGCCAGCCCGCCCTCCGCCAGCACCACGGTAGGCAGCTCGATCGCGGCCTCGACCACATATCCGCCGGGCACCACCTTGGCCACCGCCTTGAGGTGGTCCTTCACCCCGGACGCGTCGAACGTCCCGCCCACCGTGAGCCTGCCCGAGAAGCTGACCCGGTACTGCCCGTCGTCGTCCTCGTACCCCTTGGTCTTGCCGTTCCCCGGATCCACGAAGATCTCGACGGAGTCCTGCTCCCAGGGGTTCGCCGACTCCTCGCTCAGCGTCGGGTCACTCACCTGGGCGAGCACGTACAGGGTCGATCCGCTCCACAGCGACCGCACCCGGGCTGTGGCCCCCGACGTGCCCTGGAGCCAGGTCTGGGTGCAGATCTCCGGCGTCGCCGACCACACCCGGTCCACCACCCCGTCGAGCACGGGGGTACGGCGGGCGGCGGTGGTGAGCTTGACCGCGGGCGCGGCCGTGACCTTGCCCGTCCAGGCGATGTCGGTGCTCCGGTCATGCACGATGACGGCCACGTTCGTGCCGGTCTTGACCAGGGCTTCGACACGGTAGCCCGTCGCGGTCCGCTTGGTCCCCGGGCCCGTGCGCTTGACGACGTACGGGGTCCCGTCCACGGTGAACGTCACCCGGTCGTCCTTGTCCACGACCGGATCGGTGACCTCGGCGAGCACGTACAGCCCGGTCGCGGACGAGCGTGCCTGGAAGCCGGCGGACACCTCGCCCACCCGCGCGATCGGCGAGTCGGGCAGCAGGTCCCATTCGAGGTCCCGCGTGCCGTCCACCTTGGGCTTGCCGGCCGGCGCCTCCATGCTGCGCACCAGGGGCGGCAGCTCGGCGGGGTCCACGACGGCCCAGTAGGCGGGCTTGGCCTGCAGGTCGTCGTCGAACAGCAGCGGCGCGTTGAGCCGGGTGATCGGCCAGGAGCGCAGCCAGCTCACGTCGTCGGACTCGCCCCACACGGTCACCGAGCTGAGCTGGGCGGCGTGCCGCCTGAAGACGTCGAACAGCTCCTTGTAGCGATGTCCCTGCTGGACGAGCAGCTCGGGCGGGATGGAGTCGTAGGAGGAGACGAAGTCGGTGTAGACGCTCACGTCCAGCTCGGTGACCTGCTGGTCCACGCCGAGGGTGGCGAAGCGCTCGATCGTCGCCTCGACGGAGGAGGCGGGCGGCTGCTCGATGTTCAGGTGGAGCTGGTGGCCGACGCCGTCGATCGGCACGCCTTCCGCCTTCAGCCGCTTGACCAGGGCGTACAGGGCCTCGCGCTTGCGCGGGAACTCGGTGTTGTAGTCGTTGATGAACAGCTTGGCGGCCGGGTCGGCCTCGTGGGCGACGCGGAAGGCCGTGCGGATGAAGTCGAGGCCGGCGATCTGGTACCACTTCGAGCGGCGCAGCCCGTCCGGCTGGTTCTCGTCCACCACCTCGTTGACCACGTCCCAGGCCGAGATCTTGCCCTTGTACCGGGTGACGAGCGTGCGCACGTGCGTCTCCAGCCGCTGGAGCAGCAGCTCCTTGCTCGCCGCGGCGGCGCCGTCCGCGAAGACCCAGTCCGGGGTCTGGCTGTGCCAGGCGAGCGTGTGACCGCGGATCGTCATGCCGTGCCGGGTCCCGTAGTCCACCAGGTGGTCGCCGTCGGCCAGGGTGAACTCGCCCTCCCTGGGCTCGGTGGCGTCCCATTTGAGCTCGTTGCCGGGGGTGACGCCGTTGAAGTGCTTGGCCAGCAGCTCGCTGTGCACGCCGAGCGTCTCCGCCCTGGTGAAGGCCGAGCCCATGGTGAACGGCACCGCGTCCTTCAGCGCGGGCAGGCCGGTCTCGATCGGCTTGGGCTGGACGTACCGCATCGCGAAGTCGTCCAGGTCGAAGGCGAAGGTGCCGCTGTCGGACTCGACGTACACGCTGAGGAACTCGACGTCGTACGCGAGCGTGTACGTGCCGGAGAGCTGCACCCACTGCCCGGCCGCCAGGTCCTTGGGCGCGACGACGCGCTCGTAGCTCGGCGTGCCGCCGCTCCTGCGCTCGATCGACAGGCCGAGCCGGCCCGGCGTGGCGCCGGCGGCGAGCCGCACCCACACCGACAGGGTGTACTTGTCGCCCTTGCCCATCCGGCCGAACACGTTCAGCGCCGGACCGTCCCAGGAGGCCGACCGGCCGGTCACCGCGAGGCCGCGGCTGCCCGTGCGGGCGGCGGCTGTGCTCGGCTCCAGCACGGCCGCGGCGCGTGACGCCCAGTCCTGCGCGGTGCCGTCCTCGAAGCCGGAGTCGATCGGCTCGCGCGTGGGGTCGCCGAGCGGGGCGATGACGAGGTCGTCCAGGTAGTACTGGGAGGTGGCGTCCGAGCTCTCCACATAGAGCTGCACGTCGGCGGACTCGGCGGTGAACTGGTAGCCGCCCGACAGCCGCACCCACCCGGCGTCGGTCACGGTGGCCGCCGCGACGCGCTCGTAGGTGGTCTCGCCGCCGGTCGGCGTCCGCTGCACGGTCATCGCGATCGTGCTGCCCGGCTGGCCGCCGGCCAGCCGGGCGTAGGCGGTCACGGTGTAGCCGGTGCCCCTGACGAAGGGCGCGGGGATCGACGTGCCGTGCCAGGTGGCCGTCCGTCCCGTGGTGAGCAGGCCGCCGGCGCCCGTGCGCGCCGCGTCCGCGCTCACCGTGACGGAGACGCCGCCGCCGCGTGGCCCCCATCCCTGGGTGGTGCCGTCCTCGAAGTCGTACGTGAGATCCGCCGCCGCGTACGCGGCCGGCACCGGCACGAGGCATAACAGGACGGCGACCACCAGGGCTCGAAGGGTGCGCACGGTGCTCCTCGGAAAGGCGGGAATGAAAGTTTCAGAAATGTGCCGATAAATATCAGCCGGACTGTAGATGCGCCGCGTCAGCGCGGTCAAGAGACTGTCCGACCAGCAAGCGAGATGCAACCGCTTGTCGCAGCAAAAGTGCAGTTTCACTGCATTCCATTGACGGAGTGAGCTGGTTACGCGAACGTTTCATGCAACCGATTGCCGCACTCTGCGAGGTTGCGCATGCGACTTCTGTTACTCCCCCCATTGATCGCCCTGACAGTGCTCGCGACGGCGGCGACCCCCGCGACGGCGGCCACCCGCGCCACCCTCGTGGTCGCGGCCGACGGCTCCGGCGACCACGCCACCGTCCAGGACGCCGTCAACGCCGTTCCAGCCGGCAACACCCGGCCGGTCACCATCCTGGTCCGCAAGGGCGCCTACCGGCAGCAGGTGCTGATCCCGGCCGACAAGCCGTACATCTCCCTGGTGGGCGACACGCGTGACCCGCGCGAGGTGGTGCTCACCTTCGACGCCGCGGCCGCCACGCCCAAGCCGGACGGCTCGGGCCCGTACGGCACCTCCGGCAGCGCCTCGTACGTGATCAGCGCCCCCGACTTCACCGCCCGCAACCTCACCTTCCAGAACTCCTACGACGAGGCGGCCCACGGCAACAGCCAGGCCGTGGCGGTGCGGACCACGGGCGACCGGCAGGTGTACGACAACGTCAGGTTCCTCGGCAACCAGGACACCCTGTACGCCAACACCGCCACCGCCACCACGACCGCCAGGCAGTACTTCCACGACTGCTACGTCGAGGGCGACGTCGACTTCATCTTCGGCCGCGCGACCGCCGTCTTCGACGACTGCGTCATCAAGGCGCTGACCCGCGGCAGCACCGACAACAACGGCTACGTCACCGCCGCCAGCACCGAGCTGAGCAACCCGTACGGCTTCCTGATCTACCGCAGCCGGCTGACCAGCGATGCCCCCGCCAAGACGTTCCACCTCGGCCGCCCGTGGCCGGCCGGCGGCTCCGTCACGGCCCGCGGCCAGGTGCTGGTGCGCGAGTCGTGGCTGGGCCAGCAGTTCAAGGACGCCCCCTGGACCGACATGTCGGGCCTGAACTGGCGAGAGGCCCGCCTGTCGGAATACCGCAACCACGGCCCGGGCGCCACCGTGAACGACGACCGCCCGCAGCTCACCACCGGCCAGGCCGGGACCTTCACCCCTGAGCGCTACCTGGCCGGCTCCGACGGCTGGAACCCGGTACGCCGCCACCGCCCGGCCCCGCCCGAGCTCGGCCGCGAGGTCCTGCCGCGCGACGACGGCTGGGCGGCGGCCACGACGGGCACCACGGGCGGATCAGCCGCCCGTCCGGAGAACGTGCACACCGTCTCGACCAGGGCGCAGCTCCTGGCGGCGCTCGGCGACCCGGCCGACAACACGCCGAAGATCATCTATATCAAGGGCGCGATCGACGCCGACACCGACGACTCCGGCGCCCCGCTCACCTGCGCCGACTACGCCGTGGACGGCTACAGCCTGCCGGCCTACCTGGCCGCCTACGACCCGGCCGTCTGGGGCAGGACCGCCGTCCCGTCCGGGCCGCTTGAGGAGGCCCGCAAGGCGTCCTACGCCAAGATGGCCGCTCACGTCTCCATCGCGGTCGGCTCCAACGTCACCCTCGTGGGCACGGGCAGGGACGCCGCGCTGAAGAGCTTCGGGGTGCGGATCGCGGGCGCCGACAACGTCATCGTCCGCAACCTCACCATCACCGACACCTCCGACTGCTTCCCGCAGTGGGACCCGACCGACGGCGCCGACGGCAACTGGAACGCCTCCTTCGACAACGTCGAGGTCTCCGCCGCCACGCACGTCTGGCTCGACCACAACACCCTCAACGACGGCGACAACCCGGACTCCGGCCAGCCGCTCTACTTCGGCCGCCCGTACCAGGTGCACGACGGCCTCCTCGACGTGGTCCGCGCCTCGAACTACGTCACGCTCTCCTGGAACCACCTCAGCAACCACGACAAGGTGACGCTGATCGGCAACACCGACACCGAGAGCAGGTACGGCGAGGCCGGCAAGCTCAAGGTGACCCTGCACCACAACTATTTCCAGGGGCTCGGCCAGCGCACGCCCAGGGTGCGCTTCGGCCAGGTGCACGTCTACAACAACTACTACACGGGCGGCGGCCCCTACGCGTACAGCATCGGCGTGGGCTACGGCTCGCAGGTCCACGCGGAGAGCAACGCCTTCGACGGCGTCCCGGCGGCGAGCGTGCTGTCGGTGCTGAAGGGCACCGCGATCACCGCCAAGGACAACCTCGTGGACCGGCGGCCGGCCGACCTGGTGGCCGCGTACAACGCCGCCAACGGCACGGCGCTCGGCTCCGACGCGGGCTGGACGCCCACCCTGTTCACCCGGATCCACCCGCCGCAGGTCCTGCGCCTCCTCATCCCCGCGGGCGCGGGCGCCGGCCGCCTGCGCTGACCCCGCCGACCAGGCGTGGCGCCCGCCGCGCCACGCCTGGACGGCGCTCAGCCGAGGTGCACGGGCAGCGCCATCGGACCTTCCGTGATGATCGACGACGTGTACGGAAGCTCGTCCTCGGCCACCGCCAGCCGCAGCCCCGGGAACCTGGCGAACAGCGACGACAGCGCGATCCGGCACTCCAGCCTGGCCAGCGGCGCGCCGAGGCAGAAGTGCGGCCCTCTGCCGAACCCGAGATGCGTCTCGGGAGCCCGGGTGACGTCGAACCGCTCCGCGCCCGCCCCGAACCTGGCCGGATCCGTCCCCGTCCCCCCGAACCCGATGACCAGCGCCTCCCCCGCGGGCACCGTCACCCCGGCGATCACGACGTCCTGCAGCGTGTAGCGGAGCACGGCGTTGATCACCGAGGTACGGCTGCGCAGCGTCTCCTCCACCACCTGCTCCCACACGTCCTTGCTCTGGGCCAGGGCGAGCTGCTCGGGGTCGGCGCACAGGGCGACGACGGCGTTGGCGATCAGGTGCACGGTGGTCTCGTGCCCGGCGATGATCACCACCCACAGGATCCACAGCATCTCGTTGTCGGACAGCCGGTCGCCGTCCTCGTCCTGCGCGTGGATCAGCGCCGTGGTCAGGTCGTCGCCCGGCTCGTGCCTGCGCCGCGCGATGTGCCCGGCCAGGTACGCCATGATCCCCGCCCCCGCCTCCGCCGCCTCCTGCGGGGTGGAGCGGAGCGACAGGAGCACCTTCGTCCAGTCGCGGATCCCGTCGCGCTCGGCCGCCGGCACGCCGAACAGCTCGCAGATCACGGTGACCGGCAGCGGCTCGGTGAAGTGCGGCACGAGATCCACGCCGTCCACGCCGTCGCCCGCGGCCGCCACCTGGTCGAGCAGCTCGTCGGCCAGCGCCTGGATGCGGGGTGCGAGCCCGTGGACGCGGGCGGGGGTGAAGGCCCGGCTCACCAGGCTCCTGAGCCTGCGGTGGTCGGCGCCGTCCTTGGTCAGCAGGTGATCGCCCATGAGGACCTGCCGCAGAGGCCAGTCGGCGGGGATCGTGCCGTCGTGCAGGGCGGGCCAGTTCGCGGAGTCCTTGCTGTAGCGGCTGTCGTCGTGGCCGAGCACCTCGTTGACCGCGTCGAAGGAGGTCACGGCCCAGGCCCTGACCCCGCCCGGCAGCTGGATGGGGACGACCGGTCCGTGTTCGTCGCGCAGGCGGTGGACGGTCTGCGAGGTACGTTCGCCGAGGGCCGGCAGGTGGAGCGGAGGGGTTTCCACGGCATTTCTCCAATGTGCGAGTTGTCTCTCACCCTCCGTGATGGCGGACGAGTGTCCAAGTCGCCGACGCTGTCACCGGCGGGAGTGCGACTTCTGCCCCTTCCGCCACGTCGGAGCTCCAGCATCCCGGGCGATCATGCGCCATTCGGCAGGTCCTCGCCCTCCGGCTCCAGCGCGAACGCGATGCCCGCGTCGATGTCGCTGTCGTAGCCGGTCTGGAAGGCCACCTGGTAGGCGTTGTCGCCGAGCGTCTCACGGGACTGCCGTTCGCACGCCTCCCGCGCCGCGACCCAGGCGGGCACGCCGACCTGGGCCTGCCCGTTGATGCTCCAGACGCGCTCGGCCAGCCCGAGCAGCCGGGCCGCCCGCACGGCCCGGCCGGCCGCGCCGGCCGCCTGCGCGAGCAGGTCCACCGTCAGCCCGATCCCGAAGCTGTCGTGCAGCCGCTGCTTGGTGCGCAGCGCCGCCTGCCCGTAGGCGACGGCCGCGGCCACGTGCCCGGAGGCCAGCTCGGCCTGGCCGCGCAGGAGGTCGCCGTGGGAGCGCATCGACTGCTCGCCCCGCTGGTCGCACAGCGCGCGCAGGTCGTCGAGCACGGTGATGGAGTCCTCGATCCGCCCTTCCACGGTGAACGTGACCGCCCGGACCATCAGGGACAGCAGCGTGGCCAGGGTGAGGGGCTCGTCGCTCCACCGGCCGAGGTAGGGGCCCTCCGACTCGGCCATCGCCTGCAGCAGGTCGCCGCGCATCAGCCCGGTCGACGCCCTGAGCGCCTGGACGCACGTCTTCGCGTAGGCGTCGTCGACGTCCGCGACGGCCGCGCAGTCGTCGGCCCTGGCCTCGGTGTCGTCCGCGTCTCCTTGCGTCGCCGCCAGCAGGCCGTCGGCCCACAGCGCCTGCACCAGGGCCTTGCCGGGCTTGACGCCGATGGCCATCGCCTGCTCCAGGTAGTGGCGGCCCTCCTTGGCGTGGCCGCAGCCGTACCAGAAGAAGGCGAGCGACCCGGCCAGCTCGACCGCGGCGGGACCGTCGCGCCTGCTCAGCGCGACCTCCATCGCGGCGCGCAGGTTGTCGTGCTCGCCGACCATCCGGTCGTACCAGGCGATCTGCAGCGGGCCCACCCATCCGGCCGCGCCCTTGGTGGCCAGCGTCAGGTAGTGCTCGAAGTGCCGCTGCTTGAACCGCTCCTCCTCGCCCAGGCCGCGCAGCCAGCCCGCGCCGTATTCGCGCAGCGTGTCCAGCATCCGGTAGCGCTCGCCCGCGCCTGTCGGCAGCCAGGTCAGGATCGACTCGTCGGCCAGCGCGTCGAGCAGCAGCCCGACGTCGGCCTCCGGGAGCAGCTCGTCGGTGCACACGCTGCGGACCGCCTCGGCGTCGAAGTCCCCGGCGAAGACGGAGACGCGCGCCCAGAGCAGCCGCTCGGCGGGCTCGCACAGCTCGTGGCTCCACCCGACCGCCGTACGCAGCGCCCGGTGCCACGGCGGGTCGGCGTCGTCCCCCAGGCCGGCCTCGTCGCCGAGGGTGGCGAACCGGTCATCCAGCCGGTCGGCCAGGCGTTCGATCGGCAGCTCGCGCAGCCGCGCCGCGGCCAGCTCGATCGCCAGCGGGATGCCCTCCAGCCGCCGGCACAGCCGGACCACGGCCTCCTGGTCCTGGTCGGCGAGCTCGAAGCCGGGCACGGTCTCGGCGGCGCGCTCGGCCAGCAGCGACACGGAGTCGTGACCGCCCGCCTGCGTGGCGCCCTCGGGGGGGATCGGCAGCGGGTCCACCACGACCACCAGCTCGCCCGGCACGTCCAGCGGGCGCCGGCTGGTCGCCAGGATGTGCAGGTCGGGCACGGAGTCCAGCAGGGTCGCCACGGTCTCCGCGCAGTCGGCGACCAGGTGCTCGCAGGTGTCGAGAACGAGCAGGGCCTCGCGGCCGGACAAGTGCTCGGCCAGCACCTCGATCATCGGACGGGTGGTCTGGTCGGTGAGCCGGAGCGCCTCGGCGATCGCGTGCGGCATCAGCGTGCCGTCGTCCAGCGGGGACAGCTCCACGAGCCACGCGCCGCCGCTGAACCCGGGCCGGAGCTCGGAGGCGGCCCTCAGCGCCAGGCGCGACTTGCCGACGCCGCCCACGCCGGTGAGGGTCACCAGCCGCGAGCGACGGCACGACCGGCTGACCTGGTCCAGCTCTACTCGGCGTCCGATCAGGCTCGTCAGTTCCGCGGGGAGATTACCTGCCTGCCACTTACCTGCCATCATGATCGCCACCCATCAAGATGAAGTTGTGCAAGCAGCTTGCCTGATTCCAGCGTGGTCCGTCACTAAAAGTGAGAAAGTAACTACTCTTTCGCGAAGCCGAAAAGGCCCATATCGCCGGACCGGCCAAGGGAGGGGGCAGAGCCGCCCCCTCCCCGGTGGCTCAGGTTCCGTAGGCCTTGACCTCCAGCAGGCCTAGGGAGCTGGTGCCGGTCGCGGTGAGCAGCACCCGCAGGCGGGTGGTGTTCGTGGCGGTGAAGGTGACGTTGTTGTACTGGTTCTTGGCCACCGAGTACGCCGAGGCGCCCGGCACGTCTGCGTACGCGCTGCCGTCCCAGTACTGGAGCTTCCAGGACGCCGGCATGTCGATGCCCTGGTCGTCGTCGAAGAAGTACACCTCGGCCCGGTTCAGGGTGCGGGCCGCGGGCCAGGTCAGGTCCACCCACTGCTGCCCGGTCTCCGGCCAGCAGCCCCAGCGCGGGTTCACCGTGTCGTTCGACGACGGCGGGTCGATCCCGTCGTTGACGGCGGTCACGCTCTCCCACGACGAGGTGAAGGACCCCGACGCCGTCGCCGAGCTCGCCAGGTTGGGGGACGGCTGGACGCCTCCCCTGTTGTAGATCTTGACCTCGGTGAGCCCCGTCCTGGCCCCTGAGGCGGCCGTGGCCAGCACCCGCACCCGCTGCGCGGAGACCGCGGGGAACTGCACCACGTTGTAGTTGGCGCGCGGCGTGGCCGGCGACCTGGCCTGGCTCGGCACGCTCACCCAGGAGGTGCCGTTGTGGTACTGGACGTCGTAGGACGCCGGCGCCCGGTAGGTGGCGCTGGCCGGACGGCTGTCCTTGAAGTAGAGGCGCACCTCGTTGAGCGTGCGGGCCGAGCCGAGGTTCAGCTCGTACCAGTCCTGGCCCGCGGTGCTGCCGCCCCAGAACGGCTCGTTGATCGGGAATCCGTCCACGGCGCCCGCGGTGCTGCTGCCCGAGGCCGTGGTGGAGGCCGTGGCGGTGGCGCCGGCGGCGAGGTTGGTGAGGTTGGCGGTCAGGTCGACGCCCGCCTTGGCGAGCAGGTCCACCATGCGCGCGCTGTTCTGCGTCACCTGGGCGGGCGCCTGGAGGCCGGCGACGGCGACGTGGTGGGTGACCGTGCCGCTGGTGGTGACGTCACCGGTGGCCGGATCCCAGGTGAACGGCACCAGCGACGACACCGTGGCGGCGCGGCTGCCGTTGATGTAGATCGAGTAGCCCTCGGGCACGCCCGGGTAGCGCACGACGCCGTCGGCCGGGTCGTCCCAGACGATGGTCAGGTCGGCGTTGCGGTAGCGCAGGTTGTTGACGGTGAAGTGGGTCCAGCCGATGTTGATCGGCGAGAGCTCCACCTTGGCGTCGTTGCGCGGCCGCAGCCCGGCGACGTCCTCGATCACCGTCCAGTTGCTGCTGCCCAGGATGTTGTGGTGGATCCAGGAGCGGTAGGCGATCGAGGAGCCGTTCCAGTCGGCCCAGAACTCGTTGGCGTCCGGCCACTGGGTGTTGCCGCCCACGTACTGGGCCCAGGCGTTCCAGTAGAGCAGCTTCTTGTAGTCGGTCGCGGTCATCCACTCGTTCGGGTAGTCGCGCAGCACCTTGGAGTAGAGCCGGAACTGGACGGTGGAGTTGATGGTGGAGAAGTTGTTCGAGCCGGGGTTGCCGGCCGCGGCGGCGGCCGCCTTGTCCACCTGGTTGGCGGTGTAGAAGGGGAAGATCGGGTACTGGGCCGGGTCGTCGTAGAGGCGCAGGGCCTGCTTGTACGTGGCCGTGTTCGGGATCGCGCCGACGGAGAACGGGTAGTAGTTGTTGATCTCCTTCCACGGCACCCATTCGTTCGTGGACTTGAGCCGGTGCTCGAAGAGCTGCCTGCTGGGGTTCCACAGGACGTTCACGATGGCGTTCTGGATCTGGGTGGCGAGCGTGCGCAGCTCGGTGGCCTTGGCGGTGTTGCCCGCGGCCTCGTACGCCTGGGCCGCGGCCAGCGCGCCGCTGTACTGGTAGGCGGCCTCCGCGCGGTCCATCCGGCCGCTCTTCCAGTGGAAGGAGACGGCGTCGGCGTCGTTGCCCGTCAGGGCGCCCCAGTCGTACTCGATGAGCTTGTTGTTGTCGGTGTCGTAGAAGGCGAGCTGGCCCTTGACGTCCTGCTCGGCGTAGCGGGCCAGGTTGGCGGCGATGGCCGGCTGGCCGCCGTGGATCTGGTAGCTCTTCCAGGCCGCCTCGGCGATGTACTGGGTGTAGCTGTTGGACCAGTTCTCGGGATCGCCGGGATTGTCGAGGAAGCGGCCGTTCTTGGAGATCTGGCCGACGCTCAGCCAGTCGCCGTAGGAGTAGATCGGGTTGCGCAGGTATTTGAGGTCGTCGATGTGCATGGGCTGGGTGAGCGCGATCGCGTTGTTGTAGCCCAGGACGCCTTCCGTCGAGGTGGGGAACTGGAACGTCTGCCCCGGGATGTCCGCGTCGAGGTGGTTGAAGCGCATCAGCCACCAGCGGTAGTAGATGTTCTTCTTGATGGCCGGCTCGGGCACGTCGATGTAGGGGACGTTCTGGGCCCACCACAGGTTGTAGGCGCGCACGTGGGTGGCGAAGGCGGTCGCGGCCGAGTAGCCGGCGTAGGCGTCGTACTCGGTGCGGGAGGCGGGGATCTCGTTGGTGACGAAGCCCATGACGACCTTGACGGTGACGGTCGCCCCCGCCGCGATCGTGACGGACCTGTTCAGGCCGCCGCTGGAGACGGTGAACCCGTCGCCGGTGAGCCTGGGGTAGAGCGTGGTGAGGTTGTTGTAGGCGTTGACCTGGCCGGTCAGCTCGCTGCCGCTGCCGGTGGTGGCGTACGGCGAGGTGGCTCTGAGCTGCAGCGTCGTCGAGGCGGTGCCGCCGTTGGTGATGGCCAGGTTGGTCACGGCGACGTTGTTGTCGGTGATGAACTTCGTCTGGTTGACGGTGACCGAGCCGCTGGTGTGCCGGCTCTTCCAGTGGCTGGGCGCCTGCCAGCGGGAGGCCACCTGCTCGGTGAACGTGCCGGGGGTGATCGCGACGGTGTAGGCGTTGTTGTTGCTGATGCTCTCCCAGTAGGCCGTCTGCCCGGCGAAGCCGAGCGTGCCCGGCGTGTGGGTCTTCATGAACAGCGCCCGCCCGCGCGACATGAGCCAGGTCCCCGCGGGGTCGTTGCCCGGCCGGGCGAGCAGCCGGTCCATCCAGAAGTCGGTGCCCGAGCTCTCCGCGTCGTAGATGGCCTGCATGGTGTTGCCGGTCGTGTACGCGACCGGCGGCGCGGGGACGGCCGGGCCGCCGAAGGCAGGCAGGCCGATCGTCTGGTCCGCGTACGCCGGTGCGCCGGCGACGAGCGCGGACGCGATGAGCAGCAGGGCTAAGAGCGCGCGCCTCATGAGAAGGCCCTCCATTCGAGCACGCCGGTCGAGAAGCCGGATCTGGAGGTGATGTTCAGCCGCAGCCGGGTCGTGCTGACCGGGCTGAACGTGGTGGCGTTGAACGTGCCGGCCGCCACGCCGCAGCCCGACGCGCCGGGCACGTTGACGTAGGCGCTGCCGTTCCAGTATTGGACCTGGCACGAGGCCGGCAGGTCGATGCCGAGGTCGTCGTCGAACCAGTAGACCTCGGACCTGGAGACGGTCTGCGCGGCGGTCCAGCGGTATTCGAGCCACTCGGTGCCCTGGTGGTTCCAGTTGCCGTAGGCGCCGTGGCTGTGGTCGGCCGAGTTCGCCGGGGTGTAGCCGTCGTTGATCGCGGCGAGCGTCTCCCAGGAGGAGACGTAGGAGGTGGACGGCGTGGCACTGGCCGCCAGGTTGCCCGGCGTCGTGGGGCCGCCGGTCTGCACGACCTTCTGCATGGTGCCGTCGGCGTTGAAGTAGAGCTTGTCGATGGTCACCGAGCGGCGGAAGTTGCCGCCGCCGGGGCTGGCGGCGTTGTGGTAGACCATGTACCACTGGCCCTTGTACTCGATGATCGCCGGGTGGTTCGTGGTCGAGGTGACCTGGTCGAGCACGACTCCCCGGTGCGTCCACGGGCCCATCGGGTTGCTCGCGGTGGCGTAGCGGATGCAGGCGTAGCCGGGCGCCGAGCAGGCCGAGTCGTTGGCGGCGTAGGCGAGGTAGTAGACGCCGTTGCGCTTGAACATCCAGGGGGCCTCCCAGAAGTTCGACACGCCGCTCGGGGTGACGACCGAGCCGTTGATCGTGGTCATGTTGGCGTTGAGCCGGGCGGCGCGCAGGCCGTAGTAGGAGCCCCAGTACATGTAGACCTGGCCGTCGTCGTCGGTGAAGACGGTCGGGTCGATGTTCAGCGGCGAGGAGTTGGGGGTGCTGTCGCTCACCAGCGGGCCGCCCTTGGCGTCGGTGAAGGGGCCCGTCGGGCTGTTGCCGACCGCCACACCGATGTCCATCCAGCCGGCGCCGTTGCCGTTGACGGGGACGTACCAGTAGTAGCGGCCGTCGGCACCGCGCTCGACCTCGCCGGCCCAGGCGTCGGCGCCGGCCCAGGAGAAGTTGGAGATCGCCAGCTTGGCGCCCTGGTCGGTGAAGGTGGCGGCGTCGGAGGAGGTGAAGACGTGCCAGTCGCGCATGACGAAGTTGGTGCCGCCGGAGGCGGCCTCGTCGTGGCCGGTGTACACGTACAGCGTGTCGCCCACGACCAGCGCGGCCGGGTCGGCCGTGTAGATCGCGGTGGTGATCGGCGGGCCGGCGAGTGCGGGCCGCGCGGTGGTGAGGAGGAGCAGGAGTGCCGCGGCGAGGGCCGCCGCCCATCGTCGTCTCATGTGTTGGCCCCTTACGTTCCTGTTAGCGCTAACATCACAGGGACTGGATCGATGCGGTGAACCTAAAAGGTTTTCGGGAACGTAGAACAGGCCGACCTGGCTGTCAATCATCCACTGCAACCTGCTGCATAGCGGTTGACGTGCTTGATCGTCGCGCGATCAGCCGCTGATCAGCTCGCACGCATTTGGTTACGTTTTGATATCACCGAAAAGGCTTTCGATACGGTGAGTAATGGTTTTGTGGCTGCGCGGCTCGTGTCTGCGCGGAAAGCCGGGCCCCGCGTGAGAAGTTCGTGACCGTACCACCTGATGAGACGGGGAGCTTCAGTGGGACACGATCACGAAGGTCAGCGGGTCAGCCGGCGGCGGCTGATCACCGGCGTCAGCACGCTCACGCTCGGCGGGCTGCTGGCGTCGCCGGGCGCCAGGGCGGCCGGGACCACCACACCGACGGGCGCGGACCTCAAGGCCTTGCTGGCCAGCGCGGGCACGAGCAGGTGCGCGCTGACCGCCGCCGCCACCCAGGGGCCGTTCTACTTCGACGCGGACAAGATCCGCAGCGACATCCGCGAGGACAGGCCGGGTGTGCGGCTGCGGCTGGCGATCAAGGTCCAGGACAGCGAGAGGTGCCGGCCGCTGCGTGACGCGGTGGTGGAGATCTGGCACTGCGACGCGACCGGGCTCTACTCGGGGGCCGAGGCGGAGTCGAAGAGCGACACGTCCGGGCCACCGACCAGGGGCGCCAGCAGCGGTCCTGCGCTCTTCGTCGACATCGACAAGTCCGATATGGCCGACTTGAAGCCCACCGACGACAAGCGCTACCTGCGCGGGGCGCAGGTGACCGACCACGACGGCGTCGTGCAGTTCACGACGATCTGGCCGGGCTGGTACCCGGGGCGCACGGTCCACATCCACGCCATGGTGCACGCCGGGGACCAGCGGGTGCTGGGGACGCAGCTCATGTTCGACGAGGCGCTCAACACGGAGGTCCTGTCCAGGCCCCCGTACGCGGGACACAAGGGGCGAAAGGTCCGCAACCGCGACGACGGCATCTTCCACGACAGCATGCTCGTGCGGGTCACCAGGGACGGCGACGGCTACCTGGGCGCCATCGTGCTGTCCGCCGACTCCGATCGGGACGGCGGCTGACTCACCAAAACTTCATTGTCCGCAAAGGAGTCATAAACGGCATCTCTCCTACTGTGTGGTCCGAAGACATCGGACACCAGAGAGGTGCGCAGTGGGACACGACCACGAAGGCCAGCGGGTCAGCCGGCGACGGCTGATCACCGGCATCAGCTCGCTCGGGCTGGGCGGCCTGCTGGCCGCCTGCAGCAGCGGCTCCGGCACGGCGTCCGTCACCACCTCCACGGGGGCCACCGTGACGCCGCAGGCCACCACGGCCAAGGACCTCACCTCAATCTTCGCCGGCGCGAACACCTGCGCGCTCACCGCCACCACCACCCAGGGCCCCTACTACTTCGACGCCGACAAGATCCGCAGCGACATCCGCGAGGACAAGCAGGGCGTGCGGCTGCGGGTGGCCATCAAGGTCCAGGACAGCGAGACGTGCAAGCCGCTGGGCAACGCCGTGGTGGAGATCTGGCACTGCGACGCGGCCGGGCTCTACTCGGGGGCCGAGGCGCAGTCGACGGGCGGGGGCGGCGGCAACCCGCCGAGCGGTGCACCGACCGGTCCGCCCCCGAGCGGCGATCCCGGTGGTGGCGGGGGCGACATGGGAGACCTGAAGCCCACCGACGACAAGCGCTACCTGCGGGGCGCGCAGGTCACCAACAGCGACGGCATCGTGGAGTTCACCACCATCTGGCCCGGCTGGTACCGGGGGCGCACGATCCACATCCACGCCATGGTCCACTTCAGCAGCGAGCGCGTGCTGACGACGCAGGTCATGTTCGACGAGAAGCTCAACAGCGCGGTCATGGCGAAGGCGCCGTACGCGGAGCACACGGGGCGCGACACGTTCAACGACGACGACACCATCTACAAGGACGGCATGCTGATGAAGGTGACCGAGGAGGACGACGGCTACCTGGGCGTCATCGTCTTCGCCGCGGACTCCGACAAGGACGGCGCATAACGGCATGTGATCGGCCTCACACGACAACCGTGACATAACGGTGTCGCGGCGTGGCCGCAGGCTGGGGCGCATGAACCTCCCCACACTGCACATGACCGGTCTGGACCCCGCCGAGCTGGCCGAGACCCGCGCCGTGAACGACCGCATGGAGAAGCTGCTCGACGGCCAGGTGCCGCTGCACGTCGAGGACGACCCGGTGGCGGCCCGCGCGTTCCGGCGGGCCGGCGGAGGCGGGTTCCCCGCCCTGACGACGGTCCCCGAGGCGACCTGGCGCACCGTGACCACCCCTGACGGCGGCCGGCTCCGGCTCCGGGCCTTTCTGCCACCGGACGGTCGCGCGCCGGAGGGCGTGTACCTGCACCTCCACGGCGGCGGCGGGGTGATCGGCTCGGCGGACGGGCAGGATCCGCGCCTGCGCGACCTGGCCGCCAATTGCGGCGTGGCCGTGCTCAGCGTCGCCTACCGGCTCGCCCCCGAACACCCCTACCCCGCCGCGAACGACGACGCCGAGCAGGCGGCGCTCTGGCTGGTGGCGAACTCCGCCGCCGAGTTCGGCACGCGACGGCTGCTCATCGGCGGCGAGTCGGCCGGCGCGCGGCTGGCCGTCACCACGCTCCTGCGGCTGCGCGACCGGCACGCCGTGTCTCCCGCGGGCGCGTTCCTGGCCGCCCAGCTCTCCTTCGGCGGGTACGACCTGGGCCACGGCACGCCCAGCAACCGCGCGGCGGGCGATCGGAACCGGCTGATCAACCGGCCGATCCTGGAGTGGTTCCGGCGCACGGCGTTTCCGGGAATGTCAGACGATGAACGCCTCGATCCCGACATCTCCCCCCTCTACGCGGACCTGCACGACCTGCCCTTCGCCCGGTTCACGGTGGGGACGGCCGATCCCGTGCTCGACGACACCCTGTTCATGGCGGCCCGCTGGACGGCGGCCGGCAACGCGGCCGAGCTGGTGGTGGCGGAGCAGGGCTGGCACGGATTCACGCTGCACCCCACGGCGCTGGCCCGGCGCGAGGTGACGGCCCAGGAGGAGTTCGTCCGCAGGTGGGTGGCCTAGGCTGAGTGCCCTGTCCCGTGCCCTCCTGCCCCAGATGACGCCATGAACCGTACCGAACGCCTCTACGCCCTCGTGGACGAGCTGCGCGCGGTCGCGCCCCGGCCGCGCACCGTGGGCTGGCTGGCCGACAGGTTCGGGGTGTCGCGGCGTACCGTGCAGCGTGATCTGCAGGCGCTGATGGAGACCAGGGTGCCGGTGCGTGCGGAGGCCGGGCCGCACGGGGGCTGGTTCATCGACCGCGACACCGCCCTGCCGCCGATCAACCTCACCGCGGCCGAGGCGCTGGCGGTGGCCGCCGCGCTGGCCGGGGCCGAGCACACGACACCGTTCTCGGCCGCGGGACCGGCCGCCATGCGCAAGCTGGCCGCCGCCCTGGGCGAATCCGCCGCCGAGGAGGTGCGCGCGCTGACCGAACGCATCCACGTGCTGCCCGCCCGCACCGCCTCCGGCGTCCTCGCGGTCGTCGAGGAGGCGGTGACCCGCCAGCGCGTCCTCTGGATCCGGTACGCCGACTCGGCGGGGCGGGAGAGCGAGCGCGAGGTCGAGCCGGGCGGCCTGCTCACCACCTCGGGCTCGTGGTACCTGATCGGCTGGTGCCGCACCCGCCGGGCCGGGCGCGGCTTCCGCCTGGACCGCATCCTCGCCGCCGAGCTGCGGGAGGAGCCCTGCCCGGTCCGTACGGTGCCGTCGCTGGACCACAAGCTGGCCGAACGCGTCCGCCGGGCCGACACGCTGCGGTCCCTGAGCCGGGACCGGGCACCTCGTGCGCCCTAGACCCGCCGTACGACGTGGAGCAGGTATTCCTTCCTGTCGAGCGGGTTGTGGTCGGTGCGCGGGCGGTCCGGGATCGGGCCGCGTACGGGCTGATAGCGGTCGAAGCCGCACTCCAGCAGGCCCTCGCCGCGGGTCAGGCCCGGGAGCAGCTGCTCCAGCTCGTGCACCCTGGCCGCCGGGATCTCGCCCTCGACCAGCCCCGACGCCTGCGTACGCGGGACGGCGCCCAGCCTGGCCAGCACGGGCAGCACCGGGCCCAGGGTGTCGGCGGGCAGTTCGAGCCGGAAGCGGTGCATCGGCTCGAAGACCGTGGTGCCCGCCCGTTCGAGCGCGGCCATGAGCACCAGCGGCACCAGGTTGCGGAAGTCGCCGGCGGTGCTCGACATGCTCTTGTCGAACACGCCGCCGGAATGGCTCTGCCTGGCGTAATAGCCGGAATGCGTCAAGGTGACCACGCAGTCGGTGACCTGCCAGCCGTGCAGGCCCTGGAGCAGCGTCTCGCGTACCGTCTCCTCGATCGTCCGCATGAACGCGAACGGCAGCGACCCCAGCTCCACCTCCAGCCGGAACTCCACGCCGCCGGAGCCGGGCTCGACGCGGAGGCCCACGGTGGCGAGGAACGGGTTCGGCGCCTTGGCGATCAGCTCGAACGCCGCGCCTTCGCCGGACGGGCGCTCGACGCAGATCGTGGTCGTCTCGCGGAAGGTGACGTCGAGGCCGAAGTCGTTCGACAGGGTGGCCTGGATGACCTCCTTCTGCACCTCGCCGTAGAGCGAGACGGACACCTCCTGGCGCAGGTCGTCCTGGCGCAGGCCGATCAGCGGGTCCTGCTCGGCCAGGTGGGCGAGAGCGAGGTGGAGCGCGCCCTTGTCGGCCGGGCGGCACGGGACCACGACCGTCTCCAGGGTCGGGGGCGCGAAGTGACCGCTCGATCCGGTCTGCCGGTCCGGCTTCTGGTCCGGCTTCTGGTCCGGCTTTTGGGGCAGGCCGATCGTGTCGCCGATCCGGACGTCGGCCAGGCCCCAGAGGCGGGCGATCTCCCCCGCCCCGGCCGAGGGCCGCCGGACCCCCGTGCCCCGGTCGAACACGCTGATCGCCGTGACCTTCCCCGCGCGCGCCGCGTGCTGCCCGTCACCCTCACCGCCCTCGCCGCCCTCACCGCCCTCACCGCCGAAGCAGAGGCGGTCGCGGGTACGGATCGCGCCCGAGAACATCCGCGCGTACGCGATCTTCTCTCCCGCCGGGCCGCGCTCGACCTTGAAGACGGTGCCGGACACCGGCCCCGCACGGTCGCCGCCGGCGGCGGGAAGCAGCTCCTCGATGCCCGCGATCAGCGCGGCCACGCCCGCCCCCGTGATCGCCGAGCCGAAGAACACCGGGTGCACCAGCCCCCGCCCGGTCTGGGCGGCCAGCTCGGCGCGCAGCCGGGCGTAGGAGATCGAGTCCTCGTCGTCCACGTACGCGGCCAGCAGCGCCTCACCCCGCTCGGCGAGCACGTCCATCCACCTGTCCGTGACCGCCGCCCGGCCGGCCGCGAACGGGGTGAAGGCGGCTCCCGGCGTGCCGAGGCCGGTGGTGGACCCCATGGCGACGACGGCCGGCGAGAGCTTCGCGGCGAGATCACGCAATATCCCGTCATAGCGGGCACCACGGCGGTCGATCTTGTTCACGAAGACGAGCGTCGGGATCCCGAGCCGGCGCAGCGTGCGCATGAGCACGCGGGTCTGCGCCTGCACGCCCTCCACCGCGGACACGACCAGCACCGCGCCGTCGAGCACGCTCAGCACCCGCTCCACCTCGGCGATGAAGTCGGGGTGACCGGGAGTGTCGATGAGGTTGACCGTGGTTTCGCCGATGACGAAGGAGACGACCGCGGACTTGATCGTGATGCCGCGCTGCCGCTCCAGGGCCAGGGAGTCGGTCTGGGTGTTGCCGTCGTCGACGCTGCCCACCGCGTCGATGACACCGGCGGCGTAGAGCAGCCGCTCGGTCAGGCTGGTCTTACCTGCGTCTACATGGGCCAGGATTCCCAAATTGAGCATGCGCACCGAACGTCATGTCCTCTGTGTTGGCGACTCTTCCTTCCTCGGGGGACATGTACGTTGCTCGCATTTCCTGCTCCTCGGCTCGTCCGGACTGCCTCGCAAGAACAGCAGAGCCCGTCAGCCGGGGCAACCTATTTTGGCCGCCCCGGACCCCCTAGGGTGGTGTCCGTTCTTGACGAAAGGGGAAGATCCGGTGAGCGGTGGGCTTGCGATCCCGGAGGTCGTGGACAGTCCGACCCGCCCGGCGGCTCCGTCGAGCGGGCTGACGCGCTGGCTGCTGCAGCATCGCGTCCAGCCGGTCGGTCCCGAGACGTCCGAGGCGCACGCCAAGCCGCAGGCGTGGTGGAAGGTCATGTGCTTGACCGGCGTCGACTACTTCTCGACGCTCGCCTACCTGCCGGGCATCGCCGCGCTCGCGGCGGGGGCGCTGTCGCCGCTGGCCACACTGCTCATCGTGGCGCTGACGCTGCTGGGCATGCTGCCGATGTACCGGAGGGTGGCCAGGGAGAGCCCGCACGGGCAGGGCTCGGTGGCGATGCTGGAGCGGCTGCTGCCGTTCTGGCGGGGCAAGCTGTTCGTGCTGGTGCTGCTGGGGTTCGTGGCGACGTCGTGGATCATCACGATCACGCTGTCGGCGGCCGACGCCTCCGTGCACGTCGTGGAGAACCCCTACTTCCCGAGCTTCCTGCACGGCCACGAGGTGCTGCTGACCGTGGTGCTGCTGCTGGTGCTCGGCGGCGTGTTCCTGCTCGGCTTCACCGAGGCGGTCGGCGTGGCGATCCCGCTGGTCGCGATCTTCCTGCTGCTGAACGCGGTCGTCGTCGCCGTCGGCCTCAGTGAGGCCCTGAGCGACCCGGCGGCGATCTCCCGCTGGACCGAGGAGCTGACCAGCGGGCGCGGCGGCTTCGGCGGTCTCATCGGACCGGCCGTGCTCGCGTTCCCGCTGCTGGTGCTGGGGTTGTCGGGGTTCGAGACGGGCGTCAGCATGATGCCGCTGGTGGCGGCCGAGGGCGCGAACGCCGAGCAGCGCCTGGAGTCGCGCATCCGCAACACGCGCAAGCTGCTGACCGTGGCCGCGCTCATCATGAGCGTCTACCTGATCGCGACCAGCTTCGTGACCACCGTGCTCATCCCGGCCGAGCAGTTCCAGCCGGGCGGCCAGGCCAACGGCAGGGCACTGGCGTTCCTGGCCCACGAGCGGCTGGGCGAGGCGTTCGGCACGGTCTACGACGTCAGCACCATCCTCATCCTGTGGTTCGCCGGGGCCTCCGCGATGGCCGGACTGATCAACATCGTGCCGCGCTACCTGCCGGGTTACGGCATGGCGCCCGAGTGGGGCCGCGCCGTGCGTCCCGTGGTGCTGGTCTACACCGCCATCTGCGTCGTGCTCACCATCGCGTTCGACGCCGACGTCGACGCCCAGGCGGGCGCGTACGCCACCGGCATCCTGGCCATGATGGTCTCGGGCGCGGTCGCGGTGACGATCTCCGCCATTCGCCGCCGCCAGGGCCCGGCCATCGCCGGGTTCACCGTCCTCACCCTGATCCTGCTGTACGCGCTGGTGGAGAACATCAGGGAGAAGCCGGACGGCATCGCCATCTCCGGGCTGTTCATCCTCGGCATCGTGGCCATCTCGCTGATCTCGCGCGTGTCGCGCACGACCGAGCTGCGCGCCGACCGGATCGAGTTCGACCAGGCGGCGCGGCAGTTCGTGACCGACTCCCTCGCCTACGACGGCGCCCTGAACCTCATCGCCAACCGCCGCCAGTCGGGCACAGCGGACGAATACGCCGCCAAGGAGACCGAGCAGCGCGGCATGAACCCGGTTCCCGGCCGGGCCGACGTGCTGTTCCTGGAGATCGACGTGATCGATCCGTCCAGCTTCAGCGACGTGCTCCGGGTGCGCGGGATCGAGGTGAACGGCCACCGCATCCTGCGCGCGGACAGCCCCGCCGCCCCGAACGCGGTCGCCGCCATCCTGCTCGCCCTGCGCGACGCCACCGGGGTCCGGCCGCACTGCTACTTCGAGTGGGCGGAGGGGTCGCCGCTGCTGCACCTGCTCCGCTATCTCATCCTCGGCCGCGGCGACACGGCTCCGGTCGTACGCGAGATCATCCGTAAGAGCGAGCCCGACCCCGCGCGGCGGCCGGGCATCCACGTCGGCGGCTGAGGACCGCACGCGACAGGAGGGCTGAGGACCGCACGCGCCAGAGGACTGCGGCGGCCCGCCGGGCTCAGCCCTCGGCGCGCTTCTTCAGCGCCTCGTTCAGGCGCTCGAAGTTGCGGGCCGTGCCCTCGAGCATCTTGCCGAGGAAGGGCACGAGCAGCCCCTTGAAGGACTCGCTCTGCACCAGATGCGTGCCGGTCGGCGTGGGGGTGAGGAGGAACTGGTGCGTCCCGTCGAACAGCCCCGGCACGATGAGGTGACCGACCCACCTGAGCACCTTCCCCGGCTCGGCGGCGAGCACCTCCGGCTTGAAGACCATGGGCTTGCCACTCTCCGGGAACATCCGCAGCGTCAGCCTGCCGCCCACGACCGCCTCGCCGGCCCCTTCCCTGATGAACGGGTTCCACGACGAGTAGCCGTCGAAGTCCACAAGGATCGCCCACACCTGCTCGGGGGACGCCTGGATGTCGATCGACGTGCTGATTTCACGCATGAGCCTGACCTTAGTTGCGGGGGGAGACCCCCTTTTATGGGGATACGAGGCATTTATACACGTCGCCGGTGGGTCTCCGGCCCCGCCTATGCCGCACCGTCCGCCTCGGCCGGCAGCCAGCCCTCCTCTCGCCGGTCGTCGTCGGTGCGGTCGAGCGCCAGCTTGGCGATCCTGAAGCGGGCGCACCGCGCCTCAAGCTCGCGTTCGTACTCGGAAGTCCACTGTTCGATCATGGCCATCAGCCTGATCACACGCCGGCCCGGTGGACGGCCGACTTGGCGCAGTCTTTTCACGCCAGCAACTCGACCGTGCCCCGCTCTCCGTCCACCCTGATCCGGTCGCCGTCGCGCAGGCGCATGGTGGCGTTGCCGGTGCCGACCACGGCGGGGATGCCCAGCTCGCGGGCCACGATCGAGGCGTGCGACAGCGGCGCCCCCATGTCCGTCACCACGGCCGCGGCACGCGGGAACATCGGCGTCCAGCCCACGTTCGTGAGCGTCGTCACCAGGATCTCGCCTGCCTTGAGCCGGTCGCCCTCCTCCGGGCCGGAGATCACCCGGGCGACGCCCTCCACCACGCCGGGCGCGCCGGGGAAGCCCGTCACGGTGTCGCTCACCGGAGCGGAGCCGCCGCGGGCGTCGTAGAGGTCGCCCCGCCGGCCGGGGTCGGCTGCCCACCGCACGGGGTCGAAATGCCCGACGATCAGAGTCGGGTACGGCGGCAGCCCCGCGTACTGCTCGTAGGTCGCCCGCCGTACCGGCACCCGCTCCAGCCCGCTCCCGTCGCCGCGCAGCAGGGCCAGCAGCTCCTCCAGGTAGAGGTGGAACACGTCGTCGCCGCGCCCGGTCAGCTCCCCCGCGCGCACCGCGAACGCCCGCAGCACCCAGAACGCCCGCATGTTCTCCGAGCGCGCGGACTCGCGATCGCGCACGACCGCGTTCCAGCGCCGGACCCTGGCGCGCATCTTGGCCTCCTTGCCCGGGTAGCGCTGGGCGAAGCGGCCCCACGCCTCCTCCCTGGCCTTCTCCTGCCGCGCGAGCAGCGCCTCGGTGTCGGCGCGCATGTCGCGCAGGCCCGCGAGCTGGGCGTCGATCCAGGCGGGGTCCTCGCCCGGCCGGGGGATCGACACCTCGAACTCGTGGGGGCCGCGATGCCCGTACGACTGGGCGAACTCGTCCCTGGTGATCTCCCCGCGGGCCAGCCTGGACAGGCCCATGACGGGGCCCAGGCTGGCCAGCTCGCCGTCGGCGTTGACGCCGGTCAGCATGGACTCGGCGTCCACCACGCCCATCAGCTTGCGCAGCCGGTCACGGGTGTAGACCAGGGTGGAGCCGCCCTGGCGGCCCGCCGCCTCCAGCATGCGGCAGGAGGTGACCAGGTGCGGCTCGATCTCGCGCACCCACAGCTCGGCCAGCTCGGGCCCCGAGCCGGTGGCGGCGATCCGGGCGCGCAGGTCCTCGCAGCGCTGCCGGGAGGTGGCCAGGAACGCGGGCATGCCCTTGAGGTTCACGCGTACGCGGCGCCGGATGCGCACGGCCATGGGCAGGACGCGCTTGATGATCTCCCAGCGCGAGACCTTCAGCCGCGGCACGTCCAGGCCGGGCGGCAGCTTGCCGAAGACCTGCTCGACCGCGCCGAGCCTGCTCTGCATGCCGAGGGCCTGCACCATGGAGTAGACGATGCTCAGGTTCATGTAGAAGCGGCCGCCGATGTTGCCCACGAGGTCGAAGCCGGGCAGCGCCGAGGCCGACATCGCCTCATGGATGAACAGCCGCACGAGCGACCACGTCAGCGGCGTCATCACGTCGGGGATGGCCTCGCCCAGGTTGCCGCCGGTCCACAGGTAGTCGCCCCTGAGGCTGTCGTTCCACTCCTCGACCTGCGGCTTGAGGCCGGTGATCGGGCGGGCCTGCACGATGGCGAACGCGGCGTCGCGCCTGGCCCACTCGACGTCCATCGGGGTGCCGTACAGGGTCTGGATGCGCGCGCCGAGCGCGGCCAGCTCCAGCGCCTGGGCCGCGTCGAGCACGGCCGCCCGCCGCAGGTCCTCCGGCACGGGCTCCTCGTGGGTCCCTGAAGGGGTGCGGACGGTCATGACCGTTTTGTCGCTTGTCCGTGACTCGGTGACCGCGCCGCCGGACACGACGACCGTGTCGGGCGTGACCTGGCCCCCGACCACCGCCTCGCCGAGCCCCCACGAGGCGTTGATGACGGTCTCGCCGCGGGCGCCGCTGACCGGGTTCGCGGTGAACATGATGCCCGCCGCGTCGGCCGCCACCAGCTCCTGGACCACCACGGCCAGCGCCACGTCGTCGTGCGGCACGCCGTTCTGGTCGCGGTAGGCGATGGCGCGCGGGTTCCACAGCGAGGCCCAGCAGCGCTTGACCGCGTCGAGCAGCGCGTCGCCCCTGATGTTGAGGTAGGTGTCCTGCTGGCCGGCGAACGACATGTCCGGCAGGTCCTCGGCGGTGGCGGACGAGCGCACCGCCACCGCCACGTCGTCGCCGAGTGCCGCGTACGCGCGGCCGATCTCCGCGGCGACCTCGGCGGGCATGTCGTGCGCCGCGAACAGCGCCGCGATGCCCTCCGCGCTCTCCTGCGCGAGGATCTCGTCCTGGAAGGCCGACACGAACGCGCGGTAGGCGTCGGTGGTGATGTGGAACCCGCCTGGAACGGGCAGTCCGGCCCTGGTCAGCCTGGCCAGGGAGGCGCCCTTGCCGCCCACGGTGGCCAGGTCTGCAGCGGCATCGTCGAGAGGGAGTACGACCCTCACGTCACACACTCCTTTGAGCCCAGGGAGCCCGCCAGCCTGAGCTGGGCGGACTCCGCCAGGGCGTCGATGAAGTCGAGGGTGGCCCGCTCCACGGCGCGCCGGTCGTCGGCGGACAGCCGGCGTCCCGTGCCCGTGGCGCGTTCGATGGTGTCGGCGACCAGCTCCGCGATCCTCTCGTCCGGCAGCCTCGCCACGCCGCTGGAACCGTCGGGCAGGAACAGGAACCCGTAGACGACGGAGTTGACGACCGTGACCTGGTCTCCCGGCTCCGCACGCACCGCGCCGCGCTTGATCAGCTCCGCGATGTAGCCGTCGTAGGCGCCGCCCAGGTCGAACGCGCCCTGCCTGCTCCGCTTCTGCCGCGTGAGCTTGCCGAGCACCTGGGAGTCGCCGGTCAGGACCGCCCGCAGCAGCGGCCGGCGCAGCAGCGCGCGGGCGAACTCGCCGAACAGCGCGCTCAGCGTGGCCGGCCCGCTTTCGCGGATGTCGGCCAGCAGGAGGACGCGCTCGCGGCGCAGCAGCGCGCTGACGAGGTCGTCACGGGTCTTCCAGTGCAGGTAGATGGTGCCCTTGGCGACACCGGCCCGCCTGGCCACCTCGTCGATCGAGGTCTTGTCGTAGCCCCGGTCCAGGATCAGCTCGGCGGCGGCGTCGAGGATCCTGTGCGCTCGTTCGAGCTGGCGCGCAGGATCCTGCGGCGGCCGTCCGACCCTGACCATCTGTCTCACCCCATTTGTTTGACCATATGAGGTTAATTGGTCATTTAATTAACGGCAAGTTCATTCACCGGACGAACTTGCCCAGCAGCGCCTCGGCCTCCGTGCCGAACGTGGGATCGCCGGTCTCCACGGCCCTGACCAGCAGCAGCCTGGCCAGGTCCAGGTCGCCGCGCTCGTACCGGATCTCGCCCAGCCGGCAGGCGGCCTCGGCCACCAGCTCGGCCTGCTCGGTCAGCCCCAGCGTCAGCTCGTAGTAGCGCAGCGCGCCGTCGCGGTCCCCCAGCCAGTAGCACAGCTCGCCGAGATGCGCCGCGGCGAGGCCGGACTCCGAGTCGCCCGCGTCGATCACCCGCTGGTACCAGGTGAGCGCCTCGGGGAAGTCCCGGTCGCGCTTGGCCAGCGCGCCCAGGTACATCGCCGCGAGCGCGCCGACGTGCCCCTCCGCCGCGTCGACGGCCTTGAGGTACCACTCGCGCGCCTGCCGCTCGTCGTCGTCCTGGCAGGTCTGCCCGAGTGCGACCATCGCCCGCGCGGCGAGGTCCTCGTCGCCCGCGTCCAGCACCCGCAGGTACGTCTCCCGCCCCTCCTCCACCTGCCCCACGCCGACCAGCGTCTGGGCCAGCGTGGACAGCGCGATGGGCTCGCCGCCCGCCGCCGCCTCCCGCAGCGTCTCCAGCGAGGCCTCCGTGTCGCCCCTGCTCTCCTGGAGCATGCCGAGCAGGCTCCCGAACACGCCCTTGATCGGGCTGTCCGCGTCGGCCGCCCGCCGCTGCGCGACGTCGAAGAAGGCGTCGTCGTCGCCCTCGTCGCCGAGCAGCTCCAGCAACCGGCCGCCGGCCACGAAGCGCACCTCGGCGTCGTCGTGCTCGCTGAGCCGTTCGAAGATGGCCCGCGCCGCGGCCTGCTCGCCCAGCTCGGCCAGCCGGTCGGCGATATTCAGCTCGGTGAACGGGCCGCTGCCGGTCAGCGCCGCCTCCGGCTCATTGGCCAGCTCACCCGACAGCTCGAAGTACGCCCGCACGGCCGCCGGGTCGTCGCACGCCCCGGCCAGCTCGCGCGCCACCTCGGCGCTCTGCTCCCCCGCGCCCTTCTCGCCCGCGAGCCTGAGCACCCGGACGGCCAGCGCGTGCTCGCCGCGATCGGCCGCCTGGTAGGCGAGGGCGGCCAGGTTGTCCATCGCGGTCCTGGCCAGGTCGTTGCCGGAGGCGACAGCCGACTCGTACGCCGCCGCGAACGCCGCCGCGGCACCGGCATGGTCGCCGTCCTCGTGCAGCCAGACGCCGAGCAGCACGCCGCCGCGCTCCACCGCGTCCCGGGCGCCGGACTCGATCGCCAGCCGCACCTCGCGGGCGGCGCCCGCCGCGTCGCCCAGATCCCGCATGGTCCTGGCCAGGTCCACCCGGATGCCGGCCGAGGTGCCGGGGAAACCGGTGTCGACGCCCTTGCCGTACATGAGGGCCGCGTTCTCCAGGTCGCCCCCCGCCTTGTACGCGTCGCCCCAGGCCCAGTAGCCCATCGACACGGTCTCGGGGTCGCCCGTGCCGACCGCCCGCTCCGCCTGGCTCGCCACGGCCTCGTGGTCCTGCTCCATGAGCAGGTGGGCGAGCAGGTGGCACAGGCTGTCGAGGTCGCCGGCCGCCGCCCCGGCCTCCAGCGCCGCGCGTACGCCGGCGGTGTCGCCGCGCTCGCCCAGCACCTCGGCCAGGTAGACGGCGGTGAACGGCATCGCCGCGCGCGCCGCCTCGATCGCCCCGTCGAGGTCGCCGCGGCGCCGGCGGACGATCGCGATGTTGCGCCAGGCCATGCCCGACGTGTGCGCGTGCTCGGTGGCCGGGAGGAAGCTCAGCTCCGCCCGGCAGTGGTGGCCGTCCTCGGCGAGGATCGCGCCGAGGTCCACCGCGGCCTCCGCGGCGATCTCGGGGTCGCCCAGGTCGATGACCACCCGGTGCAGCGCGGCGGCCGCCGCGCCGTCGTCCAGGCTGCGCGCCCTGTCCAGGGTCTCAGTCAGGCACTCGCGCCGGGCCTCGGGGTCCACGGCGGCCAGCAGGCGGCGTACGGCGGGGGCGTCGTCGTCGTTGAGCGCGAGCAGCATCTCGGCCATCAGCTCCGACCCGGCGAACTCGGTCAGCGCCGCCACCGCGCCCTCCCGGTCCCCGTCGGCGGCCAGCACCCAGCCGCGTTCCTTGGCGGAGGCCATGCCGAGGCGGACGCGGGCCACGGCGACGCACCACTCGTCGTCGTCCAGCGCGACGACCCGCTCGCAGGCGGCGCGGGCGTACTCGGCGTCGCCCGCCTCCCCCAGCAGCTTCGCCGCCGTCACCAGCACCTCCGACGCGGACTCCGGCTCCGCGGCCACGGCCCGCTCGAACGCCGCCCGCGCCCCGGCCACGTCACCGGTCCCGGCGAGCAGCTCACCGAGCAACCGAGCCTCGTCCCCGGCCGGCGCGGACGCGCCGCCACCGTTCAGTGCGGCGTCTCCGCCCAGAGCGGCGGCTTCGCCGGTCGGCGGCGTCAGGGCGGAGAGCGCGGCCGTCAGGTCGCCGTGGTCGCGCAGCAGGCGCGCGAGCCGCAAGCGGCCCTCAGCATCTCCGAACGCCTCCCGCAGCACCTCCCCGGCCTCGTCCGCCCCGCCGCCGGCCACCAGCACCTCGGCCAGCCGCGTGATCAGGGCGGCCGCGCGCCGCTCGTCGAGGTCCTCCCGGCCGAGCGCCAGCCGGTAGGCGGCGGCCGCCTCCGCGTACAGCCCGAGCTCCTGCCGGACCCGGCCGATGTCCCCCTGCGTCATGACGGCCAGCCGCTCGTCGTCACCCTCCGCGGCGCGCTCCCAGGCACGCAGTGCGCCGGGCTTGTCGCCCACGTCGTTCCGCAACGCGCCCAGATAGCAGGCCGCCTCCTGGCGGAAGCGCGGATCGCCGCCCTCGGCCACCAGGGAGAGCGCCCCGTCGGCGGCGGCCGTCTCGCCGTCCCGCTGCCAGGTGTGCGCGCATTCCATGGCGAGCTTGGTGGTCAGGAACCGGTCGCCCTCCTCCTCCATCACCGCGAACGCCGCCGCCGCACCCGCGAAATCCAGGTCGAGCAGGCACCGCGCGAAGCGCCCCATCACCTCGGGCTGCCCCACGGCCAGGCCGAACGCCGCCCGTGCGGCGGCCAGGTCGCCCAGCCTGGCCCGGTACAGCCCGAGCAGCCAGGCACTGCGCGCGACGTCCGCCGCCGGCAGCTCCTCCGCCAGGCGCCGCTCGTGCACCCGGCAGACCGCGAGCAGGTCGCCCTGCTGCTCCAGCACCACGAGCAGCGAGCCGGTCGCATCGGTCCGCAGCCCGCGGTTGCCGCTCTCCATCGCCGCCGTGAACGCCTCCCGCGCCCCCGCGAGGTCCTGCTCCGCGATCAGCGTGCCCAGCCCGTTCGCCACCCACGCCGCCAGCGCCGGGTGGCCCCCTTCCCTGGCCTTGTGCAGCAGCGCGATCGCCTCGTGCTCTTCCGCGAGGATGTCCTTGCAGATCAGCGCCGTGTACGACAGCGCCAGCGGGTCACCGGTGCCGGCCGCCGCCGCGAACAGCTCGGCCGCGTCCGACAGGTCGTACCCGATCGAGGCCAGGACCTGCGCGAACACGGCGGTCCCGATCGCGGAGACGGCCGGGTCGCCGTGGTCCATGGCCGCGCGGTAGCGCAGCAGCCCCTCTTCCCTGCCCAGCCGCTGATGGTCGAGCATCGCCCCCAGCACCGGGTGCAGCTCGTCGCCCGACTCCCGCAGCAGGTGCAGCAGGAAGGCCGCGTTGAAGCCCTGGAGCAGGTCGTCGCTCTCGGCCACGTACGCCAGCAGCTCGTCGGCCTGCTCCCTGTCGCCCTCGCCCATCTCCAGCTCGGCCAGCGTCACCATGGCCCGCAGCGACTGCGTGACCGCGCCCGAGTCGGCGGCCCTGCGCAGCAGCCGTCTGGCGCCGGCCAGGTCGCCCGCCCGCACCAGGGCCAGGCCGTCGTCGGTGTCCTGGAGCGCCTGCTCCTCCACGGGGTCGGCGAGCGGCTGCTGCCTGGCGGCGTGCTCCAGCAGCAGCCCGGCCTTGAACGCGGCGTCGGCGTCCTCGTGCCCGGCCGCGTACTCCGCGACCGCCATGATCTCGGCGGAGGCGTCCGGCCGCTGTTCGAGCAGCATGCCGAGGAGGGTCACGCAGATCGAGGCCCACTCGCTGTCGCCCGACTCCAGCACCGCGCGCACCGCCGTCAGCGCCTCGGCCACGTCGCCCGCCTCGGTGTGCATCTGCGCCAGGCAAGCCTGGGCCTGGACGACGTAGTCCCGCTGCCCGCTGGCGACCACCCTGCGGAAGATCGCCTTCGTCTCCTCCACGTCGCCGAGCTGCGCCGTCACCTTGGCCAGCTCGATGAGCGAGGGCAGCCGGACGTCCGGCCTGGGGTCCTCGGCGGCCACGCGGTAGGCGGCGGCCGACTCGGCGTACTCGCCCAGGTCCACCAGCACCGCGCCGAGCAGCTTGTGCGCCATGGCCAGGTGGTCGGGGTGGCCGACGGCGATGGCGTGCTCGCACACCTCGCGGGCCTGCTCGAAGTCCTCCTCCTCGGCGTACAACTGGTAGAGCTGGAACGCCGACAGCGCCACCACGTCGGGGTCGCCGCAGGTCAGCAGCGCCCGGTAGTCGTCCTCGTCCTCGGCCTCCTCGTACAGGTCGCGGGCCGAGGCCGGGTCCTGGTCGAACTCGGGCAGCTCCAGCCGCGCGGCCAGCTCGGCCACCGCCGGGCTGTCACACCTGCGGGCCCGCTCCAGCGCCGCCTGCGCGCCCTGCGCGTCCCCGAGCTGCGTGAACACCAGCACCATCGCGGTGTCGGCGAGCGCGGCCACCTCGAAGTCGGCCCCGCTCGACGCGATCGACAGCACCCGGTGCGCGGCGGGCCACTCCTTGGCGGCGACCAGCATCATCCCCATGGCCATCGCCGAGCGCTGGCCGAACACGGGGTCGCCCGACTGGATCACCGATCTGTGCGCCGCCTCGGCGCCGTCCAGGTCCCCTTGCTCGTGCAGCAGCCCGGCCAGCAGGTGGGACGCCTCCGGATCCCCCGTCGCCGCGATCTGCCTGAACAGCGCGGCGGCCGTATCGAGCTCTCCCGCTTTCCAGTGCTCCATGGCCGCGTCGAGCTGTTCTGACGCCATCATTCACTCCAAGGTCATCCAATAATGTGAAAACGCTACACATGTGTCACCCACGTCACAGGGCATTCTGAGATCTCCGGTCCCTGCGCGGGGAAGTCGGGGAGCGCCGTAGCGTGTACCCCATGGGCAAGGCGTTCTGGATCGATCAAGAGTTCGACAGGGACCGTGACGGGCGCTATGCCGTACACGTGCGCAAGAACCTGGCTGAGTTCGAGTGGGGCGACATCGCGCCCGTCAGATTCGCGTGCGCGGCGTGGCGGCTGGCCACGCCGCCGTCGCTGATGCCCGGTTTCGTGCGGTGGGACCGGCGCGTGCTGGAGGCGACCTGTCACCGCAACACCTGGGACGGCACGCTCTACGCGCGGGTCAGGGTGGTCTCGCCGCTGCCGGAGGAGCTCACCCGGTCGCGGACCTGGTGGCGCGACCGTGGCTGGCTGGGCTGGCAGGAGACCTTCGGCCAGTACGTCGAGCCGACGCAGCAGGACCTGGCCAGGATCCCGTTCCTGCGCGCCACGCTGCTCGTCGAGGCCCCCGTGCCGCTCGACGACCTGCCGCCGGAGCCGGAGGGGCCGCACGACCAGGTCGAGCAGAGCGCGCACCGCGCGGTGGCCGTGCTGGCCCGTGAGCTCAACGCGCTCGTCGCCCCGGTGCTCGACCAGCTCGGCTGACCTGCCTGGCCACGGGTCAGCATGGCGTGGTCACTCCTGGGTAGCACGGGATTCATGAGGATCCCGCTCATCGTCGCGACGGCGCTGATCCTGGGCGTCATGGGCTGCTCGGTGGACACCGCGGCCCCCGCGCGTGCGGCGGAGCGCTTCCACGCCGCGGTGTCGGCGCACCAGGAGGCGGCGGCCTGCGCGCTGCTGGCCCGCCGCACCGCCGAAGGTCTGCCGGACGCCGGCCAGACCTGCCCGGACGCCCTGCGCGAGCTGGGGCTCGGCCCGGGCGGGGCGGTGACGTCGGTGAGCGTCTGGGGCGACGACGCGCAGGTACGGCTGGCCGGCGACACGCTCTTCCTGCACCGGTTCAGCGACGGCTGGCGGGTTCAGGCGGCGGGCTGCGAGCCGGTGCGCGACCTTCCCTACGAGTGCGAGGTGGACGACTGATGCGCGTGATGTTCACCCTGACCCTGGCCATCATCGTGGTGGGCCTGGCCTGGTTCTTCGCCCTGGGATGGTCGCATCTATGAGGTGGCTGAAGGAGAACTCGCTGGCCCTGGCGTTCCTGATCATGTTCGTGCTGGCGTTGTTCGGGCAGGCCGTCGCCGGGATGTTCCAGTACAACGACCAGCAGCTCGCCGAGGGCGCCGAGCCGGTCTCGATCCTCCAGTACGTCACGTCGTCCTCGTTCGCGGTGGACGTGGCGGAGAACTGGCAGTCGGAATACCTGCAGTTCTTCCTGTTCATCATGCTCACCGTCTGGCTCGTCCAGAAGGGGTCGCCCGAGTCCAAGAAGCTGGATGAGGCGGGCGCGGAGTCCGACGAGCAGCAGCGGGTCGGGGCGCACGCACGGGCCGACTCACCCGCGTGGGCCAGGGCCGGAGGTGGCCGGCTCTGGCTGTTCAGCAACTCGCTGGGGCTGGTGATGGGCGCGGTCTTCCTGCTGTCGTGGCTGGCGCAGTCGGTGGCGGGGCAGGCGTCGTACAACGCGGAGCGGCTCTCGGACCTGCGCGATCCGGTCTCGTGGGGCTCGTACGTGACCTCCGCCGAGTTCTGGAACCGCAGCCTGCAGAACTGGCAGTCGGAGCTGCTGGCCGTGCTGTCGATGGTGGTGCTGTCGATCTACCTGCGTCAGCGCGGCTCGCCCGAGTCCAAGCCGGTCGGCGCCTCCCACACGGCCACCGGCGTCGAAGGCTGAGCACCGCCCTCAGGCGTGGCCACCGGCGGGTCCGGCTGGTTGCCGGTGACGAGCGGGGCCGGCTGGGCGCCGATCGCCGGCGGGTCCGGGCGGCCGGTGACGACGGCGACGATGCGGGTGCCGGGGGCGAAGGCGTGCTGGCGGGCGAGGTCGAGGATCCCGTAGAGCATCTTCGCCACGTAGATCCTCTCGACGCGAAATTTCGCGATAAATCCCTCCAAGGCGGGCGTCGACTTGGCGTACCCGCCGAAGTGATAGTCCAGGTTGACCGACCAGTTCGCCCAGGTCCGCCCGTACGCCTCCCGCTGCAGCCTGGCCACCTCCCCGCCCAGGAACCCGCCCCCCTTCAGCACCGCGAACCCGAGCGCCCGCTTCCCCTCCGGCAGCCCCGCCGAGAGCCCGGCCAGCGTCCCGCCGGTCCCGACCGGGCAGCAGATGACGTCGTACTCCACGCCGATCTCCCCCGGCAGCTCCGCGCACCCGCGTACGGCCGCCGCGTTGCTCCCGCCCTCGGGCAGGATGGCCACATCCTGCCCCCACCGCGCCCGCAGCCCGGCCTGCACCTCCTCGGTGTGCTTGAGCCGGTAGGAGGCGCGGTCCAGATAGGTGATCGTCATGCCGCAGGCGACGGCGTGGGCGAGCGAGGGGTTCAGTGGCAGGTGCTCCTCGCCGCGGATGACGCCGATCGTCTCGATCCCGTGCCGCCGCCCCGCCTCGGCCACGGCCCTGATGTGATTGGAGTAGGCGCCGCCGAAGGTCAGCAACCGGGAATGGCCCAGGTTGTACTTGAGCTTGCGCGGCTTGTTGTCGTCATGCTTCAGGAACACCCGGACCCGGCCGAGCCCTGGATCCAGGAGCTCCTCCATGGCGCTAGTCTACGGTCGGGCCTTTGTTGAGGAGTGTTCGATTATGCGCGTTGTTGAAGCTTTTCGTGCCGCGTACGGTGCGTCCCCCCAGACCGTCTGGCGTGCGCCGGGCCGGGTCAACCTGATCGGCGAGCACACCGACTACAACGACGGCTTCGTGCTGCCCTTCGCCGTGCCGTGGGGCGTGACGGCGGCGATCACTCCGCGCGCGGACGGGACCATCCGCCTGCTGTCGCTCCAGTCCCCGGACGGCGAGCCGGTCACCATGACCAGCCGCGACCAGTCGAAGGGCTGGACCCGCTACGTCGTGGGCGTCCTGGCCATGCTGGGCGACCGGGTGGCGGGCGCGGACATCGCCATCGACGGCGACGTACCGCAGGGCGCGGGCCTCAGCTCCAGCGCCGCGCTCGAAGTGGCCGTCGCCTCGGCCCTCGACGAGCTGCACGACCTGGGCATGTCCCCGATGGAGATCGCCCTGCTCAGCCAGAAGGCCGAGAACGACTTCGTCGGCATGCCCTGCGGCATCATGGACCAGGCGGCCTCGGCCCTGTCCCAGGAGGGGCACGCCCTCTTCCTCGACTGCCGCTCGCTCGGCTCCAGGAACATCCCGCTCGACCTGGCCGCCCACGGCCTGAGCCTGCTCATCATCGACACGCAGGTGCACCACGAGCACGCGAGCGGCGAATACGCCAAGCGCCGCGCGGAGTGCGAGTCGGCGGCCCGCAAGCTCGGCGTCCCCGCGCTCCGCGACGTCACCGACCTGGCCGGAGCCCTCGACCTCCTCCAGGGCGACGAGCGCAAGCGCACGATGCACGTCGTCACGGAGAACCACCGCGTGGAGGCGCTGATCGGGCTCCTGCGCGCGGGCGCCGTCACCGAGATCGGCGCCCTGCTCAACGCCTCGCACCTGTCGCTCAGGGACCAGTACGAGGTGTCGTCCCCCGAGCTGGACCTGGCGGTGGAGGCGTCCGTCAGAGGCGGCGCGCGGGGCGCGCGGATGACGGGCGGCGGCTTCGGCGGCTCGGCCATCGCCCTCGTGCCGCAGGAGCGCCTGGACAGCGTCAAGGAGTCGGTCTCGAACGCGTACGCCGAGCGCGGCTTCCAGGCTCCCCGCTTCCTGAACGCCACCCCGGCCAAGGGCGCGCACCGCGTGGCGTGACGCCTCTACAGCGGCGGGAACGCCGGCGGCCGCCGCTCCAGGAAACTGGCCACGCCCTCGGCGAAGTCGGGCCGGCCGAACGAGGCGACCATCTCCTGGGTGGCCACCTTGGCGGACTGCTCCAGGGTGGCGTCCCAGTCGTGCCACACCTGCCGCTTGATCACCGCCATCGACGCGGGCGAGCTGTACGTCGCCAGCTCCCCCGCGTACGCCTGCGCCTGCGCGAGCAGCGACTCCCCCGGCACCGCCCGGTTGGCCAGCCCCAGCTCGGCGGCCTCCCTGCCGGTGAACACGCGCCCGGACAGCAGGATGTCCATGGCCCGCTGCTGCCCCATGACACGCGGCAGCACCCAGGAGAGCCCGTACTCGGCGATCAGCCCGCGGCGCGGGAACGCGGTCGTCCACTTGGCGTCCTCGGCCGTGAACACGAGGTCGCAGACGAGGGCGTGCACCATGCCCAGCCCGGCGCAGGCCCCGTTGACGGCGGCGATGATCGGCTTGCCGATGGTCGTGGGGAACGTGTTGGGCCTGGGGTCCGGCTCACTGGCGTAGGAGCCGGTCTGGATGGCGGTCAGCGTCTTGAAGTCGGCGCCCGAGCAGAAGCCCTTGCCCGCCCCGGTGACGACCACGGCCCGGACGTCCGGGTCCTTCTCCGCCTGGGCCAGCAGGTCGAAGTAGCGCCGCCCCATGGCGTCCGTCCAGGCGTTCAGCGTGTCGGGACGGTTGAAGGTCAGCGTGAGCACGCCCTGGTCGGCTGATGAGAGCACGAGTTCCGCCATGGCCCAACCGAACCATGTTCTAGGCAAAGAAAGCAAGGATACGATGATCCCCATGGAGCGAGATCTGGCGTGGGAGGGCTGTCACAACGTTCGTGACCTGGGCGGGCTGGCGGTCGCGGGCGGTGGGCGGACACGCTGGGGGGCGGTGGTGCGCTCCGACACGCCCGACCGGCTGACCCCACAAGGGTGGGAGGCCGCGGCGGCGCACGGCGTACGGACGATTCTCGACCTGCGCACCCCCGGCCAGCACCACGCGGAGCCCGGCCTCCGGCCGGCGGGGATGACCGTCGTCAGCATGCCGCTCGACCAGCCCGGCGACCCCGGCAGCGAGCTGTACGGGACGCCCCTCTACCTGCGGTCGTTCCTGGACCGGTGGCCCGATCGCTGCGCCCGCGCCCTGCGCGCGATCGCCGAGGCGCCGCCCGGCGGGGTGCTCGTGCACTGCGTGGCCGGCCGCGACCGCACGGGGCTGCTCGCGATCCTGCTGCTCGCGCTGGCCGGGGTCGCGCCCGCGGACATCCTGGCCGACTACGAGCTGTCGGCGGCCCGCCTGCGCCCGCTCTACGCCCTCCTGGGCCAGCCCGACAACGGCCTGCGCGTGGCGGAGCGCATGGCCGCGGCGGGCACCACGACGGCCGAGGCCGTCGGCGCCGTGCTGGACGGCCTCGACGCCGAGGCATACCTGCGCGGCGGCGGCCTGACCTCCTCCGACCTGGCCGCCCTCCGCGCCCGCCTGACCACCCCCGCCCCTGCCGACCTCACCAGGGTCGCGACCTGAGCGGGCGCTTCAATGGCGGTGGACGAAGGCGGGGGTGAGGACCCGGGTGTCGTAGTAGCGATGGAAGACGGGCGTGGCACTGCCCGACAGCGGCGGCACGATCCACGACCAGTCCGCCGGGCAGACGCGCCCGGCCTTCTCCTCCCGCGACAGATGGGTCAGGAAGCGGCGAGACTCGGTGTGGTGGTCGGTCATCGTCACCCCCGCCCGCTCGAACGAGTGCAGCACCGCCACGTTCAGCTCGACCAGCGCGTGGTCGCGCCACAGCGAACGTTCGGTGGAGGTGTCCAGCCCGAGTCGGGCGGCCACCGCCCCGAGCTGGTCGTACCTGTCGGCGTCGGCCAGGTTGCGCGCGCCGATCTCGGTGCCCATGTACCAGCCGTTGAAGGGGGCGCAGGGGTAGCAGATTCCGCCGATCTCCAGGCACATATCCGAAATAGCCGGAACGGCGTGCCAGCGTAGGCCGAGCTCCTCGAACCACCGATATTCCGGATGAACGATCGGCACCTCCAGCACGGCGTCCCCCGGCAGGTTGCACAGGAGCGGATCGCCCATCCCCGGCTGGATGACCAGCGGGAGCACGTCGAACCGCCCGGACCCGCCTCGCCACCCCAGCTCTCTCGCCAGCTCCGTGAGCTCGACGTTGCGCGGATCGCCGACGACCCCGTCGGGCGTGCGGTATCCGGCGTACCGGATGAGCTGCTCGTTCTTGATCCGGGGACCGCGCAGCGCCGGGGTGTCGGGCGGCAGGACGGTGACGGTGGGGCGGATCTTGCCGTTCGCCGTGGTCTCGCGCAGGTGGGCGACGCATTCGAGGGCCACTCCCTCGGGCGTGCTCACCTGCCTCCGGTCACGCACGCGCAGCGAACGCCAGTAGAGCCGCCCGATGCACCGGCTGCTGTTGCGCCACGCCACCCGGGCGCCGAACTCCAGCTCCTCGAACGTGTGGGTGTAGGTCCCGTACCTGGCCACGTCTCGGGCGACGTCGCGCAGCCGGGCGTACTGGCCTCCGGCGGAGGGATTCTCGGCATGGAAGAGCTTGATGAAACGCTCCGCTTCGCGGAGGTCTGTCGTTCGGTCGATCACCGCTCGTGCGGCGAGGGCATCGAAAGGGCGCAGGGACCTGATCCAGGTAGGCACGCGGCACTCAGCACTTCTCCGTCAGCGGATCGCCCCGCCGATTCCGGGTCGGCGGCACGTCCTGGTGGCGGCGCCCTCTCCTCGCCTCCGTCACGACTTGCCCGCGGCTCCGGCCCAGGGACCGGCCTCCTTATCTTCCCCACCGAACGCTGATTTGTCCCGCCAAACCGAAAACCGAGTGATCATCCCCTGACAAAGCGTGACGACCCATCTGCCTCCTCAGCCCCGAAGGCTCGTACGGACACGCCCCCGCAACCGCCCGCTCGCCCCACGACACCTCCAAGCTGGGGACGCCCGAGGACGCCTCAGACCAGGTACGCCCGGGGACGCCCCAGGCGCACGACGGCGCTCCCGGAGGCGCCCCCACTCCCCTGGGCGCCCCCGGATGCGCGAGCCCGCCTACCTGCTCACGTGGCCGTCCCAGACGCACGTGAGGTGGACGACTCGGCCGTGATGCCAGCGCTTGCCGATCTTGCGCGGCAGCTCCCCCGCCGGAACGCTGATCGACACCCGGGCGGGCGCGGTCGTGACGCCCTCCTCCGTGACCAGCTCGGCCTGCGCGGGCTCGATGAAGTCCTCCTCGACCAGCTCCGCGACCTTGGTCTTGGAGAACTTGACGACCTTGCCGTCGTTCATCCAGCACGTGAGCCTGCCACCGTGGGCGGCCGGTTCGCTCCGGCCGTGCTCCCGTACCAGGCTGCCGCCCGGATCGCCGCCCGAGCCTGTGGAACCACCGGCCGCCAGCGCGGACCCGGCCATTCCCGTCAGACCGAGCGCGGCGACCGTGACGACGATGGCGACGCGTCGCTTCAACATGGGATCTCCTCCCCGAGATGGAATCGACACCCTGAGAGTGGCCCGCCACACCTGAAGCGAGGCTTAACGCAGCCGAAGTGATCTTCAGGTTCGCCGCCGCACCAGGCCCAGGTCCAGTGCGGCCAGCACGGCCGACGTCCGGTCGGAGACGCCCAGCTTCCCGAACACCCGCAGCAGGTACGTCTTGACCGTGGCCTCCCCGATGTACAGCCGCCTGCCGACCTCCGCGTTCGTCAGCCCCTCCGCCACCAGCTCCAGCACCTCCCGCTCCCGCGCGGACAGCACGGGCGCGTCTCTCCGCACGGCCAGCCGCGCCGCGACCGACGGCGACAGCACCGTCCTGCCGCGCGCCGCCGCCCGCACGGCCTCGGCGAGCTCGGCCGGCGACACGTCCTTGAGCAGGTACCCGGCCGCGCCCGCCGCGACCGCCCGCAAGATCTCCCCATCGTCCTCGTACGTCGTCAGCACGATGACCCGATGCCCCGGCCCCAGCCGACTGATCGCGCTCACCCCGTCCCCGCCCGGCATGCGCAGGTCCATGAGGATCACGTCCGGCCGCAGACGGGGCACGATCGCCACGGCCTCGTCCGCCGACCCCGCCTCGCCGGTCACCTCGATGTCCGGCGCGGCCAGCAGCATCCCGCGCAGGCCCGCACGTATGACGGGATGGTCGTCGACGACGATCACCCGGAGCACGGCAGCTCCACCGTGACCGTGGTCCCCTCGCCCGGCGCACCGGTCACGGACACGGTCCCGCCGAGCCGCGTCACCCGGTTCCGCATCGCGCGCAGCCCGTACCCGTCGGTGACCGCTCCGGGGTCGAGGCCGCACCCGTCGTCGCTGATCGTCATCCGCACGGCCGTACCCCGGACATGGTGGAGGGTGAGCCGCACGGAACGTGCGCGAGCGTGCTTACGCACGTTGGCCAGCCCTTCCTGCGCCGCCCGCACCAACACCTCCTGCACCTCGACCGGCACCTCAACAAGCACGTCAACGGGCACACCCGCACTCGAACCCGAGTCGGGGACACTCACCTCCACCGGCAACTCGAACCCCTTCGCCAGCCGCATCAGCGCCTCCTCCAGCGACGCCCCGTCCAGCGCGGGCGGCGCGAGCGCGGCGATGAGCGCCCGCGTCTCCGCCAGGTTCTCCCTGGCCGTCTGCATAGCCCGCGCCAGATGCCGCTCCCGCCCAACCTGCCCGTCCCGCCCGTCCTGCCCGTCCTGCCTGTCCTGCCCGTCGCCCGTCCCGGTCCCGGCGCCCACCCCGGTCCCGGCGGCCTGCAGCAGCATGATGATGCCGGCAAAACCCTGGGCCAGCGTGTCGTGGATGTCACCCGCCAGCCGCTCCCGCTCGGCCAGCATCCCGGCCTCCTTGCTCACCTCGGCCAGCTCCTCCCGAGTCCGGTCGAGCTCCTCGATCAGCCGCGCCCGCTCGGTGTTCTGCCGCCCGAGCCGCCCGATGAACACCCCGAGCAGCGAGCTGGCCGACAACCCCACCACGATCGCCGTCGCGATCAGCACCGGATGCGACCCGAGCGTCACCAGGAGCTGGATCCCGGGACCGGCGAACATCGCCACCATCACCGCCACCGCCTGCGGCACCCGCAGCGACATGAACGCGATCGGGATCAGCGCCGAGAGCGCCACCGCCGACTGCGGCGCGACCAGGTCGGCCAGGGAGAACAGGACGATCATGACGGCCGCGTGGACCCAGCTCTCCCTGACGGGCACGACCGGCGCCCGCACGGCCCTGCGGCCCCACTTCACGTAGGAGCCGGTGATCAGGAGCAGCAGCACGATGGCGACCGGCGCGCCGCCGTCCACCAGGATGATGGCGATGGTCGCGACCAGCACGATCGCGAAGTAAGCGTCCCAGTAGGGATAGGAACGCAACCAGGCGTTTTCCGCCCGCGCGTCCACCGGGCTCCCGCGAGCCATGGATGGCATCTTACGACGACATGTCCACCGATCGGTGGACACCAAGCCTGCCCGCTCCACGTGATCGTAGGAACATGAACCAGAAGTCCTACCGCCGCCTGATGCTCGCCCTGACGCTGGTCTTCGGTGCGTTGATCGCCGTCCTCGCGCTGCTCCAGATCGGCGACATCGGCATCGTCGCCGCCGTCGGCGGGATCATCCTCGGCCTCGGCTGGGCCCTCACCGCCGTCCTGACCGGCAAAAGCAACCGCGCCTCCTGACCGGCACCGAAGGCCGCCGTCCGCTCACCGTGGCGATCCGTCACAGCCAGTTCCCCGGTTGGTTCCTCCTCGACGGCCACCACAAGCTGGCCGCTCATCTGAAACGCCGGATGAACCCGCCATGCATCGCCGTCGAGCGATTCCCGCCGCACGGCGTGCGGCGGGATGAGTTGCCGCGCTGGTGGCCGTCGTTCCGCGAGATCTGGGAGTCCTGATCCCACTCCTGAGGGCTCGCTTCGTCCGGCCAGCCGGCGATGCGGCGGCCGTACTCCAGAGCGGTCGCCGGCGCGGGAGGAGGCCGGCTGCCGAACGTCTGGAGAAGGCTCCTGGAACGCCGCGAAGCCCCCTCCCAGACTCTGGGAGGGGGCTTCGCGCTATGGCTCCCGCGATAGGACTCGAACCTATAACCTGCCGGTTAACAGCCGGCTGCTCTGCCGTTGAGCTACGCGGGATCGATCGTCTGCCCACTTGGCGGGGCTGCTTGGCCCCTCCGTCGTGCGCAGGAATAGATTAGCGCACTCCGAGAGTGCGTGTCGCATCGTAAGTGGGGTAGGCCCGGAGACAGCGGAGGTGCAAAATGCGTTATCGGATGACATTCGCTGTTGGTCTGGCAGTCGGCTACGTGCTGGGCAGCCGGGCTGGACACGAGCGGTACGAACAGATCAAGCGGACGGCGCAACGCGTCGCCGACAACCCCAGGGTCCAGGAGGTCGCGGGGGTGGTCGGAGCGCAGGCGTCCAAGTTCGCCGGGATGGCCAGGACGAGGGTCGGGGACACGTTGCAGCATCGGATCCCGTTCCTCAACGGCAATGACGGCCACGCGGACGCCGGTACCGGCTGGCCGGAAGAGGACGTCATGGATAAGAAGGCCCGGGAGAGCGGCATCACTTACTGAGCCGTCCGTCCTTCGACGGGCCACCGTCCAGCGGGCCGTGTTTACCGGACTCTGACGGGCCGGTCGTAACCGGCGGCGGTCCGTGCTGGCGCGACGCATGGGTGTGGGCGGCCCCCACACCCCCGCACGCCACGCCTGGGGCGCTCACCCGCCCATGCGCAGCGCCGGATCGCACCCCAAGACGCCCATGCGCAGCGCCACCCACTGAAGGGCCCTGAAGAGGCTCTGAAGAGGTGGCGTCACACGCCCATGCTGCGCCGGATCCCCTCAAGGGCCTGCTCGGCCTGCGCCCGCAGCCCCGGGTCCTCGGGGTCGAGGCCGTCGTCGAAGACGAAGGTCCAGCCGAGCATGTCGCCCCCGGGCCGGCGCCTGGCCACCAGCCGTACGCCGCCCCGCCCGGGCAGGCCGACGTGCTTGTTCACCACGATCGTGGAGTTGACGCGCTCGCGCACGGTCTCGGGCAGCAGCCGCGGCTCGGCGACCCGCTCGGCATGCCGCGCGCCGTCCGTGGTGATGATGCGCAGCCCCTCCTCGTCCCAGGAGGCCTTGTCGATCTCCTCGTACGGCAGCCGCGTCCCGTCGGACAGGTGGAGCGCGAGATTCGTGGCCACCACGTGGCCCTCGGCGGCGGCGGCGAACGTCAGCACCCGCTCCCCCGGCTCGGTGTCCAGGGACTTGCGCACGTCGGCGGGCAGGCGGCGGAGAATGCTCATTCCACCACGGTATCGGCGAGCAGATCGAGGGTGAGCGCCGCGCTCCAGGAGAAGTCCCTGCACCCGCGCCCGCTGCCGTCGAACGGGTCGAAGCACTCGCGGAAGCCGGCCTGCCGCACCAGCCGCAGGGTGCCGTTGGTGAGCTGGTGGCCGAGCTGGTCGAGCGAGTGGACGGCCGCGGCCCTGCGTAACAGCCAGTTGGTGTTCACCCAGGAGGGCCCGCGCCAGTACCGCGTACGGTCGAACTGGGCGGCGCGGATCTCGCAGCTCGGCACGGGATAGCCGGTCGCGCCCATGAACCTGGCCGACTCCAGCACCTCCACGGCCGCGTGCAGCTGGTCGGCGGGCACGCCGGGGTCGAGCAGCGGCCCGAACGCGCCCACGGTGCACACCTTGATCAGCCGGTCGGTACGCAGGTCCCTGGCGTAGTAGCAGCCGTCCCACAGCCGCTCGACCATCGCCGCCCTGATGCGTTCGGCCTGCTCGGCATGAGGTACGGGGTCGGCGCGGGCCAGTGGCGCCAGCTCGGCCATGGCCTGGCAGGAGGCCAGCCAGATCCCGTTGAACATCGGGTCCTCGATCGCGAACGGATGCTCGTCGCGCAGGTATTCGGCGCTGTAGCCGGCGTCCCGGTACCGCATGGCCAGCCAGACGTAGCGGTCGTGGTCGCTGTCCGGGTGGCGTTCGTCCAGATCGACGTTGCGATAGCCGTACCTGATCATGGGCAGTGCGGCGAGCGGCTGGTCCCAGGCGGGGCTGTCGTCCATGCCCGACTCCCAGGGGTGCACGATCGCGGCCAGCCCGGCCCCGCCCAGGTCGCGGGCGGAGGCGAGGTAGGCGTGCTGGGCCACCAGCGCCGGGAACACCTGCCGGACGAACGCGGCGTCGCCGGTGTGGCGGTAGAGCCACCACAGGGCCAGTGCGTGCAGAGGGGGTGAGGTGAGCCCGGAGGTGAGAACGCTCGGCGCGGCCGCGTGCTCCTGTGAGCGCCACACGGACGGTCCGGGGAAGTACGCCTCGCGGGTGTGGAAGACGATGTGCGGCACCATCCCCGTCGCCCACTGCCCGCGCAGCAGGCTCAGCAGCTCGTCCTGGGCCCGGTCCGGCCGATGCCTGGCCAGGCCGATGACGACGAACGCGGAGTCCCAGCTCCATTGGTGCGGGTAGAGACCTGGCGCGGGCACCGTGCCGCTGCCTGTCCAGTTCGCCTCGAGCACGGCCAGCGCCTCACGCCCGAGCGCGGCGTCGTCGACCGCCGGCCGCGCTTCCATCACCCAACTATGACTGGGGATGCCTCAGGAAGCTATGTCCTTTTGGCCCACTTCGTCAGGAGCATGGCGCCGAACGCGACGGCGCCGATGATGAGGCCCCACTTGAGCAGCGTAAGGGCGAATCCCACGAGGGGGCCGAGCAGCACGAGCGCGGCGATGATTGCCGCGATGATCAGAAGTATGCGTCCCATGTCTCTAACGGTAAGAGATCCTTTAAGCCGATTGCAGGCGAGACAGGGTTGAATCAGGGACAAGTCAGGGGTCCCCCCTACCCTTAGGAACCAACCGGTCAATCCCCCCGTTGTGCCGGTTAGAACCCGGGGCTACGGGGGCCCGCTTCACGGGGAGCGTGATGAGTCTGGGACCACCCATGAGCAGGGAGGGCGCCGAGTACGCGCTGCGCGCTCGCGCAGACGAGCGCGACCGCATCTCGGGCGACCTGCTCGATCTCGAATCCCACACCACCTACCAGTTACTCAAGGGAGCCTCCTTACGGGGGGCGACCGAGCGGCGATGGGCGGCCGCGCATGAGTCGCTGGCGACACTGTGGTCGCTGAACGACGCCTATCGCGCGGTGCTGCGCGACGCCGAGCAGATCAGGGCCTCGCGCGCCAAGCTGGGCACCGAGCAGCTCGCCGAGCTGACGGGGCTGCTCGACGGCGCCTCCGTCGTGCTGCGGGCCGCGGCCAAACCCGTCGAGCAGCGCTCGCTGCTCCCGCAGTCGGACGAGCGCCTGACGCTCGACCAGACCGTGACGCGGATGGACGCCGCGTTCAGGGACGTCACCTCCACGCTCAACGACATCGACGCCGTGTGGAACGCGGTGCTGCCCCGCCTCGACGACGCCGACAGCGACCTGCGCAGGATCCGTGACCTCGAACGTGAGCTGGGCGAGGGCGCCGGCCTGGCGGACCAGGAGACGGAGCTGCGGCGGATCCGGGTCTCCGTGCTGGAGGATCCGCTCGGCACGGCCGTCGGGCAGGACCTCGACCGGCTGGTACGCCTGCTGTCCGCCTCCCGCGCCGAGCTCGACCTGGCCATCACCGTCAAGAACGAGTACGCCAGGCGGCGCGAGGACCTGGTCGCCACGCTGGACCGGGTCAGAGGGGCCGAGAGCGAGGCCAGGCTGGCCCACGGCGCGGTCGTCGTCAAGATCGCGCTGCCGCCCCAGGCCCAGCCGCGCGGCCGGGCCGAGGCGCTGGCCGGCGAGCTGGACGGGCTCGACGCCTCGGCCGACACCTGGGTGATCAGGGCCAAACGGCTGGCGGCGCTGGAAGGCGACGCACGCAAGGCCGCGGACCAGGCCCAGGCCACCGCGAAGGCCCTGTACGGCCTGGTCGGCAGGCGCGACGAGCTGCGCGGGCGGCTCGGCGCCTGTCAGGTGATGGCGGTGCGGAAGGGGATGGCCGAGGACCCGGCCGTCTCCGAGTTGTTCGAGCGGTCGCGGGCGCTGCTGTGGAGCGCTCCCTGCGATCTGACGAAGGCGGCGGCGGCCGTCGACACCTACCAGCGCGCGATACACGGAGGTAAGCGATGACCCGCTGCGCGCAGCCCGGCTGCACGGGGACGATCGACGAGGGCTACTGCGACCTGTGCGGCACCGCGGCGGGCTCGCCGCCACCCGCACAGGCATCCGCGCCGTCGTCCGGACAGTCGTCGGCGCCCTCGCCGCAGACCCAGCCGGTGAGCAGATCCCTGAGCTCGCCGGTGAGCAGCGGCAGGTCGCGGGCCGGTGTGCTGGCCACGATCGCCGACCTGCCCGCGATCCCCGCGCGCGACCCGGCCGGTGCCGTGATGACCAATCCGGAGGTCTCCGAGGAGAAGCGCTTCTGCACCAACCCGGCGTGCGGCCAGCCGGTGGGGCGCTCCAGGGACGGGCGGCCCGGGCTGACCGAAGGGTTCTGCCCGCACTGCCGTTCCCAGTTCTCCTTCACCCCGAAGCTGGGCAAGGGCGACCTGGTGGCCGGCCAGTACCGTGTGCTGGGCTGCCTGGCCCACGGCGGCCTCGGCTGGATCTACCTGGCCGCCGACGAGAACCTCGACGGCATGTGGGTCGTGCTCAAGGGCCTGCTCAACACGAACGACCCCGAGGCGCTGGCGGCGGCGGAGGCCGAGCGTAAGTTCCTCATCGCGGTCGACCATCCCAACATCGTCAAGATCCTCAACTTCCAGCGCACGGGCGGCCATGGCTACATCGTCATGGACTACGTGGGCGGCCAGTCCCTGCACGAGCTGCGCCGCCAGGGCCCGCTGCCGCTGCGTGAGGCGCTGATGTACGGGCGGGAGATCCTCCAGGCGTTCGGCTACCTGCACGAGCACGGCCTGGTCTACTGCGACCTCAAACCGGCCAACGTGATCAGGGTCGGCAAGCGGCTCAAGGTCATCGACATGGGCGCGGTGCAGCCGATCGGCTCGCCGCCCGGCTCGTCCTGGGCGACGGTCGGCTATCACGCGCCCGAGCTGGAGACCATGTCGTCGTCGGTCGCCTCCGACCTCTACACCGTGGCCAGGACGCTGGCGGTGCTGACGATCCCGGGGTTCAGCCCGGCCTCGAAGGGCGTGGCCGTGCCGCTGCCGCAGGACTGCGGGCATCCGTCGTTCACCCGGCTGCTGCGCAAGGCCACCGCCGTCGATCCCGCCGACAGGTTCCAGAGCGCGTGGGACATGGAGGACCAGCTCGTCGGGGTGCTGCGGGAGATCAGCGCCGTCGAGGACGGCGTGCCGTACCCGGCTCCTTCGACGCTGTTCGGGCCGGAAAGGCGCGCGGTCGGGACAGCGCTGTCGGAGGAGGACCAGCACGCGGTGTTCGGTCCGCTCGACCCCGCGCTGGTGGCCGACGCGCTGCCGGTGCCGCTGGTCGATCCGGCCGACCCGGCGGCGGGCGCGCTGGCCGGGCTGCTCGGCGGCGACGGCAAGGAGCTGATCGACCAGCTCGCCGCCATGCCGGCGACGCCCGAGACCAAGCTGATGCGGGCCAGGCTGCTGGCCGAGGAGGGCGCGGCGGAGACGCCGGTCGCGCTGAACGAGCTGGCCGCGCTGCTCCCCGGTGACTGGCGGGTCACCTGGTACCGCGGGGTGCTCGCGCTGTCCACGCGGCAGCCGGACCTGGCGGTGTCGATGTTCGACTCGTGCCTGTCGATGCTGCCCGGCGAGCTGGCGCCGAAGCTGGCGCTGGCGTTCGCGCTGGAGTGCGCGGGCCGTCCTGCCGCCTCCTGGTACGAGGTCGTCTGGCGGACCGACCGCTCCTACGTGAGCGCGGCGTTCGGCCTGGCCAGGACCGGCAAGATGGGCATGCTCGACGAGGTGCCGTCCACCTCCAGCCACCGGATGGCGGCGCAGGTGGCGCTGGCCGCCTCCGTCGTACGGCGGCCCGACCTGACCGGGCTGGCCGCCACCGACCTGGTGGGCGCCACGGGGCGGCTGGCCGGCCTGGCCGACCTCGACCCGCGCCGCCGCGACCTGCTCACCGCCGAGCTGCTGAGCAACGCCCTGTACTGGCTCGACACGAATCAGCCGCCCCCCGGCCTGAAGCTGGCCGACGCCCCGTTCACCGAACAGGGGCTGCGCAGGCGGCTGGAGTCCATCTATCGCAAGCTGGCCGTCGCCGCCGAGTCCCGGCACGAGCGTCACGCGCTCATCGACCAGGCGAACGCCGTACGACCGAGGACGTGGCTGTGATCTGTCCTGTATGCGAGGCTCCCGTGCTGGACGGCGACACCTACTGCGAGGCCTGCGGCCACGCGCTGGGCGCGCCGACCTGTACGTCGTGCGGCGCCGCGGCCGTGGACGCGGAGGGCTACTGCGAGCGGTGCGGGCTGCGCCAGCCCACCGGCAGGGACCACGCGGAGACGGAGCTCGACGGCGGCGCGGCCGCCGTGACGGACAGAGGTCTGCGCCGCAGCCGCAACGAGGACGCGATGGCCCTGGTCGCGGCCGGCGACGCGATCGTGACCGTGGTCTGCGACGGCGTGGGCAGCTCGCCCAGGGCGGACGAGGCGTCCGCGATCGCCGTCGAGACCGCGGCCGCCGCGCTGGCCAGGGGGCAGTCGCAGCAGGAGGCGTTCGAGCTGGCGGCGCGGGCCGTGAGCAAGCTGGCCACCTCCGTCAACGACGCCCCCGCGTGCACCTACGTCGCCGCCGTCGCCACGCGGGACCGCTTCACGCTCGCCTGGGCCGGCGACTCGCGGGCCTACTGGCTGCCCGGCGGCATCCTGCTGACCGAGGACGACGCGGTGGAGACGGGCGAGATCACCGCCTGGCTGGGCGCCGACGCCGAGGGCGTCGCCCTCCACGTGCGCACCCTCGTCCCGCCGGAGCCCGGTCTGCTGCTCGTCTGCAGCGACGGCCTCTGGCGCTATCTGGACGGCTACGTCTTCCCCGCCACGGGGACCCCCCTTGAGATGGCCCGCGAGATGCTGCGCCACGCGCTCGACTCCGGGGGCCAGGACAACGTGACGATCGCTTTGATCCCCCTAGGAGAGTCGCATGGGTGAGCAGCCCGTTTTCACGCTGAACATCGATCAGAACAAGTACCTCCCGACTGACGGCCGCGAGGTGCACGCCATCCTCACCATCGGCTCCACCGGTGGCGTCGTCACGCAGGCGGTGAGCACGGAAGCCGCCGAAGTGATCATCGTGGACACGTCGGGGTCGATGAGCGGCAGCAAGATCCGCGAGGCCAGGCAGGCGGCCGTGACGGCCGTACAGACGCTGCGCGACGGCGTCTACTTCGCGGTGATCGCCGGGACGGACAAGGCCAAGGTCGTCTTTCCCGGCGGCACCCCGTCCCTGGTCAAGGCCACCCCGGCCACCAAGGCGGAGGCCGTGCGGGCGGTCGGCCAGTTGCTCGCGCACGGCGGCACCGCGATGGGCGAGTGGCTGAAGCTGGCCGGGCACCTGCTGAACAGCCGCCCTTCGGCGATCAGGCACGCGCTGCTGATGACCGACGGCCAGAACAACGAGCGCGCCGAGGTGTTCGGCTCGGTGCTGTCGGCCTGGAGCGGCAAGTTCGTCTGCGACTGCCTCGGGGTGGGCGACGACTGGGTGCCCGGGGAGCTGCGCAAGGTGGCCGAGGCGATGCTCGGCACGTTCGACTTCGTACGGAACCAGGGGGATCTGCCGGAGTTCTTCCGCCGGCTCACGCAGGCGTCGATGAGCAAGACGGTGGCCGAGCTGTCGCTGCGGGTGTGGGTGCCGCAGACGGCGACGCTGAAGTGGGTCAAGCAGGTCTCCCCCACGCTGCTCGACCTGACCGGCAAGCGTACCGACGTGAACCCGCTGACCGGCGACTACCCGACGGGCTCGTGGGGGTCGGAGGACCGCGAGTACCACATCTGCGTCGAGGTGCCGCCGGGCCAGATCGGCAACGAGATCAGGGCAGGCTGGGTCAAACTCGTACGTCCTGACACCCAGGAGGTCGTAGCCAGCGGGAACGTGCTGGCGCAGTGGACCGACGACCTGGCGCAGTCCACCCGGATCAACCGGAAGGTCGCCCACTACACCGGCCAGGCCGAGCTGCACGAGCTCATCCAGGACGGGCTCAGCGCCAGGGCCAACGGCGACGTGGACACCGCGACCGCCCGGCTGGCCAAGGCCCAGCAGATCGCCACCGCGTCCGGCCGCGAGGACACCGCCCGCCTGCTGGAGAAGGTGGTCGAGGTCGATCCGGCGACCGGGACGGCCAGGCTGCGCAGGAACGTGGAGAAGGCCGACGAGATCGAGCTCGACACCGGCTCCGTGCGGACGAGCCGGCTGCGCAAGGAAGGAAGCTGATGGCGACCTGTCCACAAGGGCACGCCTCGGGCGACGACGAATACTGCGACGTCTGCGGCACGCAGATGGCCGGGGCCGCCGCCCAGCCCGCGTCCCAGCAGTCCGCACCATCCCAGCAGCCGGGCGCGCAGGCCGGGTCCCAGCAGCCCGGCGCCGAGGGCTGCCCGGTCTGCCAGACGCCGCGCGCCGGGCAGTTCTGCGAGGTGTGCGGCCACGACTACACCGGCACAGGCGCTCCCGTCCAGCTCCCGGTGACCGGGGCCCAGTGGGAGGCGGTCACCGCCGCCGACCGCGCCTACTACGAGAAGATCATCGCCGAGGGCGGGCCTGACGCGGACGCGGTGGCGTTCCCGCCGTACTGCCCCGAGCGCTCCTTCGGCCTGTACGGCGAGCAGGTCCGCATCGGGCGGCGCAGCAAGGCCAGGAACCTGGCCCCCGAGATCGACCTGACCGGGCCGCCGGAGGACCCCGGCGTCTCCCACCTGCACGCCGTGCTGCTGGCCCAGCCGGACCGGACGTGGATGCTGGTGGATCCCGGCTCGGCCAACGGCACGCAGGTCAACGGCAGGCCCGTCAAGATCAACGTGCCGGTCAGAATCGGCGCGGGCGACCGGATCCACCTGGGCGCCTGGACCGTCATCACGATCAGGGAGGGCACACCGTGACCCTGGTACAGACGCGGGGCGCCCCATTACCGGTACGCCGCAGCGTGCCGGGCCGCATCCGGGTCATCTCCGGCATCACCGTCGCCTCGCTGGCGCTGCTCTTCGCGGCGCTCGCGGTCGGCAGCTCCTCGGCCCGCGACGGGCTGCGGGTCATCGGCCGTGACGCGGGCCCGCAGGTCGTCGCCACCGCCGGGCTCTACCTGGCGCTGAGCGACATGGACGCGCAGGTGGCCAACGCGCTCGTCATGGGCGACCAGTACGGCCAGCAGCGCGGCGACGCGCTCGCCCGGTACGAGGAGCGGCGCTCCGCGGCCAACCAGGCGCTGCTGAAGGCGTTCGAGCTGTCGGGCGACAACCCCGCGGAGCGCAGGACCGTGCAGTCGGTGCTCGACGGGCTGGGCCGCTACGAGCGGCTGGCCGGGCAGGCGCTGCTGCTCGACGAGCGCTCCAAGCACGCGCCGGGCCCGCCGCCGCAGGAGGTGGTGCAGACCTATCGCGCCGCCACCGACCTGATGCGGCTCGTGCTGCTCCCCCAGGCCTACAACCTGACGTTGGAGAGCGGCACGATCGTCCGCCGCACCTACGACGACAAGGCCCTCATGGTGCCGCTCATCCGGGTCGCGGTGCTGCTCGCCGGGCTGCTCGCGCTGGGCTGCCTGATCTGGCTGCAGATCTTCCTGGCGCAGCGCTTCCGCCGGCTGTTCGGGCCCGCGCTGCTGGCCGCCACGATCACCACCGCGGTCGCGCTGGTCTTCGGGGCGAACGTGCTCGGCCAGGACGAACAGGCCCTGCGTACGGCCAAGTCCGCCGGGTTCGACTCGGTGCTGACGCTGGCCAAGACGCGGGCGATCAGCAACAGCATGCAGGGCGACCAGAGCCGCTACCTGCTGGACAAGGAGCGGGCCGACACCTACGAGCACACCTACCTGGACAAGTCGCTGTCCGTCCTCTACTTCGAGGCGGGCAACCTGGACGCCTACCACGCCGAGGTCGCCAAGGGCTCCGACAACTTCCTCGGCATGCTGGGGCCGGAGATCGTCGGCAAGCCGGGCGACGACGTGGTGAACGCGTACCGGGCCTTCCAGCTCGCCGACACGAAGTTCCGCGAGCTGGCGCTGAGCGGGCGGACCAACGAGGCGGTCGCCGAGCGGCTGGGGTCGGTCACGACGGCCTTCGACGCCTACGACGAGGCGCTGGTGGCCCTGGCCGACACGCACGAGGCCGTGTTCACCAGCGCGATCGACCGGGGCGAAGGCGCACTGAACAACCTGTGGCGGCTGCTTCCCTTCGCCATCGGCGCCATCGGCCTGCTGGTGATCGCCGGCGTGTGGCCACGACTCAAGGAGTACCGGTGAAACGGGTGCTGGCAGTGGTCCTGGCCCTGGCCGCGACGGTCGTCGCGGGCTGCGGGGTCGGCGGGCCCGAGTCGATCATGGACAAGGACAGTCTCGTCATCGGGGTACGTCCCGACCTGCCGTCCGTCGGGTTCCGCGGGCCGGACGGCAAGTTCCAGGGCTTCGACGTGGACGTGGCCAGGTATGTGGCGGGGAAGCTGGACAAGGACTTCTCGTTCCTGCCCGTGCTGGCATCCGATCGGGAGAAGGTGCTGGTCAGCGGGCCGGCCGATCTGGTGGTGGCGACGTACACGATCAGTCAGGACCGTAAGGCGAAGGTGCTGTTCGCGGGGCCGTACCACATCTCTTATCAGGACATCCTGATCAGGCCCGACGAGACGATCAAGAACGTGCGCGACCTGAAGGGGCGCAAGATCTGCGAGGTCAAGGGCTCGAACGCGGCCCAGCGGGTCGTGGAGGAGCGGAAGGTGGCGGCGGAGGTGGTGCCGTTCGAGGACTACGCGCAGTGCCTGGCGGCGCTGAAGGGCAAGCAGGTCGACGCGGTGACCACCAACGACGTCATCCTGGCCGGGCTGGCGGAGCAGGACGGCTCGGGGCTGCGGCTGGCGCGGGCCCAGTTCAACGAGCAGCGGACCGGGGTCGGGCTCAGGAAGGGCGACGTGCCGGGGTGTGAGGCGGTGAACCGGGCGATCACCGACATGTACCAGGACGGGACGGCGGCCAAGCTGCTGCACAAGTGGTTCGGCAAGGCGGGGCTGGACCTGACGACGATCGCGGTGCCGCAGTTCGAGGGCTGCTCCTGACCCCGCGGGCCAGCGACGGCCCGTGGCGGGCGGGCCTGGACGCCGTGGCGGGCGGGCCTGGACGTGCGGCGGGTCCGGGCCGTTTCGTGGCCCGGACCCGCCGGTCGTCCGCCTGCGGTCAGTCCAGATAGTCCCGGAGCATCTGGGCCCGGGTCGGGTGGCGGAGCTTGGCCAGGGTCTTCGACTCGATCTGGCGGATGCGCTCCCGCGTGACGCCGAACTCCCTGCCCACCTCCTCGAGCGTGCGCGGATGCCCGTCGGCCAGGCCGAAGCGGAGCTGGATGATGCGCTGCTCACGGTCCGACAGCGTGGCCAGAATGTCGTCGAGCTGGTCCTGCAGCATGATGAAGGCCGCGGCCTCCATGGGCACGACCGCGTCGGCGTCCTCGATGAAGTCCCCGAGGTCGGAGTCTTCCTCGCCGATCGGCGACTGCAGCGACACGGGCTCCTGGGCGATGCGCTGGATCTCCACCACGCGATCGACCGGGAGGTCCATCTCCTTGGCGATCTCCTCGGGAATCGGCTCGCGGCCGAGGTCCTGGTGGAGCTGACGCTGCACCCTGACGAGCTTGTTGATGGTCTCCACCATGTGCACGGGGATGCGGATCGTCCGCGCCTGGTCGGCGATCGCCCGGGTGATCGCCTGTCTGATCCACCAGGTCGCGTAGGTGGAGAACTTGTAGCCCTTCGTGTAGTCGAACTTCTCGACCGCGCGGATCAGCCCGAGATTGCCCTCCTGGATCAGGTCCAGGAACAGCATGCCGCGGCCCACGTACCGTTTGGCGATCGACACCACGAGCCTGAGGTTGGCCTCGATGAGCCGCTGTTTAGCCCGGGTGCCCTGCCACACGAGCTCCCTGAACTCCGGGAAGGCCAGACGCGAGACCCCGTTGGACAGCTTGTCCTCGGCGAACAGGCCGGCCTCGATCGACTTGGCGAGCTCCACCTCCTCCTCGGCGGTCAGCAGAGGGACGCGGCCGATCTCCCGCAGATAAATACGGACCAGATCGCTGGTCGGCGCCCGCTTGCCTACGTCTTCCTCATCGGCGCGGGTGGTCTCCTCGTCGCCCTGGGGCTCGAGGACCTCCACACCGTTCTCGGCGAGCATCCGCACGACGCGTTCCAGCGCGTCGGACGGCAACTCGGATCGGTCAAGCGCGGCTGCGACGTCATCTACGGTGACGCTTCCGCGCTCCCTTCCCTTCGCGACGAGATCCGCCACCTGATCTACCGATGGCGGTCCGCTTGGCAGCACCGATGCACCCACGGGAGACAGTCTGCAGTATTGGTTCCAGCAAATGGCAGACCCATTTTTGGCACTGAAGGTAAGACGATCGTCCTTACCGAATTGAGATCGTAATAAGGTTTAGCACGAGTTTGATCAGGAAAGTAAAGTCAATTACGCGGTCTGGATACACGCGCCCGGCTACACCCCCCGGCCGGACGCAACTCTCTCGTTGCCCGGACCGTGTTGTCCACCCGCTTTGTCGCATCTTGGACCGGGCCAAGTTCCCTGGTCAACCACCCTGGTTTACCGCTTGCGATCGCGGCCGAACTGTTACCTGTGGCTCGCCGGGTATGCCCTGTTTCCGGGGATTCGGTGGGCGCTGGGAGGCCACGGTGACGCGTCAGCGCACGCCGGTCCGGGCCCTGACGGGTGGCAACAGGTCCACTCTGTGGACCGCACAGTGGACCGCCCTATGGGCCGCTCTGTGGGCCGGGAGCGCCCCGGCCGGACAGCGGCAGCCGATCAGGCGCCGGAGACACGGCCTATCACGCGGCCTATCACGTGCCGGGCGACGCGTTCTAGCACGCGGCCCAGCCTGTCAGGTGCCGGAGACGCGGTCGCGCAGGACCCGGCGCTGCTGCTCCAGCGCCACCAGCTCCCCGAACAGCTTGTTGTACTCCTGCTGCTCCTCCACCGGATTGAGCCGCTGGATCCGAGACTTCACCTGCGCGATGGCCCGATCGACCGGCATCGCCTCCACCGCCGTCAGGATGTCGCCGGCGTAGCGCTCCTCGGCGTGCGCGTCCGCGTGGATGGCCTCCACCGCGAAGCGGGTCACCAGCGCGCGCGCACCGTCCTCGTGCGCGTTCTCCAGCAGCCGGTCCACCCACTCCCGCCCGCCGCCCCGCCCCGCGGCGGCACCGCCGGCGGCGACGATGACCTTGTGCAGGATGACGTGGTCGGGAGCCGTGAACGCCTGCGGGTCGAGGGCGTCGAAGCGCGGCCCGAGCAGCGCGGGACGCTGGACGGCGAGCTTGAGCAGCTCCCCCTCCACCCGCACGCTCGGGTCGATCGGCGCGGACTTGGGCGCCCGCTGCGGGCGGCCCTGCTGCGCGCCGGAGACCTCGGCGATGCGCTGCATCACGAAGCGCTCGTCCATGAACCCCAGCCACCGGTCGAGGTCGATGGCGTAACGCTTGCGCAGCCCGGCGTCCTTGATCCCGGCCACGATCGGCGCGGCGGCGTCGAGCGCGCCGATCTTGCCTTCGTTGGTGCGCAGGTCGTAGCGCGAGATCGTGCTCCTGATCGCGAACTGGAACAACGGCTCCCGGCTCGCGATCAGATCGCGGACGGCCGCGTCGCCCTGCTTGATGCGCAGGTCGCAGGGGTCGAGCCCGTCGCTCTGCACCGCCACGTAGGTCTGGGTGACGAACTTCTGCTCGTCGGCGAAAGCCCGCAGCGCCGCCTTCTGCCCCGCCGCGTCACCGTCGAAGGTGAAGATGACCTCGCCGCGGAACTCCGCCTGGTCCAAGAGGAACCGGCGCAGGATCTTGATGTGCTCCTCACCGAAAGAGGTGCCGCAGGTGGCCACGGCGGTCGGCACACCGGCGAGATGACACGCCATCACGTCGGTGTATCCCTCGACGATCACCGCCTGGGACCGCTTAGAGATCTCCCGTTTTGCGAGATCAATCCCATAAAGCACCTGGCTCTTCTTGTAAAGCGGCGAGTCAGGCGTATTGAGGTATTTCGGGCCGTCATCGGAATCAAGCAACTTCCGCGCCCCGAAACCGATCACATCGCCCGTGGCGTCCCTGATAGGCCAGATCAGGCGGCCCCTGAACCGGTCGATGGGCCCGCGCCGCCCCTCCTTCGCCAGACCGCCCTTGACGATCTCGTCGGCGGTGAACCCGCGGCCCAGGAGATGGCGGGCCAGCGCCTCCCACTCGTTGGGCGCGTAGCCCACGCCGAACGCCTCGGCGTCGGCCCGCTCGAACCCGCGCTCCGACAGGAACCGCCGCCCCGTCGACGCCTCGGGCGCCAGCAGCTTGCCGGCGTAGAACTCGGCCGCCGCCTTGTGCGCCTCGATCAGCCGGGCCCGCTCGCCGTGGTCGCGCCGCGGGACGTAGCCGCCCTGCTCGTACTGGAGCTGGATCCCGGCCCGCTGCGCCAGCCGCTCGACCGCCTCGCTGAACGGCAGATGCTCGATCTTCTCGACGAACGTGATCACGTCGCCGCCTTCTGAGCAGCCGAAACAGAAATACATTCCGCGCTCGGGGGTGACGTTGAACGACGGGCTCTTCTCGTCGTGGAACGGGCACAACCCCTTGAGGTTGCCGCCTCCCGCGTTGCGCAACTGGATGTGTTCGCCGATCACATCGGCGATGGGTGAACGCTCGCGAACGAGCGCGATGTCGACATCACGGATCCGGCCAGCCACGCCGGTGAGTCTATTCCGCCCCACCGACGCTTCCGGCCGGTACGGGTGTCCGCGCACCTGGATGAGTGCCCGATGAATCCCGGAGGGGAGGCGTACGGGGTAGACGGGCATTACCTGTGGGTTGCTAAAGGAGGAAACCGGCTCTGAGAGGTCCCGCGGTCGGCTACAAAGGTAAAGGTTGTCGGTGGAAACGGTGACACGGGTGGAGATCATGCGATCGGGGCATATCGGACAATGGGCGGCCGTCGCGGGCGCCTTGCTGCTGACCGGTGCCTGCACCCAGGCCACCGGGCTGGCCGGCGTCAGCGCCAGCTCGCCTTCCACGGCCGCGGCCACGGGGACGCCTTCGGTGACCGCCACGATCCCCGGCCCCATCCCGTCGGCCGAGCACCAGGCCGCCGAGGAGCCGCCCGAGGGTGGCGACCCGGTCAAGGTGCCGCCGCCGAAGCTGTCGAAGTACAAGTACACGTTCCCGGTCAAGGGCTGCAAGACCACCTACCAGCGGCAGTTGCTCGTGCTGCCGAAGACGACGATCTGGGCCGGGCAGGGGTGCTCGTTCGTGGCGCCGATCGGCGGCGTGGTGGACGAGGTGAACATTCAGAACAGGTGGAGCCCCGCCACGGACGCGGGCGCGGACCGCGAGGGCAGGTTCGTCACGATCGTCGGTGACGACGGCGTGCGTTATCTCGGCGGCCACCTCGACTCGGTCGCGGAGGGCGTCAGGCCGGGCGTACGCGTCAAGGCCGGCCAGTTGCTGGGGCGGGTGGGCAGGTCGGGCAACGCCCGCGACACCGCGACCAACCTCTATTTCGCGATCTCGTGGAAGACGGGGCCGGCCTTCTGGTGGGTGCGCAGGGGCATGGTGAAGCCGTGGAGCTACCTCGACGCCTGGCAGACCGGCAACCGCACGTACTCGCCCCGCGAGGAGACGCTGGCGCTGCGCGGCCGGCTCGGGGAGACGCCCCGCTGCGCCGTTCAGTGCTCGTCGAAGAAGACGCCGCAGGCCGGGAAGACCCCCAAGCCCAGGAAGACCCGCGACAACGACGACGACGTGATCACTGTCAACCCGTCGACAACTCCTTTTGGTCAACAATGACGCCTGACCTGATGAGCTCCTGGATGTCGTCCACGACGTCCCAGACGTTGACGTTCATGCCGGCGATCACCCGGCCGCCGCGCAGCCAGTAGGCGATGAATTCCAGGCTCTCGGGGTCGCCCCGGTAGACGATCTCCTCGTAGCCCTCGATGTCGCCGGAGAACTCCATGCCGAGCTCGTACTGGTCGGTGTAGAAGTAGGGGATCCGGTCGTAGGAGACCTCCTGTCCGAGCATGGACCTGGCGGCGGCGGGGCCGCCGTGCAGGGCGTTGGCCCAGTGTTCGACGCGCAGGCGCCGGCCGTACAGGGGATGGAAGGACTCGGCCACGTCGCCGGCCGCGTACACGTCGGGGTGCGAGGTGCGCAGTGCGGCGTCCGTCAGGATGCCGTGCTCGACGTCGAGCCCGGCGTCGCGGGCGAGGCCGACCTCCGGCGCGGCGCCGATGCCGACCACGACGAGGTCGGCGGCGAGCCGTTCGCCCGAGCTGAGCCGGACGCCGGCCTCGGTGATCTCCGCGGCGGCGGTGCCGAAACGGAGGTCCACGCCCTTGCGCGCGTGCAGGCGGGCGAACAGGTTGCCGAGGTCGGGCCCGAGCGCCCGGTTCAGTGCGGTGGGCTCGGGCTCGACGACGGTGACCGCGCAGTTCGCCGCGCGCGCCGCGGCCGCCGTCTCCAGCCCGATCCATGACGCGCCGACGATGAGCACGCTCTGTGCGGCGGCCAGACGCTCCTTGAGCGCCTCGCAGTCCCGGACGGTACGCAGGTAGCTCCCGGGCCCCGGCAGCCGCCTGGGGGTGGCTCCGGTGGCGACCAGCAGCTTGTCGTACGGCTGCCGGGACCCGTCGCCGAACCTGACCACGTGGTGATCGAGCTCGATGCGCGTGACCCGCAGCCCGAGCCGCAGCTCGACGGCGTTGTCCGCGTACCAGTCCGGAGGGTGTACGAAGATCTGCTCGCGTTCGCCCTTGCCCTGGAGGTAGTCCTTGGACAGTGGCGGTCTCTCGTAGGGTCGCTCGTCCTCCGCGCCGATCAGCACGATCTCGCCGTCGAAGCCCTCTTCGCGCAGGGTCTGCGCCGCCTTGGCGCCCGCCAGGCCGGCCCCGACGATCACATATGTCGCCATGGCCGCAGTATCCGCCCCCTGGACCCGCCGGGAAAGCGGGTTGGGTCAGGTGACCTGCCTCATTGGAAAACTTTGGTCAGCGCGACAGCTTTCTGTGCCAGGCCACAGCCGAGGTGTCGGTGAGTGAGGCGATCTGGTCGATCACCACGCGGACGCGGGCGGCGTCGCCGGGGGCCTCCGCCCACGCGGGCCTGAAGGCGGGCTCCAGGGTGCCGGGGGCGCCGAGCGTGATCAGCGAGGCCAGCTCGGTGATGAGGTCGCGCTGCCTGGCCTGGTTGGCGTTGTGGTCGGCGGTGGTCATCACGTAGTGGGCGGTCACGCCCTTGAGCAAGGCGCACTCCAACCGGGTGGACCGGGGGACGACGAGGTCGGCGCGGTGGCGCGAGCCGTACACCTCCTTGGTGGCGGTCTGCGCGGATTGGCAGAAGCGGCCGATGAGCCCGCTCGTCAGCGCCTTGAGCCCGGCCAGGTCGGCGATCGTGGCCTCGAAGCGGCGTGGCCAGAGGGGGTCGGCGATCAGTTTGGCGAAGATCTCTTCCAGCTCGCCGAGGTCGGTGCCGGCGGCGTACCAGATGCGGGTGATCTGGCACACCTGGCTGCGCTCGTCGCGCGACTGGAGCGCCTCGGGGGTGACGTGGCCGGAGTGGAGCGCGTCCTCCAGATCGTGGACGGAGTAGGCCACGTCGTCGGCCCAGTCCATGATCTGCGCCTCGAAGCTCACCCGTCCTTCCGGAGCGCCTTCCCTGATCCACGCGAACACCGGCAGGTCGTCGTCGTAGACGCCGTATTTGGGGGACTTTTCGCACGTCCACGGGTACTTGATCGAGGCGTCGAGTGCCGCGCGCGTCAGGTTCAGCCCGGCGCTGTGGCCGTCCTCGGTGAGCACCTTGGCCTCGAGCCTGGTGAGCAGGCGCAGGCTCTGCGCGTTGCCCTCGAAGCCGCCACACGAGGCCGACAGGGCGTTGAGCGCCATCTCGCCGTTGTGCCCGAACGGCGGATGCCCCAGGTCGTGCGCCAGGCAGGCGGTCTCCACCAGGTCGGGGTCGACGCCGAGGGTGGCGCCCATCTCCCTCCCCACCTGGGCGCATTCGAGCGAGTGCGTGAGCCTGGTGCGCGGGATGTGCTGGCCGCCGCCGAGCGTCTCCCCCGGGCCTACGACCTGGGTTTTCGCCGCCAGCCTGCGCAGCGCCGCGCTGTGCAGCACGCGGGCGCGGTCGCGCTCGAACGCGGAGCGCTCCGGATTGCCGGGAAGTTCCGGAATCCAGCGCTCTTGGTCGTGGTCGTCGTAGTACGGCATCAGTGGAGTGATTTTATCCAGTTTCATGTCTCCGCTAGTGTCGAGCCTCGCGAGAACCCATTCCCCTGGGAGCCCTCCCCCATGACGACAGCGTTCCGAGCAGTGCTGGCTTTTACTCTGCTCGCCGGCTTTTACGTGCTGGTCGGCCTCATCCTGGCCGCCGCCGTCTTCTTCGACGTCCTGCTCCTCGTGGACTTCCACGCCAACACCATCAAGATCGCGGTCGTGCTCACCCTGGCCGCGGGGGCGCTGGTCCGCGCCCTGTTCATGGTGAGCCGGCGCGGCGGCGGCGAGCAGCCGGGCGTGCCGGTGGGCCGCGAGCACGAGCCTGCGCTCTGGCAGACGGTCGAGGAGCTCGCCCAGCGGGTGCGCACGGCCCCGCCCGACGAGATCCGCCTGGTGCCCGAGGTGAACGCGGCCGTCTCCGAGGACACGCGCTTCCTGGGGCTGAAGGCGACGCGGCGGCGGATGTTCGTCGGTCTGCCGCTGCTGCAGACGCTCACGGTGGACGAGATGCGCGCGGTGCTCGGGCACGAGCTCGGCCACTACAGCGGCGCGCACACGCGGCTGGGCGCGCCGGTCTACCGGGGGCGGGTGTCGTTGATCGCGACCGTGCGCGGGCTGGCCAACCACCCGTTCATCCAGCGGCTGTTCACCTGGTACACCAAGCTCTACCTGCGGGTCTCCCAGGCCGTCTCGCGCAAGCAGGAGCTGGAGGCCGACCGGTTCGCCGTGGCGATCGGCGGGCGGCAGGCCATGGCCGGCGCGCTGCGCAAGATCCACAGCACCGCGCTGGGCTGGGACGTGTACGTCAGCAACTACCTGTCGCTGACGGGCTCCGGCGGCACGCGGCCCGCGACGGTGTTCGGCGGCTTCCACGCGCTGATGAGCGACTCGGGGCGGCAGGCCGAGATCGCCAAGCTGACCGAGGAGCCTGAGGAGATCTCGCCGTACGACTCCCACCCCAGCCTGGCCGAACGCCTGGCCGCCATCGAGCATCTGCCGGAGCCCGAGCACGTTCCCGACCCGCGCTCCGCCCTGACGCTGCTCAGGGACGCGAACGTGGCGGTGCAGGCGGTGGAGCAGTCCATGTGGACGCCCGAGGCGCTGTCCGCGCTGCGGCCGGTGTCGTGGGAGGAGCTGGTGTCGCACGGCATGTACGCGGGCCGCAACGCCGACGCCCTGCACGACCTGGCGATGGCCGGGCAGCGGGTGATGGGGGCGAACAAGCCGTACCTGGACGCGGCCTTCGAGGCGATCGCGCGCGGGCGGCAGGCGGAGCTGGCGGCCGTGCTGCTCGAACAGGGCTGGGCCCCGTCGGACACGTTGCTCGCGGGGGTGCTGGGGCAGGCGCTGGAGGCGGTACTGATCCAGCTCGGCGAGGCCAAGTGGACGCTGTCGTGGGCCGGTCCCGCGCGGCTGCTGTTCGACGACGGGGAGGAGGTCGCCCTGTCGGAGTACGCGGCCCAGGTGGCGGCCAACCCGGCGGCCGTGGCGGGGCTGCGCCAGTGGCTGGGCGATCATGGCATGCGCCACGACTACGTCCCCACCCAGGAAGCCGTCTCCCCGAACTGACCGGCATCCTCTCGTCCGGAGCTCTAGAGCAGGGCGCGTTCCAGGTCGGCGCGCTGGAGCAGGGCGCGTTCCGGGCCGGCGCGCTAGAGCAAGGCGCGTTCCAGGTCGGCGCGGTGGGCGGCGACCCAGTCGTGGGCGGCGCCGACCTGCTCGACCGCCCCGGCCGCGCGCAGCCGGACCGCGTGCGGCAGGCCGGCCGCCGCGTCCGCCTCGATGCCGCGCCGGCACCTGTCCTGCCACCAGAGGATGGCCGCCACCACGCCGCCGCGATCCGCCAGCCCATAGGCGTCGCAGATCAGCCGCACCCGCCTGGGCGCGTCAGTGGCGCCGGGGCCGAGGCCCGCGTACTGCCAGCAGACGTGGGCCACGTCGTGGATGCGCCGCCCGGGCGTCGCGAGGTCCCAGTCGATGAACGCGACCGGCCGCAGCCCCTCGCCGTCCGCGTCCCGGTAGACGGTGTTCCTGGGCGACAGGTCGTTGTGGCAGACGACCTCCTCCGCGCCGGCCAGCGGCGTGCCCGCGGTCAGGTCGTGGAACTCCCGCACCAGCTCCGCCGCCCGCGCCAGGCTCGCGTCCGAGGTGACGCCGTCCGGCTGGGCCTCCTCCCAGGCCACGTGCCCGGCCACGAAGCCGAGGATCTCGCGCCCCCGCTCGTCGAAGCCGTGGAACCTGGGCGCGCCCGGCCAGCCGCGGCGCTCGAACAGGCCGAGCAGTTCGTGCACGAACGCGGACCGCTGCGCGGGTGTGCGGCGGACGGTGTCGCCGACGCGGACGACGGCGTTGACGAATCCGCCGGGGAGATGGGTCTCGGGCATGCGTCCCAGACTGCCCGATCTTCCCGCTCCTGGAAACCCGGGCTGATCGGGCTCGATTATCGGGGAGTCCCTGATTATCCAGGGCAGATGCCCGTGCCGGGCTGCGATGGGCAGATTGGGGTCTTGACTTGATTTCAATGGACTCCATTATTAGTCACGAGCGGATCCGAGCCCCGCACCGGCCGCCCCCCGTCGTCCGCCCCGGCCCCTAGGAGCCGCAGCCCCATGTCGAAACTCGTACGCAGCCTCACCCTCCTCCTCTTCCTGTGCGCGTCCGTGCTCGTCGCGCCGCCCGCCTTCGCGGCCATCTCCGGCCAGTCGGCCACCAACACCGCCACCACCGTGACGTACCGGTTCGGCTACACCGGCAGCCCCGCCTACGCGCGCACGTACGTGGACACCGACCGCAACGCCGCGACGGGCTTCGCCCAAGGCGGCACAGGTGCGGACTACCTGCTGGAGAACGCGAGCCTCTACCGGCACAACGGCGGCGGCTGGAGCTGGACGCTGGTGCGTTCGGTCACTTACTCCGCCTCCGGCGGCATCGCGACGTGGACGGTGAACCGCGCCGACCTCGGCGAGAGCGCCACGCCGAACGACGCCGACCTCGTCTTCCAGGTCGAGTCCCCAGTGGAGACCTCAGCCAAGTACACGCACGTTTACAGCGGTGGAGGCGGGGGCGGCGGCCAGACCGTCACCTACGCGCAGACCACCGCCGACGTCGCCAACCCCGAGCGCGGCCTCTACCACCACACCGGAGACTGCGACAAGAACGACTTCGCCCTGGCCACCCTCCAGAGCTACCGCACCAGCCAGAACATCTCCCTGGTGATGTGCGTCTTCTACCTGGCCGAGTACAAGACCACCCCCATCGCCCAGGCCGCCCTGGACCAGCTCCAGCAGCAGCTCGACACCGTACGCGCGGCGGGCATGAAGATGATCCTGCGCTTCGCCTACACCACCTCCACCGACGGCGCGGACGCCTCGAAGGACCGCGTGCTCGCCCACCTCGACCAGCTCGCCCCCTACCTGAGCGCCAACAGGGACGTCATCTACCTCATGCAGGCGGGCTTCATCGGCGCCTGGGGCGAGTGGTACTACACCCAGAACTTCGGCAACGCGGGCACGGTCACCGCGGCCGACTGGGCCAACAGGAAGGCCGTCGTCGACAAGCTGCTCAGCGTGCTGCCCTCGACGCGGATGGTGCAGCTGCGCACGCCCAAGTTCAAGCGCACGCTGTACTCGGCCAGCGCCCTGCCGCCCGGTCAGGCGCACAACGGCTCGGCCCTGGCGCGGCTGGGTCACCACAACGACTGCTTCCTGGCCAGCCCCGACGACTACGGCACGTACGAGAACGCCGCGGTGGAATATCCGTACTTGCAGGCCGAGACCGCGTACGTCGCGATGGGCGGCGAGACCTGCAACCCGAACCCGCCGCGCACCGACTGCCCCACCGCCAAGAGCGAGCTGTCCGGCTTCCACTGGTCCTACCTCAACACCGACTACCACACCGGCGTGCTGAGCGGCTGGAACACCGGCGGCTGCCTGGCCGAGATCACCCGCAGCCTCGGCTACCGCCTCGCCCTGCAGAGCGGCACGTACCCGGGCACGGCCACCAGGGGCGGCGGCCTGCCGGTCAGCATCACCCTCAGGAACGACGGGTACGCGGCCCCCTTCAATCCGCGCAACCTGGAGCTGGTCCTGCGGAACACCGCCACCTCGGCCGTGTACCGCCTCCCGCTCTCCGCCGACCCCCGCACCTGGCAGGCCGGGGCCACCTCGACGATCACCCAGACCGTCACGGTTCCGGCGTCCGTGCCCGCCGGCAGTTACGCGCTCCTGCTCGCCCTGCCGGACCCGCAGCTGCCGGCCCGCGCCGAGTACGCGGTCCGGCTCGCCAACCAGAACACCTGGGAGGCGGGCACCGGCCTGAACAACCTCCTGCACACCGTGACCGTGAGCTGACCGTGAGCTGACCGCTTCGCCGCCGCGAGCCCGTGCGGGAGACTCGCGGCGGCGGAAAAGCAGTTGACCCCGCTCGGAAGCCGCCAGGACGATCGGGCGGTGCATATCGAGTTCACCAGATTCTCGCCGGACGACACCGAGCGTCTCGTCGCGTTCATGACCGAGGAAGAGTGGCCCTTCCACGCCGGGACACAGGACCCGGAGGCGGTCAGACAGCGGGCCGGCGAGGGGCTCTACGACGACGAGGAGACCCGATCGTTCTGGGTGCTCGCCGTCGGCGAGCACGCGGGGCTGGTGCGGCTGCAGGACTTCGCCGACGACACGCCCATGTTCGACCTGCGGATCAAGAAGGCCTGGCGCGGCCGGGGGCTCGGCGCGCGGGCGGTGACGTGGCTGACCGGCTACCTCTTCACCGAGCTGCCGGACATCGCCCGGATCGAGGGCACGACCCGGCAGGACAACCACGCGATGCGGGCGATCTTCCGCCGGAGCGGCTACGCCAAGGAGGCGCACTACCGGCAGGCCTGGCCGGGCCAGGACGGCCAGCTCTACGACTCGGTCGGCTACGCGATCCTGCGGCAGGACTGGGCGTCCGGGACGGTGACGCCGCCCGACTGGCACGACGAACCCGGCGCCTGAACCGCGAGCACAGCAGGCCGCCCCTCGCGAGAGGAACGGCCTGCTGCTTCACGCCGCCGAGCGGCTGACGACGTCCTCGACCGCGTCGGCGACGAGGGCGGCGTCCTTGCTGAGCACCTGCACGTGGTTGCTGGGGGCGGTCGCGAACACCGTCACGTGCTCGTTGATCGCCGTGGCCTTGGCGGCGGCGGCGCGCATCGTGCTGGTCTCCTCCTCGCTCGCGCCGGAGTGCGGCCCGGTGCAGACGACGAAGGCGGCCGGGACGCGCAGCGCCGCGAAGTCGGCCGCGAACTCGCCGTTCGTGGCGTCCGTGTCGATGACGACCTGAGCGCACTGGTCAGGCGTCATTCTGGCGGCCAGGCCGAGCCGGGCCGCCACGCGTAAGAGCCACCCCATGCGGCGGAACTGCCGGCGCACGCCCTCTTTGCCGGCCTCGTCGAACATGGTGATCGGGTACGCGCCGTCGATGAGGACGAGCCCGCCGACCTTGTCCGGGTGCTCGGTCGCGTAACGCACCGCGAGCGTCGCGCCGTTCGACCAGCCGACCAGGACCGGCCGCTCGACGCCGGTGGCTTCGATCACGCGGCCGACGTCGTCGAGCGCGCCGCGCATCGAGTAGTCGGCCGACGTGCCCGACTTGCCGCGGGCCCGCCCGTCGTAGGTGACGGTCCGGTAGGCGCCGCCGAGCCGCTCAAGCACGCGCCCCCAGTGCTTCTGCGTCGCGAAACCGCCGTTCAGGAACACCAGCGAGGGCGTCTTACCAGGTGTGTCGGTGCCGCTGAGCTGGGTGTCGGCGGCCGGGACGGTGAATGCTGCGGACATGGTGAAGCACCTTTCGGTCAGTGAAGAATGTCGGTACGCGGAAGGTCAGTCGCGGTGGCCGAGACCGGCGCGCTTGGCGTGCCACTCGGTCAGCAGAGCGGGCATCCGCTCCGCGAGGAAGTCATGGAACGCGGCGCCCTCCTCGAGCATCCGGCGCCGCTCCGAGTCGTCCTCTTCGAGCAGGTCGAGCGCGGTGCGCGCGATCGCCGCCTGCTCCTTGTACATCTCCCCCGCGAACCCCGACGGGTCGAGCGCACGGGGGTCGAGGGTGACGTGGTCCACCCGCTGCCCAGCGGAGCGCGTCCGGCGCACGACGTTGTGGCCGGCCAGCAGCGCGACCGCTCCCGTGATCGCGCTGCGGCTGGCGAGCAGCGCCTCGCTCAGCTCCGCGATCGTCTGCTGGGGAGGCCGGCAGATGAACAAGTAGCCCAGCACTCTTCCGGCCACGGGGGGGAAGCCGTATTCCCGTGCGTAGAAGTGGGCGACCCGGTCGGTGAAGGCGAGCTCTGCGGGTGAGGTCATGCAACTAATATAACCGCAAAAACTGAGATAACACAGATTTGTGTCATTTCAGTTTTGTCAGACATGAGGAAGCGCGCGCTGCCGGACACGGCAGCGCGCGCTCAGTACCAGGTCAGCGGGTGTCGGAGTCGGTCTCCGCCAGTGCCGCGCGGCCGGCCTCCAGCCGGGCGACCGGGATGCGGAACGGGGAGCAGGACACGTAGTCCAGGCCCACCTCGTGGCAGAAGTGCACCGAGTCGGGGTCGCCGCCGTGCTCGCCGCAGATGCCCAGGTGCAGGCCGGGACGGGCCGCCCTGCCCTCACGCACCGCGATCTCGATCAGGCGGCCTACGCCCTCCCTGTCCAGCGACTCGAACGGGGAGACGCCGAAGATGCCCAGGTCCAGGTAGTTCGAGAAGAAGGACGCCTCCACGTCGTCCCTGGAGAAGCCCCACGCCATCTGGGTGAGGTCGTTGGTGCCGAACGAGAAGAACTCCGCCGCCTCGGCGATCTGGCCCGCCGTCAGCGCGGCTCTGGGGACCTCGATCATGGTGCCGATCAGGGCCTCCACGCCGGCCTCCGCGAGGATCCCGGCGGCCTCGTCGCGTACGGCCTCCAGCTCCTGTACGGCCGCCACCAGCGGGATCATGATCTCCGGCGTCGCGCCCGGCACCTCCTTGGCCGCCTGGGCGATGGCCCTGACCTGCATGGCGAACAGGCCGGGGATGACCAGCCCCAGGCGCACGCCGCGCAGCCCGAGCATCGGGTTCTGCTCGTGCAGGCGCTTCACGGCGGACAGGAGCTTGCGGTCCTTCTCCGTGGCCTCCTCCGTGGCGGCCTTGACCGACAGCTCCACGATGTCGGGGAGGAACTCGTGCAGGGGCGGGTCGATGAGGCGGATCGTGACCGGGTCGCCGCCCATGGCCTCGAAGATCTGGGTGAAGTCCGCCTTCTGCAGGGGCTCCAGGGCGTCCAGTGCGGCCTGGCGCTCCGCGTCGTCCGTGGCCAGGACCAGGTCCTCCACCAGTTGCCGGCGCTCGCCGAGGAACATGTGCTCCGTCCGGCACAGGCCGATGCCCTGCGCGCCGAACCTGCGGGCCCTGGCCGCGTCGTCGGGTGTGTCGGCGTTCGCCCGGACGCCGAGCCTGCGCGCGGCGTCCGCGTGGCGCATGATCCGGTCCACCGCCCTGACCAGGTCGTCGTCCGGCGCGGCGCCCTCGAAGTACTCGACGACCGCCGAGTCCACCACGGGCACCTCACCGAGGAACACCTGGCCCGAGGTCCCGTCGATGGAGATGACGTCGCCCTCCGAGACCACCACGCCCCCGGGGGCGGTGAACGTGCGCTCGGCCGTCGAGACCTCCAGCTCCTCCGCCCCGCACACGCAGGTCTTGCCCATCCCTCTGGCGACCACGGCCGCGTGCGAGGTCTTGCCGCCCCTGCTCGTCAGGATGCCCCTGGCGGCGATCATGCCGGCCAGGTCGTCCGGGTTGGTCTCACGGCGGACGAGGATGACGTCCTCGCCCCGCTCCGCCAGCTCCACGGCGCGCGCGGAGGAGAAGACGGCCTTGCCCACCGCCGCGCCGGGCGAGGCGTTCATGCCCTTGGCGATCTTCTTCTTCTCGGCGGCGGCGTCGAAGCGGGGGAACATGAGCTGGGCGAGCTGGTCGCCGGTGACCCGGGTGACGGCCTCGTCGAGGGTGATCAGGCCCTGGTCCACGAGCTGGGTGGCGATGCAGAACGCGGCCGCCGCCGTTCGCTTGCCGACCCGCGTCTGCAGCATCCAGAGCTTGCCGCGCTCGATCGTGAACTCGATGTCGCAGAGGTCCTTGTAGTGGTTCTCCAGGGTCTCCATGATCGTGAGCAGCTCGTCGTACGAGTGCTTGTCGATGCGTTCGAGCTCCTCCAGGGGGATCGTGTTGCGGATGCCCGCCACCACGTCCTCGCCCTGGGCGTTCTGCAGGTAGTCGCCGTAGAGGCCCTGCCGGCCCGTGCCGGGGTCGCGGGTGAAGGCGACGCCGGTGCCCGAGTCGTTGCCGACGTTGCCGAAGACCATGGCCACGATGTTGACCGCCGTGCCGAGGTCGGCGGGGATGCGCTCCTGGCGGCGGTAGAGGATGGCGCGCGGGGCGTTCCAGGAGTCGAAGACGGCCATGACGGCCAGGCGCATCTGCTCGCGCGGATCCGCGGGGAAGTCCTTGCCCGTCTCCTCGCGGACGATGCCCTTGAACGTCTCCACGAGCTGCTGCAGCTCGTTCGCGTCCAGGTCGGTGTCCTGGCGGCGGTCCTTCAACGCCTCGAGCGCCTCCTCGAAGCGGTCGCCGTCGATCCCGAGCACGGTCTTGCCGAACATCTGGATGAGCCTGCGGTAGGAGTCCCAGGCGAAGCGGTCGTTGCCGCCGGCCTGCTTGGCCAGCCCGTGGACGGACTCGTCGTTGAGCCCGATGTTGAGGACCGTCTCCATCATTCCCGGCATGGAGAACTTGGCGCCCGACCGCACGCTCACCAGCAGCGGGTCGTCGGCCTGCCCGAGGGTCCTGCCCATCTGGCTCTCCAGCGCGTCCAGGTGCTCCGCGACTTCCTGCTCCAGGCCATCCGGCACGACGCCTTCCGCCAGGTAATGGCGGCAGGCGTCGCTGGTGATCGTGAATCCTGGAGGAACGGGCAGCCCGAGGTTGGTCATTTCGGCGAGGTTCGCTCCCTTACCGCCGAGAAGATCTTTGAGATTCCTGTTGCCCTCGGTGAAGTCGTAAACGTACTTGGCCACCACAGCTCCAATCCAACGCCTCTGCTCCGGACTCTACCGGCGGAATTGATGACGAAACTGCACTCCTCGGTTAAGTCAGTATTTGTGCTGGTAAACGGCCTAGGACAGGTCTAATCCAATTATACGACCGGCAGACGAGAAATTGGATTAGACCAATTGGTTTACACCAATTCTTGAGAAAGGAGCGAGGTGGGTGCAGAATCGGATCACACCCCCACCAGGAGGCGCCCATGGCCACTCCTACCAAGCCCAAACGCGGCACCCGATTCGTCGTGGGTTCCGCCAAGGTCGCCCGCGACTCGGCGATCTACCTGGACGACCGGCTGCCGTTCGGCCGCTGGCTCCGGCCGCAGCTGCGCAAGCTGTTCCCGAGCCACTGGTCGTTCCTGCTGGGCGAGCTGGCGCTCTATTCGTTCGTCCTGCTGATCCTCACCGGGACGTTCCTGACGCTGTTCTACAAGCCCAATCCCGACGTGGCCTTCGCCTCCGTCTCCGAGCTCAGCCTGGACGTGCGCGGCGGGCTGCTGCTGCGCCAGTTGCACCACTGGTCGGCGACGGTGTTCGTGCTGGCGATCGTGGCCCACATGTGCCGCGTCTTCTTCACCGGCGCGTTCAGGAAGCCGCGCGAGCTGACCTGGATGCTCGGGGTGGTGCTGTTCGGGCTGGCGCTGTTCGAGTCGTTCCTCGGGGTCTCGCTGCCCGCCGACCAGCTCGCCATGACCGGGCTGCGGCAGGCGCACGGGCTGCTGCTGTCGGTTCCGCTGGTCGGCACCTACCTGGCGGCGTTCGTGTTCGACGGCGGGTTCCCCGGGCAGGTGATCCCGCGCGTGTTCGTCACGCACGTCCTGCTGGTGCCCGGCATCCTGCTGGCCGTGGTGCCGGTGCACGCCCTGATCCTCACCTGGCGGCAGAAGCACACCGAGCGCCGCGCCACCGCCGCCGACGAGCACCGGGTCACCGGCGGCCCGTTCTTCCCGTACTTCGCGGTCAAGAACGGCGCCACGGCGCTGTTCACGATCGCGGCCATCGCGCTGGTGTCCACGTTCGTGCGGGTCAACCCGGTGTGGGAGCACGGGACGTACCAGGGGGGCGCCTATCCGCCCTCGGCGCAGCCGTTCTGGTACTCCGGGGTGCTCGACGGGGCGCAGCGGCTGGTCCCGCCGTGGGAGATCACGATCGGCGGCTACGTGGCGCAGATCGGGCTGTGGATCCCGGCGCTGATCCTGCTGGCGTTCTTCTGCGTGCTGCTGGTCTATCCGTTCCTGGAGCGGCGTTTCACCGGCGACGGCGACCACCACCAGCTCCTGGACCGGCCGTCGCAGGCGCCGGTGCGCACGGCGCTGGGCGTCGCGGTCATCACGTTCTTCACGGTGCTGTGGGCCGGGATGTGGGTGTCGGAGGCGCCGCCTGAGATGCATTCCGCGCCGGGGTTCCCGCCGCCACCGCCGGCTCCCGCCGCGCTGCTGACCGTCCCGCACGACGTCTACTCGATGGTCGTGCTGGGCCTGCGGGTGGCCGTGTTCGTGCTGCCGGTGCTGGCCTTCCTCATCACCCGCGCGCTCTGCCGCAGACGCACGCCCTAGCCGAGCGGATCGTCCTCGGGCGGCGTGCCCGGCACGCCGTCGCGGGGCGGCAGCCAGAGCACGAACGTCGCCCCGGCCCCCAGCGTGGAGAACACCGCCACCCTGCCCCCGTGCGACTCCACGATCTGGCGGACGATGGCCAGCCCCAGCCCCGTGTGGCGGTCGCGGCGGCTCGACTCCCCGCGCCAGAACCGGTCGAACACCCTGGTCTGGTCCGCCTTCTCCAGCCCCGGGCCGGCGTCGCGGACCGCCGTCCACAGCCAGCCGTCCGACCTGCCCGCCGCCACCCGGATCTCGCCGCCGGGCGGCGACAGGCGCACGGCGTTGGACAGCAGGTTCGCCACCGCGCGGCGCAGCGCGTCGCTGTCGCCGGTCGTCTCCAGGCCGGGCCGCAGGTCACGGGTGATGCTCACCTGGCGGGCGGTGGCCGGGGCCGCGTACTCCTCGCACGCCTCCCCCGCCACCCTGGCCAGGTCGAGGTCGGCGTCGGCGAACGCGGTGCCCTGCCGCCTGGCGCTGGCCAGCAGATCCTCGACGAGCCTGGTCATCCGGGTGGTCGCGCGGTCCACGATGGCCACCGCCCTGACCCGCTCCTCCTCGCTGGCGTCGGGGGCGGCGAGCACGGCGTCCACGTTCGCCCGGATGATCGTCAGCGGGCTGCGCAGCTCGTGCGAGGCGTCGTCGATGAGCTGGCGCTGCGCGCTGAACGCCTGCTCCAGCCGGTCCAGCATGGTGTCGATGGTGTCGGCCAGGTCCTTGAGCTCATCGCGCGGGCCGCCTAGCTTGATCCGCCTGGTCAGGTCGGTGGCCTGGATCTCCTCCGTGGTGTGGGTGATCGACCTGACCGGGCGCAGCACGCGGCCCGCGAGCACCCAGCCGATGCCCAGGCTGGCGGCGTAGAGGCCGCCCAGGGTGATCAGCGAGTAGTCGCGCAGCGTGGTCATGGTCCTGAAGTTGATCGCGTTCTCGACCTCCTCGACGAAGACGACCTCCTGCTTGCCCACGTACTGGCTGCCCGAGTAGGCCTTGGCGTACTCGGTCGTGTACGGGCGCTGGTCGGTGGTCTTGGAGACCGCGAAGTAGATGCCGCCGAGCACGAGCGCGGCCAGCACGAACAGCAGGCCGGAATAGAGCACCGTGATCCGGAAGCGGATCGTGTGGATCATGACGGCTCCTTCAGCCGGTAGCCCCTGCTGATCACCGTCTCGATCAGGCCCTCCTCCTGCAGCTTGCGGCGCAGGTTGCCGACCGTGACGCGCACGGTGCTGGTGAACGGGTCGGTGTGCTCGTCCCAGACGTGTTCGAGCAGCTCCTCGGAGGAGACCACGTGGCCCGGCCGGGTCATCAGGTAGTGCAGAACGCCGTACTCCTTGGGGGTGAGCGCCAGCGACCTGCCGTCCAGCGACACCTCCAGCCTGGCCGTGTCGATCCGCAGCCCGCCCACCTCGATCACCGAGGTCCCGCCGCCGGCGTCCCTGCGCAGCAGCGCCCGCACCCTGGCCAGCAGCTCGGGGAACGCGAACGGCTTGACCAGGTAGTCGTCGGCCCCCTCGTCGAGGCCGCGGACGCGGTCGTCCAGCCGGTCGCGGGCGGTCACCATGATGATCCGCATCCCCTGCCCCGCCGCCCGCACCGTGCGGCAGAGCTGGAAGCCGTCGCCGCCGGGCAGGTTGAGGTCGAGCAGCGCCAGATCGTAGGTGTTGATCAGCAGCTTCTCGTGCGCGGAAGGAGCGTCGTAGGCGACGTCCACCGCGTATCCCGCGCGGACGAGCCCGACACGCAACGCGTCGACCAGGTCTTCTTCGTCCTCCACCACAAGCAGTCGCATGCCAAGGACCCTAATTTCGGATGATGCGTTCCGCGATGGGCGCGGCCCTGTCGATGGGGATGGCGAAGCCGATGCCGATGTTCCCGCCGCCCCGGCCGGCCGCGATCGCGGTGTTCACCCCCACGACCTCGCCGCGCGCGTTGACCAGCGGGCCGCCCGAGTTGCCGGGGTTGATGGACGCGTCCGTCTGCACCGCCGTCCTGTGGGCGCCGCCCAGTCGTACCTCCCTGTCCAGTGCGCTCACGATGCCCGCGGTGACCGTGCCGGACAGGCCGAGCGGCGAGCCGATCGCGAGCACCTGGTCGCCGACGGACAGGCCGGCGGACCTGCCGAGCGTGGCCGGGGTCAGCTCCCCGGGGTAGCCCACCTCCAGCACGGCGAGGTCCTCGTCGTCGTCCGCGCCGATCACGCGGGCGCTCAGCCGGCGGCCGTCGCTCAGCACCACGGTCGCCGTGGCGTTCCCGTCCACCACGTGGGCGTTGGTGAGGATGTGGCCGCGGTCGTCCACCACGAAACCCGAGCCGCCCGCGCTGCCGCTCTCCACGGAGACCACGCTGGGCAGCACGCGGGCCGCCGTCGCGCTCATCCCGCTCGGCGCGGCCGCCGGGGCGGCCGGCGCCCTGGGGAGGGCGGCGGCGGGGGCCGGCTCGCCTCCTGCGTAGATCCGGGCTCCCACCACGCCGGCCGCCGTGCCGGTGAGCGCCGCGACCAGGGCGGCGGTCACCAGCAGGCGTCCCTTGCGCGGCGTCCCGGCGGTCGTGGGCGGCGCCTGCGGCGTCGGCCGTGCCTGCGCGGTCGTGGGCGGTGCCGGCGTCTGTGTGATCGCGGGCTCCTCGCGGAGGGGCGGCGTCCGGAACTCCGGCCCGCGCGGGCTGCCCAGGCCCCTCACGGCAGCCTCGAGAACCACAGCATCGACGTCACCGCCGCGATCAGCGCGAAGATCAGCCCCGCTGCCACGAACCACTGCCATACCTCCTGACGCTCGGTGCGATAGCCGACCGAGGTGCCGATGTCCTCGTAGACCGCCTGCAGCTCATCGCCGCTCGCCGCCTCGTAGAACCCGCCGCCGGCCGACTCGGCCAGCCCGCGCAGCGCCGGGCCGTCCACGGGCACCGGGACCTCGTTTCCGGAAAGGCTGATGGTGCCGTCCGCCGTCCCGTACGCGATGGTGGTGACGGGCACGCCCCGCGCGGTGGCCTCCGCCGCCGCGTCGCTCAGCGTGCGGCCCGTGGTGTTGGAGCCGTCCGACAGCAGCACGATGTGCGCGGGCGGCGCCTCCTCCTCCGAGTCGAGGGCGGCGATGGCCTCCAGCGAGGAGTAGACCGCCTCCCCGATGGCGGTGCCCGAGGCGGTGCCGAGCCGGTCGAGCGCCCGCAGCACGGCCTGCCGGTCCAGGGTGGGCGGCACGGCCACCGTCGCCGCCGACGAGAACGACACCAGGCCCAGGTTGAACCGCTCGGGCAGCCCCTCGACGAACTGCCTGGCCGCCCGCTTGGCCGCCTCGAACCGGTTCGGGGAGACGTCGGTCGCGCCCATGGACGCGGACACGTCGAACGCCACCATGATCGTGGCCCGTTCCCGCGGCACCTGGACCTCCGTGGTCGGCCTGGCGAAGCCGACCACGAGCAGGGCGAACATGAACAGCAGCGCCACCGCCGGAACGTGCCTGCGCCAGCCCGGCCGGCTCGGCGCCACCTTGTCGAGCAGGTCGAGGTTGGTGAACCTGACGGCGTACGAGGTCCTGCGCAGCGCCATGACCACGTAGGTGACGGCGAGCAGAGCCACGGGGATCAGCAGCAGCAACCAGAAGGGCGCGATCAGCGTCACGCCGCATCACCTCCCTTGTCGGATCGTCCGCCCGTTTCGTTCCGGCGCGAGCTTTCGGGACGGCTGCGCGAGGCGGGGCTCGGGGCGGGGCTCGGGGCGGGGCGCGAAACGGGGCGCGAAACGGGGCGCGAAACGGGGCTCGGGGCGGCCAGGGCCGCCAGGCGGCGCTGGCTCATGACGTACTGGACGAGGTCGCGCACCCAGTCGCGGTCGGTGCGCAGGCGCAGCCGGCTCGCCCCGGCCCGGCTCAGCCCCTGCGCGACGGCGTCGCGCTGCTCAGCCGCGGCCTCCGCGTACCTGCGGCGCAGCCGGGCGTTGCCGGTGGCGACCTCGCGCCGCCGGCCCGTCTCCGGGTCGATCAGCGTCAGGATCCCGACGTCCGGCAGGGTCAGCTCGCGCGGGTCGAGCACCTCCACGGCCAGCACCTGATGCCTGCTCGCGAGCCGCCGCAGCGGCTGCTCCCAGGTCTCGGGCGGGTCCAGGAAGTCCGAGACGACCACGATCAGCCCGCGCCGCCGCACGACCCGGCCGAGCTGGCCGGCCGCCACGCCGAGCAGCGGCTCCGCCACCCCCGGCGGTGTCCTGGGCAGCCCGAACGCGGCCTGCAGCAGCGCCATCAGGTGCGGCCGGCCCGTCCTGGCGGGCAGCGTCCTGACGCCGCCGCCGTGCAGCAGGTGGGTGCCGATCCGGTTGCCGGTCCGCTGGGTGAGGAAGCCGACGGCCGCCAGCGCGGCCAGGGCCAGCTCCCGCTTCTCCATCGTCGCGGTCCCGAAGTCCATGCTCGCGGTGGCGTCGAGCAGGGCCCAGATCTCCAGCTCCCGGTCGGCGACCAGGTCCCGCACATGCGGCTCGGCCGTGCGGGCGGTGACGTTCCAGTCCATCCGCCGTACGTCGTCCCCCGGCTGGTACGCCCTGGCCTCCGCCATCTCACTCCCGGGACCGGGTACCAGGCCGAGGTGTTCGCCCTGTAGCAGTCCATCCAGCCTCCTGGTGATCGTCAGCTCCAGCCTGCGCAGCGCGGGCTCGGCCATCAGGTACGGCTTCATGCCACCGCGTCCTGCCGCCGGCTCTCCAGGTCCCGCTGCTGAGGGGCGATGATCGGCAACGGGACCGCGTCCAGCACCCGGTCCACGATCTCCCTGGGGGTCACCCCGTCGGCCAGGGCGTCGAAGGAGAGCACGAGCCGGTGCGCCATCACGTCGTGCGCCAGATCCCGTACGTCCTCCGGGAGCACGTAGTCCCGCCCCCGCATGAGCGCGAGAGCCCGGCCCGCCGCCAGCAGGCCGAGCGTGGCCCTGGGGCTGGCGCCGAAGCCCAGCAGGCGCCGCACGTCCGCCACTCCGTACCGGTCCGGGTCGCGGGTGGCGTAGACGAGGCGGACGGCGTACTCGGCGACCGCGTGGTGCACGAACACCTCCTCCGCCCGCCGCTGGAGCGCGATGACGTGCGCCGGGTCCAGGACGGGCTGCGCCGCGGGCGGGTCCACGCTCATGCGGTAGACGATCGCCAGCTCCTCCGATTCGCTGGGATAGTCCACGTCGATCTTCATGAGGAAGCGGTCCCGCTGTGCCTCGGGCAGGTGGTAGACGCCTTCCGACTCGATCGGGTTCTGCGTGGCCAGCACCAGGAACGGCCTGGGCACGTCATGGGTGACCCCGCCGATGCTGACCTGCCGCTCGGCCATGATCTCCAGCAGGGCCGACTGCACCTTCGCGGGCGCCCTGTTGATCTCGTCGGCGAGCAGCAGGTTGACCATGACCGGGCCGAGCTCGACGTCGAACGTCTCGGTGGAGGGCCGGTAGATCCTGGTGCCGACGATGTCGGACGGCACCAGGTCGGGCGTGAACTGGATGCGGGCGAACGTACCGCCCACGACGGTGGCCGTGGTCTCGGCGGCGAGCGTCTTGGCGATGCCCGGCACGCCTTCCAGCAGGCAGTGTCCCTTGGCGAGGACCGCCACGAGCAGCCGCTCCACCATGCGGTCCTGCCCGACGATCACTCGCTTGACCTCGAACAACGCTCGTTCGAGCAGCGCGGGGTCGGTCATGGCTGCACGACCTTCTTGGGGCAGTCGTCCACGACCACCCGCAGCTCCAGAGCGGTCGGCTCGGGATCGGCGAACGCGGCGCTCCCCGTCATGAGCACCGCGCCGGCGGCCAGCAGCACAAGAGCGAAACGTGATGTACGCATGGGTTCCCTCGTCCCTCGAATCGGCCTCTTGTCGACTTCGGATCGGCCTTGTATCGGCTTAGGAGGCATGTCATCAGGCGACCGCGAAAACCGGCGTAACCCCGCCCTTTACACGATTTTTCGGTGTGCGGGGGTACACCTCCGACATGACGCCCATCCAGCGCTATCTCGCAGAAGAGGTGGCTCACGACCACGTCGACGGCCTGATCCCGCGGCGCGAGGCGCTGCGGCGGCTCGTCCTGCTGGGCCTGGGTCTCCCGGCGGCCACCGCCCTCCTCACAGCCTGCGGCGCGACCCCGGAGTCCGCGCCCTCGTCCCCCTCCCCCGCGCCTTCTCCTGGATCCGGTACTCCGTCCGCCACGGCGAGCCCCGCGGGCCCCTCACCGCTCCCCACGGAGGCGATCACCTTCTCCGGCCCCGAGGGGACGACGCTGCAGGCCGCCTGGGCCGCCGCCGCCGAGCCCAAGGGCGCGGTCCTGGTGATCCACGAGAACCGCGGGCTGACCGACCACATCCGCTCGGTCGCCGGTCGCCTGGCCGCGAGCGGCTACTCGGCCCTGGCGCTCGACCTGCTGTCCCGCGAGGGCGGGACGGCGTCGTTCACCGACACCGCGCAGGCCACCGCCAAGCTCGGCGAGATCGCGCCGGCGCGCTTCGTGGCCGACATGAAGGCGGCGGTGGGCGAATTGGCCAACCGGGCCGACGGGGCGAAGCTCGGCATGATGGGCTTCTGCTTCGGCGGCGGGATGACCTGGCTGCTGCTGTCGTCCGCGGAGCCGCGCCTGGCCGCCGCCGCGCCCTTCTACGGGCCGCTGCCCGACAACGCCGACATGGCCGGCACCAAGGCGGCCGTCCTGGGGGTGTACGCCGAGCAGGACGACCGGGTGAACGCCACCAGGGACGCCGCCAAGGCCGCCCTGGAGAAGGCGGGGCTCACGCACGAGCTGGTCACCTTCCCCGGGGCCGGGCACGCCTTCTTCAACGACACCGGCCAGCGGTACAACCCGCAGGCGGCGGCGCAGGCGTACGAGCGCGTCCTGTCCTGGTTCGACCGCCACCTCACCTGACAGCCCCCGGGACCCTCGCCCCGCACCCTCCGACGTCAAAGGACGGCCACCCCCGTGCGGGGTGGCCGTCCCGTTGGGTGGGTCAGCCGATCAGATACTTCAGCATCTTCTTCAGCGCCGCGTTCCTCTCACTGTCACTGGCGATCTGCTCCAGGCCGAAGCCCACGAGCACGGTGTCCTTGGTGGCCACCGCCGCCGTCTTGTCGGCCTGCGCCCTGACGAAGTCGCCGCCGCCGACCGGGCTGCCGGCCGGCGGTCCGGGGATCGCCCACGGGCCGAGCCCGGTCTCGAATCCCTCGGCCTCCAGGTTGCCCGCCGTCGTCGTGATCCTGGTGTCGTCCACGAACGCGCCGACGCCGCCGGTGCCCGGGTCGGTCACGTAGCTGATCGACACCTCGACCTGCTGTCCCGCGTACGCGGACAGGTCGATGGCCACCTGCTGCCAGCCGCCCGAGTCCCCGGTGAACCGGTTCCAGGACCCGCTGGTCCCGGTCGGCGTGCACGGGTTGCCCGGGGTCAGGTAGTGCAGCAGCCACGGGTGCTCGTCCAGGTAGAACCCGGCCTCGCACTCCGTGGGCACGCCGGTGTCGGTGCCGCCGTTCAGGTCGGGCAGCGTGGTCCAGTTGTCCTGCCCGACCGTGTGGGCCTCGACGATGACGTTGTCATAGCCGGGCTCGGTGTCGAAGGAGAGCTGGAACGCCAGTCTCGGCTGCTGCGCCGCCGTCACGGAGCCCAGGTTGACCGTCCTGGCCAGCCGCATGTACGAGTCGTCGGCATGCTGTCCCCTGACGAACCACTGGCCTTCGACCGGGTCGAACGGCCCGCCCGCGCCGAGCACGTAGTCGGCCGCCGGAGTGCCGGTGAACCGCGGCAGGTCCGTGCCCATCGGCTGGAGCACGCCCGCCTCGTCCAGCGGGTTGTCCACCGTGGCAGGACCGCCGAACGTGCCGCTCACCCCGGCCAGCGGTCCCGAGCCGGTGAAGCCGGCCGGGCTGCTGCGCGGGATGCGGCCGCCGATGCCCAGGTAGTACTGGGTGAAGTCGTCGGCCAGCAGCAGGCACTCGTCGAACAGGCCCTGGACGGTGGTGACCACGCAGTCGCCGTCCGGGTTGCCGTCGATGCCGTAGTAGATGCCACCGATGATCGTGTCGAGAATGCCGTAGTACGCGGCGGTCTCACCGGTGTAGAGGAGCTTGCCCCCTTCGTTGAGGTAGTCGCGGATGGAGATGGTCAGGTCCTGCTGCGACCGTTTGACGTCCGCGTCGGGCAGGTTGCCGAGCGGCGTGACCGTGACCACGTCCTGCTGGGCCATGGACAGCCGGTTGTCGCCCAGCTCCCACACCACGCCCTTGAAGTGCGACAGCACGCCCAGGTGGTGCGGCACGCCCTGCGCGTCGACGTCCCACGTCTCGGAGGCGTACCCGGCGGCCTGGAGGGACTGCTTGTACTTGGTGGCGTACTTGGGCGCGGTCACCGAGGCCGGATAGTCCGGGTTGAAGCCGGTGTAGTCCTCGTTCGCGACCACCAGGACCTTGGCCGCGGAGTCCTTGGCCAGGGTGTAGGTGAAGTGCGAGCTGGAGACGACGCCGACGCCGGGCTTGAGGCCCTGGAACCAGACTTCCACCTTGTCGCCCGGTTTCGCCCCGCTCACGGTCGCGCGGTATTCGGCGAAGTAGAGGTCGTTCTCGTCGCCGTACCGCTCACCGCCCTGCCACTCCGACAGCAGCCTGATCTGCGCCGGGCCGTTGTTGATGCGGAAGCGCGCCACCTTGGCCAGCAGCGATCTGCGGGCGGTGACGGCCACCGGCTGCGGGTCGCCGTACGACACGGTGAAGGAGTCGGGCGCGAAGTCGGGCACGGTGCGCCCGACCACCGAGACCGGCTTGTCCGGCGTGAGCGCCGTCTTGGCGGTCGCCACGGCCAGCGGGACGTTCTTCAGGAACTCGGCCTGGATCAGCGCCTCGTCGTCGGGGAAGGTGAATCCGAGTCCGCCCGCGCAGTCGGCGAGCTCCCACTCGTCGTTCGGGTCGCTCTCGGCCGCCGCCTCGCAGGTGGACATCTCGGGCGTGATCGACATGACGCCCCGCACGTTCGTCATGTGGCCGTCGCTCTCACCGTTGGTGGTGTAGAGCTCGGCGCCGATGTCCGGGTCGTACGTCGGCACGGCCGGGTTGGCGTCGTCGCCGAGCAGCGCCTCGAAGATCAGGTCGTCCGGCGAGGGGGTGGCCTGCTGCCAGCCGACGCCGTAGAGGAGCAGCATGGCCGCCGAGTGGTAGTTCAGCATGTACCGGAACTTCACCCGCTTGGCCAGGTTGTCGATGGCCAGGGTCTCCGGCTCCGAGGCCGGTGATTTGCCGCGGTAGGTCTGGCTGGACAGGACGTTCGAGGAGCCCTCGTTGTCGTAGCCCCACTTGTAGGTGAAGTTGCGGTTGAGGTCCACGCCGTCGGCGCTGGTGATCTGCCCGTCGCCGTCGTTGTCGCGCAGGTTCTTGCGCCACAGGCGGTTGTCGGGGGTGAAGGTGTAGTCGTAGCCGTCGGGGTTGAGCACCGGGGCGAACCACAGCTCGGTGGTGTTCACGAGCTGCGTCAGCTCGGGGCTGCTCCCGTAGCCGTTGAGGAAGTGGTGCAGCAGCCGCCGTATCATTTCGGGCGTGATCCACTCCCGGGCGTGCTGGGCGGCCGAATAGAGCATCGCCGGGCGTTTGCCGTCGGCCACGCCCCGGGCGTCCTTGGTCACCTTGATCGCGGTGATCGGCGTGCCGTTGAGAGAGGTGCCGATGGTGACGACCTTGGCGATGCCGGGCTTGGCGTTGGCCGCCGCGATGATCTCTTCGCGGATGCCGCCCGCCCCCGCGTACCGCTTGAAGACCCCGTCGCCCTTCGCCGCCAGCCTGGAGGCGGCAGCGGTCTGGGCCTTCAGGGTGACACCTTGCCCGGCGAGCTTGTCCGCCAGCGCGGAGGCGAGGATCACCTCGATGGTGACCTTGCCGTCCGCGCGTTTGACGATCCTCATCTCCTCGCGGTCGATGCCCGCCGCCACCAGTTTGGTGAGCTGGTCCGCGGTGAGCTCGCCGGTGTAGACGAAGACGCCGTCGGGCCCCGCCGACGGCTTCGGCACCGCCGAGGCGGGCGGGACCGTGAACGAGCCGAGTAAGAGAAGCATGCCGGCGATCAAAATGAGCGTGCGCTTCATCGCGCCTCCGAGAAATCAGGCCCCCGAATGCCGCAAAGGGATGCCCGCAATGTCCGCGTACGTCGGAGGCTTGTCAATCACGACGGCCACATGTGGTCACTCTTGGTCTCGCGTGATCCGATCGGTGTCCGATTACGTAAGAGCACGCGAAACGGGTGAGGCCCGCAAAAAGCACGGGCCGCCCGCGGTGGCGGGCGGCCCGGCGGAGTGGTCCGCGATCAGTCGTTGAGGTGCTGGCGGAGGTAGGCGTCCACGCCGTCGATCGAGATGCGCTCCTGCGCCATCGAGTCGCGCTCGCGGATCGTCACCGCGTGGTCCTCAAGGGTGTCGAAGTCGACCGTGATGCAGAACGGCGTGCCGATCTCGTCCTGGCGGCGGTAGCGCCGGCCGATCGCGCCCGCGTCGTCGAACTCCACGTTCCACCTGCGGCGCAGCTGCGCGGCCAGGTCGCGGGCCTTCGGCGACAGGTCGGCGTTGCGCGACAGCGGCAGCACCGCGGCCTTGACCGGCGCGAGCCGGTGGTCGAGCCGCATGACCGTGCGCTTCTCCAGGACGCCCTTGGCGTTGGGCGCCTCGTCCTCGCTGTAGGCGTCCAGCAGGAACGTCAGCGTGGCCCGGTCGACGCCGGCGGCCGGCTCGATGACGAAGGGGACGTAGCGCTCCCCGGTGTCCTGCTCGAAGAAGCTGAGGTCGACGCCCGACGCCTTGGAGTGGGCGGTCAGGTCGAAGTCGGTGCGGTTGGCGATGCCCTCCAGCTCACCCCACTCAGAACCGGTGAAGTTGAAGCGGTATTCGACGTCGACCGTGCGCTTGGAGTAGTGGGACAGCTTGTCCTTGGGGTGCTCGTAAAGGCGCAGGTTGTCTTTGTTGATGCCCAGGTCGGAGTACCAGCGGAAGCGCTCGTCGATCCAGTACTGGTGCCACTCCTCGTCCGTGCCCGGCTTGACGAAGAACTCCATCTCCATCTGCTCGAACTCACGGGTGCGGAAGATGAAGTTGCCCGGCGTGATCTCGTTGCGGAAGGACTTGCCGACCTGGCCGATGCCGAACGGGATCTTCCTGCGCGCCGACTGCTGCACGTTGAGGTAGTTGATGAAGATGCCCTGCGCGGTCTCCGGCCGCAGGTAGGCCAGGCCCGACTCGTCCTCGATCGGGCCGAGGTAGGTCTTGAGCAGGCCGCTGAACTGCCGGGGCTCGGTGAAGGTGCCCTTGTTGCCGCAGTTGGGGCAGGTGATGTCGGCCAGGCCGTGCTCCGGCGTCTTGGAGTTCTTCTCCTCGTACGCCTCGATGAGGTGATCGGCCCTGAAGCGCTTGTGACAGGACAGGCACTCCGTCAGCGGGTCGGTGAACGTCTCGACGTGACCGCTGGCCCGCCAGACCTCGGGGGCCAGGATTACGCAGGAGTCGAGGCCCACGACGTCGTCGCGCGACTGGACCATCGACAGCCACCACTGCCGCTTGACGTTGTTCTTCAGCTCGACACCCAGTGGACCGTAGTCCCACGACGCGCGCAGTCCGCCGTAGATCTCGCTCGACGGGTAAACGAGCCCGCGGCGTTTGGCGAGGCTGACGATGGTGTCCATGACGTCGGTGCGTCGTGCCATTTTGGTTGATTCTCTTTCCGGCTGGAGGTCGGCGAGGTGAAATCGGTGAGATCCCAGCTTAGGGGACGCCCGCCGCTCTCGCGCGCGAGTATCGCTAGGCCCCGTCCTGCGTATAGACGTCCTCGTACGCACTGGGTTCGTTGACCATCAGGATCATCAAGGGATACATCGCCATCCGGGAGGCGGAGAGCGCTCTTCGGTAGAAGCCCGCGCCTTCCCATTCGCTGACCAGAGCCCACAGATTGGGTTCGTCGACCGAACGGGCCAGCCTGCCCCGCTGATAGCCCGGCTGGGCGGCGAAGGTGTCGAGGATCGTGTGACCCTGCTTGAGGAAGTCTTGGGACTGGGACTCTGGAACGGTGTATCGGATCACTGCGAGCACGCGACCAGCCTAGAGGCGCTGCGCCCGGCCTGACGCGCGAACTCCCGTAGGCTCTGGGGGTGGCTCGTGACAACAAGCGCCCGCTGCCCCAGGGCGAGCAGTTCTTCACCCCGGGTGCGACCGGCCTGCGCAAGGCCGTGGAGCAGCGCAGCGCGGTGCCGATGACGTTCCTTTTCACGCAGGTGCCCCGGTGGGTGGCGCCCGTAGTGCTGGTGATCCTGCTGCTGGCCGGGTTCGCGGTGGCGAACCCGATCGGCGGGGTGGCCGTGCTGCCGGTGATCGCCTTCATCGGCTGGCTGGGCTATCTGTCGTGGCCGTCGCTGGGGATCGGCGGGAAACTGCTGCGGGTCGCCATGCTGACCTTCCTCGTCCTGCTGGTGGCGACCCGCTTCGGGGCGTTCTGAGCTGCACCCTGCTCAAGGCAGCAGCGTGTAGTGCGGGAAGTTGCCGGGCAGGCGCTCGTCGGCGTCCTGGCCCGTGGTGGCGGTCCGCACCAGCAGCTCGCCGCCGACGAACGCGCCGCGCCACGACGCGCCGAGCCCGCCGAACAGCTCCTCGCGGTCGCCGCGCGAGCGCGGCTTGTTGTGGCCGACCTTGAACGCCCGCACCTCGGGCGCGAGCCGGTGGAAGGTCTCCTCCTCCTCGCAGGACAGCGTGGCCACCAGGGCGCCGTTGCTGGCGTTCATCGCCGCGAGCAGCTCCGCCTCGGTGTCCACCAGCACGAACGTGTCCACGGGCCCGAACGGCTCGGCGTGGAAGAGCGGGGAGGACCGCGGCGGGTTGAGCAGCGCGGTCGGAGCCACGTAAGCGGAAATATCCTGCCCCGGCAGGAAATGTCCGGCAGCCAGCTCCGCCCGATGCACCGGCACCCCGCCCCGCGCGACCGCCTCGTCCACCTGATCGGCCAGCTCCTTGGCCTTCGAGGCGTTGATCAGCGGCCCGAAGTCCAGCTCCGGCAGCGGATCGCCCGGCTCGGCCACCGCCAGCGGATGACCGAAGCGCAGCGAGCCCACCGCCCCCAGATACGCCCCCAGGAACTCGTGGAACAGCGACCGCTGCACCACGAACCGCGGATAGGCGGTGCACCGCTGCTTGCCGTAGTCGAAGGACGCGCGGATCTGCCTCGTGAGCAGGTCCCAGTCGCCGTACTCCCACACGCCCCAGCAGTTGAGCCCCTCCTGCTCCAGCACGTGCCTGCGCCCGAGGTCGGCCAGCCCGGTCGCCACCTTCGCCCCCGCGTCCCTGCCGCCCACGAACGACACGCAGCCCAGCGAGCGCGCGCCGACCAGCACCGGCGACAGCTCCGCCCCTCCCCCGCTGACCAGCGTGAACGGCAGCCCCTCACGGACGGCGAGCGCGCAGGCAAGGGTGAGGCAGCACAGCCCGCCGTCCGTGGGCGTCTTGGCGATCACCGCGTTGCCGGCGAGCGCCTGGACGAGCATGGCGTGCATGAGCACGCTCATCGGATAGTTCCAGCTCGCGATGTTGCTGACCGGCCCTGGCAGCGGCACGCGGCCGGCCACCATGCGGTCGATCTCCGTCAGGTACCAGCGCACGCCGTCCAGGCAGCGGTCCACGTCGGCGCAGGCCGTCTTCCACGGCTTGCCGATCTCCCAGACCAGCAGCAGGGCCAGCAGGTCGCGGTGGGCGGCCATCGACTCCACCGCCGCGGACACCATCGCCTTGCGCTCGGCGAGCGGCAGGTAGCGCCACCGGTTGTGCTCCTCGGCGGCGCCCGCCACGGCCCGCCCGGCGCCCGCCCGGTCGAGCCTGGGCAGGCCGGCGATGGCGGTGCCGTCCACGGGCGAGAACCCGGGCACAGGACGCCCGTCGCGGTGCCAGATGCCGCCCCAGTGGTTCAGCACGCGGTCGTCGTGGAAGGCCTCCGGGGCGGCGGAACAGCATCGTTCGTAGGCGTCGGGCCAGGCCGTGCCAGGCTTGAGCTGCATGCGGCCCCTCCTCAGTCGGACCAGTCGGCGGTGATGAGCTCGGGCAGCGGCTCGAACTCCTTGATCGCCTCCAGCGAAGGCCCCATGGCGGCGTTCGCCTCGCGCTCCACCATCACCTCCACCAGCACCGGCAGCCGCTCCCGCGCGGGCTCGGCCGAGGCCCAGGCCAGCGCGTCGCGCAGGTCGCCGGGCAGCTCCACCCGGCGCGCCGGGCAGCCGAAGGCCTCCATGACCTTGACGTGGTCGATGCCGCCCTCGCCGTAGTGCAGGTCCACGGCGAAGTTCATGTCGTACGGGAGCTCGGCCTGCCTGATGAGCCCCAGGTACTCGTTGTTGATCATCACGATGACGAACGGGATCCGGTACTGGGCCGCCACCGCGACCTCCTCCATGAGGAACTGGAAGGAGTAGTCGCCGACCACGGCCACGACCTGCCGTTCTGGATGCGCCAGCTTCACGCCCATGGCCGCGGGCACCTCCCAGCCCAGCGGCCCCGCCTGCCCGCAGACCAGGTAGCGGCGCGGCAGGTACGTGGTCTGGAACTGGCCGGACCAGATCTGGTAGAGCCCGATCGCGGTGACGAAGGTGGTGTCCCTGCCGAAATAGTCGTTGATCTCCCTGAACACCCTCGGCGGCTTGATCGGCACGTCGTCGAAGTCGTCGCGCCTGGCCATCGTGCGCCGCAGCTCGCCGACCCGGCCGGCCCATTTGCCCGGCTCCCGTGGCCCCGTACGCCCGCGCGCCTCGTCCAGCAGCCCCGCGAGCACCGGCCTGGCATGGCCGACGATCCCCAGGTCCGGCTCGAAGACCCGGCCGATCTGCATGGGCTCGATGTCCACGTGCACGAACGTGCGCCCCCGGCGGTAGACGTCGAGGTCGCCGGTGTGGCGGTCGCCGAACCGGGCGCCCACGGCCAGCACGAGGTCGCTCTCCAGGAACGCGGCGTTGCCCCACCGCGTCTGCGTCTGCGTCCCCGCCATGCCCGCGAACAGCGGATGGTCCTCGGGGAAGGCGCCCTTGCCCATGAGCGTCACCTGCACGGGCACCTGGAGGTGCTCGGCCAGCGCGCGCAGCTCGTCGCAGGCGTCGGCGATGATCACGCCGCCGCCGGCCAGGATGATCGGCCGCCTGGCCCCGGTCAGCAGGTCCACGGCCCTGTGCAGGGCCCTGGGCAGCGGCTCGGGCACCTCGACGGGCAGCGGCGCGTCCAGCTCGCGGTCGTACACGCAGGAGCCGCGCTGGACGTCGATCGGCAGGTCGATGAGCACCGGTCCAGGACGGCCCGAGCGCGCGATCCTGAACGCCTCCCTGAACACCCACGGCGCCTGGGCGGGCTCCTTGAGCTGCACCGCCCACTTGGTCACCGGCTTGGCGATCTCCACGATGTCGACCGCCTGGAACGCCTCCTGGTGCAGCTTGGAGGTGGCCGCCTGCCCGGTGATGCAGATCATCGGGATCGAGTCGGCCAGCGCGGTGTAGAGGCCGGTGATCATGTTCGTGCCGGCCGGTCCCGAGGTGCCGATGCAGACGCCGACGTTCCCGGTCACCCGGGACCAGCCGTCGGCCGCGTGGGTGCCGCCCTCCTCGTGGCGTACCGTGATGTGCCTGACCGAGCTGTGCTGGAGAGCGGCGTAGAGGGGCAGGATGGCCGCGCCGGGGATGCCGAAGACGGTGTCCACCCCCTCCGACTCCAGCACCGCGACCACGGCCTCCATGCACGGGATGCGCTTCATCCATTCAGCCTTTCGATCACCTTGAGCAGAGCGGAGTGGTCGAGCGAGCCGTGGCCCTGCGCCCTGGCCGCGGCCACGAGCTGGGCGACCTGGCCGGTGAGCGGCAGGCTGACCCCGGCCTCGCGGGCGGCGGCGACGGCGATGCCCATGTCCTTGTGGTGCAGGTCGATCCGGAATCCGGGGGCGAACTCCCGTTTGACCATGGTGTGCCGCTTCAGCTCCAGGATCCTGGAGCCCGCCAGGCCGCCCGCGAGCACGTCGAGCCCGGCGATCGGGTCCACGCCGGAGGCTTCGAGCAGCACGATCGCCTCCGACACGAGCCCGTAGATGCCGCCGACGACGAGCTGGTTGGCCGCCTTCACGGTCTGCCCCGCACCCGCCGGGCCGACGTGCACGACCGTCGTGCCGAGCGACCACAGCACCGGCCTGGCCGCCTCGACGTCCTCGGCCGCGCCGCCGACCATGATCGACAGCGTGCCGTCGATCGCGCCCCGCTCGCCGCCGCTGACCGGGGCGTCCAGCGCGCGTACGCCCTGCGCCGCCGCCCGGCGCGCGACCCCGCGGGAGGTCTCCGGCTTGATGGTGCTCATGTCGATGTAGAGGAGGTCCGGGCGGCCGTACTCGATGACCAGCGGCGCCACCTCCTCCACCTGCGGCGAGTCGGGCAGCATGGTGATCACCACGTCCGCGCCGCCGACCGCCTCGACCACGCTCGACGCGCCCTTGCCGCCCAGGCCGGCGAGCTGCTCCACGCGCTCGTCGCTCACGTCGTAGCCGGTCACCGCGTGCCCGGCGTTGAGGAGGTTGGCGGCCATCGGGCTGCCCATGATCCCCAAGCCCACGAACCCGATGTTCATCGCTGCCTCCAGTCGAACGCGCCCGGTCCTTCGTGCCGGTATTCCAGGCCGATGTGCCCCTGGTAGCCGGCCGCCGCCAGCCGCGCGAAGATCTCCGTGTACGGCATGCGCCCGCTGCCCGGCCGGCCTCTTCCGGGGTCGTCGGCGATCTGGACGTGGCCGAACCTGCCGCTGTGCGCGTCGATGAGCGCCAGGACGTCTTCGCCCATCCGGTGCAGGTGGTACAGGTCGGCCAGGAAGGCCACGTTCGGCCTGTCCACCTCGTCGATCAGGTCGAACGCCGCTTGCGACGACGTGATCGGATATTTCGGGTTCTCGTGGGAGTTGAGGGCTTCGACGACCACGGTCGCGCCGATGCCGGCCGCCGCGTCCGCCGCCTTCCTCAGGTTCGCCACGGCCAGGTCCCTGTCGTCGCCCGGCCCGTTGCCGTACAGGGCGTTGAGCACCTCGCACCCGAGCTCGCCGGCCAGCCGGACGGCGACGTCGATGTTCGCCTGGAACCTGGCCGAGCCCTCGGGGCTGGACAGCAGGCCGCGCTCGCCCGCGGCCATGTCGCCGGCGTCGAAGTTCAGCCCGACGAGGCGGACTCCGGCGTCCTCGACGGCCTGGCGCAGCGCGGCCAGCTCCGCGCCGCCCGGATCGGGCGTGTCGAACGGCCACCACAGCTCGACCGCGTCGAACCCCGCTTTGGCGGCCGCGGCCGGCCGTTCGAGCAGCGGCAGGTCGGTCAGCAGAATGGAAAGGTTGAGGGCTGCGTTCAATGGCCTCACTCCGTGAGGCGGGCTCGGTCGCCTCATGCCGTCGTCTTCCCCCGCTCTGGTCGCTGCGCTCCCGCCGCTCCTCCAGCCGACGGCACTCCCTCGCAAACCCGGGACAGGGCCGAGCGCATCAGGCGGGCGGTTTCGGAGGGGGTGCGGCCGACGCGGACGCCCGCCGCCTCCAGGGCTTCCTTCTTGGCCTGGGCGGTGCCGGACGAGCCGGAGACGATCGCCCCCGCGTGCCCCATGGTCCGGCCCTCGGGCGCGGTGAACCCGGCCACGTACGCGACGACCGGCTTGGTGACGTGGGCGGCGATGTAGGCGGCGGCCCGCTCTTCGGCGTCCCCGCCGATCTCGCCGATCATGACGATGGCGTCCGTCCCGGAGTCGTCCTGGAACGCCTGGAGGCAGTCGATGTGCGTGGTCCCCACGACCGGGTCGCCGCCGATGCCGACGGCGGTGGAGAAGCCGAGGTCGCGCAGCTCGTACATGAGCTGGTAGGTCAGCGTGCCCGACTTCGAGACCAGCCCGATCCGGCCGGCCGAGGTGATGTCGGCGGGGATGATCCCGGCCGAGGACTGACCGGGGCTGATCAGCCCGGGGCAGTTGGGGCCGATGATCCTGCTGCGCCCGTTCGCCAGGGCGCGGAAGCGCACGGCGTCGTGCACGGGCACGCCCTCGGTGATGACCACGCACAGCGGCACCTCCGCCGCGACGGCCTCCTCCACGGCCGCGCCGGTGAACCGCGGCGGCACGAAGATCACCGAGACGTCCGCCCCGGTCTCCGACACCGCCTCGGCGACGGATCCGAAGACGGGCACCGTGCGCTCGCCGAAGTCGACGGACCTGCCGCCCTTGCCGGGCGTCACGCCGGCCACGACGTCGGTGCCGGCGGCGAGCATGCGGGCCGTGTGCCTGGTGCCCTCCGCGCCCGTCATGCCCTGGACGAGCACCCGGCTGTCCTTGGTCAGAAAGATCGCCATCACGCACCTGCCGCGAGTCTGGCCGCCGTCTCGGCGGCGCCGTCCATGGTGGAGACCTGCCGGACCGCCGGATGCCTGGCGTCGCTCAGGATCCGCCGGCCCACCTCGGCGTTGTTGCCGTCCAGCCGTACGACGATGGGCCGGCCCAGGCCGCGCTCGCCGAGCAGCCCGAGCGCGGTCACGATGCCGTTCGCCACCGCGTCGCAGGCGGTGATGCCGCCGAACACGTTGACCAGCACCGAGCGGACGTCCGGGTCGGCGAGGATGATCTCCAGCCCGTCGGCCATGACCTTGGCGGAGGCCCCGCCGCCGATGTCCAGGAAGTTGGCGGGCGCCGCGCCCGCGCCCGCCACCACGTCGAGCGTGCTCATGACCAGCCCGGCGCCGTTGCCGATGACGCCGACGTTCCCGTCCAGCTTGACGTAGTTGAGTCCCTTGGCCCTGGCCTGCGCCTCCAGCCCCGCGGCGTCCTCCGCGTACGCCCAGGAGTGCCGGAACGCGGCGTTGCCGTCCAGGGTGACCTTGCCGTCGAGTGCCACGATCCGCTGGTCGGTGGTGCAGATCAGCGGGTTCACCTCGACCAGCAGCGCGTCCTCCGCGACCAGCACCCGCCACAGCCGTTCCAGCACCTCGGGCGCCTGTTCCGGCAGGCCCGCCTTGGCCGCGAGCAGCCGCGCGGTGTCCGCGTCCACCCCCGTCACCGGGTCGATCGGCAGGCGCACCAGGGCGTCGGGGTCGGTGGCCGCCAGCTCCTCGATCTCCATGCCGCCCTGGCCCGACACCATCGCCAGGAAGCCACCCTCAGCACGATCCACCAGGAAAGCCGCGTAGTACTCCTCGAAGGGCACGGTCGCGGCCTCCACCAGCACGCTGTGCGCGATGTGCCCCTTGATGTCCATTCCGATGACGCGATCGGCCTCGATCTCGGCGGTGACCGGGCCCGCCGCGGTCCTGATGCCGCCTGCCTTGCCGCGCCCACCGGTCTTCACCTGGGCCTTGATGACGACGGGGGTGTTCAGCTCGGCCGCGATCGCACGGGCCTCGGCGGGGGTGGCCGCCACCCTGCCCGCGGGAACCGGGATGCCGTGACGGCCGAAGAGCTCCTTCGCCTGATACTCGTACAGGTCCATTCGAGCCTCCTTTGTAGACGGTATACCGTATGGAATATCCTCCGTCTAGGGTCTCGACAGACCGTCTGTCTTCTGGATATTCCATACAGTATGGAGAATGCAGTAAGAGACTGGCGCGGCCGCTCGTACCTCCCCGGGCCCGTCCCCGCCGACCGTCCGCGCATGTTCTGGCTGGCCCTGGCGGCCATGGCCGCGATCAGCCCGCTCCAGTACGGCTACGCCGCCCTCCTGGCCAAGGAGGCCGCGAGCCTGACCCTGCTCGCCGTCTGGATCGCCTGCCAGGCCGCCGGCGCGCTCCCCGCCCTGCACCTGGTACGCCGGGGCCGCCTGGGCGTGCGCGCCTGCCTGGCCGCCGGAGCCGCGCTGAGCGGCCTGGGCCTGGCCGCGGCGGCGTTCCCCGCCGGATGGCCGATCACGCTCATCGGCTACGCGCTGCTCGGCGGGCTCGGCGCGGGCCTGGTCTACGGGGCCTGCGCCGAGGTGGTCGCCGCCTGGTACCCGGAACGTCCGGCCGGCCGGGTGGGCCTGATCACCGGCGCCTTCGGGTACGGCGCGGCGCCCCTGCTGCTCTGGGCCGGGATCGACCCGTCCGCCACGTCCGCCGCCTTCCTGGTCGCGGCGGTCCTGGCGGCGGGCGTGATCGGGATCGCGGCCAGGCACCTGCGGCTGCCGCCCGCCCTGTGGTGGCCGGGCGACGTGGACCCGCGCTCGCACGCCCTGGACGCGGCGCGGCTGCGCACGACCCCGGAGCCGGCCAGGCAGTTCAGGCTCGCCCAGGCGCTGCGCACGCGTACGCTGCCCGCGCTCGCCCTGATCCTGACCTGCGCGGGAGCGGTGTCGGTGTTCGACGTCATCGTGGTCGCGGGCACCGGGTCGTGGAGCGCCGTGGCCGTCCTCGTGGCGCTCAACGGGGCCGGGCGGTCGGTGGCCATGCGCTGCTCGGAGGTGTTCGGCCGCAGGCACGTGCTCGCCGCCGTCCTGACCGCGCTCGCCGCCGGGCAGCTCCTTCTGGCGACCGCCGTAACAGCAGCGACGGGCGCCGGGGTGCTGCTGTGGGCGGGGGTCGTGTTCGCCGGGCTCGGCGGGGGCGCGTTCTACCCGCTCATCGCCAGCCTCGTCCGCGAGCTCTTCGGCGCCGAGCGCGCGGGCGAGATCCACGCCGTCGTCTACAGCGCCAAGGCCCTGGCCGGAGCGGGCGCCGTCGCCCTGGCCCTGCTCGCGCTGAGCGCCCCCGCGAGCGCCCTGCTGGCCGCCGCCGCCCTCGCCGCGCTGCCCGCCCTGGCCACCCCGCGCCTGCGGATCCCGGGTCTGCCCGCCACCATTCCCTTGTGATGAGACTCACGACCGCGGGCAACCCCCGGACGGTATGCTGTAGGCAGTCGACGAAAAACTTTAAAGCTGCTCTGGAGACATGAACATGTTGCTGTCGGATCAGGCCGGTCAGACGGCGGCCGCCAAGATTCCCCGCCCCGCCACGCTCAGGGAGAGCGTCATCGAGGCTATCCAAGAGCTCATCGTCTCCAGCCAGCTCAAGCCAGGACAGCATCTCGTGGAGAGTGAGCTGGCCGAGCTGCTCGGCGTGTCCAGGCAGCCCGTCCGCGAGGCGCTGCAGCAGCTCAGCGGCGAGGGCTGGGTCGATCTGCACCCGGGTCAGGGCGCGTTCGTGCACGTCCCGACCCTGGCGGAGGCCGACCAGCTGCTCGCCGTGCGCACGCTGCTGGAGACCGAGTCCGCCAGGCTCGCCGCGCAGCACGCCGGCGAGGACGGCGTCAAGCGGCTGCGCGCCCTGTGCGCGCGCGGCATCGCGGCCGTCGAGTCCGACGACGTCGACTCCGCCGTGGCGACCAACTCCGAGCTGCACGCCCTGGTGACCGCCCTGTCGGGCAACGCGGTGCTGGCCGAGCTGGCCAGCCAGGTGGCCAGGCGGGTGCGGTGGTACCACACGCCGGTGGCCCGCCAGCGCGGCATGACCTCGTGGGAGGAGCACACGTCGCTGATCGACGCCATCGAGGCCGGCGACGAGCGCAAGGCCGCGAAGATCATGCAGGAGCACACCGAGCACACCCGCGCCTCCTACATGGAGCAGCGCGAGAGCGAGCCGGTCGAGCCCGCGCCCAAGCCGGTGCGCCGCCGCCGGCCGCGGCAGCTAGGTTGACGTGACGTTCACAGAAGTCCACATGCTTCGAAACACCTCGGGTAGAGGATGGAGCCGAACAGACAGGAGGTGCATGACCATGAAGGCGTTCATCCGTTTTCTCCTCGGTGATCCCGCGGGCCAGTCGGCCGACGGCAGAGCCATCGGCCTCGGGCTGAGCACCGCGCTCAAGAAGCACTACTCCGCCGACGACGCCGACCGCTATCTGCGCCAGTGGACCGCCGGCCAGGACGTACAGCAGAAGAGCCCGCGCCACTGAGCCGCGGCAGGGGCGCCTCCGCCCCCGCGCGGCCAGTGAGCTGAGCAGCCGTCAGCGCTCGGCGGGCTCCGGCTCCACCTCCTCCGCCTTGGCGTCACGAGCCGACTTGAGCAGGCTCAGCACCGTGGTGACGGCGAGGGTGCCGAGGATGACGCCGAGAGAGACCAGGATCGGGATCTCCGGCGCCCACGCGACGCCGTCGTGGTGCAGCGCTTCGAGTATCAGCTTCACACCGATGAAGGCGAGCACCACGGACAGCCCCTTGCTCAGGTAGACGAGCCGGTCGAGCAGCCCGCCGATGAGGAAGAAGAGCTGCCGCAGCCCCATGAGGGCGAAGGCGTTGGCGGTGAACACCAGATAGGGCTCCTTGGTGAGCCCGAAGATGGCCGGGATCGAGTCGAGCGCGAACAGCAGGTCGGTGGTCCCGATGGCGACCATCACGATCAGCATCGGGGTCACCATGCGCCGGCCGAGATGCACGGTGAGCCGGCCGCCGTGGTAGGTGTCGGTGGTCGGGAGGACCCGGCGCACCGCGCGCAGCGCGAGGTTCTCGGAGAACTCCGCCTCCTCTTCCTCGTGGCCGATCAGCTTCCACGCGGTGTAGACGAGGAAGGCGCCGAACACGTAGAAGAGCCAGTCGAACCTGGTCACCGCCTCCGCACCGGCGGCGATGAACGCGCCGCGCATGAGGAGCGCCAGGATGATGCCGATGAGCAGCACCTTCTGGCGATACTGCCGCGGCACCTGGAACCTGCTCATGATCAGCAGGAAGACGAAGAGGTTGTCCACGCTGAGCGAGTACTCGGTGATCCAGCCGGCGAAGAACTCCCCTCCGTGCGCGGGGCCCGACAGGATCAGCAGGCCGAAGCCGAAGGCCACGGCCAGGCCGACGTAGAACGACACCCAGGCCACGCACTCCTTGAACGTGGGCTCGTGCGGGTTGCGGGCGACGAGGAAGAAGTCGAAGGCGAGCACGACGCAGAAGCCGCCGATCGTGGCCAGCCAGATCCACAGAGGCAGGTCCATCGCCGCCACCGTCATCGACGCCCTCCCTTCCGCGACCGCATCATGTGGGCGAAGCGGAGATAGTGGTCGAGCAGCTCCTTCGCGATCGGATTGCCGGCGGCACGGCGGACGAGCCAGTGCGGCATGAGGCGTTCGTGCAGCCAGAGGAAGCCGATGGCGAAGCCGAGGCTCACCATCGCCTGGTAGGCCAGGAACGTCAGCACGCCGTCGGCGAGGCCGCCCGTCCCGGCCAGGCTCTCCTGCATGAGCCTGGACACGGGGAAGGCCGCCAGCCAGTACAGGCCGACCGGCCCGAAGGTGCCGGGCCGGAACACGCCGTGGCCGAGTAGCACGCCGTACAGGCCGCCGAACAGGGCGAGCGGTACGGCGAGCGCCAGGGCCGACAGCGTGGCCATCCCGATGGGCTGCCCCGCGAGCAGGGTCAGCCCACCGGCCATGGCTCCGGCGACGGCTCCGATCGACGCCCCAGGCAGGGCGAGTTCGAGGCTGTGCCGTCCGTCCATCAGCCCACGACCACGCCGAAGGCGAACAGACTGTAGAGCAGCATGCCGAGGTAGAACACCGCACCGAACCCGATGATCACGTTGGTCCACCACTTGGGCCTGATCGGTTTCGGCAGCATGCGGTTGTTCACGAGCAGCAAGGTCACGCAGTACGCGCCCATCGCGAACGTGGACAGGAACGCCAGCGTGTCCAGGATTCCGCTGGGACCGTCGGCCGGCCCGAACAGCAGGATCAGGATGCCGAAGAGGATGACGCCCCAGAGGAAGATCCCGTACAGGCGCGACATGCCCAGCTTCTTCGCCCCGCGGACGAAGTTGTAGGTCATGTCAGCCTGGCCGCGGGAGAAGGAGTCGAACAGCCCCAGCGTCGCGTTCAGACCGATCAGCGCGATGAACCCGAGGAAGAGCCCTCCGAGCACCGAGCTGCCTGCCGCGGAGACGGCGTCGGACATGGCGCTGAGCGCCACCTCCCGGTCGTCTCCCTGGATGACGGTCCGCACGGCCGGGTTCTGCCGCACCGCCGACTGGGCGATCACCGTGAAGGAGATCGTGACCAGCATGGTGATGCCCCAGAACAGCAGCAGCGCGTCGAACGTGACCCAGCGGCGCCAGCCCCTCCACTTGGCCATCTCGGCCGGGTCCTCGGTGTCGAACATGAACCCGCGCGCGGGCATCTCCTCTTCCTCGCCGGCGTGGCGCAGCCCGCGGACCTGCGGGATGTGCGAGCCCATGCCGGCGCCGGAGTCACGCAGGTGCAGCGTGTACCACATCTGCTGCATGCCCGACGGTCCGGCGAAGGCGCAGGCGCCCACGATGACCGGGAACCAGGCCGCCGTCATGGCCTCCGCCGGCAGGTAGCCGAAGGAGAACATGCCGCTGATCGTGCTGACCACGTCGGCCCAGGTGCCCACCATGGCCGCGACGACGGCCGTGCCGATCACGAGGGTGCCGATCAGTAACGACAGCAGGTTCTCCAGGACGTTGTAGATCACCTTGAGGAAGCTGAAGACCACGCCCACCAGGATCAACCCGATGACGGCGGTCACCATCCAGGGGATCCCGGTTATCTCCTCGAACGCCGCCGCCCCTGCTGACAGGTGTCCCGGCCAGATGTAGACGGCGATGGCCACGACGAAGAAGAACCACATCAGCGGCTTGAACACCCGGGCGGCGCCGGAGAAGATGCTCTCTCCCGTCGCCATGGCGTAGCGCGCCATCTCCAGCATCACCACGGCCTGCAGGGTGACACCGATCAGGAACAGCCATCTGATCTCCGGCCCGAACAGCAGCACCAGGCGGGGCCACATGTACGACTCGCCCATGCCCACGCCCAGGGCGACGAGGAACACCGTCGGCCCGAGAATGTGCACCGAGGGAGGCGCGTCGGGGAGCTTCCTGATGGGCATCGGCTCAAGCCGGCCCGCTTTCCATACTCGTTGATCCTCGACCGGCGGCGTGGCCGTCGCCGGGGGTGTATTCGATGTATCCACCTACGGACCTCCTGGGGGGTGTGTTGCCTTTCTCGTCCGCTGCCCCGAATAGCCCCCTCGCCTGGATAGCTGCTTCGCTCGGCTCTTAGCTCAGCAGTCCGGCAGCCCTGGCCCAGCGGTACTTCGCGCCGAGGACTGCCACAGGCTTCTCAGTCGTGTACGGGTATGCGACCACGCCATGTTCGAACAGGTACTCGCTGGCCTCCTCAACTTCGGTGTCGCCGGCGAGTGACGCCACGACCGGCTTGACGTTTCCCTTCGCCCGCTCCTCCGCCACCACACGGGCGATGAGCTCGGCGAAGACCATCGGCGGCGTCACGATCGTGTGCCAGTAGCCCAGGACGAGAGCGTGGATCCGGTCGTCGGACAGGCCGAGCCGGACCGTGTTCGCGTACGTCGAGGGCGGTTCGCCGCCGGTGATGTCGATGGGGTTGCCCGCCGCGCCGAACGGCGGGATGTAGGCGCGGAAGGCCGCGTCCAGGTCGTCCGGGATCTCCATGAGCGTCAGCCCGGCGTCCACGATGGCGTCGGACAGCAGCACGCCGGAGCCGCCCGCGCCGGTGATGATGACGACGTTCTCGCCCTTGGGCGCGGGCAGGACGGGCAGCGCGCGGGCGTACTCCAGCATGTCGTTGAGCCCCGGCGCGCGCACCACCCCGGCCTGGCGCAGGATGTCGTCGTAGACCTTGTCGTCGCCGGCCAGCGCCCCGGTGTGGGATCCGGCGGCCCGCGCGCCCATCGCGGTGCGCCCGGCCTTGAGCACGATGACCGGCTTCTCCTTGACGACCCTGCGGGCCGCGTCGACGAAGCCGCGCCCGTCCTTGAGGTCCTCCAGGTGCATGGCCACGGCCTTGGTGTTGTCGTCCTGCTCGAAGAACGTCAGCAGGTCGTCCTCGTCCACGTCGGCCTTGTTGCCGACGCCGACGATGGCCGAGACGCCCATCTTGGTGGTCCGGCTGAAGCCCAGGATGGCCATGCCGATGCCGCCGCTCTGCGAGGTCAGCGCCACGCTGCCCTTGACGTCGTACGGGGTGCAGAACGTCGCGCAGAGGTTCTCCGGCGTGTAGTAGTAGCCGTAGATGTTGGGGCCGAGCATCCGCACGCCGTGCCTGCGCGCGATCTCGACGATCTCCTGCTGCCCCTCGACGTTCCCGGTCTCGGCGAACCCGGAGGGGATCATGATGGCGCCCGCCACGCCCTTCTCGCCGACCTCCTCCAGCGCCGGGGCGACGAACTTGGCGGGGATCGCGAACACGGCCACGTCCACGTCGCCGGGCACGTCCAAGACGCTCTTGTACGCCGTCAGCCCCATGATCTCGTCGGCCTTCGGGTTGATCGGGAAGATCTTCCCCTGGTAGCCGCCGTCGATGAGGTTGCGCATGACCGAGTTGCCGATCTTGCCGTTCTCGGCGGAGGCGCCGATGACGGCGACCGCGCGCGGCTTGAAGATCCGGGTCATCTGCCGCAGGATCTCCTCGCGCGGCAGCCTGGGCACCTCGGCGGGCGGCTCCCCGATGAGGACCCGCACGTCGGCGGCGACCGCGCCGTTCGCGTCGGCGAAGACGGGGTTGAGGTCCACCTCGGTGATCTCGGGGAAGTCGGAGACCAGTTGGCCGACGCGTTCGATCAGCGCCGCGAGCGCCGCCCTGTTGGCGGGTTCGGCCCCACGGACACCGCGCAGCACCTCAGCCGCTTTGATGTCGTCCAGCATCGCAAGGGCATCATCACCCGAAACCGGGGCAAGCCGGAAGGTCACGTCCTTGAGTACTTCAACCAGGACACCGCCCAGTCCGAAGGCGACGATCTTGCCGAAGGTGGGGTCGGTGACGGCGCCCACGATGACCTCGTGCCCGCCGTTGACGAGCTGCTGCACCTGGATGCCGTCGATCGTGGCGTCGGGGTTGTAGGCGCGGGCGTTGACGAGGATCTTGTCGTAGCCCTCGCGCACCTCCGCCTCGGTCTTCAGGCCGACCAGCACGCCGCCGGCGTCGGTCTTGTGCAGGATGTCGGGCGAGACGATCTTCAACACGACCGGCAGGCCGATCTCCACGGCCAGCCGCGCCGCCTCGTCGGCCGAGGTGGCCAGCCCTTCGCCGGGGGTGGCGATGCCGTACGCCTGGCACAGCTTGCGACCCTCCGGCGCGGTCAGCGCCGTGCGCCCTTCGGCGAGCGCCTTCTCGATGACTTCCCGGACCACTAGATGACTCCGTTCGTCTTCAGCTGGGCCAGCTCATCGGCGCTCACGCCGAGCTCGCCGTAGATGTCCTGGTTGTGCTCGCCGAGCAGCGGCGGGGTGATGACGTCCACCGGCGAGTCGGAGAGCTGCAGCGGGCTGCCGACGGTCACGAACTCGCCGCGCTCCGGGTGGTCGACCGTGACGACGATGCCCTCGTCGCGCAGCGACACGTCCTCCACCAGCTCCTTGGTGGACAGGATCGGCCCGCAGGGGATGTTCTCGGCGTTGAGCCGGTCGAGCACCGTCCACTTGTCGTGGCGGATCGTCCACTCCTCGATGAGCTGGAACATCTTGTCCAGCTTGGTCAGCCGCGACTCCGGGGTCGCCCACTCGGGGTCCTCGGCCAGCTCGGGGCGGCCGATGATGGACGAGATGGGCTTCCAGCCGACCGGCTGGACGATCACGTAGATGTAGTCGTTCGGGCCGCCGGGGGCGCAGCGCACCGCCCAGCCGGGCTGGCCGCCGCCGCTGGCGTTCCCCGAGCGGGGCACCTCGTCGTTGAACGTCTTGTTCGGGTACTCGCGCAGCGGCCCGTGCGCCAGCCGCTGCTGGTCGCGCAGCTTGACGCGGCACAGGTTCAGCACGGCGTGCTGCATGGCCACCTGTACGCGCTGACCGCGGTCCGTCTGCTCGCGCTGGTAGAGGGCGGCCAGGATGCCGGCGACCGCGTGGATGCCGGTGCCCGAGTCGCCGATCTGGGATCCGGTGGCCAGCGGCGGGCCCTCCTCGAAGCCCGTGGTGCTCATCGAGCCGCCCATCGCCTGGGCGATCACCTCGTACGCCTTGAACTTGGCGTACCTGCCGGTGCCGAAGCCCTTGATCGAGGCGTAGATCAGGCGGGGGTTGAGCTCCTGGAGGCGTTCCCAGGTGAAGCCCATGCGGTCGACCGCGCCGGGGCCGAAGTTCTCCACCAGGATGTCGGCGCTCCGCACCAGCTCGGTGAAGAGCTCCTTGCCGCGCTCGCTCTTCATGTTGAGGGTGATGCTGCGCTTGTTGCAGTTGAGCATCGTGAAGTAGAGGCTGTCGACCCCGGGCACGTCCCGGAGCTGCTGGCGGGTGATGTCGCCGGTCGGGGCCTCCAGCTTGACCACGTCGGCGCCGAGCCAGGCGAGCAGCTGGGTGGCCGACGGGCCGGACTGGACGTGGGTCATGTCGAGGACGCGGACACCTTCGAGAGCCTTCATGTCGAGAAACCCCTACTTGTACATGGTCTGGTTCATGGTCCCGGGGGCGTAGACCTCTGGGTCCACCCACACGTTGATCAGCGAGGGCTTGCCCGACTCCCTGGCCCGCTCCAGCGCGGGACGGATCTCCGCGGGGTCGCGCACCTCCTCGCCGTGGCCGCCGAGGAGCTTGGCGAAGTCGCCGTAGCGGATGTCGCCGAGGGTGTTGCCGACGCGGGCGCGGTCCGCGCCGTACTTGGCGGCCTGGCCGTACCTGATCTGGTTCATCGAGGAGTTGTTGCCGATGACGCCGATGAACGGCAGGTCGAAGCGGACCATCGTCTCGAAGTCCCAGCCGGTCAGGCTGAAGGCGCCGTCACCGAACAGGCACAGCACCTCCTTGTCGCGCCTGGCCTGCTTGGCGGCCATCGCGAAGGCCATGCCGACGCCGAGCGTGCCGAGCGGGCCCGGGTCCATCCAGTGGCCGGGCGACTTGGGCTGGACGACCTGGCCGGAGAAGGTGACGATGTCGCCGCCGTCGCCGATGTAGATCGTGTCCTCGGTGAGGAACTCGTTGATCTCGTGGACCAGGCGGTAGGGGTCGATGGGCTGGGCGTCGGAGAGCTGGCGGGGCAGGCGCTTCTCGTACGCCTTGGTCTCGACCGCGCGCAGCTCGTCGATCCACTCCTTGCGCCTGCCCGCCGGGCCCTCGATCCGGCCGCTGGCCGCCTGGGCCGCCGCCGACAGGATGAGGCCGGCGTCGCCCACGATCCCCAAGTCGATGTCCCGATTTTTCCCGACAGTGCGGTAGTCGAGGTCGATCTGGACCACGGTCGCGGTCGGCGACAGCCGCTTGCCGTAGCCCATCCTGAAGTCGAACGGGGTGCCGACGATGATGATCAGGTCGGCCTCGGTGAAGGCGTACCTGCGGCTGAGCTGGAAGTGGTGCGGGTCGCCCGGCGGCAGCGTGCCGCGGCCCGAGCCGTTCATGTACGCGGGCACGTTCAGTGTCCTGGCGAAGTCGATGGCGGCGTCCGTCGCCCGGCACGTCCACACCTGACTCCCGAGCAGGATGCACGGCTTCTCCGCGTGGGCCAGCAGGTCGGCCAGCCGCTCGATCGCCTCGGGGTCGCCGGCCTGCCGGGTGGAGGCCCGGTAGCGGCCGGGCTCGGGGATGCGGGCCTTCTCCAGCGGAATCTTCGCGTCGAGCACGTCACGCGGGATCTCCAGGAACGACGGCCCCGGAGCGCCGTGATAGCACTCGCGGAAGGCCATCGACACGATGTCGGCCACGCGTTCCGTGCTGGGCACCGTCGCGGCGAACTTGGTGATCGGGGTCATCATGTCCACGTGCGGCAGGTCCTGCAGTGAGCCCATCTTGTGCTGGCTCAGCGCTCCCTGCCCGCCGATGAGCAACATGGGGCTCTCCGCGCGGAAGGCGTTGGCCACGCCGGTGACCGCGTCGGTCGTGCCCGGCCCCGCCGTGACCACCGCGCAGCCGGGCTTGCCGGTGATGCGGGCGTAGCCGTCCGCGGCGTGCGCGGCCACCTGCTCGTGGCGTACGTCGATGACCTCGATGCCCTCATCGACGCAGCCGTCATAGATATCGATGATGTGGCCGCCGCAGAGCGTGTAGATCACTTCCACGCCCTCGGCCTTGAGCGCCTTGGCTACGAGATGACCACCAGAGATCGTTTCAGACATCATGCCACCCTTTCCTGGCAACGGACCGCGCTGTCTTCCGCATACTGCATACCGTATGAACGCAATGCTTACTCCCTCGTGATGGGCCTGTCTAGACCCCAGCGGGCAACTCGATCAGCTCCACCTGGTCACCGGACCACCCCGGCGGGACGACGGCCAGCGCGTCGGCCAGCGCCGCTCCCCAGAGCGAACCTGGCCGGTCGTGGCCCACGGGAACGGCGCCCCGGCTCGACCGCCGTACCGGGACCAGGCGGGTGTCGCGCGGGTGCGCACGTACCGGGCCGGCCAGCGCGCTCGTCTCGTGGCGGGCCGGCGTGCCGGCCAGCTCGCGGAGCATGGGGGCCAGCAGCGTGAGGGCGGCGGCGAGGGCCGCGAACGGGTTTCCCGGCAGCCCGACGAGCAGGCGCCCGGCGGGGAGCCTGGCCAGCAGCTGCGGGTGGCCAGGACGCACGGCCACGCCGTCGACCAGCACGTCCGCGCCCAGGTCGCCGAGCACCTTCCGCAGGTGATCGGCGGGCCCTTTGGACGAGGCTCCGCAGACGACCAGCACGTCGGATGGAGCAGGGGCGGACGGGGCGAGGGCGTCGTGCAGCGGGAGGGGGCCGTCGGGGAGCCGGAGGGTGCTCGTCACCTGCCCGCCGGCCCACTCGACCAGCCCGGGAAGGAACGGCCCGATGGCGTCGCGCACGCGTCCTGGCGCCGGGAGCCCTTCCTGGACCACCTCGTCCCCGGTGACCAGCACCGCCACGCGCGGCTTGGGCCGTACGAGGAGCTCGTCGTGCCCGAGCCCGGCGGCCAGCCCGAGCAGCACGGGCGTCACCGCCGCGCCCGCGCCCAGCACGACGGCGCCCTCGGCGATGTCCTCGCCCCGGCGCCGGATGTGCCGCCCCGCCTCCGCGACGCCCTCGATCCACACGTCCTCGCCCCAGGCGGGCGTCGCCGCCTGCATCCGAGGCACCGCGTCCCCCCGGGAGTGCGGGGCGACCGTGACGCGTTCCCAGGGCAGCACCGCCTCGGTCCCGGCGGGCACCGGGGCGCCGGTGGCGATCTCCACCGCCTCCCCCGGCCGCAGCTCCGCCTCGTACAAGGAGCCTCCGGCCAGCACCCGCCCCACCATGCGCCAGGGTCCCTCCCCCGTCACCGCGTAGCCGTCCATCGCCGAGACGTCCACCCCCGGCACGGCGACCAGGGCCCGCAGGGGCGCGGCGAGACGGGAGCCGAGCGCCTCGGAAAGGGGCACCGACGAGGGCTCCAACGGACGGGCGGCCCCGGCCGCGAGCGCTCGCGCCGAGGTCCATGACATCGCTTCCACCACTGGATCATGCCGAACATCGGGCATAGGCACCGCTCCTTGACCCACCTTTTTCCATACTGTATACCGAATGCACGGCGGGTCGCGTCCAGCGGCCCGCCACAAGTTACGGCGGGTCACGTCCAGCGGCCCGCCGCAAAGTTACGGGGGCCAGTACGTACGATCCGACGCGAGAACGGAGCGCGCATGAAGGTCGCTGTTCTTGGCGCCGGCGCCATCGGCGCATACGTGGGAGCCGCCCTCCACCGGGCGGGAGTCGAGGTCCACCTCATCGCGAGAGGCCAGCATCTGCAGGCCATCCGCAGCGCCGGTGTGCGGGTGCTCACCCCCAGGGGCGATTTCGTCGCCCATCCCCATGCCACCGACGACCCCGCCCAGATCGGCCCGGTGGACCACATCTTCCTGGGCCTCAAGGCGAACAGCTACGCCGCGTCCGGCCCCATGATCGAGCCGCTGCTGCACGGCACCACCAGCATCATCGCCGCGCAGAACGGCATCCCGTGGTGGTACTTCCACGGGCTCAAGGGCCCTCACGAGGGCTACCGCATCGAGAGCGTCGATCCTGGCGGCGCGGTCACGGCCGCGCTGCCGCTGCACCGCGCGATCGGCTGCGTCGTCTACGCCGCCACCGAGATCGAGGCGCCTGGCGTGATCCGCCACCTCGAAGGCACCCGGTTCTCCATCGGCGAGCCGGACGGCGAGCTGACCGGCCGGTGCGCCGCCTTCAGCGAGGCCGCCGTCGCGGGCGGATTGAAGTGCCCGGTGGAGCGCGACCTGCGCCGGGACGTCTGGATCAAACTGATGGGCAACATCTCCTTCAACCCGATCAGCGCGCTGGCCAGGGCGACGATGGCCGGGATCTGCCGGCACGACGGCGCCAGAGAGCTGGTCGTGGCCATGATGCGGGAGACGGTCGAGGTGGCGCGGCGGGTCGGCTGCGACCCCGGCATCTCGATCGAACGCCGGCTGAAGGGCGCGGAGAAGGCCGGCGAGCACAAGACCTCCACCCTCCAGGATCTGGAGAAGGGCAAGCCGCTGGAGCTCGACGTGCTGCTGGCCGCGGTGGTCGAGCTGGCCGACCTCACCGGGGCCGACGTGCCGACGCTGCGTGCGATCCACGCGGTGAGCGATCTGCTGAACGAGAACCTTGTCCGAGCGGTCTAGCTGGGAATACCGTAGCCTGTATACAGAATGGAGGGATCATGAGCTATGACCGCCTGACCCATCCACTGGTGCGCGAGAACGGCGTACTGCGCCAAGCGACATGGGACGAGGCGCTGGAGCGCGCGGCCGAGGGGTTCCGGCGCAACGTCGCCAGGCACGGCCCCGACAGCTTCGCGATGTTGTCGTGTGCCCGTTCCACCAACGAGATGAACTACGTGGGGCAGAAGTTCACCCGCGTCGTGATCGGCACCAACAACGTGGACTCTTGCAACCGCACCTGTCACGCGCCCAGCGTGGCGGGGCTGTCGGCGGTGTTCGGCAGCGGTGGCGGCACCTCCTCCTACCAGGAGGTCGAGGACACCGACGTGATAGTGATGTGGGGCTCCGCGGCGCGGAACGCCCACCCCATCTTCTTCCAGCACGTGTTGAAGGGGATCCGCAAGGGCGCGCGGATGTTCGCGGTCGATCCGCGGCGCACCGGCACCGCCCAGTGGGCCGACCTGTGGCTGGGCCTCAACGTGGGCACCGACATCCCGCTCGCCCACGCGGTGGCCCGCGAGATCATCCACGCCGGGCTGCACAACGAGGCGTTCATCGAGCGGGCCACGACCGGCTTCGAGGAGTACAAGGAGTCGATCGAGCCCTGGACGCTCAGCGCCGCCGAGCAGGTCACCGGCGTGCCCGCGGCCGCGATCCGGGAGCTGGCCCACGCCTACGCCCGCGCCGACCGCGCCCAGCTCTGCTGGACGCTCGGCATCACCGAGCACCACAACGCGACCGACAACGTCCGGGCGCTGATCAATTTGTCCCTGCTCACCGGCCACGTCGGCCGCTACGGCTCGGGCCTGTCGCCGTTGCGCGGCCAGAACAACGTGCAGGGCGGCGGCGACATGGGCGCCATCCCCAACCGCCTGCCGGGCTTCCAGGACATCCTCGACCCGGCCACGAGGCAGCGCTTCGAGGGCGTCTGGGGCAAGGAGATCCAGCCCCGCTACGGGCTCAACCTGACCCAGATGCTGGAGGCGATGGCCGACGGCGAGGTGACCACCTGCTACCTGATCGGTGAGAACCCCGTGCAGTCCGAGGCCGACTCGCTCGCCTGCATCAAGCGCCTGTCCATGCTCGACCACCTCGTCGTCCAGGACATCTTCCTCACCAAGACCGCCCAGATGGCCGACGTCGTGCTGCCCGCCAGCGCCGCCTGGTGCGAGGCCGACGGCACGTTCACCAACAGCGAGCGCCGCGTCCAGCGGGTCCGCAAGGCCCTGGAGCCGCCGGGCGAGGCCCGCGACGACATCTGGATCATGTGCGAGATAGCCGCCAGGATGGGTCACGACTGGCACTACGACGGCGCGGAAGAGGTCTGGAACGAGCTGCGCGCCCTGTCCCCCCAGCACGCGGGCATGACCTACCAGCGGCTGAGCGACCTGCAGGGCATCCAGTGGCCGTGCCCGTCCGAGGACGCGCTGGAGCCGCCCTACCTGCACGGGCGGCTGTGGGAGAGCGACCCGGTCAAGCGGGGCACGCCCGCGCCGTTCGCGCTGCTGCGGCACTCGCCGCCGGTGGACCTGCTGGATGAGGAATATCCGCTCCGGCTGACCACCGGCCGCCGGCTCGACTCCTACAACACCGGCGTGCAGTCCTCGGGGTTCGCCTCTCCCATGCGCCGCGGCGAGACCGTCGAGCTGTGCCCGGAGGACGCCGAGCGCCTCGGCCTGGTCGCGGGCGAGGAGGTGCGGATCAGCTCGCGGCGCGCCTCCGTGGTCGCGCCGGTGTACATCGATCCCGCGCTGCGGCCCGGGCTCGTGTTCATGACCATGCACTTCCCCGACGACGTGGACACCAACTCCCTCACCATCGAGGCGACCTGCCCGATCGCGGGCACGGCGGAGTTCAAGGCGGCGGCCGTACGCGTCGAGAAGCTCGTCAAGGCCGGGTGATCAGATGGATCTGAGATTCAGTGGCGCGGAGCCGTCCGAGGAAGAGCGCGCGGCGGTCGACGCCCTGCTCGGGCCGCCCGCCAACGCTTGGGACGGCGGTTTCAGGACCGACGCCGACCTGCGCTCGGCCGCCAGGGCCGAGTCCGCCCGCGACCTGCTGCTGCCCGCGCTGCACGCGGTCAACGACCGGGTCGGGTGGATCAGCGCGGGCGCGCTCGAGTACATCTGCCGGCGGCTCACCGTGCCGCCCGCGGAGGCGTACGGGGTGGCCACGTTCTACTCGCTGTTCTCGATGGAGCCGCGGCCGGAGCGGGTCCTGCACGTCTGCACGGACCTGGCCTGCCAGGCCAAGGGCGCGGAGGACGTACGCGCGCGGGTCGAGGAGCGGCTCGGCGCGCCAGGGAAGTCGTGGCACGAGAGCCCGTGCCTGGGCCTGTGCGAGCGGGCCCCGGCCGCGCTCGCCCTGCAGGCCGGCCAGCCGCCCAAGGCCCAGGTGTACGCCCCCGCGAACCCCGACACCATGCTCAGCACCGCCGCCGACGCCGTCGCCACCGCACCGAGCCCCAACGGCAGCGCGCCGCGCCTCGACGTGGCCGGCGACGCGCCCGTGGCGGAGGCGGTGCCGCAGGCCGGCAAGCCCGGACTGACGCTGCTGCGCCGGGTGGGCGTGGTCGATCCCACCAGCCTGGACGCCTACCGGGCGGCGGGCGGCTACCGTGCCCTGCGCAGGGCGTTCGAGCTCGGCCCTGCCGGGGTGATCCGCGAGGTGCTGGAGTCCGGCCTGGTCGGCAGGGGCGGCGCGGCCTTCCCGACCGGCCGCAAGTGGGAGGCCGCCGCCCGCCAGCCCGACCATCCGCACTACCTGGTGTGCAACGCCGACGAGAGCGAGCCGGGCACGTTCAAGGACCGGGTCATCATGGAGGGCGACCCGTACGCGCTCGTCGAGGCCATGACGATCGCCGCCTACGCCACCGGCTGCGCCAAGGGATACCTCTACATCAGGGGCGAATATCCCCGGGCGGCCGCCCGGCTCCAGCACGCGATCGCCACCGCGCGATCGCGTGGGCTGCTCGGCGACGACATCCTCGGCAAGGGCCTGTCGTTCGACATCGAGCTGCGCAAGGGCGCGGGCGCGTACATCTGCGGCGAGGAGACCGCGATCTTCAACTCCATCGAGGGACAGCGCGGCGAGCCGCGCAGCAAGCCGCCGTTCCCCGTGGAGAAGGGCCTGTTCGGCAAGCCGACCGTGGTCAACAACGTGGAGACCCTGGTCAACGTGCTGCCGATCCTGGAGGGCGGCGCGCAGGCGTACACGGAGGCGGAGCCCAAGCTGTTCTGCGTCTCGGGCGCGGTCGAGCGGCCGGGCGTGTACGAGCTCACGTTCGGCGCCACCCTGCGGGAGCTGCTGGAGCTGGCCGGGACCACCGGCACGACCAGGGCGGTGCTGCTCGGCGGCGCGGCCGGCGCGTTCGTCACCGAGCTGGACATCCCGCTCACCTTCGAGGGCACCAGGGACGCGGGGGCGACGCTCGGCTCCGGCGTGGTGCTCGTCATCGACGACACCGTGGACCTGAAACGGCTCCTGCTGCGCATCGCGGAGTTCTTCCGCGACGAGTCCTGCGGCCAGTGCGTGCCCTGCCGGGTGGGCACCGTACGCCAGGAGGAGGCCCTGCACCGGCTGTCGGGCCGGGTCGATCAGCGCGATCTGGTGCTGCTGCGCGAGGTCGGCCAGACCATGCGCGACGCCTCGATCTGCGGCCTCGGACAAACAGCCTGGAACGCCGTCGAATCTGCCATCGACCGCCTGGGAGTGTACAAATGATCCCGCTCCAGCCGCCCCGGAGGCTCATCGACGTCGAGATCGACGGCGAAGCCGTACGGGTGCCGGAAGGTTCGACCATCCTCGACGCCTGCTCGGCGGCCGGGAAGGACATCCCGACCCTCTGTTACGGCGACACGCTCACTCCGAAGAACGCCTGCCGCGTCTGCGTCGTGGAGGTGGCGGGCGCCAGGACGCTCGCGCCCGCCTGCTCCAGGAAGGCCGAGGCCGGCATGAAGGTCGGCACGGACACCGACCGGGCCAAGCAGAGCCGCAAGGTCGTGCTGGAGCTGCTCGGCTCCTCGGTCGACCTGTCGACCACGCCCAGGGCCGCCGAGTGGGTGGCCGAGTATGGTGCCGACCCCGCCAGGTTCGGCCCGGACGCGGCCACCGTCGAGCAGCCCGCCAAGGTGGACAACGACCTCTACGTACGCGACTACAGCAAGTGCATCATGTGCTACAAGTGCGTGGACGCCTGCGGTGACCAGTGGCAGAACACCTTCGCCATCTCCGTCGCCGGCCGGGGCTTCGACTCGACGATCTCCACGGAGTTCGACGCCCCGCTCACCGACTCGGCCTGCGTCTACTGCGGCAACTGCGTCGAGGTGTGCCCGACGGGGGCGCTGTCGTTCAAGACCGAGTTCGACATGCGGGCCGAGGGGACCTGGGACGAGGAGCGGCAGACGGAGACCACGACGATCTGCAGCTACTGCGGGGTCGGCTGCAACCTGACCCTGCACGTGCAGGACAACAAGATCGTCAAGGTGTCCTCGCCGCACGACAACCCGGTCACCAAGGGCAACCTGTGCGTCAAGGGCCGCTTCGGGTACGGCTATGTGTAGGGCGGCTCTGTACGGTCCGGGCCTGCGCAGGGCGGGCTCTCATGTCTAGGGTCACCGTCAAGCGGCGCATCCTGCGCGTCAAGGACACCGCCCACACCAGCAGGATCGACTCGCTGGCCGCCGAGGAGCCGCTGGAGATCAGGCTCGGCGGCACACCGCTGACCGTCACCATGCGAACCCCCGGCGACGACTTCGACCTCGCCGCCGGGTTCCTGGTCAGCGAGGGCGCCGTGGGCTCCTCCGACGACATCGCCACGATCCGCTACTGCGCGGGCGCGACGGCGGACGACGGCAACACCTACAACGTCCTGGACGTACGGCTGGCGCCCGGCGTCACCGCCCCCGAGCCGCGCAACTTCTACACCACCTCCTCCTGCGGCGTCTGCGGCAAGGCGTCACTGGAGGCGGTGCGCACCGTGGCCCGCTGGAGCGCCGCCGACGACCCCGTCGAGGTGTCGCAGCGGACCGTCGCCACGCTCCCCGACCGGCTGCGGGCGGCCCAGCGGGTGTTCGACCGGACGGGCGGGCTGCACGCGGCCGGGCTGTTCACGGCCGACGGCGAGCCGTTGTGCGTCCGGGAGGACGTGGGGCGGCACAACGCGGTGGACAAGCTGCTCGGCTGGGCGCTCAGGAACGACCGGCTCCCCTTGCGCGGCACCGTGCTGATGGTGTCGGGGCGAGCGTCGTTCGAGCTGGTGCAGAAGGCGGTCATGGGAGGCGTCCCGGTGCTCGCCGCGGTCTCGGCGCCGTCCTCGCTCGCGGCCGAACTGGCCGCGGAGGAGGGGCTGACGCTCATCGGGTTCTTGCGCGGTGACTCGATGAACGTCTACACGGGCGAGCGGCGCCTGAACGTCACCCCGAGCGCCGGCTACGGCTCAGCGGGCGCTCGTACGACGGGGTGACACCGGGATGCCGTACGGCGCCGCGCTGGCCCCCAGCAAGCCGTCCGGCATCCCCCCGTTTAATGGCCTCACTCCGTGAGGCGGGCTCGGTCGCCCAACGCCGCCGCCTTCCCCCGCTCTGGTCGCTCCGCTCCCGCCACTCCTCCAGACGACGGCACTGTGTCCACTGGCCTCTCTCCGTTCGGCTGGGCTCGGTCGCCCAACGCCGCCGCCTTCCCCCGCTCTGGTCGCTGCGCTCCCGCCGCTCCTCCAGACGACGGCACTCCCTCGCTTCAGCCTGTGAGATTTTGACAACCGTTTTCATTTTGTCGCATACTGACACACATGATGTCAGGATTTTCCCGGTCGTGTGCTGCCGGTTTGCTGGCCGGAGCCGCCCTGCTCACCACCGCGGCCTGCGGATCCGGATCCGCCGAGACCCCCGCTGGGCAGAGTGACAAGCCCGAGGTGGTCGCCGCCTTCTATCCCCTCCAGTGGCTGACCGAGCAGGTGGGCGGATCCGACGTGCAGGTGACGGTGCTCACCGCGCCCGGCGTCGAGCCGCATGACCTGGAGCTGGGCATCCAGCAGGTCACCGGCATCCGCAACGCCGCCCTGACCGTCTACATCAAGGGCGTGCAGCCCGCCGTCGACGAGGCGGTCGAGGCGGAGACGAGCTTCGACGCCGCCACCGCCGTCACCACCATCCCCATGGGCGAGCACGCGGGCGAGGAGGAGGAGCACGGCCACGAGGAGGTCTCCTACGACCCGCACCTCTGGCTCGACCCCGCCCGCCTGGCCACCGTCGCCACCAAGCTCGGCGAACGCCTGGCCGCCGCCGATCCCGAGCACGCGCAGGGCTTCAAGGACCGCGCCGCCACGGCCGCGAGCACGCTGGGCACGCTCGACCAGGAGTTCGCCAAGGGCCTGAGCACCTGTAAGTCCAAGGCGCTGGTCACCGCGCACGAGGCGTTCAGCTACCTGGCCGACCGCTACCGGCTCAAGCAGGTCGGCATCACGCTCGACCCCGACACCGAGCCCTCGCCCACGCGCATCTCCGAGGTGGCCAAGGTCGCCAAGGCCGAGGGCGTGACCACGATCTTCACCGAGACCCTGGTCAGCCCCAAGGTGGCCGAGGTGCTCGCGAGCGAGGTCGGCGCGAAGACGGCGGTGCTCGACCCGCTGGAGAGCAAGCCCTCCGGCGACTACCTGTCTGCCATGCGCGATAACCTCAAAACCCTACAAACAGCACTGGGGTGTACGGCATGAGCGAAACGGCCTTCGCGATGACAAACGGCCGGGTCTCCTTCGACGGCAAGCCCGTCCTTCGCGGGATCGACCTGACCGTGTGCCCCGGGGAGGTCGTCGCGCTGCTCGGCGCCAACGGCTCCGGCAAGTCCACGCTGGTCCGGGCGCTGCTCGGCCTCACGCCGCTGACCGGCGGCAAGACCCTGATGTACGGCTCGCCGCCCGGCAGGTTCCGCGACTGGTGGCGCATCGGCTACGTGCCGCAGCGGCTCCAGGTCGGCGGCGGCGTGCCCGCGACCGTGCGCGAGGTCGTCGCGTCGGGCCGCATCGCCAGGCAGAGCAGGCTCCGCAGGACCAGCGCGGCCGACAAGGCGGCGGTCTCGTCCGCGCTGGAGGCCGTCAGGCTGGCCGACCGGGCCGGCGACCCCGTCCAGTCGCTGTCCGGCGGCCAGCAGCAGCGGGTGCTCATCGCCCGCGCGCTGGCGGGGGAACCGGACACGTACGTGATGGACGAGCCGACGGCCGGCGTGGACGCGGAGACCCAGCAGTTGCTCGCCGACACGCTCGCCGACCTCGTGCTCGGCGGCAAGACGGTCGTCCTGGTCGCGCACGAGCTCGGCCCGCTGGAGCCGGTCATCACGCGCGGCGTGGTGATCCGCGAGGGACGCGTCGCGCACGACGGCAGGCCGCCGCGGCCGGAAGGCGACTGCGCCAGGCCCGGACACGAACACCAGCACCCGCACGCCGCGGAGACGACGGCGGGACCGCTCACTGGCTGGCAGGGGGAACCACGGTGATCTTCGAGCTGCTGCAGGAGGAGCTCTTCCAGCTCGCGCTGATCGCGGCGCTCCTGGTGGGGCTGTGCGCGCCCGCCGTGGGGACGTTCATCGTGCAGCGCCGGCTGGCGCTGCTGGGCGACGGCATCGGCCACGTCGCGCTGACCGGCGTGGCGCTGGGCTTCCTGACCGGCACGACCCCCGTGCTGACCGCCGTGATCGTGTCCGTCGTCGGCGCGGTGGCGATCGAGCTGGTCAGGGCGCGCGGGCGGACGAGCGGTGACGTGGCGCTGGCGCTGCTGTTCTACGGCGGGATCGCGGGCGGCGTCATGCTCATGGGCATCGCGCCCGGCGGCAGCAACGCCAAGCTGAACTCCTACCTGTTCGGCGCCATCGCCAGCGTCACCCAGCAGGACATCTGGGTCATCGCGGCGCTGGCCGTCGCCGTGATCGCGGTGGTCGCGATCTTCGGCAGGGAGCTGTTCGTGCTCTGCCAGGACGAGGAGATGGCCAGGGCCAGCGGCCTGCCGGTGCGTTTCCTCAGCCTCCTGATCGCCGTCACGGCCGCGCTCACGGTCGTCATCGCCATGCGGGTGGTCGGCCTGCTGCTGGTCAGCGCGCTGATGGTGATCCCGGTGGCCACCAGCCAGCAGCTCACCAGGGGTTTTCGCGCGACGATGGGGCTGGCCATGCTGTTCGGCGTGCTGGCCTCCGTCGGCGGGCTGCTCGCCTCCACGTACTCGGCTAAGGTTCCTCCTGGCGCCGCGATCGTGCTTCTTGCGCTCGCCGGCTTCGTCCTGGCCCTCGGGGTCGGTAAATTCGTACGGCGAGCCCGTATCCAGGAGTCAACAGTGAGCGAGCGACCAAAGCTGCGCGTCGAGGAGGTCGCATGACGACGAGACGCGATGCCGTGCACGACACCCTCCGCAACAGCGAGGGCTTCCGCAGTGCGCAGGACGTCTATGCCGAGATGCGCCTGCACGGCGCCAAGATCGGCCTGACCACCGTCTACCGCGCCCTGCAGGCGCTGGCCGACGGGGGCAAGGTCGACATGCTCCGCACGGACGACGGCGAGTCCGTCTACCGCGCGTGCGCCACCGACAGCCATCACCACCACCTGGTCTGCCGCCGCTGCGGGCACACCGTGGAGGTGGCCGGGCCCGCCGTCGAACGCTGGGCGGAGATGGTCGGCAGCGAGCACGGGTTCACCGAGATCACTCACACGGTCGAGGTCTTCGGCACCTGCTCGTCCTGCTCGTCGTCGGTCCGGGCGGGCTGAGCGCGGCGGGAGCCGTACAGGACGCCCAGCACGACCACCGCGCACCCGGCGAGCTGCAGCGGCGACGGGCGCTCCCCGAGCAGCACCGTCGACAGCGCGACGGTCGTCATGGGCTGGACCAGCAGCAGCAACGCGGTGAGCGCGGCGGGCTGACGCGGCAGCGAGTACGTGATCAGCGACCACCCGAGCACCTGCGGCCCCAGCGCGAGCAGCAGCAGCCAGCCGTGCGCGGGCCAGTCCGGCACGGGATCCGCGCCCCCGAACACCGGGCTGAGCAGCGCGATCATCACGGTGGCCACCACGGTCGCGTGCGCCAGCGGCCCCACCGCACGCTCGGGCCCGGCCTTCAGCAGGAGCAGGAACGCCGCGTACGAGATCGACGTGGCCACCCCCGCGAGCACGCCCATGATCGGATCGCTCCCGTAGGCGGCGCTGTCGAACACCCCGGAGATCAGCACGACCCCGGCGAACACCACGGGCGTGCCCACCATCAGCCGCGACGAGGGCCGCTCACTGAACAGCGCCCAGGCGGCGAACGCCACGATGAACACCTGCAGGTTGCCCAGCACGGTCGCCAGGCCCGCGCCCACGTAGTCGATCGTGTGGTGCCAGAAGAGCAGGTCGAACGCGAACACCACTCCGGCCAGCCAGCCCAGCACCATCCCCTTGAGCGGCAGCGGTCCGAGCCTGCGCCGCTCCAGCCAGGCCAGCACGAGCATGGGCGGCACGGCGTACGCGCAGCGGAACAACGCGGACGTCGCCGGCGACACACCGGATAACCGGACCAGGGGCGCCGAGGTGGAGATGATCAACGCGCCGGCGATCGCGATCAGCACGATACGCCGATGTGCTCCCATGGAAACCCCCGTATGCCCGCGCAGGAGATACGCTGCGACCACGCTAGGACCCGGAGCGGACAGGAGTCAACATGCCGTTTGGCCATGACATGGTGCATTCTTTGGCCACCCTTGTCGCGCTGGTCAACACCTCGCCATCCACCGGCGGCGACGACGGCCTGGCCACCTTGGCCGAGCTCCAGACGTTCGTGCAGTCTCATCAGATCAGCGGCATCGGCGCGCTCACGGCCCGCGACCTGGGGCAGGTGCGGCTCGTCCGCGAGGCGTTCCACCGGGTCTTCACCGCGCCCGACCAGCCGACCGCCGTCCGGACCCTGAACGCGATGCTGTCGGAGACCAGGATCACGCCGCGGCTCACGGAGCACGACGGCCATCCGCTGCACGTCCACTACTTCGCCGCGGACGCCTCGCTGGCCGAGCACGTCGCGGCCGACTGCGGGGTGGCGCTGGCGCATCTGCTGGTCGACGGGGAGGCCGAGCGCCTGCGCACGTGCTCGGCGCCCGACTGCGACCGCGTCTTCGTGGACGAGTCGCGCAACCGGTCACGGGTCTACTGCGACAGCCGTACGTGCGGGAACCGCATGCACGTGGCCGCCTACCGCGCCCGCCGCCGCGCCTGAGCGCTTCCCGGCCCGCCGCCGCGCCTGAGCGCTTCCCGGCCCGCCGCCGCGCCTGAGCGCTTCCCCCGGCCCGCCGCCGCGCCTGAGCGGCCCCCTGCACGCCCGTCAGCCGAAGTCGCGGCGGCGCAGGGCCAGCAGGCCGCCGCCCAGCAGGAGCGCCGCGATCACCGTCAGGGTCAGGGCGGGCGGCACGGCGGACGACGCGCCGATCAGCGCGTTCGGGACATAGTGGAACGGCTCCAGCGGGCTCCCGCCCCACAGCCCGTACAACGGGCCGGCGACCTGCCCCGACCCGGCGGTCAGGAGCCAGACGACCCAGGAGATCGCCACGCTCGCCCGCGGCAGCAGCCCGTAGGCGAGCACGCACACCGCCCCCACACACCACGCCGCCGGCACGGTGCTCAGCGCCCCCGCCAGGAAACGCGGCAGATCGACGGCGAGCTCCCCCACGAGCAGCGAATACGTCACGCCGAAGACGAGCCCGGCCAGGGCCATCAGCGCCGCGGTGCCGAGCCCGGTCACGACCAGGTGCCCGGCCGCCCACCGCAGACGGGTCACCGCCGTCGCCTGCACGGCCTCCGCGCGGCCCGAGACCTCCTCCGACCGCAGCCGCAACGTCATGAGCACCGGATAGAGGGCGACGGCGTACGCGAGGATCAGGATCAGATACCACGAGTACGCCCCGAGGGCTTCGCCGCCGGACACGCCGAGCATGCTCCTGATGTTCTCGACCACGATGCTCGGCCGTGAGAGCAGGTCCTTGCTCAACGGGCTCAGCGCGCCCCCCGCCACGGCGAAGCACGCGACCCCCGCCGCCCACTTGACCAGCAGCCCGCGGTGCAGCCGCCAGGCCAGGCTGATCGGGCCGCGCAGCTCCGGCGCCTCCGCCCTGCCCAGCCGCTCGGGCAGCAGCCCCGAGCCGAGATCGCGGCGATCGACCAGCCGGTAGGCCACCGCGCCCAGGAGCCCGGCGGCCAGCACGGAGACGCCCAGCATCCACCAGCGCTCGTCCTGGTAGGCCTGGACCAGGTGGCTCCACCCGATGGGTGACAGGTCCTTCAGCCACTCCTGCCGGGTGGCGTCTCCCGCGTACCGCATCACGTAGGCGGCGCCGAGCACGGACAGGGCGATCGTGGTGGCCGTACGCGCGTTCCTGGCGAACTGGGCGGCGACCGCGGCGATGGCCGCGAACACCCAGCCCGCGACCGTGACGGCGGCCCCGTACGCGATCGTCCCGGCCGGATCGAACCCGACCGCGATCAGAGCGACGCCGGCCAGCACCCCGCTGAGCAGGCTGAGCCCGCCCGCCACCAGCAGGGCGGCGGTCAGCGGCGCGCGGCGGCTCACCACGCCCGCGCGGACCAGCTCGCTCCTGCCCGCGTCCTCCTCCCTGCGAGTGTGCCGGACCACGGACATCAGGGCCGCCAGCGCGCTCGCCACATACAGGAACCCGCCGCTGCGCCACGTCGCGAGGACTTCCAGGCGGGGCTCCGGGATGCCGCCGCCGAGCGCGCGCAGGAAGGCGTTCGTGCTGATGAGGTTGATGTAGGTGGCCTTGAGCTCCGGCGTGCCCATGGCCCGTTGGACGTAGGAGACCATCACGAGGGCCAGGGACACGATCAGCAGGATCCACCAGGGGGCGATGCCGCGTTCGCGGCGCAGGGCCAGGCGGACGAGGTGGCCGGTGCCGGCGAAGGCGCTCATCGGGCTGCCTCCGCGCATGTCAGCTTGGCTCTCCCTGGAGACCGCACCGCGATCATCTCCTATTCGTGGGTACAGTTCACTATTCGTACGAATAGCAAGCTATACCCACGTATAGCGGGTCGTCCAGGGGCTGCCAGGAGACGTCGCGGGCGGCGAGGCGATCGCGCTGGGGTGGGTGACGTGGTGTTCCTGCCGCGGGAGCTGGGTCACGGGCTCGCCGACGCGATCAGCACGCCGCTGACCGACGCGAACCCGCGCTTCGACGACGGCTCCCCCGTCGGCCGCCTCCACCAAGACGGTCCCGGGCCGGCGATCGAGATGATGTGCGGGGCCGCACCGGGGGCGGGCGCGGACGCCGCCACGTCCGCGCTGCTCGACGTCCTGCTCCCGTACATCCTGCGCACCTGGTACGAGAGCCGGCCCGGCGACCTGGCGACCGGCTGGGGCGCGGCCCTGCGCGACTCCGACCTGCCGCTGCGCTCGGTGGCGGAGCGGACCGGATACGCCTCGGAGTTCGCGTTAGCCAAGGCGTTCAAGCGGGAGTTCGGGACGGCGCCCGGCCGTTATCGCGGGCAGGCGGCAGGTTAGACCTGGTTGGGGATGGCCCCGCCGTAGCGGCGGTCGCGCTTGGCGTACATCTCGCACGCCTCCCACAGGTCCCTGCGGTCGAAGTCGGGCCACAGCCGGTCGAGGAAGACCATCTCCGCGTACGCCGACTGCCACAACAGATAGTTGGAGAAACGCTGCTCACCCGACGAACGCAGGAACAGGTCGACCGGCGGGATCTCCGGCTCGTCCAGATAGCGGGCGAACACCTTCTCGTTGACCTTGGACGGCTTCACCCGCCCCGCCGCGATGTCCGCGGCCAGCTTGACCGCCGCGTCGACGATCTCGGCCTGCCCGCCGTAGTTGACGCAGAACTGCAAGGTCAGCTTGCGGTTGGCGATCGTCATCTCCTCGGCCGCCTGCAGCTCGGAGATGACGCTCTTCCACAGCCGCCCCGGCCGGCCGGCCCACCGCACGCGCACGCCCATGGCGTTGAGCTCGTCGCGCCGCCGCCTGATCACGTCGCGGTTGAACCCCATGAGGAACCGCACCTCATCGGGCGAGCGCCGCCAGTTCTCCGTCGAGAACGCGAACGCGCTCAGATAGGGAACTCCCAGCTCCAGAGCCCCCTCGATGACGTCGAACAGCGAGGACTCGCCCGCCTTGTGCCCCTCGGTGCGTGGCAGGCCCCGCGCCTTGGCCCAGCGGCCGTTGCCGTCCATGATGATGGCGACATGATCGGGCACCAGCTCGCGCGGGATCGGCGGCGGGATGGCGCCCGACGGATGCGGGGTCGGAGGTCGTACGTTCACACAGGCTCCCTTTCCACGTGTCGGAGAGAGCGTATTCCGTGTTCGAGGTGCCATTGCAGATATGCGGCGACGAGCCCGCTGCACTCGCTGCGATGGCGGGACTGCGAGGCGTCGGCGGTGGCCCAGTCGCCGCGCAGCAGCGCCGTCATGAGCCCGATCGTCTCTCCGGCGGGAGCGGCCGAGCCGGCCGGCTTGCAGGCCCCGCACACGACGCCGCCCGCGACGATGGCGAACGCCCTGACCGCCGGCGCCCGGCACTTGGCGCAGGCGTCCAGCGCGGGGGCGTAGCCGGCCACGGCCAGCGAGCGCAGGAAGTAGGCGTCCAGCACCAGCCTGGCCTCGTGCTCCCGGTCGGCCAGCGTGCGCAGCCCGCCCACCAGCAGCAGGAACTGCCGCAGCGCCGGCTCCTTCTCCCCTTGCGTCAGCCGGTCGGCGGTCTCCAGCATCGCGCTGCCGGCGGTGTAGCGGGGATAGTCGGCGGCCAGCGTCTCCCCGTAGGGTCTGATGGTCTCCGCCTGGGTGACCATGTCGAGCGTACGCCCGACATGAAGCTGCAGGTCGACATGGGTGAACGGCTCCAGCCTGGCCCCGAAGCGGGAGGTCGTGCGGCGCACGCCCTTCGCCACGGCCCGGATCTTCCCCGTCCGCTTCGCCAGGATGGTGATGATACGGTCGGCCTCTCCGAGCTTCTGTGTACGCAGAACCACGCCTTCGTCACGGTAGAGACTCACTCGGACATCTTACGGCCGCTCTCTATACCGGCGGACGGGACGTTACGGGCATGCTCTGGTGACCCGACTTTGCGTGACCCTCACTAGACTTTGACGTCTGTCCCCGCATCACCCGTTGTTCAACCCCCCGCAACTGCCTCGAAAGGGAGTCATGACCCGCGTGGTCCTGCTGGGCCCCCCGCCCGGCCCCGACACCTCTCCGACCGGCCTGAGGCTGGCCGCGCTACCCGGCAACCCCACCGTGGCCGAGCGGCTGCGCAGCCAGCTCACGACCATGGATCCGCGACCAGCCGCGATCGAGTCAGGCGACGTGGCCGCCGCTCTGCGCGCGCTGGCCGACGTCGCGGAGTCCGCAACGGAGAACCTGTTCATCATCCCGGAAAACTCGGTGGTGCACGACGAGCTGATCTACCAGATCAGCAAGGCCAAGCGCGGCGCGCTGGCACTCGTCGCCAAGGAGCCGCGTCTGGGGGTGGCAGAGGACGCGCAGGAGGACACCTCTCAGGAGGAGTCCGTACCGATCGACGAGGCAGAGCCCGAGATCGGCCTCAACCACCTTGAGGGGCTGCCCGTGCGCTCGCGCGTCGGCAAGTCCCGCGTCGTGTCGGTCGGCACCGCGCGCCACGCCGTGACCAGGCCCAACGCCGTCCTGCTCGGCCCGCTGCACCTGAGCGCGCGCAACGCGCCGGTGCTGGCGCAGACGTGCCGCGAGCTGGCGGACCTGGCCGACGGGTTCGGCGAGGACGACGACCTGATGCAGCTCATCGTGTTCGGCCTGGTGCGCAACGGCGTGTCGGTCGGCATCCGGGGCCGCCGCGACCTGTTCTACCGCCGGGTCACCACCCAGGAGGAGATCAACGAGGCCGGCGCCGAGATGGCCGGCATGAACGAGGACCGGGCCAGGCTCGACCACGCGGTCAAGGGCGCCGACGGCTTCTTCACCACGTACTTCGTCTCCACCTACTCCCGCTTCATCGCCCGCTGGGCGGCCAGGCGCGGGCTGACGCCCAACCAGGTGACGCTGATCTCGATCGTCCTGGGCGTGGCGGCGGCCGCCTGCTTCGCCACCGGCGACCGCCCGTGGATGGTGCTGGGCGGCGTGCTGATCTACTTCGCCTTCGTCTTCGACTGCGTCGACGGGCAGGTCGCCCGTTACGCCCGCAAGTTCGGGGTGCTGGGGGCGTGGCTGGACGCCACGTTCGACCGGTTCAAGGAATATGTCGTCTTCGCCGGCCTGGCCGTCGGCTGGGTGGTCTCCGGCAACGGCGACGACATCTGGATCCTCGCACTGGCCGCGATCGGCCTGCAGTCGGTGCGTCACCTGCTCGACTTCTCCTTCGGCATCTCCAACCGCCGCAAGGCCCCGTCCCCGCTGCCCACCGTGCCGCTGGACGCCCCCGACGACCGCAGCCTGCGCCAGGCGCTCGTCCGCCGCAAGGTGGAGCGCAGCCAGGGTCTGCGTGGCGTGCTCAAGATGTGGACGAGGGCGGGCAAGTTCCGCGCCGTCCACTGGGCGCGCAAGATGATCGTGTTCCCCATCGGCGAGCGGTTCGCGGCCATCGCGATCACCGCCGCCCTCTTCGACGCCCGGATCACCTTCCTCACGCTGGTGATCTGGGGCTCCGTCGCCGCCGCCTACACCCTCACCGGACGCCTCATGAGGTCGCTCGTATGATCACCGCACCGCAGGCCATGGCCACCCCCACGCCGGACCCCGACGAGGAACGCCGCCGCATCCAGACCGCCCGCCTGCTCGCCTACCGCGACGACGGCCCGCTCGCCCACGCGCTGACGGGCAAGCTCGGCAAGGGCCTGCCGCCCGTGCCGGCCACGCTCATCGCCTTCCTGGCCGTCATCGCCATAACCGTCACCGGCCTGCCCAGATCCGGCCCGATCCTGCTCGTGCCGGTGGCGATCATGCTGCTGCTCGTGCTGCCGACGACGCCGCGCGACCACCTGGGCCGCTTCGACTGGCTCACGCCGCCGCTGCTGCGCGGCGCCGAGTTCTTCACCATGATCGCGATCGGCCTGGCGGGCGAGGCGCCCAAGTGGCTGCTGTTCGTGCTGGTTTATGTCGTGGGATATCACACTTACGACACGGTTTACCGGACGCGGCAGAGCATCTGGCCGCCCGCGTGGGTCTTCTACGCGGGGCTCGGCTGGGAGCTGCGCCTGCTGATCATCGGAGCCGGGGCCGCCTTCGACGTGCTGACGCCGGTGCTGGCGGTGCTGACGGCGTACCTGTTCGTGCTGTTCGCGGTGGAGAGCGTGACGAGCTGGGTGCGCCTCGACAAGGCCTCCGCCCAGGCGGGCGCCGACGCCGAACAGGACCTGGAGGCCTCCCCCGAAGATGCCCTCGAACAGGCCACCGGCGAGGCCGAAAAGGGCTGACCCCGCCACGTTATGTGCGGCTTTGTGAACGGCTGCATCTGCGGCGCCGCAAGCTCCATGCGGCGCCGCACGCATTTGACGTCTCTTGCCGCCTTTCAGGGCGCCGCACGCACGCCTGAAACCACCCCCATCCTGTACGGCTGCGCCGGCGGACCGCCACGCGCCGCACGGGGCTGGTGGCCCTCCAGGAGACGGTCGCTGACCCTTCACCGGCTGACCGCCGTAACGGCGCAACGTGGGCCGGTTACGTGGTCACGCAGGACACCGCGCCATGAGGTGACATCACCACCATTCCGGGAAGTGGCCGATTAGTCTGGGTTCAGGAACACTCGGGCCGGGTGCCGGTCCGGCCGGAGCCAGGAGACGCGGATGGCGTTCTTGTCGCGGCTGTTCAAGCGGGGCGATCCGCCGGCCGAGCGGGAGGAGGCCCGTCGGCGGGGGATGCGGGACGCCCGCGAACACCCTTTAGGCGAGTTCACGGATCCGGAGTTCCAACCTTCTTACGTCACGGAGCTCCGTGCCCGTGCCCGCGAACAGGTCACCGAGGTGGACCGGCGACTCGCCGCCGCGCGTACGGCCTTACTCGATCGGGCGCTGGGAGCGCGCGAGATCATTCTGCGGGAGCTGGGCAGAAGCGACACCCGGCCGGAGCCGGCCGCGTACACGAACGGCCACTCCGCCTCCGCACCCGACGCCGCCCCACCTGACCCGTTCATCTCCATCGCCGAGGCCAGGACACGGCGGGCCGAGGCGCGGCGGCGAGTCGTGGTCGAAGAGGCGAACGCCAGCGTGCAGCGCGCCCGGGCCCGCATCGAGCACCTCACCCAGGAGTGGGAGAGCGCGCTGATCGAGCGCGACCACGAGGTGGAGGCCGTGCACGCCAGGGCCGAACAGCTCATCGCCGCCTACAAGAGCGGCGTGCTGAAGGCCCATCCGCGCAAGGAGGAGATCCCGTCCCTGTGGAAGGGCGAGGTCATCGCGGTGAACGCCACGGGCGACAGCCCTGCGGCCATCTCGGGGCGCCAGGAGATCGGGCGGATCCTGCGCGAGGTCGAGGACCGGATCGAGGTGTGGCACGCCGAGGTCCTGCCGAGAGAGCTTCAGAGGGAGTTGCCCCGGGACCCGCACGCCGGCCGACCCGCAGAATTGCCGAGCGGAAAGCACCATCAGCTGTCCCCTGCCCCCGCAGACGCCGAGGGCGAGCCACCAGCCCCGACCCCCCTGACCTCCGAAGACGCCCTGGACACTGCCCTCGACGCCGAAGACGCCCTGGACGCTGAGGAGGAACTGGACGCTCGGGACGCCCCGGCTGATCGGGACGCTCAGGATGTCCTGGATGTTGAGGACGTCCGTGAGGTCCCGCACGGTCGCGCGGCGTGGCGCACGGGGGAGGACCCGGACGATCTACGCAACACCGACGTGCCCGGCACCACTACGGCCTCCGACCGCCGTCGCACCGGCTCGGACGCCCCGGGTGCGCGGACGGCCACCAGCGAACGCGACGCCCCAAGCGAGTGGGAGCCCTGGCGAGACCGGCAGGAAGGCGACTGATGGCGGAGGAGAGCGGCGACGAGGGGACCCCGCGACCGCGCGCGTCCCTGAGCGCGCGGCCCGGACATGGGGCCAGCCGATGGGTCCGGCAAAGCACCAGGCAAGGGGCCAGGCGCAGGACCGACCAGCAAGAGGCCACGCACGGGGTTGGGCGTGAAGCCCGGCGGAGGAGTAGAAGGCGGGTGGGGGCGGTGGTGGCGGCGCTGGGCCTGATGCTGGCGGGCGTGGCCGCGTGCGGCACGGAGGCCAAGGGCGTCTGCGGCGTGATCGTCGACTCCACCAGCTACGCCGACCCCGCCACGTCAAGAGCCGACGTCACCTCCAAGCTCCCGCCCTTCGCCCAGGACTGCGACTGGATCGCCTTCGCGGCGGTCACCGGCAGCTCGGAGAGCAGCACCTGCCGCCAGGACCCGGTCGCCATCGCCGCCACCCAGTCCGAGAACCCCAACGACAACCCCATGGTCGAGGACCGCGTCAGAGCGCACCGCATCACGGAGGTGCTGCCGAGGGCGGTCAAGCTGTTCGACTGCCCTGCCGAGGGCCAGGGGTCGGACGTCCTGGGCGCGCTGCGTTACCTGGTCAAGCAGCTCAGCGCGCAACGGCGGCCGGATCAGGCCCACCAGATCATCGTGTTCAGCGACCTGATCAACAACCGTGGCGACCTGGACATCAACAAGCTCGACCTGAACGAGGACGCACGCAAGCAGAAGATCCAGGAGCTGAAGAACGCGCGTCTGCTGCCCGACCTGACCGGATATGCAGTGGTCGTCCACGGATTCCTGCGGGAGAAGACGTCGAGCCCTGACCGGTTCCCCCTGCTCGAAGGCTTCTGGAAGGAGGCGTTCGAGGCGGCCGGCGCGACCACGGCAGACCTGCTCTGAGAGGTTCTCCGTCACGGGTCCGGCACCCCGTCATGACACCGGCGCCGACTTCCGGACTGTCCTTGATCCGAGAGCGCTCTCCACTGTTTCTCCAGAGGCATCACGGCGGCACGCCCCAGCCGGTGCGGAATATTGACAGGAAGTAAACGCCGTGTTCACATCGGCTGAGAGAGCGCTCTCTCTCACGCCTCCACACCCCCCTCTGGAGCAGGAATGACGACAACCACCCGGCACCGGCGCCGCCTTGCGGCAGTGGCCGCGGTGCTCCTGGCACTCACCGGCCTGCTCGTCAAGGTGGCCATCAGTGCCTCAGCCGCCGTCCCGGCCACGCCTGCGGGCTGGTCGCTGGTCTGGTCCGACGACTTCAACGGCAGCGCGAACACCCTGCCCTCGTCGTCCAACTGGATCGTCGACACGGGACACGCGTACCCGGGCGGCCCGGGCAACTGGGGCACCGGCGAGATCCAGAACTACACCTCCAGCACCTCCAACCTCAGCCTCGACGGCGCGGGCAACCTGCGCATCACGCCGCTGCGCAGCGCCTCCGGCGAGTGGACCTCGGCCCGCGTCGAGACCAGGCGCGCCGACTTCAAGCCCGCCGACGGACGCGTCCTCCGCATCGAGAGCCGCATCCAGATGCCGAACGTGACCGGCGACGCCGCGCTCGGCTACTGGCCCGCGTTCTGGGCGCTGGGCGCGCCGTACCGGGGGAACTACTGGAACTGGCCGGGCATCGGCGAGTTCGACATCATGGAGAACGTCAACGGCATCAACTCCGTCTGGGGCGTCCTCCACTGCGGCGTCAACCCGGGCGGGCCGTGCAACGAGACCAGCGGCCTCGCCGCCAACCGGGCCTGCCCCGGCTCCACCTGCCAGGCCGCCTACCATTCCTACCGCTTCGAGTGGGACCGCAGCGTCAGCCCGAACCAGCTGCGGTGGTACGTGGACGGCCAGCAGTTCCACAGCGTGAACCAGTCGCAGTTCGACGCGGCGACCTGGTCCAACATGACCGGGCACGCGGGCTACTTCCTGCTGCTGAACGTGGCCATGGGCGGCGCCTTCCCCAACGCCCTGGCCGGCCAGACGCCGACGGCGGCGACCGTGCCGGGCCGGCCGATGATGGTGGACTACGTGGCGGTGTGGCAGAGCGGTACGACCACGAGCCCGACTCCGACCGTCACCCCGACCGTGCCTCCTGGAGGCGTCGACGCCCGCTCGACCATCCAGGCCGAGCGCTACCAGGCCCAGTCGGGCACCATCGTCGAGACGACCACCGACACGGGCGGCGGTCAGAACATCGGGGCCATCTCCAACGGTGACTGGCTCCGCTTCGACGGGGTGAACTTCGGCTCGGAGGCGGCCAGGCAGTTCAGGGCCAGGGTGGCCTCGGGGGCGGCGGCCGCCGTCAGCGGGCTGGTGCAGGTCCGGCTGGACAGTCCGACGGGCGCGGTCATCGGCGACTTCGCGCTGGCCAACACCGGCGGGTGGCAGAGCTGGCGTACGGTGCCGGCGAACATCACGGGCGTGACCGGCACGCACACGGTGTATCTGACCTTCAGCAGCGGCCAGCCGGCCGACTTCGTGAACGTCAACTGGCTGACCTTCTCGACCGCGTGACCCCACCCATCGCAGCCGCCGAGCCCAGCGCTCGGCGGCTGCTTCACGCGTGGGGGTTCAGGAGGCGGCAGCACGACTGCGGCGCGCGGCGTGTCCGGGTCAGGAGCGGGTGCGGCGGCGGAGGACGATGCGTTCGGCCCAGCTCGCCGCCTCCGGATCCCTCAGCCCCTCGACCACTCCCCCGAGGTACGCCGTCGCCAGGCTGTCGAACCCGCTGTCCAGCTGCCGCAACCGGCTGGCCTTGCGCCGGTCCACCGCCTGGAGGAACTGGGCGACGCTCTCCGCATAGCCCGCGTCCCGCTGGTAGGCGGCCTGGGCGGTGGCGCAGGTCCTGGCCTCGGCGTCGCGCTTGGCCCGGAGCTCCCTGAGCCGGCGGTCGTTCGGGTTGTGCATCCTGCGGCCCAGGTCGGCGGCGATCAGGGCGGTGGCCACCAGGAGGGCCAGGAGGAGGATCATGGTGGGGAGCTGGCCCACGCCGTCCGAGGTGGGCCCGATCTCCTGGCCGTCCACGATCAAGGGCTTGACCAGGGCGTCCCGGCGCAGGACGGCGACCGCGACGATCAGTCCCAGCCAGACGAGCGCCACTCCGGCCAGCAGCCAGCGGCCCTTGGCCGAGCTCCCGTGCTCCTGCCAGGACCGGAACGCCCGCCCGTACATATGCGGGGCCACCAGCATGATCAGAGCGGCGCCGGCGGCGAGCAGGGCGGTCATCGCGATGCTGTCGCCCCAGCTCAGGATCACCTGGTAGAGGATGGGCACCTCGACGATCAGCAGGAGCAGCAGCAGGAGCGCGGCGGGCAGCCAGTGGCGGATGACCGGCCAGTGACTGCCCGAGATGGCGATGGAGCTGGGGCGGCCGTCGCCGGGACGCCGGCTGGGCTGCTCCAGCTCGGTGACGCGGTGCTGGCTGTCGTCGAGCGCCTTGCGGGCCTCGCCGAACGTGCGCTGCGACTCCCCGAGCCTGATCTTCTGGGACTCGAGCTCGGCCCGCGCCCGCTGGGCCTCCTGCTCCGTACGGTCCTCGATCCTGGCCAGCTCCTCCAGCCGCTCGTCCTCCAGCTCGTGGAAGCGCGGCACGCTGCCGGTCTGGAGGGTGAGCGTGTCGATCTGGCCGTCGGTGGCGTGCGCGCGGCCGAGCTCGCGCTCCTCCTGGCGGCGCTGCGGCCAGTCCGGCAGATGGTAGAGGTCGCCGTCGTAGCCGACGGCGGGCGCGATGCGCGTGATCTGGCCAGGCTCGGCGGGCTCGTCCTGCATCCGGCGGATGAAGCGCATCTGGCCTCCTGCACGGGGTCCTGGCTTCGATGCTAAGTCCCGACGCCGGGGTTGGGGGGAATCATGCCGGAGGCGGCACGGGTGAGAATGGTGATGTGAGCGAACTACCGGTGATCGATGTCGCGCCACTCCTCGCCGACCGACACCCCAACGACGGGCTCGGCGTCGGCTCCGGCAAGCGGGCCGTCGCCGAGGCCATCGGGGCGGCCTGCCGGGACAACGGCTTCTTCTACGTCTCGGGACACGGCGTCCCGCCGAACCTGCTCGCCCGGCTCGACCAGGCGAGCCGCCGCTTCTTCGCCCTGCCGGACGAGGTCAAGGCCGAGATCTCGATGGAGCGGGGCGGCCGGGCCTGGCGGGGCTTCTTCCCCGTGGGCGGCGAGCTGACCTCGGGGCGGCCGGACCTGAAGGAGGGCGTCTACTTCGGCGCCGAGGAGCCGCCGGGACCGTTGCCGCTGCACGGCCCGAACCTGTTCCCGTCCCAGGTGCCCGAATTGCGGGACGCGGTGCTGGAGTACCTCGGCACGATGACCGGGGTGGCCCAGGCGGTCATGTCCGGCGTCGCGCTGAGCCTCGGGCTGGAGGAGGGCTACTTCCGTACCGGCTACACGGCCGATCCGACCATCCTTTTCCGGATATTTCACTACCCGCCCGCCCCGCCCGACCCCGACGCCTGGGGCGTCGGCGAGCACACCGACTACGGCCTGCTCACCCTCCTCCTCCAGGACTCCAACGGCGGCCTCCAAGTACGCACCGCACGCGGCTGGATCGACGCCCCGCCGCTGGACGGAACGTTCGTCTGCAACATCGGCGACATGCTCGACAAGCTCACCGGCGGCCAATACCGCTCGACCCCGCACCGCGTGCGCAACCGCAGTGGCAACGAGCGCCTCAGCTATCCGTTCTTCTTCGACCCCGGGTGGGACAGCGAGGTCCCGCCCCTTCCCTACGCGCCCGGCCACCGCTGGGACGGCCAGGTCGACTTCACCGGCACCTACGGGGACTACCTGCTGGCCAAGGTGTCCAAGGTCTTCCCCAGCCTGTTCGAGGGCCTCGCCTGACGACGGCCGCGCAGCTCGTGACCACCACCGGGGCTCAGGTCGAGTCCCTGACCACGAGCCTGGCCGGGAGCACCACGGACGTGGTCTGCCGGCCCTCCAGCCGCGACAGCATCAGCCGCGCGAGCGCCAGCGCCTGGTCGGCGACGGGAACGCGGACGGTGGTGAGCGCCGGAGTCGTGGCCGAGGCGGCGTCCACGTCGTCGAAGCCCACGATCGCCAGCTCCTCCGGCACCCGCCGCCCGGCCTCCCGCGCGGCCTGCAGCGCGCCGATGGCGAGCTGGTCGCCGGCCGCGAAGATCGCGTCCAGCGACGGGTTGTCGCCGATCAGCCGCTGCGCCGCCGCCGCGCCTGACGGGCGCGTCAGGTCGTCGGCCAGCGCCAGGAGCGGCCGCATGCCCGCGCGTTGCAGGGCCGTCCGGTGCCCGGCCAGGCGGTCCTGGACGGCGATCAGGTCCATGGGACCGCAGATCATGCCGATCTGGCGGCGCCCGCGCGCGATGAGGTGCTCGGTGACGGCCGTCGCACCGCCGGCGTTGTCCACGTCCACGTACGGCACCAGCGACGCGATCGACGGCTTGCCGAGCAGCACGACCGGCACCCCGGTACGCGAGAGCCGCTCGGCCAGGGTGTCGGCCCTGTCCGGCGGCAGCAGCACGACGCCGTCCGACAATCCGGCCTCGACGTGCGCGACGATGCGGCGATGGCTCTCCGCCGTGTCGGCCAGCATGAGCGTGATCTGCTTGCCCGCACCCTCCAGCAGGCTCGTGACGTACTGGACGACGGCGGCCGTCAGCGGGTCGCCGCCCTGCCTGGGGACGGACAGGACCAGGGCGATCGCGTTGGTGCGGCGGGTGACCAGGCTGCGCGCGGCCGCGTTGGGGACGTAGCCGAGCTCTCCGACGGCCTGCATCACCGCCGCGCGAACCTCCGGGCTGACCGACGCCTCGCCGTTGACCACGCGCGAGACCGTGGCCCTGGAGACCCCGGCACGCGCGGCCACGGTCTCCAGCGTGGGGCGTTTCTGGCGGGTCTCGGGCAGCCCGTTGCGCGCGATCACGTCGCGATACCACAGCGCGCTGTCCTTCATCCGCCGCCGCTGGGTGGCGAAGTCCACGTGGACGAGGCCGAACTTGCGCTGATATCCGTCGGACCATTCGAGATTGTCGAGCAGCGTCCAGACGAGATATCCGCGGACCGGTGCGCCGTCGTCGATCGCGCCTTTCAGCGCGCGCAGGTGCTCCTCGATGAAATTGATCCTGTCGACGTCGTGGATGCCGTCACCGGTGACCACGTCCACGAAGTCGGCGCCATTCTCCGTGACCATCAGATCGATGCCCGGATATTCGCGGGAAAGGCGGCCGAGGGTCAGGGAGAGGCAATTGGGGACGATCGACCAGCCCATCGCGGTGACCGCCGTCGGGACCGTACAGAAAAGGATGCCCTCGCTGCCCGGGAAAGCCGGGTCGGCGGGCTCGCTGGGCTGCGCCTGCACCACCAGCGGCGTGTAGTAGTTGACGCCGAGCAGGTCGATGGGCTGGGCGATGAGGTCGAGGTCGCCGTCGAGGATGTGGTCGAGGCCCGCGCTGCGTTCGATGACCGGGATCAGGTCGGCCGGGTAGGAGCCACGCAGCATCGGGTCCAGGAACTGCCGGTTCGCCAGGGCGTCGATCCTGGTCACGGCCTCGGCGTCCTCCTCGGACAGCTCTCTGCCGAAGTCGCTCACCTGGGCGGGGGTCAGGACGGGCGAGCTGTTGAGCACGACGCCGATCTTCGAGGCCCCGCCGGCGCGCAGGGCCTGCACGGCGAGCCCGTGCGCGAGCAGCATGTGGTGCGCGGCGGTGAACGCGTCCGCGGCCGACTTCCTGCCCGGCGCGTGGATGCCGGAGCCGTAGCCGAGGAAGGCCGCCACCCACGGCTCGTTCAGCGTGAACCACGTGTCCACGCGGTCGCCCAGCCGGTCGTGCACGGCCGCGGCGTAGTCGGCGAAATGGCGCGCGGTGTCGCGGAGCGGCCAGCCGCCCTTGTCCTCGAGCGCCTGCGGCAGATCCCAGTGATAGAGGGTCGCATAAGGCGTGATGCCCGCCGCGAGCAATTCGTCGAGCAGCCGGTCGTAGAAGTCGAGCCCGGCCTTGTTCACCGTTCCCGAGCCGTCCGGCAGGATCCGCCCCCAGCTCACCGAGAATCGGTAGGCGGCCATTCCGAGGTCTTTCATGAGCTGCACGTCTTCGGGGTGGCGGTGGTAATGATCGCACGCCTCCACCCGGTCGGCGGAAAAGCCATCCCAAATGGACGGGCCGCGCCCGTCGGCGGAGATGCCCCCCTCGATCTGGAAAGCCGACGTCGACACTCCCCAGACGAATCCTTCGGGGAAGCCTGCTGTGCTCATGATGGTGAATACCCTCCGGCGAACGTTAGATGACCCAGTGTCCCGCGCGCCGCTCGTCGCGCGCCAGCCTGGCCAGGCGGTATACAGAGCGCGTGGAACTGGATCGGCTGGATCGTGACATCATCGCGGCACTCGTCGAGGACGCCCGCGCGACCTACGCCGACATCGGGCATCAGGTCGGGCTGAGCGCGTCGGCGGTCAAGCGGCGGGTGGATCGGTTGCGCGAGAGCGGCGCGATCACCGGCTTCAGCGCGCTGGTGGCGCCGCAGGCGCTCGGCTGGACGACCGAGGCGTATGTGGAGCTGTTCTGCCAGGGCAAGACCAAGCCGTCGGACATCGCGCTGGCCGTGGCCAAGTTTCCCGAGGTAGTGGGGGCCGCCACGATCACCGGAGAGGCGGACGCGCTGCTGCACATCAGGGCCACCGACGTCCGTCATGTGGAGCGGGTGATCGAGCGCATCGCGTCGCAGTCGTTCGTGGTGCGTACCAAGAGCTCCATCGTGCTTTCCCGGCTCGTTGACGCACCGCCTGGCACGGCTCCGCCCGAGCCGCGCAACGGACCGGGCCCCACTGGCTGAAAGACGCAACGAACCCGCGCCAAGACGCAATGCCGACTACTTGGCCTGCATAAACATGCATTCTTAGGCTGTCTCCCGTCCCCCCAATGGGGTTTCACCTGGTAAATCACGACGGAGAGCTGCATGCCCAAACACTTCCTGATGTGCCGCCCGGAGTACTTCACGGTCGAGTACGCGATCAACCCGTGGATGCACCCCGAGCGGGGCTCGGACCGCGATGTGGCGGTCCGGCAGTGGGAGGGTCTGAAGGCGGCGTACGAGGAGCTCGGACACCGCGTCAGCCTGATCGACCCGATCGACGGGCTGCCCGACATGGTGTTCGCCGCCAACGGCGCCCTGGTCGTCGGCGGCCGCGTCTACGGCGCCAAGTTCGCCTATCCGCAGCGCGGCGCCGAGGGCCCGGCCTACCTGCGGTGGTTCGCCGAGCGCGGCTATCCGACGCTCGACGCGAGCCATGTGAACGAGGGCGAGGGCGACTTCCTCACTCTCGACGAGGTCATCCTGGCCGGCACCGGCTTCCGCACGGAGGTCGTCGCCCACCAGGAGGCGCAGGAATACCTGGGCCGGCCCGTGATCTCGCTGAAGCTCGTCGACCCGCGCTTCTACCACCTGGACACGGCGCTGTTCCCGCTGGACGGCCGCAACGTGGCCTACTACCCGCAGGCCTTCTCCGCGGGCAGCCAGGAGGTGCTGCGCGCGATGTTCCCCGACGCGGTGCTCGCCACCGCCGAGGACGCGGAGGTGCTCGGGCTGAACGCGGTCAGCGACGGCACGAACGTGATCGTCAGCGCCGAGGCCTCCAACCTCCAGCTGCAGCTCAAGCGACTCGGGTACGAAGTGATCCCGATCGATCTGTCGGAGCTGCGTAAAGCGGGTGGGGGCCCCAAGTGCTGCACACTTGAGATCAGGGGGGAAAACTGACATGACCACCAGCGCAGAGCTGATCGAAGTGAGCGAGCGCCGCAGCGCGCACAACTACCATCCACTTCCCGTGGTGATCCATGAGGCGCACGGCGCCTGGGTCACCGACGTCGAGGGCAAGCGGTATCTGGACTGCCTGTCCGGCTATTCCTCGCTCAACTTCGGCCACGGCCACCCGAAGATCATCGAGGCCGCTCAGGAGCAGCTCAAGAACCTGACCCTGACCAGCCGGGCCTTCTACCACGACCAGTTCGCGCAGTTCTGCGCCGGGCTCGGTGACCTCACGGGCAAGGACATGATCCTGCCCATGAACACCGGCGCCGAGGCCGTCGAGACCGCCGTCAAGGTGGCGCGCAAGTGGGGTTACCAGGTCAAGGGCGTGGAGCCGGACCAGGCGAACATCATCGTCATGGACGGCAACTTCCACGGCCGCACCACCACAATCATCAGCTTCTCCACCGACCCGGACGCGCGCGACGACTTCGGCCCTTACACGCCGGGCTTCCGGGTCGTCCGCTACGGCTCCGCGGACGCGATCAGGCAGGCCGCCGACGCGAACACGGTCGCCGTCCTGGTCGAGCCGATCCAGGGCGAGGCCGGGGTGCTGGTGCCGCCGGACGGCTATCTGAGCGAGGTACGCGCGCTCTGCTCGGCCGAGGGGATCCTGATGATCGCCGACGAGATCCAGTCCGGGCTGGGGCGAACCGGGCAGACGTTCGCGTGCGACTTCGAAGGGGTCGTGCCGGACATCTACGTCCTGGGCAAGGCGCTCGGGGGCGGCGTCGTGCCGGTCTCGGCCATCGCCGCGAACCGGGACGTGCTCGGGGTCATCCAGCCGGGGCAGCACGGGTCCACGTTCGGCGGGAACCCGCTGGCGTGCGCGGTCGGCAACGCGGTCATCGAGCTGCTGAACACCGGCGAGTTCCAGGCCAGGGCCACCAAGCTCGGCGAGGTGCTGCACACGCGGCTGCGCGAGCTGATCGGTCAGGGCGTGATCGAGGTGCGCGGGCGCGGGCTCTGGGCGGGCGTGGACATCGACCCGTCGATCGCGACCGGGCGCGAGGTGTCGAAGGCGCTGATGAAGCGGGGGGTGCTCGCCAAGGACACGCACGGCTCGACGATCCGCCTCGCGCCGCCGATCGTGATCTCCGAGGACGACCTGCTCTGGGCGATCGGCCAGCTCGCCGACGCTCTCTATGAGCTCAAGACCGGTTGATTCCTCTTTTACGGCTCCGCACGGCAGGCCCCAGCCACCACACGTGGCTGGGGCCTGTCCAGGGAAACGCTCCTGAGGTTCACGGGGCCGGCCACCGACACGTGCGCCCGGTCACCCGGCTCCGTGGTTCACGCGGCTGATTGCCGACACATGCATCTGGTCACCCGGCTCCGTGTTTCACGCGGCTGACCGCCGACGCATGCGCCCGGTCGCCCGGCTTCGTGGTCAGCCGCCGGCCGGAGCCGCCTCAGGGGCGGTGCTGCTCGTCGGCTGGACCGTGGTCGGCGCGGCCTCCGGCGTCTTCGCGACGCCGTCCACAGGCGGCTGCTCCGCAGGGGCCGTCACCTGCGGAGACCCCGTGGGCAGCGGAACCGGCTGCTCCGCAGGCGCCGTCACCTGGGGCGACCCGGTCGGGGCCCCGCTGGGGAACTCGCTGGGCGGAGTGACGGCCGGCTCGGCGGCCGGGGCGTCCGACGGCAGCGGCTCAGGCGTGGCGCAGGCCGCGTCGCCCTTGGTGGACACCGTGACCTCCGGCAGCTCGTCCACCACCGACACCTTCGTCTGCGCCGACAACCCCACGACGCTGCCCTTGGGCGCGACGGCGGCCTTCGCGTCCACGACCGTGGACCGCTCCCCCAGATACAGGTGCGTCTCCGGGTCGAAGATGAACTGCCGCAGCGTCCCGCCCCGCGCGGGCAGCGCGAGCGCGACCCCCTTCCGATCCGACCCGTCCGCCACCCCCTCGGCCACCTCGACGCCGGGGATCGACTTGGCCGCCTCGAACAGCGCGTCCCGCTGGGCCCTGGGCAGGTACGTCTCCCTCACCATGTCCCCCACCTGGTTGAACGCGGCCTCGTCCGCGTCGATGCCCTTGGCCTCGATGTGGGGGCCGCCGCTCAGCCGGTAGAGGCGTTCCCGCATCGCGGTGGCGTCGGCCGGCAGGGTGCTCAGGAAGGCGTAGTCGAGGCGGGCCTCCCCGAGCTGGGCGGGACACGACGCCAGGGTGTGCCAGGTCGAGCCCGGCTCACCCCGCTCGGCCTGGTCGGGCAGCGACTGTCCTGGCCAGGGCTTGGAAGCGAGCTCCTCGATGAACAGCAGCCCATTCGCGCTGCCGTCCACCGACTGCCAGATCTTCCTGTTCGTCCGGTAAAGCTGCCGCGACTCCACCTCGCCCTTCTGCCCCATGCTGAACATGCCGTACATGGTGCTGGACTCGACCAGGATGAACTGGCCGGGGCGCGGGCTCAGCTCGCCGGACGGCGTCTCGGACGACACGACGGCCGACTGCGTCACCGGCGCGGCCGGGTCCACGCCGCCCGCGCCCTGGTTCGACAGGGCCACGGCCACACCGCCGACCAGGACGACCGTCACCCCGAACGCGGCCGCGGCCTGCAGACCGAGCCGCGGCAGGCGAAAGCGGAACGTGCCGTGCCGCTGCCCGGCCTCCCCCAGCAGCCGCTCCCGCGCCCGCGCACGGGCTTCCGCCCGATACGGCGGCACCGCGGGCCGCCCGTCGGCGAACACCCGGATCTCATCCTCATCCGAGCCAGTCCGGCTCACGCCAGGCTGATTCACGTCAGGCCGGTTCACGCCGGGCCCGCCCACGTTGGGCCACTCGCTGTCGCGCCGGTCCGCGCCGCCGCCGTCCGTGCCAGGTCCATCGGGTCTATCCATCACGGGACTCCTCTGCGAAGGGATCGATGCCGCCGAGTGCCCTGCGCACCTTGACGCGGAGCCTGTGCAACCTGGACCGGACGGTGCCGATCGGCACGCCGAGCGCGAGCGCCGCGTCCTCGTAGCTCAGGTCCGCCCAGGCCACCAGCAGCAGCAGATCCCGCTCACCGGCGCTCAGCCGGGTCAGCGCCCTGGCCAGGCGAGGCTGGAGCTGCTCGGCGGTGACCCGGTCGGCGCTGCGGTCGTCGAACGTCCCAGGACGCTCCACGCTCACCTTGGCCATGGCCGCGGTGCGCCGCCGCTCCGCCCTGCGGTGCTGGGCGACGACCTTGGTCGCGATGCCGTACAGCCAGGGTCTGGCGTCCGGCCACGAGCGGTCGTAACGCGCTCGCCCCCGGAACGCGACGAGGAACACCTCGCCCGTCACGTCATCGGCCAGCTCGCCCCCGAGACGGCGGGCCGCGTACCTGTGGATCTCGTCGGCGTGCCGGTCGAACAACGCCGCGAATCGCTCCGGGTCGCTGAGCGAATGCCCGATCAACGTCGAGTCGTCCAGCGTCTCAGGCACGTATTGAACACCCACCACTGTGCCGGTCCTCTCTCATGCGGTCATCCTGTTCTTGGCCGCATGCGGGAGACCGGTTCCCACTATTTCGCCAGATGCCAGACATATAGGCCGTCGGGAGCCTCGCCCCGGGTGAAGCCGGCCTTCGCCAGCTCGGACTCCAGCAGCTCGCCGGCCGGCCAGTGGCTCGTGCTGACCACCTCGTCCTCGCTGATCACCACGCCGCGCTGCCTGACCCGGTAGCGGAAGCGCGAGGTGACGCTCTCGCCCGCGACCTCGATCACCTGGCCGGCGATCTCGTAGTCGTGCCTGCCCACCTGGTAGGAGGCCATGACGGCGAGCTCGCCTGGCACGGAGTCACGAGGCACTGGTGCGGCCCGCTCGCGCCAGTTGAACACCAGCCGCCCGCCCGGCTCCAGCTGCCTGGCCAGCACCCGCCACAGCTCGGCCCGCTCCCCGGCGGAGAAGCTCTGCAGCACGGAGATCATCACGATCGCCTCGACCGGCTCGTCGACCTCCACGTCCAGGGCCCCGCAGGGCAGGACGGTCACGCGGCGCAGCAGACCGGGGTCGGCGGCCAGGCGGTTGACCAGGACCGAGCGCATGCCGAGCGACGGCTCGACGGCGAAGATCTCGGCCGGCGTCTCCCTGGCGATCACCTCGGTGATCAGGCCGGTGCCCGCGCCGATCTCGATGACGGCGCGGCGCACCCCCTCCAGCAGCGGCGGAAGCTGCTCGCGCACGGCGGGGACGTGCCCGTCCCCGTGCCACAGGTCGTAGAACGGCACGGCGACGGCGTAGTCATCCTCATACATGAAGGGTCAGCGTAGTGGGACGGAGTCGATCGGCTTGACCTCGTCGCCGGCCGACTCGTACCAGGTCACGACGTCGGGCAGGGTCAGCGTGGCCAGCGCGTTCTGGAACCACGGCCCCTTGACCACCCGCCACCTGAACGGCGGCCGCCGGATGCCCGCCAGCCGGGCGAGCAGCCCGCCCACGAGCGTGGCCAGGCCGAACTGGGTGAACACGTTGGCCCAGCGCAGCAGCCGGCTGAGCGGGTTGCGGATCGGCGAGCAGACGATCTGGTAGATCGGCCCGGCGTCGGCCTTGGCGAGGTAGGAGTAGTGGACGTCGCCGGACAGGATCATCACCGGCTTCTTGATCCGGACCAGCAGCCTGGCCAGGTCGTCGAACGAGCGCCGGAACGCCGCCCAGTGCTCCAGGTCGACGGCCTGCCTGAACGCCTCCGACCACCGCCGCACCAGCGGCCCCCACTTGCCGTCGGCCAGGGCCTCGTTCCAGTTCTGGACGCCGTGCACGCCCTCGGGCAGCAGGAACGGGATCGACGAGCCGATGATCAGCCGCTCGGCCGGGCCCGTGACCTGCTCTTCGAGCCAGGCCCACTCACCCGGGTCGAGCATCCGGCGGTCGCCGGGCGTGAGCTGCCTGGCACACCTGGTGTCGATCATGATGAGCTTGGCGTGCCCGAGGTCGCGGGCGTAGCTCCAGCGGTTGCTGCTCGGCTCGGCGTCGGCCTTCTCGGCGAACGCGTCCAGCACGTCGCCACCGTCGCCCCCGCCGTCCAGCAGCGTGCGCACCAGCGGATCCTCCGCGCGCTCCGCCGGTGACAGGTTGCCGAGGTGCTGATAGATCCAGTACGCCCCCAGCCCCGCGACGACCCGGCGGGGCCACCACGACGTCGTGGCCATCTTCTCGCGCCAGGGCTGCGAGGTGTTCCAGTCGTCACGCAGGTCGTGATCGTCGAAGATCATCGCCGTGGGCACGGTGGACAGCAGCCACCGGATCTCCGGGTCGGTCCAGGCCAGGCGGTAGAGCTCGGCGTATTCCTCGAAGTCGGCGATCTCCTTCTGCGGCTCGGTGTCCCTGCGCTCCTTGATGTAGGCGAGCATCTCGGGCGAGGGATTGTCGGCGTAGACCTGGTCGCCGAGGAACAGCAGCAGATCCGGCCACTCCTCCTCCTCCGCCGTCACCAGGTGATCGCCGTAGGCCCGCAGGACGTCGTCGCCGTGCGTCAGCCGGTGCGCGGCGTCGTGCGGCACGCTCGTACGGCACGACCCGAACGTCAGCTTGCGGACCCCGTCAGGGGGCACCAGCCGGATGCGGCTCGGCGGGCGACCCGCCATGGGCCATACCTGCTCCCCATCGAGCTTCACCGAATAGGACGCGATATCCTGGGACAACGCAACGAGATCCACGATCGCGTAGTGGTGTCCGTGCACGGTGAAGGTAGGCGACCGGTAAGCCCTGCCGCCCGCCTCGATGGTGACCGTGCAAGGGTCGACGGTCTCCACCCAGATCGAGGCGCTGTCAGAGTCGACGTAACGCAGCAACGGTCCCACCACGAGTGCGGGCATCCCACCCCCTGGATCGACGATTCGGCACACTCCTGTCCGTAAGCCTGCCAGAGTGGCACGGTTCGCAGCATCTCGATCAACGGCTTGGATTTCAACAACAACTAGGCAAGGTCAAACGCCCCGCCCTAGGATGATCGTGACAACAACGCCCAAAAGGGGAAGGCAACGGCGCTTTCTCCGCAAATAGGGCGTCATAGCAGGAGGATCTTCTTCCATGAGCATCATGGTGCCGTCAAAGACGCCGGCCCTGATCACCCCGGGCCGTCAGGCCCTCGACTCCGCTCTCCACCAACTCGACCAGGCCGCCGGGCAGCTCGGGCTCGACGACGGGCTCCGTACGATGCTGGCCACGCCGCGCCGCTCGCTGACCGTCTCGGTCCCCGTGCGGCGTGAGGACGGCCGCCTGGACGTCGTCCAGGGCTTCCGCGTCCAGCACAACGTCTCACGCGGGCCCGCCAAGGGCGGCCTGCGGTTTCATCCCGGCACCGACATCCACGAGGTCACCGCGCTCGCGATGTGGATGACGTGGAAGTGCGCACTGGTCGGCATCCCGTACGGCGGCGCCAAAGGCGGCGTGGCCGTGGATCCGGCCGGGCTCACCACCCGCGAGCTGGAGCGGATGACCCGCCGCTACGTCAACGAGATCCTGCCGCTGATCGGCCCGGAGAAGGACATCCCTGCTCCCGACGTCGGCACCGACGAACAGACCATGGCCTGGATCATGGACACCTACAGCGTCAACACCGGCTACTCGGTGCCCGGCGTGGTCACCGGCAAGCCCACGACGCTGGGCGGCTCGCTCGGGCGTACCGGCGCGACCGCGCGCGGCGTGCAGATCACGACGCTGGCCGCGCTCGGCCGCTCGCCCGAGGGCGTGACCGTGGCCGTGCAGGGCTTCGGCAAGGTGGGCGCGCCGGCCGCGCAGTACCTCGCCGACGCGGGCTGCAAGGTGGTGGCGGTGTCCGACGCGACCGGCGCCGTCTACGCGGGCGCCGGCCTCGACATCGCGGGGCTGCGCGCCTGGGCGGCCGAGTCCGGCGGCGTGCGCGGCTACCGCCACGCCGACGCGATGGCCCAGGACGAGCTGTTCGAGCTGGACGTGGACGTCCTGGTCCCGGCGGCGCTGGAAGGCGCGATCACCGAGACGAACGCGCACCGGGTCCGCGCCCGCCTGATCGTGGAGGGCGCCAACGGGCCCACCACGCCGGAGGCCGACGAGATCCTGGCCGCCGGCGGCACCATGGTCGTGCCCGACATCCTGGCCAACGCGGGCGGGGTGATCGTGTCCTACCTGGAGTGGGTGCAGAACATGCAGGCCTACTCCTGGAGCTCCGGTGAGGTCGAGCTCAAGCTGCGCGACCTCATGCTGAACGCCTTCACCGAGGTCACGACGCTGGCCGCCGAGCGCGGCCTGACGCTCAGGCAGGCGGCGCACGTGATCGGCGTCGGCCGGGTGGCCGAAGCGCACCAGATGCGCGGCCTGTACCCCTGACAAATAGGCGCGCAGGCCCGACGCGGGCCTGCGCGCCCATTCGGTCTCGTAGCGGCGGTAGGTGGCCAGGATGTTGAGCCGGTGCAGGTCCCGGCAGAGGGCGAGCATGCCCTGCCGGGCCAGGTCCGCCGGCACCGGATAGCCGGCCATGGCTCCGGAGGACCGGCCGTAGGTCAGGTCAGACCCGCAGCTCGGCGTAGTCGAGCGCCTCCATCAGGCTCTCCAGGTCGCGCATGAGCTGCTCCGTGCGCTCCCGCCCGAACGCGCCCTCGATGAGCCGGTGATGCTCGGCCGCCGCGCCGTCCACCCGCGCGAGCAGCTCGGCCCCCCGGTCGGACACGAACACCGCCACCCGCCGCCGGTCACCCGCCGACGGCCCGCGATAGACCAGCGCCCGGTCGATCAGCCGGTCGACCGCCTTGGTCAGCGTCGGGTGCGGCATCAGCACCGCCTCGGCCAGCTCGCCCATCGAGTGCCCGCGCCCGTCGGTCAGCGCGCGCAGGATGCGCCACTGCTCGACCGTGACGTCCTCCCCCGCGAGCACCGCGGCCAGGCCGCGGTTGACCCCGCGCTCCGCACGGCTGAGCAGGTAGGAGAGTGAGGACCCGAGCCCAGAAGCGGTCATGGAGAAAGGTCCTTTCATCGGGGAGCTATGACGGAGGATACTCGTCGGCGTGGCGGCGATCGTCGATCCTCTCGAAGCGCGGCTCCTCCCGTCAGGCTCGATCAGGATCGGCCTGATCGTTCCGGTGTCCGGGGTGCTCGGCCTGATGGGGCCCTGTGCGATCAACTGCGCCGTGCTGGCCGCCGAAGAGCTCAACGCCGCGGGCGGCATCCTGGGCCGGCCGGTCGAGCTGGTGCTCATCGACGGCGGGCGGCCCGCGCGCCAGGTGGCCGCCGAGGTGTCCGGGCTGGTCGGGTCGCGGACGGTGGCGGCCGTCGCGGGCGCCCATGCCAGCGACGTGCGGGTGGCGGTGGTGGCCGCGATCGCCGGGCGGGTCCCGTTCGTGTACGCCCCGCCGTACGAGGGCGGCGGCCACGCGCCCGGCGTCTACTTCCTCGGCGAACCCCCCGGCAGGCAGCTCTCGCCGGGCATCGAGTGGCTGGCCGGCGCGCGCCGGGCCCGCCGCTGGTACCTGCTGGGCAACGACTACATCTGGCCGCGCCTGGTGCACGCCGACGCCCGCCGCCGCCTGCGCGCGCACGGCGCCACCGTGGTGGGCGAGAGCTTCGCCCGGTACGGCGCGGCCGTGCGACTGCTCGACCGGGTGGCCGACGCCAGGCCGGACGCGATCCTGCTGACGCTGATCGGCAGCGATCTGGTGGCGTTCAACCGGGCGTACGCGTCCGCCGGGCTCGGCGCGGCCCGGCTGTGCGGCGCGCTGGAGGAGCACGGGCTGCTGGGCATCGGCGGCGACGTCACCGGCGGCCTGTACGCCTCCATGGGCTACTTCCGCGACCTGCCCACCGAGGCCAGCCGCGACTTCGCCGAGCGGTACGCCGCCAGGTTCGGCCGCGACGCCCCCATGCTGAACGCGCACGGCCACGGCTGCTACGAGGCCGTCGCCATGCTGGCCGCCCTGTCCGCCCGCGCCGGGTCGCTGGCCGTGCCCGCCATGGACGCCTCCGCCGACGGCGCCACGATCACGAGCGCACGCGGGACGCTCACTTTGCTCAACCGGCAGGTGTGCCACCCCGTCCACCTGGCCAGGGCCGATGGCCTGGACTTCTTTCTAAAGAAACCTTTTCACTAGAAAGCTTTGGCTCTAAGGTGCGAATCGCCCCCCAAGCAGCTAGGAGCCGTCCATGAGCACAATCGAGCAGTTCGGCTATCGCCAGGAGCTGAAGCGCTCCTTAGGCTTCGCCGATCTGATGATCTATGGCCTGATCTTCATGGTGCCGATCGCACCCTTCGGCATCTTCGGCAACGTCTTCCACTTCTCCCACGGGATGGTGGCGCTGGCGTACGTCGTCGGGCTGGTGGCGATGGCGTTCACGGCGCTGTCGTACGCGCAGATGGCCAGGGCCTTCCCCATGGCCGGGTCGGTCTACACCTACGCGGGGCGGGGCATCGCCGCGCCCGTGGGGTTCATGGCCGGCTGGGCGATCCTGCTCGACTACGTGCTCGTGCCGTCCCTGCTCTACCTCGTGGCCGGTGTGGCCATGAACTCCTTCGTGCCCGCGATCCCCGTCTGGGCCTGGCTGATCGCATTCGTGCTGCTCAACACGATCGTGAACTATTTCGGCATCCAGATGACGGCCAGGATCACCCGGATCATGCTGGTGGCCGAGCTGGCGGTGCTGGCGATCTTCCTCGTGGTCGCCGGCATCGCGCTGGCCCAGGGCAAGGCGCAGACCGGCGCGCTGACCCCGCTCTTCGAGTCCTCGGGATTCACCTGGAGCGTGGTGTTCGCGGCGGCGTCGGTGGCCGTGCTGTCGTTCCTCGGCTTCGACGGCATCTCCACCCTGGCCGAGGAGAACCGTGAGGACGCCCGCAGGCTCGGCCGCTCCATGGTGGCCGCGCTGGCCGTGGCCGCGGTGCTGTTCGTGGTGCAGACGTGGGTCGCGGCACTGCTCACCCCCAACCGCGATGAGCTGATCAACGTCGGCGACCCCACCGGCAACGCGTTCTACACCACCGCCGAGTTCGCCGGCGGGCACTGGCTGGCCGTGCTCACCGCCGTGGCCACCGCCATCGCGTGGGGCTTCGCCAACTCGCTGGTCGCGCAGGCGGCCACCTCGCGCCTGCTGTTCGCGATGGCCCGAGACCGCCAGCTCCCCCGGTTCCTGGCCAAGGTGGACCCCAAGCACCAGGTGCCGGTCAACGCGACCCTGGTGGTCGCCGTCCTCTCGCTGATCGTCGGCATCTTCATGAGCACCAGGAGCACCGGCCTCGGCGAGCTGACCTCGCTGGTCAACTTCGGCGCCATGTCGGCCTTCCTGCTGCTGCACGTCGCCGTGGTCGTCCACTACTTCTTCCGCCGCCGCACGGGCAACTGGTGGTCGCACCTGATCGCGCCCGTGATCGGGTTCCTCATCCTGGTGGCGGTCGTCATCAACCAGAACGTCGCGGCTCAGTGGGTCGGCGGCATCTGGCTGGCCATCGGGCTGATAATCCTGGGCGTGTCGTATGTGCTCGGCCGCCGGCCCGTACTTCCCTCGGAGGTCAAGTGAACGTCGTCTCCTACCATCCCTCGCCCGACGAGCTGAGCTACACCTTCGGTGGGCGCCCGGCCGTCGGCAAGGTGCGGCCGGGCACGATCATGGAGCTGTACACGGAGGACTGCTTCGGCGGCCTGGTCCGGAGCGTGGACGACCTGCCGTCCCAGGTGTGCGAGTTCCCCTATCTGAACCCCGTGACCGGGCCCTTCCACGTGGAGGGCGCGGAGCCGGGCGACACGCTGGCCCTGCACTTCGTCTCGATCACCCCGGCCAGAGACTGGGCCGTCTCCACGACGTTCCCGCACTTCGGCGCGCTGACCGCGACGCACACCACGGCCATGCTGCACCCGCCGCTGGAGGAGCGGGTCTGGCGCTACGACATCGACCTGGAGCGGGGCGTGGCCGTCTACCACGCCCGCAACAGCGACTTCAGCGTGGCGCTGCCGCTCGACCCGATGCACGGCACGGTCGGCGTGGCGCCGGCTGCGAACGAGGCCCGCATGACGATCACGCCCGACGCGCACGGCGGCAACATGGACACCCCCGAGCTGCGCGCGGGCGTCACCGTCTACCTGGGCGTCAACGTCGAGGGCGGCATGTTCTCGATCGGCGACGGCCACGGGTTGCAGGGGCACGGCGAGGTCTGCGGCACCGCGGTGGAGTCGGCCATGAACACCGTGGTCGCGGTCGAGCTCATCAAGGGCGTGGCCACGCCGTGGCCGCGGCTGGAGGACGACCTGCACCTCATGTCGACCGGCTCGGCCAGGCCGCTGGAGGACGCGTACCGGATCAGCCAGCACGACCTGGTCACCTGGACGTCGGAGCTGACCGGGCTGGACACGCTCGACGCCTACCAGCTCGTCAGCCAGGCCGGGCAGGCGCCGGTCGGGAACGTGTGCGACAGCAACTACACGATGGTCGCCAAGCTGCCCAAGGCGTATCTGGGCGACGCGGCGGTCTACGGATCGGCGCACGCGCGGCTGCGGGCGCTCGGCACCCAGTACACAAGTTGAGTAAACCTGGATGTCGCAGGTCAGAGCACTGATCATCTTCTGCGTACAGTGTGAGGGTGCTCAGGTTGGTGCTGTCTCTGGTCCTGCTCGATCCAGCCGCCGTCACCGAGGTGTCGCAACGCAACGTACCCGTTCCCCGGGTCCTGACTCCTGACGGTGACCGCCTGGGCTACGCGCCGGTGCCGCGCCCGTACACGGGGGCGCGCCGGCTCACCGGGGTGCTGCTCGGCCGCGACCCCGTGTCGCGGACGGACGTGCTGTGCGGGGGGACGGTGATCGGCTCGCGCAGCCGCAGCCTGGTGCTGACGGCCGCGCACTGCCTGTATCACGACGGCCGCCCGCTCAAGCAGCTCGCCTTCCTGCCCGGTTACGACCAGGGGCGGCCGCGGCTGGGGATCTGGCCCGCGGTCCGCACGTTCGTGCCGTCGAGGTGGCGCGGCCGGCCGTACTCGACCGACCTGCTGCCGTACGACGTGGGCCTGGTCGGGGTCGTACGGCGCAAGCGCCCGCTGGAGGCCGTCACCGGCCGCGGGCTGCCGCCGATGCCCACCGCCAGGGGCACGGCGCTGCGCGGGCTCGAACTGCTCGGCTACCCGGCGGGCAAGGGCTATCCGGGCACGCAGATGTACCGGTGCGTGGGCGACACGGTCGAAGGGGTCGCGGAGGGGCCGGGGGTGATGGTCACCCGCAACTGCCACGCGGCGGCCGGGGGCAGCGGCGGGCCCGCGGTGTACGGCGGTGCGCTGGCGGGCGTCGTGTCGTCGTCCAGCCCGCTGAGCGACACGAAGGGGTACACCGTGCTCACCAGGCTGGGCGGCGCGCCGTTCCAGCGGATGTTCACCAAGGCCGACGCGTCGATGCGGCTCGTGCCGGTCCGCTGAGAGAGCCTGTTCAGGCGGCTCGGGCGGCTCGGGCGGCTCGGGTGGCTCAGGTGGCTCGGGTGGCTCAGGTGGCTCAGGCGGCTCAGGTGGCTCAGGTGGCCTGGGCGACGATGTCCTCGCAGATGGCGTGGGTGGCCAGGGCGTCGTCCGCGCTGATCGTCCGGCCTTCGCGCACGGCGGTCAGGAACTCCAGGCAGACCTGCTCGATGCCGCGCTGCCTGCCGACCGGGACCCAGTCGGGCCGCCTGGCGAGGGTTTCGCCGTCCCTGTAGTCGATGACGTCGCCGAGGTTGACCACGCGGCGCTTGATCCCGTCGCCCATGACCTCGCAGGTCTCCTCGTTGGCGCCGCTCGCCCGGTTCATGACGCCGATGGCCGTGAAGCCGTCGCCCGACAGCTCCAGGACGATGTGCTCGATCAGGCCGTCCTTGACGCGGGTCCTGATCGAGGTGCCGGTGACCGGGCCGGGGGCGAGGAACCTGAGCGTGTCGACCACGTGGATGAAGTCATCGAATATCGCCCGGCGGGGAGCATCGGGGTAGTTCGCACGGTTCTTCTCCATCAGGATGAGATGACGGGGAAGTGCGGCGAGTCCGGCGTATCCCGGCGCGTGGCGGCGGTTGAAGCCGACCATCAGGGACCTGTTCTCGGCCTTGGCCAGCCGCACGAGGTGCTCGGACTCGGCCAGCGTGTAGGCGATCGGCTTGTCCACGTAGACGTGGATCCCGGCGCTGAGCAGCGGCTCGACGATCTCCGGGTGGGCGTCGGTGGCAGCGTGGACGAAGGCCGCGGCCACCCCCGCCTTGATCACCTCGTCCACGTGCTCCGACCGCTCGGCGATCCGGTAGGCGTCGCCGAGCCGGTCGAGCCGGGCCCTGTTGCGGGTGCAGAGGTGCAGGTCGAGGGCGGGCTGCGCGGCGAGAACCGGCAGGTAGGCCTTCTCCGCGATGTCGCCCAGGCCGATCATGGCTATCTTCACCCGTCGAGCGTAGCCTTGAGCGCCGTCTCGATCGGCGTAGGCACGACGCCGAACGTCCGCTGGAAGGCCGAGGAGTCGAGCACGTACGGGGCGGTGAACTGGTAGCGCGTGTGCCGCAGCTCGCCGATCATGGGTGTGACCAGCCCCACCGCGCGCAGCAGCGGCCACGGCAGCTGCGTCATCTTGGGCGCGGGCAGGCCGAGCAGCGCGGCCATCCGGTCGCCGAACTGGCGGAAGGTCAGCGGGGCCGCGGTGGGCACGTGCCAGGGGCGGCCCCAGGCCCGCTCGTCACGGCCGGCCACGATCAGCGCGTCGGCCACGTCGGGCAGGTAGGTCCAGCTGTGCGGCTGGTCGGCGGGATGGATGAGCTGGATGGTCTTGCCCGCCCTGAGCGGTGCGAGGAAACGGTCGCCGAGGAAGGACTGGTCGGTCGCGCCCGGCCCGAAGTAGTCGGAGCCGCGCACCTCGACGGCCCTGATCCGGCCGGCCTCGTGCAGGGCCAGCGCGTCCTGCCACATCTTCGCCCGCACCTGCGCCTTGGGACTGGTGGAGACAAGCGGCAGGTCCTCGGTCATCGGGACCGAGACGGGGCCGTACGGGTAGAGGTTGCCCAGCATGACGTAGGCGGCACCGCTCGACTCGGCGGCGGCCAGGAACGACTCGGCCATCGGCGGCCAGTCGGTGAGCCAGCGGTGGTACTGGGGGTTGACGCAGTTGTAGAGGACGTCCGCGCCCCTGGCGATCTCGCTCATCCTGGCGCGGTCCGTGACGTCGGCGGCCACCTTGACCGCCCCTTCCGGGCCGCTGCCCGAGCGGGTCACGACGGTGACCTCGTGCCCCTGTCCGAGGAGCTTGCCGGCCAGATGCGTGCCGACCTGGCCGGAACCCACGACGATGTGCTTGCCCATGATCAGACCTGCTTCCAGATGATGCGGAGAACCGCGTTGAGTACGAAGAGCCCGTAGAAGACGACGCCCCAGGTGACCAGGCCGGAGGCGTAGAGCGCGAGGGCGCCGCCGCCGAACCAGAGGATTTCCAGCGCCGCGCGGGCCAGGCCGGTGAGCGGGTACGTGGCGTTCGCCCCGCCGCCCGCCCCGAACAACGCCCACGCGGCGATGAACAACGCCGGCCCGCCGAGCCCGGCCAGCAGCCTGATCGGCCAGCCCGCGCCCAGCGTGAAGCCCCAATAGCCAACGGCGGCCAGCACCCCGAGCTCCAGGAAGAACATCAGCGCCGCGTTGGCGCCCTTGGCGAGGGTGAGCATGAGGTCCTCCGTCGGATCAGTCGGCGCCTGGTTATCGCCGTTCGCTTACGAGAGCAATGCTCTCTCAAGAGAGCGGCATTCGTCAAGAGCAGTGCTCTCGTTTACTTGCACTGCTCTGGTAACCTGCTGTCCATGACTGCCAGCCGTACCGCCAGAGAACGCGTCAGAGCCGAGCTGACCAGGGAGATCACCGACATCGCGCGCCGCCAGCTCGCCACCGAGGGCGCGGGCGGCCTGTCCCTGCGGGCCGTAGCGCGCGAGATGGGCATGGTCTCCTCGGCCATCTACCGCTATTTCCCGAGCCGCGATGACCTGCTCACCGCGCTGATCATCGACGGCTACAACGCGCTCGGCGAGACCGTGGAGCGCGCCGACGCCGGCTGCCCGCAGGACGACTTCCCGCGCCGGTGGCTGACGGTCTGCCACGCGGTGCGGGACTGGGCGGTGGCGCACCCGCACGAGTACGCGCTGCTCTACGGCTCCCCCGTGCCCGGCTACCAGGCGCCGCAGGACACGGTCGCGGCCCGGGTGCGCGACGTCACCGTCCTGGGCCGCCTGCTCTCCGACGCCTGGCGGGCGGGTGCCGTACGGCCGTCCGCGACCGAGCCCCCCGAGGGCCTTGAATCGGACGCCGCCACGTTCAGGCAGCTCATGCCGGAGGTCCCCGACAACGTGATCTGGCCGGCCGTCGTCTCCTGGGCCGCGATGTACGGCTGGGTCAACTTCGAGGTGTTCGGCCAGTTCAACAACACGATCGAGAACCGGTCCGCCGCCTTCGACCACGCGATGCGCCTGATGGCGGAGACCATAGGACTTGCTCAGTAAGACTTAGTAAGTTTAACTTAATACATGGCACGCAAAAATCAGGAGCTCGGCCGCTTCACGGACGTGGCGCTGCTGGTTCTCATCAGCCTGGCCGACGGGCAGAAACACGGCTATCGGATGATCGGCGACATAGAGGAGTTCTCCGGGACCTCACTGGAGCCTGGCACGCTCTACGGCGCGCTGATGCGGCTGGAGGAGCGCGGCTGGATCGAGCCGGTCGAGACGGCCGAGCGGCGCAAGCCGTACCGGATCACCGAGGGCGGGCGCGACGCCCTGCGCGAGCAGCTCGCCACCCTGCGCCGCATCGAGCAGACCGGGGTCCGGCGCACCGGGCTCGTCTGGGGGGTGTCATGAGGCGCGCGATCGCGAGGGGCGTGCTCAGCCTCTACCCGCAGGCGTGGCGGCAGCGCTACGGCGACGAGGTCGACGATCTGATCGCCGCGCGGCCGGTCCGCGTGCGCACGGTGCTCGATCTCCTCTGGAGCGCGGCCGACGCGTGGCTGCACCACAAGCGCATTCCCGGGGCCAAGCCGCTCAGGATCCCGCTCGCGGCGGTGCTCTCCGTCGCCGGCGCCGTGTTGTTGCTGCTGTGGAACCCGGGCGTGCGCGCCGTGGCCGGACCCCACGGCGACTGGGCCGCGGCCGCCGGGATGAGCGGGATGACCGGGGCGGGCGGGGCCGCCGCCCGGTTGCGTGACCTGGCGACGATGCTGCACCTCTCGGCGAGCGTCATGGCCCTGTTGTCGGTGGTTCCGATGATCATGACCTGCCGCACCGCGATGCATCGCTCCGTCTACGGGGCCGTCACGCGGATGGCGGCACGGCGGGTGGTCGTGACGGCCGTGCTGCTCGTCATGCCCGTCGCCCTGGCCTTCTACAGCCTCGCCATCGGCAACACCGGCCGGCCCGTCGGGCCGCTGGGCGACGCAATGATCGGCGGCTTCCATACGCCGATCGTCCTGGCGCTGGTGCTGCCGCTGCCCATGATCGCGTCCGCCGCGCCCTCGCTGGCCTCCGACGTACGCGGCGCCGGCCGGATCCTCGCGGTCGCGGCCATCTGCAACGCGATCGCCTGGGTGCCCGTCGCCTGCCTGGTGGCGCTGGGCCTGCCGGGCGTGACATGGCCGTTCGTGGCCGTGGTCGCGGCGAGCGCGCTGGTCAGCATCGGGATGGGCGCCCTGGTCGGCAGGAGCGCGCTGCGCCACAGCCGGACCATGACGGGCGGCGAGCTCAGCCCGGCCTGAGCTCTCCGTGCTCAGCGGCCGGGCAGCAGGAGTGGCACGAGCACCTCGTCCACGATCTCGACGACGAGCGTGTCGGGGATGGGCGGGCCCTCGAAGAGGAAGTGGTGGCGGAGCAGCGCGTGCCCGGAGTCGAGGCGGCGGGGGGTGACGACGTCCGGGTCGACCTCGCCGCGCTCCACGGCGCGGCGGACGATCTCCTCCATCAGCCGCCTGGCCGTGCCCTGGGAGTTGCGCCGCATGGCTCCCAGCGGCGACTCCCCTCTGAGCGCCTCGCCGAGCAGCCCGCGCATCGCCTCGCCGGCCGGCCCCGACAGAGCCTGTGCCGTACGGCGGAGCATGGCCAGCAGGTCGTCGCGCAGGTTGCCCGTGTCGGGTGACGACTCGGGAGTGGGCAGGCTGTGGTAGACCGCCTCCATCACCAGCTCGATGCGGGTGGGCCAGCGCCGGTAGAGGGAGGCCTTGCTGGCCCTGGCGCGCTCGGCGACGCGCTCCATGGTCAGCCCGGCGTAGCCGGTCTCGGCCAGCTCGTCGAGCGTCGCCTGGTAGATGGCGGCGCTGAGCGCCTCTCCCCGGCGTCGTGGCTGCTTGCGGTGGTCGGTGACCATGGAATGCATCTTAAGGAGCGCGGGTGACTGTGCCGGCGTTTCCGTTGACGGTGACGACCTGGCCGTCCTCCAGCACGTACGTGCCCCTGCCCGTGCCCATGACGGCCGGGATGCCGTACTCCCTGGCCACGATGGCCGCGTGCGACCCCGCCCCGCCGGTGTCCACGACCACGGCCGCCGCCTGCTGGAAGAGGGGCGTCCACGACGGGTTCGTGTACGGGCAGACGAGCACGTCCCCGGGACTGAGCTTGGCGAACCCGGCCGAATCCCTGATCACCTTCACCGGGCCCGTCGCCACGCCGCCGCTCGCCGGCGACCCGGTGACCAGCGCGTCGCCCGTCTCACGGACGGGGAAGACCACGGCCGGGTCGATGAGCCGGACGCCGGACAGCTCCTCGCGCTTGGCCGCCCGCGCGCGCACGGCCTCCCGCAGCCGCTCCGCCTGCACCGCCGTCAGCGCGGACACCTCCTTGATCGACTCCAGCTCCTCCAGCCGCAGGTGGAAGACGTCTTCAGGCTGCTGGAGCGCGCCCGCGTCGCACAGGCGGCGGCCCATCTCCAGCAGCGACCTGCGCAGGACGGGCTGCGGCATCATGAAGGAGAAGTGGCTGTCCTCGCGGAAGGCGATGCCCGCGCGGGCCGCCTCGGCCCAGCGCCTGATCCTGGCGCGACGGCCGCGCGAGCGCAGGAGCGGGTGGCGGAGCAGGCGTTCGAGCGCGTCGTCCGCCTCCTTCTGCGCGGGCGGCTCGACGGCCAGCACCCTGATCAGCCCCAGCACGATCTCGGGGGCGTCCCCCCAGGTGGGCGGCGTGACGAGGATCGGGCTGGCGGTCTCGCGGTGACCGTACTCGGCCAGGAACTCCGTCAGCTCCGCCGCGAACTCCGCCGGCATCGGTTCGGCGTCGAGCGCGCCGGTGCGCCTGGCGTGCGCGGCCAGCCGCTCCAGTGCCTGGTTGGTGTCGGAGGTCCTGGTACGGGCCCCGTGCAGCAGGTCGCCGAACAGCCTGCCGCGCCCGAGCAGCTTGACCGCCGCCAGCAGCCGCAGCAGCGCGAACCCGGTGCCGGGCAGGTAGTCCACGCGCAGGTCGGCCACCGGCTCGACCAGGGCGAGCGCCTGCCTGGGCACGTGGACGAGCCGCTCCCACGGCATCGAGCCCAGGTCGCGGGCGGCCAGCTCGGTGATCGCGGCGAGGTAGTCGCGGAAGCGCGGGTCCTGCGTCCACCGGGCCGGATCGTACTTCCTGGCCCGGGCCACGAGGCGGAACGGGGTGAGCAGGACAGCGGCGCTGGGCCGCGGCCTCGGCGGCACGAGCTGGTAGACGACGCCCTCCTGCTCCCGCAGGAACCCGCTTAACACGCCGTACAGGCCGAAGCTGGCGGTCACCTTGCCCATCAGGCCGACCGGCCCGTACGGGACCCAGGTCGTCATGTCGATCGGGTAGGGGCGCTCGGGGAGGTATTCGAGCAGGACGCTGCAGATGCGCCGCTGGACGGGGTTCAGCTTGCCGACCGGGGGCGGCGGCAGCGCCGTCATGGGGCGGGCCTGCAGGAGGTGGACCCGGCCGCCCGCGTAGGCCCACTCGATGTCCTGCGGGCGGCCGAAGTGGGCGGCGACCTGCTTGCCGAGCCCGGCCAGCTCGTCGAGCACCGCGCCGGGCAGCGGCTCGGCGGGCGTGACCGCGCCGGTCTCGTGGGTCACGCCGCCGCCCGCCGTACCTCTGATGACCACCTCGCGGCGGCCCGGCGTGTAGACGGGCGCGCCCGAGGGACCGATCACGTAGTGGTCGGGGGTGACGAGCCCGGACACCACGGCCTCGCCCAGGCCGCTGCTGGCGTCGATGACGAGCTGGGTGCGGTCGCCCGTGACGGGGTTCGCGGTGAACAGGACGCCTGCCGTGTCGGCCTCGACCATGCTCTGGACGACCACCGCGATCCGCACCTCGGAGTCGTCGATGGCGAGCTTGGCCCGGTAGGCGATCGCGCGGTCGGTCCAGAGCGAGCCCCAGCAGTGGCGTACGGCGTCGAGCAGGGCAGGCTCGCCGACCACGTTCAGGTAGGTGTCCTGCTGTCCGGCGAACGCGGCCCCGGGCAGGTCCTCGGCGGTGGCGCTCGACCGCACGGCCACCGGGCCGCCGCCGAGCGCGGCGTAGGCGCCGGCGATCGCCTGCCGCAGGTCATCGGGCAGCACGGCCTCCTCGAAGTACGCCCGCGTGTCGTGGCCCTGCGCGACCAGGCCGTAGGCGTGCGTGGTGACGACGAAGCCGTCGGGGACGGGGAAGGCGTTCCTGACGAGCTCGCCCAGGTTCGCGCCCTTGCCCCCGGCCATGGCCAGGTCCTCGCGGCCGAACGCGCTCAGGGGTGCGACGAGTTTCACATCTTCTCCTCGACGTATGCGGTGGTGCGGAGCGGACGCGCCGGCAGCGCCAGCGCGAGGAAGAACGCCACGGCCAGCAGCGGCGCCATGGCCGCGAACACCGGGGGCACGGCCTCGGCGAACGCGGCGCGCACGCTTTCGGGCAGCTCGGCGGGTCCGGTGGCGGATCCCGTGGCGGGGATCACGCCGGAGAAGCGCCAGGTGATCAGCGCGCCCACCAGCGCGACCCCGGCCGAGGCGCCGATCTGGCGCAGGAACGTCACCGAGGACGTGGCGGTGCCGAGGTCTTCGTACTCCACGGCGTTCTGCGCGGCCAGCACCATGACCTGCATGACCAGCCCGACGCCCAGCCCGGTCACCAGCATCGCCCCGGCCAGCGCGACCGGCGCGCCGCCGGCGAGCCCGATCAGCCCGAGCCCGGCCGCCGCCAGGGCCGTGCCCGCGACGGGGTACGGCTTGTACCGTCCCGTCCGCGTGATCAGCCGCCCGGAGACGATGGTGGTGGTCAGCACGCCGCCCATGAGCGCGGTCACCAGCAGCCCCGCCTGCGTGGCGCTGGTGCCGAGGGCGATCTGCAGATAGGCGGGCATGTACGTGATCGTCCCGAACAGCGCGAACCCGATGAGCGCGCTGATCGCCACCGGCACCGCGAAGGCCCGGTCCTTGAACAACCGCAGCGGCAGGATCGGATCCTTGGCGAAACGCGCGCTGACCAGCCATCCCACCGCCCCCGCCGCGGCCAGCAGCAGGTAGGCGGGGTTCCTGGTCTGCCCGGTCATGACCACGCCCACCACCGCGACGGCCAGCGTCACGGCCCCCGCGACGTCGAGCGGCGCCCGCGTACGCGGCCTGGGCGGCAGCCGCAGCGTGAGGGTCAGCACGACCAGCGCCAGCAGGCCGAGGGGCGGGTAGATGGCGAAGATCCACCGCCAGCTCAGCCGGTCGATGAAGAACCCGCCGATCAGCGGCCCGCCCACGGCCGCCACGACGTAGGCGGCCCCGATGAACCCGAGGTAGCGCCCCCGCTCACGCGGGCTCACGATCTCCCCGATGATCGCCTGTGCCCCGATCATCAGCCCGCCGCCGCCCACGCCCTGGATGGCGCGGAACGCGATGAACTGCGGCATCGACGTGGCCACCGCGCACAGCACGGCTCCGGTCACGAACACCACGATGGCCACCTGCATGGTGGGCTTGCGGCCGTACCGGTCGCCGAGCTTGCCGTAGACGGGCATGACGACGGTGGCGGCGACGAGGTAGGCGCTGACCACGGCGGGCATCTGATCGAACCCGCCCAGGCCACCGGCCACGGCGGGCAGGGCCGGCGCCATGATCGTCTGGTCCAGGGCGCCCAGCAGCATCGCCAGGATCAGTCCGGACAGCACGAGGCCCATGACACCCTCCTTAGAGAACGCTTCGTTCTCTAAGGAGGATACGGTTCATCGCATCGAAACGCAACGTTCACTATCCAGCCACCCCGGCCGCGGCCCAGGCACCCTCGACGGCCACTTTCACTTAGCACTTTGCGGAAATACCCTTTTCTATCCTTCGGCGCAAATCCCCTATTCATTCGCAAAACACAAACGGGCCATACCTTTCATCGAGGATCGGCTTGTTCTATTGAGGTGCCATTGATTACCGTGCGAAAGTTGTTCCAGCGCAGCGAGCCGTTAAGGGGACCATTTGTGGCCGACCTCGATCGCGAGGCGATCCGAGCCGTGGCACAGCGGATCCAGCGGCTGTCCGACGAGCACTGGTGGGCGCTCGATCCGTCCTGCCGCCTGATGGCGAACGACGCATGGGTGGGGCCGGCGGGCGCCCGGTTCGATGCCCAGGTCCACGCCGAACAACGGGAGCTGCGCGACATGCTCCGGCAGGCCGTGCACAGCGCTCACCGGCGGCTGGCCACGGCTCAGGAGACGCCGTGACGGAGTTCACCGGGGTCAAGCCGGCCCAGTTCGACGCGATGGCGGGCAAGCACGCCGAGGCCGCCAGGCGGCTGGACGAGCTGGCCCGGGCCCTGCACGGCGAGCTGCAGAGCGCCGGCCTGGACACCTCGCCGGCGGCGCGGCTGCGGCAGCTGGCCGGGCGGGTCACGACGCAGGCCGAGGACCTGAGGCGACGGCAGCGGCTGGTGCACGAGCTGCAGCGGCAGCGGGTCACCTTCGGCACGAGCACGCCCGCCGGGAGCTTCCTGGAGCTGCCCGACTGCCTCGACGCCGCCAAGGGGCTGCTGGACGGGACCCTGGCCGGTCGCGCCGCACTGCGGAGCGCGGACGGAGACGCCGGGGCGCTGGCCGAGCTGGGGAAGTACGCGACGCGGGCCGGGGACGCTGAGTTCGTCAAGGCGTTCCTGGGCGTGCTCGGCGCCCGGGGCGTGACGCGGCTGCCCGGCGCGCTCGCCGTCCGGCTGCGCGACGCCAGGGCCTGCGGGGACGCCGAGCTCGTGGCCCAGCTCTCCCGCCAGGGCAGGACGGCCCTGCGCATGCTGAGCACGGCTCTCGCCGAGGGCACCGATCCCGCTTTCCGCAAGGACCTGGTCCGTGAGGGCCGGGCCGAGCACAGGGCGGGCGACGTGACGTACACGGGCTACCAGGCCCAGGCGCTCATCTGGCGGGCCCACGACGGGCGGACGCCGTTCTCGAAGGAGTTCATGGAGGTCGTGGGGCGTGACGCGATCGTCTACGAGTACGAGAAGCGCAAGGACGAATGGGCGGCCGCCAGAGACCCGCTGGGCCGGGTCTTCGCGAGAGCGCAGATCCCCCTGATCGACCTGGCCGGCGCGCTCGGGCTCGGCACCCTGCTGCGACCGGACCAGGAGATGAGCGCTCCCGGAGCGAAGAGCCGGTCGGCGGTGCTGGACGACCTGTTCCACGCGGCGAGCTCCGGCCGGGAGGCGTCCCAGGCACTGCTGGACCACACGCCGGCCGGGTGGAAGCCGAACGTGCTGGACTATCTGCTGACGACCCGCTGGGACGCCGCCCGCTACCTGGGCGACCACGCGCCGTTCAACGAGCTGCTGGTGAGCGCGACGACCGGCCAGGACGCCGTCTCCAGGAGGCTGGCCGCCGAGCTGACCAAGACCCTCGCCGACGAGATGCGCAACGCCTTCTGCAAGGGTTGCGGCGGCAACCTGGAGATCGTCGACAGCTCCGCTTTCCAGCGTTTCGCCCCGCTGAGCCATCCGCTGGCGTGCGCGCTCGCGGCCAACATCGACCAGCTCTCCCGGCTGCTCCTGGACCGCGCGTCCTTCGGCCAGGTCGCGGCCGCGGACATGTCGTACGCGCTGACGCTGGCCACCTCCAGCGACGCGGGGTTCGAGGCGCTGGTGAGAGCACAGACCGAACACATGCGAGCCGCACTCGACACCGTGCCCCCACTCGGCCTCGACGCCTCCAACGCCGAACGACTCGGCTTCACCCAGGCGGACGTCAAACGGTTCGACCACAACCAGAATGGCCAGGTCGACAAGGCCGATGTCATGCAATTCCTGACGGACCGGACCGTGGAAGAGGCACGTCCTTTCTCTCACCTGGTGGAGATCCGCCGTCAGGTGCTGATCGCACAGGGGCTCGACGACAAGAAGGCCGATGAGGCGCTGAAAACCATGGTGGGCGAAGCGCTGGGGCTGCTCCCGGTGCCGGGAGCCAAACGCTTGGGCGAATTGGCCGTAGGAGCGTTCGGGGATCTGGCCGGCAAGGGTTACGACAAGCTCGCCGGAGCCGCGTACGACGAGATCGCCAAGCAGGTCGCCCGGCAATTGTCCGAGAACGGGCGGAGCTTGGACGAGGCGCACCGGACGCTGGCCGACAATCGGCTGGCAGTGGAAAGGCTGGCCGAGCAGATGCTCGCGACCACCATGCTGAACAAGGGTTTGCTCGACGAGCTGGAACTCCGCAATCAGCCTTTCGCCGCCGGGGATCCACCTACGATCACGTCCTTCGCCGCGATGACATCGCGGGAATATAGCGAGTTTCTCCACTGGGCTCGCACAAGAGGAGGCAGCAGCGAGCTGCTCACCGACTTCAGCAACACCTTCCGCAGCACAAGTGAGGTGGACGACTATCTCGACCTCGAAATCGCCTCCACGCACGAAGGTGACAAGTGAGGTGCCCTGGGTTTTCCCCAGCTCTGCCTGCTCTTCTGTTGCTCGCCGCGGCGTGCACCTTGGAGAAGCAAAACGTCCCTGCACCGGCACCCGTCCCGCGGCCGGTCGCAGATTCGTCGCCCTACGTCTGCAAACTCGTTCCCGAGCAGGCTTTTCGCCTCGTCAGTGGTTTGTCCGGCCCTCTCACCGAGAAGACCAACGGCACAGAAAGCAACGGGGACTGCCGAGCTCCTGACCCGGCTCCACATCCTCTGGAGGTGTGGTGGGCGCGGGAGGGCCCGGGGATGCCGCGAGAGCACATGGATTTTCTCATGAATGAGGACAGGCGGCCGCTCTACAGCAGATACGGCGGAGTCGCCCTTTCTCCCGACCTTGGTGACGGCATGGCCGCACACGTGCGGAGCGCTCCATTCACCGACCAGCCATACCGAGTGAGCGCCACATTCCGCTGCAGTGGCCGAGAGCGCATGATCGACATCTATCTGGCCCAGGTCGCCAAGGGCAGGGATGCGATCAAGGATCTGATCGCGCTCATGCGCATCGCCCAAAAACGCTACGGCGACCTGTACGACTGCACCCCCGGCGCATAGAAACGACTCGACCGCACCTCCCGTTGTCACGGGGTGCGGTCGAGTGGTGAGGGGCGGGCCTTGTGGGCGCGTGCCGGGCACCGGCCCCGCAGGTCGTTGCGGGGGCCGGGCGTGGAGACTTATGGGGTCAGCGGGAGGCGCGGTTCACGGCGGAGATGACGGCCTTGAGCGCTGCCGTGGTGGTGTTGGCGTCGACGCCCACACCCCACAGCACCTGACCGTTCGCCTCGCACTCCAGGTAGGAGGCGGCCTTGGCGTCGGTGCCTGCGCTCATCGCGTGCTCCACGTAGTCGAGGACGCGGACGGAGATGCCGACGCCCGCGATCGCGTCGATGAACGCCGAGATCGGCCCGTTGCCGGTGCCCGCGATCTCGCGGATCTCCCCGTCGAGGCGGACGTCGGCGCTGATGCGGTCCTTGTCGTCCACCGTGGACTCGTGGCGGTGGGCCATGAGGCTGAGGCGGCCCCACCGGTTGGCCGGGTTCGGCAGGTATTCGTCGCGGAAGATCTCGTACATCGCGGCCGGGCCGATCTCGCCGCCCTGCTCGTCCGTACGGGCCTGGACGACCTTGGAGAACTCGATCTGCAGCCGCCGCGGCAGGTCGAGCTGGTGGTCGGCCTTCATGATGTAGGCGACCCCGCCCTTGCCCGACTGGCTGTTGACCCGGATGACGGCCTCGTAGGTGCGGCCGATGTCCTTCGGGTCGATCGGCAGGTAGGGAACCGCCCAGGTGAACTCGTCCACCGGCACCCCCGCCACCGCGGCGTCGCGTTCGAGGTGCTCGAAGCCCTTCTTGATGGCGTCCTGGTGGGAGCCGGAGAAGGCGGTGTAGACCAGCTCGCCGCCCCACGGGTGGCGCGGGTGCACGGGCAGCTGGTTGCAGTATTCGGTGATGCGGCGGATCTCGTCGATGTCGCTGAAGTCGATCTCGGGGTCGACGCCCTGGGAGAACAGGTTCATGCCCAGGGTGACCAGGCACACGTTGCCCGTGCGCTCGCCGTTGCCGAACAGGCAGCCCTCGATGCGGTCGGCGCCCGCCATGTAGCCCAGCTCGGCGGCGGCCACGGCGCTGCCGCGGTCGTTGTGCGGGTGGAGCGACAGGACGATCGAGTCGCGGTGCTTGAGGTTGCGGTGCATCCACTCGATCTGGTCGGCGTAGATGTTGGGGGTGGCCATCTCGACGGTGGCGGGCAGGTTGACGATGACCTTGCGGTCGGGGGTGGGCTGCCACACGTCGTTGACCGCGTCGCACACCTCGACGGCGTAGTCCAGCTCGGTGCCGGTGAACGACTCCGGCGAATACTGGAAGTAGACGTCCACGTCGGTCGCGTCGGCGAGCTTCTTGACCAGCTTGGCGCCTTCGACCGCGATGGCGGTGATGCCGTCTCTGTCCTGGCCGAACACGACGCGGCGCTGGAGGGTGGAGGTCGAGTTGTACAGGTGGACGATGGCCTGCTTCGCGCCCTCGATCGACTCGAAGGTCCGCTCGATCAGCTCCGGCCTGGCCTGGGTCAGTACCTGGATGACCACGTCGTCCGGGACGCGGCCCTCTTCGATGATCTGCCGGATGAAGTCGAAGTCGGTCTGCGAGGCGGCGGGGAAGCCTACTTCGATCTCCTTGTAGCCCATGCCTACCAGCAGCTCGAACATCTTGAGCTTGCGATGGGGGTCCATCGGGTCGATCAGCGCCTGGTTGCCGTCACGCAGGTCCACCGCGCACCATCGGGGCGCCTTGGTGATCACCTGATCGGGCCACGTGCGGTCGGTCAGCCGGATCGGCTCGAATGCCTGGTAGCGCTGGATCGGCATATTGCTGGGCTGCTGAGCGGTCATGGTTGCTGCTCCTCGTCGGTCGGAAGAAAGCGGCCGACGCGCATGACTCGCTCCGCGGCGAGGGAGCCGGCCTTAGAGGCCCCCGCCGCGGCAGCTAAGAAGGAGTCCGCGCAGCATGCCATGCACGGTACCAGACGTCTCGGGATGCGCCGTCCCTGATCTCACATCTTGAACACAGGGCGTCGGCGGCTCGGCCTGGATCCGCCAAACCCCATCGGTCAGGCCCCATCGAGAAAGCCCGGTCGAGAAAGCCCGTCAGTCCGGTACGAGGACGCTGAGGCAGGTGACGCAGCCTTCCAGCCTCTCAAACTCCGAAATATCAACGCTCGTCACGATAAATCCGCGCCTTTCAAGCAGGGTGGCGGTCTTCGGCGCCGAGGCGGCCAGCAGGACGCGATCCCCGCCCAGCGGCACCACGTGCGCACCCGGCTCCTCCGGCGGTACGAGCAGATCGGGCAGGTCCACCCGGCCGGGGTCACCGATCAGCGTACCGTCGGGCAGGGCCGTGACCGCCGACTTCAGGTGCAGCACGCCGGACATGTCCACCGGCACGATCCGGCGCTCCGGCAGCAGGGCGGCCAGTTGCGCGATCCCCTCGTCGTTGGTGCGCGCGGACCTCCCGACGTACACGGTGGCGTTGGCCTGCAGCACGTCGCCGCCGTCCAGGGTGCCGGGCCGCGCGATCCTGACCGCCGTCAGCCCCGCCTCGCGTACGGCCTGCGCCACCGCCTCCACCTCAGGCCGCCGCCCCGCCGCACCCGGCCTGGTCAGTACGGCCAGCCGCCCCGACACCACCAGCGTGTCCTCCACGAACGGCGCATCGGGCAACTCGTCCGCCGGCGGGACGTACACGGGCCGCCACCCGCTCCCGGCCAGCGCGGCGACATAGGCGTCGTGCTGGGCGAGGGCGCGTTCGTAGTCGACTGGTTCGCGCTCGATGTGGGTGACGATGCCCTCGGAGATCCGGGGGCCGGGCTTTCTTACCAGCGCGATACCAGACATAGGGCGTGTTCTATCACGCAGTGATTAGAGTCATGCTCATGCGGGACGACGAGATTCTCACCAGGATCAGTGCTCTGGTCACCGAGGAGCACGATCTGCGGGGCAAGCTGACGGCCGGCGAGGTCACCTCGGACGAGGAGCGCAGCCGTATCAAGGAGCTGGAGACGGCGCTCGACCAGTGCTGGGACCTGCTCAGGCAGCGCAGGGCCAGGCGCAGCGCGGGCGAGGACCCGGACAACGCCGCCGCCCGCCCCGTGAGCGAGGTGGAGAACTACCGCCAGTGAGAGCCTGGCGGTCCGTCCGTGGCCCCGGCGGTCGTGGGCGGCGGCGCGGTAGCCGTCAGGCCGGCGCACCGCTGGAAATTCGGTCGCTCCGGGCTGATGCGTGCGCTTTGCTGGGCGCATGGTGATTCAGCCCATCGACCCCCTCAGCCAGGGCGATCTCATCGCGGGCCTGCACGACGCGTACGTGGCCGCCGCCACTGACGACCCCGGCCCCCAGCTCTCGCTCGCCCGCTTCCGCGCCCACCTGTGCGTGGACACTCCCGGCCTGCGGACCGAGCTCTGGGCGGTGGTCGAGGACGGCAAGGTGACCGGCGGCTACCGCCTGGCGCTCCACCTCCTCGACAACACCCATGTGGGCACCGTCCTGCCCCTCGTGGTGCGCCCGGAACGGCGGACCAAAGGCCTCGGCTCGGCCCTGTTCGAGCACGCCGTGGGCCGGCTGCGTGCCCACGGCAGGCGGCTGATGCTGACAGAGACGCCCGTGATCGGCGCGGGCGCCCGTTTCGCCCGCGCCCACGGCATGACGGTCGCGCTCACGGAGGCCCGCCGCACGCTCGACCTGCGTACGGCCGACTGGCCCGCCCTGGAGGCGATGGTGCCCGAGGTGCCGGGCTACAGCCTGGAGCAGTGGATCGGCCCGGCGGGCCCGGAGCTGCTGCCCGACCTCGTGACCGTGACGGGCGGCATGAACGACGCCCCGCGCGACGGCGACCTCGAGGACATGAACTTCAGCCTCGACCGCATCCGCGACCACGAGCGGCGGATCCCGGACAGCGGCGAGACCTGCTACACCACGATCGCGCGCCGCGACTCCGACGGGGCGCCCGCCGGTTACACACGCCTCTACCTCGCGGCCGACCGCTCCGACGGCTGGTGCTACCAGGCGGACACGACGGTGCTGGGCGAGCACCGGGGCCACCGGCTGGGCCTGCTGCTCAAGCTGCGCAACCTGCTCTGGATGCGCGAGCGCGAGCCCCACCTCGAACGCGTCATCACCTGGAACGCCACCTCCAACACCCACATGCTGGCCATCAACGAGGCCATGGGCTTCGAGCTGTTCGACGAATGGAACCAGTGGCGGCTGGACGTGTGATCCACCAGCCTGGCCGCTAATCTGGCCGTCTATGACCTTGTCGGTGTTACAAGACGGCGATCCCCGGCAGGTGGGGCCGTACACCCTCCTGGGCCGGCTGGGCGAGGGCGGCATGGGCGTCGTCTACCTGGCGCGCGACCCCGGCGGGGCGCGGGTGGCCGTCAAGCTGATCCGCGCCAGGATGAGCGCGGACGCCGACTTCAGGCGGCGCTTCGCCAGGGAGATCGCCGCGGCCAAGCGGGTCGCCAGGTTCTGTACGGCTCCCGTGCTCGACGCCGACGCCGAGGGGGACGTGGCGTACCTGGTCACCGAATACGTCGAGGGGCAGAGCCTGGTCGACGCCGTCCGGGAGTCCGGGCCGCTGCGGGGGTCGGCGCTGGACGGCCTGGCCGCGGCGATGGCGATGGCGCTGCGTGCCATCCACGGGGCCGGGGTGGTGCACCGCGACCTCAAGCCGTCGAACGTGCTGCTCTCCCAGGTGGGGCCCAAGGTCATCGACTTCGGTCTCGCGCAGCTCGCGGACTCGGAGGTGAGCAGCGCGATCGTGGGGACGCCGTCGTACATGTCGCCTGAGCAGGTGTCGGGCGCGCAGATCGGGCCGGCGGCGGACATCTTCGCCTGGGGGAGCACGGTGGCCTTCGCCGCCAGCGGCCTCCCGCCGTTCGGGTCGGGCTCGGTGCCCACGGTCCTCCTGCGCATCGTGAACGAGACGCCGGAGCTGCGCGGGCTGTCCGGGCCGCTGCTGGAGCTGGTGCAGGCGGCGCTGTCCAAGAATCCGGCCCAACGTCCCACGGCGCAGCAGCTCATGGACCGCCTCAGCATGTCCTCCGCACCAGCCCCGAACCCGTTCCCCGCCGCCTCCAGCACCACGGAAACGGGCCTGGCAAGCGCAGGACCCACGGGCGCGGCGGCGACGGGCCCTTCGGCTGCGTCCCACGCGCCAAGCGACGCCCACGCGCCAAGCGACGCGCACGTGCCAGGCGACGCCCACACGCCAAGCGACGCCCACACGCCAAGCGACGCCCACGTGTCAAGCGACGCGCACGCGCCAGGCGACGCGCACGCGCCAAGTTACGCCCACACGCCCGGCGATGCGGCCGCGACCGCGCCCCCCAGTGCCGCCGACCGTGACACGGCCGGGTCGGCCCAGAGCGAGGTGCGGGCGGCGGCGGCCGGCTGGCGGCGGCGCCTGC